>JBBSMR010000007.1:0-80634 GCA_038233095.1 Euzebyales bacterium
CCACGCCCGCGTAACCGCCCCCCGCCCCGAGGAGCACGGCGCCACGCCCGCCGGCGACTCGTCATGCCCGAAACACGCGTCAACACGGTCAGAACCGGGGTCCCACGCACCTCACACGTCCTCCGCCCCCGGCCCACCTCACCCACCACGCGCCAGCGACAACGGCGGGTCCCATGAATGATCGGGGCTAAAGCGCTGAAACGCTGAAGCGCGAAGAGCTCCAATCTTGGCTACGGCAAAAGCTCGCGTATCCGCGAGTTCTTCCCGCTCGACATCGAGCTTGTCCCGTATGTGTCGCGCCTGGGAAGCAAAGACTCGCGGATGCGCGAGTTTCTCCATTTCGCTCTCTTGAAGCCACAGAGGCGGCAACGTCCCGTGCTCTACGAAAGACTGTATATCCCCATAAGAGCCACTAATCAGGTCATCACCGCGAAACTGTATCCAGCAATCGAGCCTCTTGCGCGTCGTCACATGCTGGCGATGAGCTTCTCGACGCGGTCGTCGTGACTGCGGAAGGGGTCTTTGCAGAGCACGGTGCGCTGAGCTTGGTCGTTCAGCTTCAGATGCACCCAGTCCACGGTGAAGTCGCGCCGTTTGCGCTTCGCCTGGCGAATGAACTCGCCGCGCAGCCGGGCACGGGTGGTCTGGGGCGGCAGGTCGCGGGCGCGTTCGATCTCGGCGTCGGTGACGATGCGATCCACACGCCCGCGGCGTTGCAGCAGGTAGTACAGGCCGCGCTCACGGTTAACGTCGTGGTACTGCAGGTCGAGCATGCTCACGCGCGGATGCGCGAGGGCGAGATCGTGCCGACGTCGGTAGTCCTCGATGAGCTGGTGCTTCGCGACCCAGTCGCACTCCCGTGAGAGCTTCATCGGATCGTCCTCGAGCGTGTGGATGATCCGGCCCCATTCGGCGAGCACCTTCTCGCTCTCGGCGTCCGAGCCGGTGTTCTGGACGTACTGGGCGACGCGCTGGTAGTACTCGCGTTGGATCTCCAGCGCCGACATCTCACGGCCCCCCACCAGCTTCACCCGCCGACGACAGGTCATGTCGTGGCTGATCTCGCGGATGGCGCGGATCGGGTTGTCCAGACTGAGGTCGCGCATGATCGTGCCGGCCTCGATCATGCGCAGGACCAGGTCGGTCGTGGCGAGCTTCAGCCAGACGGCGTACTCGCTCATGTTCGAGTCGCCGACGATGACGTGCAGACGCCGGAAACGCTCGGCGTCAGCGTGTGGCTCGTCACGGCTGTTGATGATCGGCCGGCTGCGCGTGGTCGCCGAGGAGAGCCCCTCCCAGATGTGCTCAGCGCGCTGCGAGATCGAGTACACCGCCCCCCGCGGGGTCTGCAGCACCTTGCCCGCGCCCGCGAAGATCTGCCGGGTCACGAGGAAGGGGATGAGCGTGTCGGCGAGCTTTTGGAACTCACCGAAGCGCGTCACGAGATAGTTCTCGTGACTGCCATAGCTGTTGCCGGCGGAGTCGGTGTTGTTCTTGAAGAGGTAGATCTGCCCAGCGATGCCCTCCTCGTGCAGACGCTGCTCGGCCTGCTCGACGAGGCTTTCGAGGATGCGCTCCCCCGCCTTGTCGTGGATCACGACCTCGGGGATCGAGTCGCATTCGGGCGTGGCGTACTCGGGATGCGAGCCCACGTCGAGGTAGAGACGGGCGCCGTTCTCAAGAAAGACGTTCGATGAACGGCCCCAGCTGACCACCCGGCGGAAGAGGTAACGGGCGACCTCGTCGGGCGAGAGGCGCCGTTGCCCCCGGAAGGTGCAGGTCACCCCGTACTCGACCTCGATACCGAAGATGCGGCGGTCCATGTGCGGCTCCTGATCGCGGACCGCCAGTGTAAGTGCCGCGACCAGGAATCGATGGTCTCAGGCGAGGCTGATGTCCTCAGCCAGGTAGACGTCCTGGATCGCGTTCAGCAACTCGATGCCTTCGTCCATGGGGCGCTGGAAGGCCTTCCGGCCCGAGATGAGCCCCACGCCGCCGGCGCGCTTGTTGATCACGGCCGTGCGGACGGCCTCGGCGAGATCGCTCTCACCGGAGGACGCGCCGCCGGAGTTGATCAACGGGATGCGCCCGTTGTAGCAGTTCACCACCTGGTAGCGGCAGAGGTCGATGGGGTTGTCGGAGGTCAGCTCGGAGTAGATGCGCTCGTCGAGCTTGCCGTAGCCGGACTCGGTGTTCAGCACCTTCATCCCGCCGTTGTTCTCCGGCAGCTTCTGCTTGATGATGTCGGCTTCGACCGTGACGCCAAGGTGGTTCGCCTGAGCGGTCAGGTCCGCCGCCGTGTGATAGTCCGTGCCGTCGACCTTGAACGCGCTGTTGCGCAGGTAGCACCACAGCACCGTGAACATGCCGAGCCGGTGCGCCTCGGCGAAAGCCTCGGCGACCTCCATGAGCTGGCGGTTGGACTCCTCGCTGCCGAAGTACACGGTCGCGCCGACGCCGGCCGCGCCCATATCCCACGCCTGCTGCACCGAGCCGAACATGATCTGGTCGTAGGTGTTGGGCGCGGTGAGCAGCTCGTTGTGATTGATCTTGGCGATGAACGGGATCTTGTGCGCCCACTTCCGACTGAGCGCCCCCAGAACACCGAACGTCGACGCGACCGCGTTGCAGCCGCCCTCAGCCGCGAGCCGCACGATGTTGTCGGGGTCGAAGTACTGCGGATTCGGCGCGAAGCTGGCGCCCGCGGAGTGCTCGATGCCCTGATCGACCGGAAGGATCGAGAGATACCCAGTGCCGGACAGCCGGCCCTGATGGAAGAGCCACGCGAGGTTGTGCAGCACCCGGTTGTTGCGGTCTGACAGGGCGTACACCTCGTCGATGAAGCCGGGCCCTGGCGCGTGCAGCACCGTCGCGTCGACGGTCTCGCTCTTGTGATTGAGCAGCGACTCGGCCTCGTCTCCGAGCAGCTCGCTGATCTCGGCTGTGGTCATGGTCATGGCGGCGTCCTTCTCGTTGCAGCGTTGATGCTGTGACTTCCTCCGTCGCTTCTACCCGGACGTCTCGCCGGCGACCCCTGTGGCGGCCGCGACGGCCTCCTCACTCAGGCGGAAGAACTTCCGGCGACCACGCTCACGGTCCAACCCCGCGACCTCCAGGCGCTCCGGCGGCACGGCGCCGTTCTCCGAGGCTGCGGAGAGCGCGTCGCGGCCGAGCCGCAGCGCGGCGTCGAGGTCCAGATGATCCTCGTGGTTCTCCCGCAACGCCGCGGTGACCGACTCGGCGTTGCCGCCGATCGCCACGAACCCCTGCTCGTCGGTGATCGAACCGTCGTAGAGGATGTGGTACAGCTCGATCTCGAACGGGGTGATCTCGGCGACCAGCAGCTCCACCTCGAACGGCTTGGACCCCTCCGTGAACGCCGCCCCGAGCGCGCTGGCGTAGGCGTTTGCCAGCGACCGACCACTCACGTCCTCGCGTGCGTACTGGTAGCCGGTCACGTCGGCGAGGCGGATGCCCTGGCGCCGCAGCGATTCGAACTCGTTGTAGCGCCCCACCGCGGCGAAGCCGATCCGGTCATAGATCTCGCTCACCTTGTGCAGCGTCGCGGACGGGTTCTCCGCCACGAAGAGGATGCCTGCGGCGTAGGTCACCGCGACGACCGAGCGGCCCCGGCTGATGCCTTTGCGGGCGTAGTCCGCCCGGTCCTTCATCACCTGTTCCGGTGAGACGTACGGCATCATCGCCACGGGTGCGCTCCTTTCCTCACGAGGCGCTTCTTACCGGCGGCGGCTGCTGATGACCGTCTCC
Organism: Euzebyales bacterium; assembly: GCA_038233095.1. Classification (GTDB taxonomy): domain Bacteria; phylum Actinomycetota; class Nitriliruptoria; order Euzebyales; family Egibacteraceae; genus JBBSMR01. Next base: position 3,769 of record JBBSMR010000007.1, read on the forward strand.
ACCCTGGCGGCGACCTGCTCATCCTCGAGCTCGGTGTAGCCGTCAGGGTCGATCACCGCGACGAGCGGGTAGATCCCGCGGACCAGGTCGGGGCCTCCGGTGGCGGAGTCCTCATCGGCCGCGTCCCAGAGCGCCTCGATCGCCATGTCGATGGCCCGCTCGCGCTCCAGGCCCTCTTCGTAGCGGGCCTTCATCGAACCACGCGCGTCGCGCCCGCCGGACCCGGTGGTGGCGAAGCGGCGCTCCTCGTACCGTCCCCCCGCGGCGTCGAACTCATAGATGCGCGCGACCAGGCCCCGGGGGTCGTAGCCGGCGAAGAGCGGGACGACCACGAAACCCTGCATCGCCATGCCGAGGTTCGCCCTGATCATCTGGCTGAGCTTGTTGGCTTTGCCCTCCAGCGAGAGCGGGAATCCTTCGATCTTCTGATAGTGCTCCAGCTCGGTCGCGAAGATCTTCGCCATCTCCATCGCCGGCCCGGCGGCGCCCGAGATGCCCACCGCGGACCATTCATCGGCCGGGAAGACCTTGCGCATGTCACGCTTGGAGATGATGTTGCCCGCCGTGGCGCGCCGGTCGCCCGCCATGATGACGCCGTTCTCGAAGGTCAGCGCGACGATCGTCGTGCCCTCGACCGCATCGACACCGCGCGCCTCTCCCCCGTCGCCGACCGCCGTCGGGTCGATGCGACGCAGAAGGTGCGAGAAGCTGCTGCCCGACGCGTCGAACGCTGTCGTCCCGAACGCGTCAGCTAGCTGGCTCACTCGCCGCCCTTCTGGACGTAGTTCTTGACGAACTCCTCGGCGTTCTCCTCGAGCACCTCGTCGATCTCGTCGAGCAGGTCGTCGACGTCTGAGGTGTCCACCGCCTCGGTGGTCGTCTCGGCCGTCTCCTCGACCTCTTCCTCCTGCTTCGTCCGCTGTCGGCGGACCTGACCTGCGTCGCTCATCCATGCGCTCCCGTTGTGTTCGCTCCGGTGAGAGCGAGTCTACCCGGGGCCTACCGCTGCAGCGCGTCGAGGAGATCGGCGGCGGTCTCGCAGCGGGCGATGAGCGGCTCGGTGGCGTCGCGGCCGCCCCGGCCGGGGTCCATCATCGGCACGCGCTGCAGGGTCTCGCGGCCGACGTCGAAGATGATCGAGTCCCAGCCGGCGGCGGTGACCGCGTCGCGGTACTTCTCCAGGCAGCGGCCGCGGAACCATGCGCGGGTATCCGCCGGAGGCGTGTCCATCGCCGCGCGCACCTCGTCCTCGCGCACGAGACGGTCGACCCGCCCGGTCGAGAGGAGCTTGTTGTACAGCCCCGCGTCGGTGCGCACGTCGTGGTACTGCACGTCGATCAGCTTCAGCTTGTCGGCGTCCCAGTCCAGCCCGTCGCGCTCCCGGTAGCGCTGCACCAAGCGGTACTTCGTGACCCAGTCGACCTCGCGCTCCAGGCTCATGGGATCGCGCTCGAGCCCGACGAGGATGCGCTCCCACGTGGCGAGCAGCTCGCCCGCCCAATCGGGGACGTCGCGCTGTTCCGCGTACTTCTGGCCCTGCTCCAGGTAGTGCCATTGCAGCTCGATGGGCGTGATGGCCCGGCCGTCCTTCAAGCTGACCGTGCGCTGGCAGGACAGGTCGTGGGAGACGGCGTGCAGCGCCTTCACGGGCTGAGCGATGGCCGGTGCGTCAGGGAGCACGCCGTCCTCGATCATGGCGAGCACCAGCGCGGTCGCGCCCAGTTTCAGGTAGGTGCAGGTCTCGCTCATGTTCGCGTCGCCGATGATCACGTGCAGGCGCCGGAAGCGCTCCGGGTCGGCGTGCGGCTCGTCGCGGGTGTTCACGATCGGGCGCTTGAGGGTCGTCTCCAGACCCACCTCGACCTCGAAGAAGTCCGCACGCTGGCTGAGCTGATACGGCACGTCGGCGAGATCGAACTCGTTGCCGATGCGGCCGGCGCCGACCATGATCTGGCGCGAGACGAAGAACGGCGTGATCTGCCGGACGATCTCGCCGAAGGGGACCCTGCGGTCGACGACGTAGTTCTCGTGCATCCCGTAGGCGACGCCCTTGCCGTCGGTGTTGTTCTTCGAGATGACCAGCCGCCCCGGCTTGCCCTGATCGGCGGCGAGGAGCTGCGCCGCCCGCCGTGCGGCCACGTCGAGGATGCGCTCCCCCGCCTTGTCCCAGACCACGGCGTCGCGCGGGTTCGAGCACTCCGGCGAGGAGTACTCGGGGTGGGCGTGGTCGACGTAGAAGCGCGCGCCGTTGGTCAGGATCGAGTTCGCGAGCCCGACCTCGTCCTCGACGGGGGCTTCTTGCGCGCCCTCCTGGACGAAGCCGCGGGCGTCGCGCAGCGGCGACTCCTCCTCGTAGTTCCAGCGCGCGCGGTGCCGACCGTCCGAGGCGTAGGCGTTCACGACCATGGATGACGCCAGCACAGGGTTGAAGTCGGGACGGCCCACGACCGAGATGCCGAACTCCGTCTCGGTCCCCATGTACTTCGTGATTGCCATGCGTCTTGAGTCCTCATCGCGCCGCCGGACGGCCAGCCTAGTGCCCCGCGGCGAGGCCGTCTCCCCGTTTCGGGCGTGCTGCGTCGATTTCCATGGGCGCAGCGGTGGTCGAAGCCGGTCTCGCCGGTCACCGAGGGTCAGCTGCGCGTCTTGGGGCGCGACCCTCAGGACGACGGTCCCGCGTGCGCGCGCGGCTCGGCGTCGTCACGCAGGAAGACGCGCTCGACGACGAGCTCAGCGTGGCGGAGAACCTGCTGGTCTACGGATGGTACTTCGGGCTGCCCCGTCGGGTCTTGCGACCGCGCATCTCCGAGCTGCTCGAGTTCGTGCAGCTCACCGAGCGCAGCGCGGAGAAAGTCGAGCCGCTCTCCGGCGGCATGAAACGCCGCTCGTCACCGCGCGCGCTCGTGCGAACCCGAGCTGTTGCTGTTGGACGAACCGACAACCGGGCTGGATCCTCAAGCGCGCCATCTGCTCTGGGACCGGCTCTACCGGCTGAAGCAGCGCGGCGTCACCCTGGTGCTCACGACCCACTACATGGATGAGGCCGAGCAGCTCTGCGACCGTCTCGTGATCATGGACCGTGCCCGGATCGTGGCTGAGGGCTCGCCCCGCGAGCTCATCGCCGCGCACGTCACACGCGAGGTCGTCGAGCTGCGCTTTGGCGGCAGCGGGGCGGCCACGCGGCCACCACCTTCGCCGCCCCGCTCTTGTACCTCGCCGCCATGGGCCTTGCGCTGGGCACGCTGATCGACGACGGCGCCGCCGGCGGGAGCCTGCGCGGCGGCTCCTACCTCGCGTTTCTTGCCCCTGGGCTGCTGGCCGCCAACGCCATGCAGACCGGTGCCATGGTCTCCACGTGGCCGGTGCTCGGCGGCTTCAAGTGGAACCGGAGCTATCTCGCCGCCGTCGCCACGCCGGTCGGCCCCCGTGATCTTGTCCTCGGTCTTCTCGGCTGGGCGTTCTGCCGCCTGCTCTTGGCGAGCGCGGTCTTCGCGGGCATGAGCGCCGTCGCCGGGACGATCTCACCGCGCGGCGCCCTGCTCGCCGTCGCGCCGGCCCTGCTGGTCGGCTTGGCGTTCGCTGCGCCGCTGATGGCCTATACAGCGCTCGTTCGCTCAGAGTACGCGGTCAGCGGCGTCTTCCGGTTCGCGGTCGTGCCCCTCTACCTCTTCTCCGGCACCTTCTTCCCGATCAGCGGGCTGCCCGACTGGCTGCAGGCGATCGCGCCGCTCACCCCGCTCTGGCATGGCGTCGAGCTGACCCGCGCGCCCGCCTGGCCGGCCCCGCTGCACGTGGGCTGCCTGCTCGTCTGGGTGATCATCGGCGCCTGGTTCGCGGTCCGTCTCTTCACGGGGCGGCTCAGACGATGAAGGCTGAGCCCACCGCCCAGAGACCGCCGATCCGGCGCCGGCGACTGCCTGCTGCGGTGCGCCCTCGCTGGCGCGCCAGCGCCGTGGTCGAACGCAACTTGTTCGTGTACCGCCGAGCATGGTGGGTGCTCTTCTCCGGCTTTCTGGAACCGGTCCTGTACCTCTTCGCCATGGGCGTGGGCCTGGGAGGCCTGGTCGGCGACGTGCCCGGGCCGCGAGGCCCCATCGACTACACCGTGTACATCGCACCGGGACTGCTGGCGGCGTCAGCCATGAACGGAGCGCTGCTCGAGTTGACCTTCAACGTCTACCACAAGATCAAGTGGGCCAAGACCTACGAGGCCATGCTCGCCACGCCGCTCTCGCCCGCCGACATCGTCGCCGGAGAGCTCTTCTGGAGCCAGCTGCGCGGGCTGCTCTACAGCGCCGCCTTCCTGGTTGTCATGGCGGTCATGGGGCTCGCCTCCCCATGGGCGGTGCTCGCGCTCCCCGCGGCCGTGTTGCTCGGCTGTGCCTTCGCCGCCGTCGGTCTCACAGCTACGACGTTCATCCGCTCATGGCAGGACTTCGACCTCATCCAGCTCGTCATCCTGCCGCTCTTCCTGTTCTCGACGACCTTCTTCCCGCCGGAGATCTATCCGCCCTTCGCGCGCCCGCTCCTCCAACTCTCCCCGCTCTACCACGGCGCGTCCTCCTGCGCTCGCTGACGCTCGGTCTGCTCGACTGGTCGCTCATCGCCCACGCTGCGGTCTTGCTGGGGATGGCCTGGGCGGGGTTGCGGCTCGCCTCTCGGCGCTTCGACGGTTTGCTGAGACCCTGATCCCTTCAGCGACCTCCCGAGCGTCGCGACGGGGGGCTACAGGTACTGGCCCGTGTTCACGCTCTCGATGGACTTGCCGGGCTCCTTGCCGTCGCCGATGAGCGTGCGGACGTAGACGATGCGCTCGCCCTTCTTGCCCGAGATGCGGGCCCAGTCGTCCGGGTTGGTGGTGTTCGGCAGATCCTCGTTCTCTTTGAACTCGTCGCGGATGGCCTCGAAGAGATCCACCGGCTTCAGGCCCTTCTGGCCTTCGTCCAGGAAGCGCTTGATCGCCAACTTCTTGGCGCGCATGACGACGTTCTCGATCATCGCTCCGGAGTTGAAGTCCTTGAAGTGCAGGATCTCCTTGTCGCCATTGGCGTAGGTGACCTCGAGGAACCGGTTCTCCTCGCTGTCGATGTACATCTTCCGGCAGGTCTCCAGGATCAGCCATTCGATCGCCTGCTGCTCGCCGCCGTGCTCCTTGACGAAGTCGGGATGCAGCGGCAGTCCCTTGTGCAGGTAGATCGCGAAGATCTCGCGAGCGGCGTCCTCTTGGGGGCGCTCGATCTTGATCTTCACGTCGAGCCGACCGGGGCGCAGGATCGCCGGGTCGATCATGTCCTCGCGGTTGGACGCTCCGATCACGATGACGTCTTTGAGCGCCTCCACGCCGTCGATCTCGCTCAACAGCTGCGGGACGATCGTGTTCTCCACGTCACTGGACACGCCGGACCCGCGGGTGCGGAAGATCGAGTCCATCTCGTCGAAGAAGACGATGACGGGGAAACCCTCCTCGACCTTCTCCCGGGCGCGCTGGAAGATCAGGCGGATCTGGCGCTCGGTCTCGCCGACGTACTTGTTCAGCAGCTCGGGGCCCTTGATGTTGAGGAAGTAGCTGCGCGCGTCGGCGCGGCCTTCCTTCTCCGAGACCCGTTTGGCCAGGGAGTTCGCGACGGCCTTGGCGATCATCGTCTTGCCGCACCCGGGCGGGCCGTAGAGCAGGATGCCCTTGGGCGCCCGCAACTCGTGCTCGACGAAGAGGTCGGCGTGCAGGAACGGCAGCTCCACGGCGTCCTGGATCGCCTCGATCTGCGAGCCCAGGCCACCGATGTCGGAGTAGGAGATGTCGGGCACCTCCTCGAGGACCAGCTCCTCCACCTCGGGGCGCGGCAGGCGTTCGAGGGCGTAGCCCGAGCGCGGTTCGACGAGCAGCGAGTCGCCGGCGCGGATGGGGGTCTGCTTCAGCGGTTCGGCCAAACGCACGACCTGCTCGTCGTCGGTGTGGTTGATGACGAGCAGCCGGTCGTCGTCGAGGCGCTCCTTGAGCGCCATGACCTCGCCGATCACTTCGAACGAGGCCGCCTCGACGATGTTGAGCGCCTCGTTGAGCACGACCTCCTGACCGCGCACGAGGGTCTCGGCCTGCACCTCGGGGCTGACGTTGACGCGGAGCTTGCGCCCTTGGGCGAAGATCTCGACGGTGTCGTCCTCTCGGGCCCCCAGGAAGACGCCGTAGCTCGAGGGTGGGGTCGAGAGCTTCTCGACCTGCTCCTTCAGCGCGACGATCTGGTCACGCGCCTCGTGCAGCTTGTCGACGAGCTTGCCGTTCTGCGCCGACGCGTTGGAGAGTTGCGCTTTCGTCTCGAGCAGCCGCTCCTCGATGGCGCGCATCCGCCCGGGCGCGTCCTCTGTCCGCCGCCGCAGGATGGCGGCCTCTTCCTCGAGGAAGCGCACCTGCGCGCGCAGCGCATCGACTTCTGCTTCGCGATTCGCCATGGAACCCTCCTTGTCACGGGGCGTTCCGGTCAACTTCGGCACGTGCTGCTGCCGTGCTCTCCAAGTTCCAGGGTGCCATCTTTGCCGAGCGAGTGCCTGGACCCGGAGCCATGGATCGGCACACGACCGCGGCCCCGTCCGCGATGGACGGGGCCGCGGTCGTCGCTGTGGGCTGGTCGACGCTCTCAGAGCGTGGCGGCTGCACCTCCGGCGGCGCCACCGGCGCCGGTGAGGAACGGCTGCGCGGCCGCCAACACCTCGGATCTCGGCAGCGGGGTCTCGAACGCGCCCATGTAGACGCCGTCCTCGGCGGACTTGCCCTGCAACTGCCCGATGATGGCCGCGTGCCGGGCTTCGACACCGAAGATCCCGGCGGCCGCCGTGAGCAGCTCCTTCTCCTCGAATAGGGCCGGCGCAGCGCCCAGGTAGGCCTGCACGCCCAGGTTCTCGAACGTGAAGGCCGTCTCCAGATACGAGTCGCGGCTCTGGAACGCCTCACCGAAGTCGACGCCCGGGGCGGGCACCGGCTCTCCTCCGAGCTGCATGATCGTGTCGGTCAGGGCGGCGACATGCGCTGCCTCGTCCTCTCCGATGGTCTGCAGGTACTGCGCCTCCTTGCCCTCGAGCAGGCCGGCCCCGTTGCCCTGGCGGTAGAACTCGGCCTCCAGGTACTCGAGGGTGAGCGCGTAGTTCAAGACATCGATCGGGCCGTCGAAGTCCGCCGACTGCGCGAACGCCCACTTCTGGCCAAGCATCTGCAGCGCCAGCGCACCGGGGATGACGGTGGCCGCTCCCCTGACGAGATCACGTCGTTTGGTCGTCATTCCTCAACCTCCTTGGATGAACTGCATCGCTTGTTGCAGGACGGCCTGCATCGGTTTCGAGTCCTCGACCGGGGCCGGGAACGGGTTGCCTCCCGTCAGGTCCGCCAGGATGGCGGCGTGGCGGGACTCGACGCCCGCGATGGACGCGGCCGCGGCGAGAATCTCAGGGCTCTGGATGTTCGGAACCTGCCCGTGGTAGGCGTCGACGCCGAGCTCCTCGAACGTCGATGCGGTATCGAGGAACGTCGCACGGTCCGTGAACGTGCCGTCGGGGAACGTGAACTTGGGCTTCTCCACGGGTTGCGCGCCCAGGTCGTTGAGTGTCTGCGTGATCGCGGCCACGTGCTCCTGCTCGTGGTCGCGGATGGGCGTCACGAGCTCGAGCTCGCGACCGGACAGGACGTTGCCTGACACGCCCTGCGTGTAGAACTCCGCTTCGAGGTACTCAAGCGTGAGGGCGTAGTTCAGGATGTCCACGTCGCTGGTCGATCCCTGCGCGAACGCGAAGGGGTCGGTGCGCATGGTCACGGCCAGGGTTCCGCCGACGCCGATCAACGCGGCGTTGCGGATGAAGGCTCTCCGGTCCATCTCGTTGTTGAATGTCATAACCGGTTTGCCACCGAATAGCTCTTTTGCGGTCAAAGTCTCACCTCCGTGGGTGTGTTCCTGGATGGTCGGTGGTCGTTCGGGCGCAGCTTGGTCGGCCTCCTCTCTCGAACATCTCTTTGTTGGTCACGTCGTTGTTGCGCTCGTTGTTGCTGTTGACGGGGACGGTTGCGGGCTCGCGGGGCGGAGTCGGCAGTCGCGCCGGAGTCGGCAGTGGCGCGCACGACGATGCGATGGGTGCGCCACCCTTTCGGATGACAGGCGAACAGCGTGATCCTGCGTTGCGCCGGCCCCGGCAGTCGGTGCAGGATCGCGTCCACGTACTCGTCCTCCTCGACGATCAGCCTCCGGCGGACGCGGAAGACCACCGCTTCTTGACCGCGCAGACGGGTGATGATCCGGTCACCGCGGCGGAGCCGGTTGAGGTCGCGGAACGGGTGGGTGTAGGTCGTGCGGTGACCCGACAGGACGGCGTTGCCGCGCGTGCCCGGCAGAACCGTGCCGGGCCAGTGCCCGGGGCCCTTCCTCAGAGCCTCGTCGTACACGCCGCTGCGGAAGCCTGTGCGCAACCCCACCTTGGGGATGGTCAGCCGACCGATCGCCACGTCCGCGCCGCGGGTGAAGGTCACGCGGGTCACGGGTGCACGGGCGTTGGGATCGTCGCGACCCGACGCCTGCTTGCGAATCGCCCGCGGAGGGTGAGCATTCGCTTCCGCCGGTGTTCGGCTGGCGGGGCGCCGCTGCGCCTGCCTCGGAGCCGCCGCAGACGCCGCGCCCGGAGCCGCCGCAGACGTGGCGCCTGCCACCGCCGTCGACGGAGTCCGCAACCGCGTCAGGATGCGGTTCACCTTGGCCTGGTCGCTGATCACCTTGCTGGCGGACGGTGGGAACAGCATGGTGACGAGCAGGTAGCCGAGCAGCACCACCAGAGCGCTGCCCACCAGTCCACGCAGACGCGCTCTCACGACCGGAGGACCCCCATCGCCGGCGCGGGCACGGTCGCCTCGGCGACGCTCCGGCGCACCAGACGAGCCAGAGCGGTCACGGGTGACCGTCCCACGCCCATCGCGACGACGCGGCCTGATCGCAAGCCCACTGCCGTCGTGCACCAGCCGCGCAGCACAACCACACGGTCAACCAGCCCGGTCAGAGCTAGCGGGATGTCCTGGCCGTCGATCACCTCCACGGAACGGCGCTGCGTCATCATGTTCATGTCCGGACCTCCTGCGCTCGCTTGCCTTGCTCCTCGTCCTGCTCTGACTGCTCGGCGACGCTGACCACGCAAGGCTGAGAGACGACGAAGACGCGTTCGGCGACGGCTCGTGTGAGCACCGTGCGACGTTCGCCGATCAAGGTCTCGAGCTGGCCGCCTCGGTCGGCGATCAAAGTCACCGTGGCGTCGGGAACGACGCCGAGCGCGACCATCTCCGCCAGCAGATCCGCCCGGTCGTCCGCGACCATCGCCACCCGTCCCGGCAGTCCCAGCGGGTGCCCGGGAAGCGGATGACCAGCGATCTGGGCGAGCCGACCAGAGGGGCTCGGGATGGGATGTCCATGTGGGTCGTTGGTCGGGTGTCCCAGGCTGGCGTCCATGGCCTCGAGAGCGTCAGCGGAGACGTCGTGCTCGAGCTGGTCGGCCGCGGCGTGAACCTGATCGAGCGGCACGCCCTCGGCATCGTGGAGGTAGCGCTCGAGAAGCCGGTGCGCGCGCAGCACCTGCAGAGCCGCCGCCCGACCCCGTTCGGTCAGCGACAGACCGTCGTCTGCTCGCACGCACAGCCCGTCGCGCAGCAGTCCGCGTTCACAGCTCAGCACATGTCGGCGCTCGACGCGCGAGCGCCTCTGCCCGTGCGGTCCCACAGGCTCGGCGTCCGCCAAGAGCGCTTTGAGCGTGTCCTCCCGCCGCACGGTGGCGGCGCTGCGCCGGCGGCGCAGGGTCTGGGAGATGAGCCCTTTCCGGGGCGCGCAGCAAAAGGCCAGCGCGAAGAGGAGCGAGGCCACGATCACGATCGCTGGGCCGGAGGCGACATCGAGATGGTACGAGCCATACAGCCCGCCGGAGGCGGCCAAGAGACCGGCGCCGCTGGCGACGAGCATCATCGTCGACAGCCGGCGACTGAGCAGGTAGGCGGTGGCCCCCGGCGTGACGAGCAGCGCGACCACGAGCACGAGGCCGACCGCCTGCAGGGAGGCCACGATGGTCGTCGACAGCAGCACCGTCAGGACGTAGTGCAGACGCCCGACCGGCAGGCCGACGGCTTTCGCCATGACCGGATCGAAGCTCCACAGGTGGAGCGGACGGAAGAGCGTCATCACGGTCACCAGCACCAGCGCCGCGCAACCCGCCGTCAGGTAGAGGTCGCCGCGGTCGACGCCGAGCACGTTGCCGAGCAGCACATGGAACAGGTCGATCCCGGTCGGTCGCGTGACGCTGATGATCGCCAGGCCGAGCGCGAAGGCGAACGTGAAGACGATGCCCATGACGGCGTCGAGCTTGACGCGCGTGTGCCGCTCCACATATGTGATCGCCACACCGGACAGCAACGCGGCGATCAGCGCGCCCCAGAAGATGCCGAGATGGCCCGCCACGAGCCAGCCGATCGCCACGCCCGGAAGGACCGCGTGACTGACGGCGTCCCCGAGGAGGGCCTGATGGCGAACGACGAGCAGGCAGGAGAGCACCGAGGAGGTGACGCCCACGACGATCGCCGCCATCATGCCGACGCGCATGAACTCGTAGCGGACGAGCGGGTCGACGAACAGCTGGTACAGAAGGTCCATCTCAGACTCCCTGGACGAGCGCGCCGATGGGCGCGGGGACGGCGCCGTACGCGCGGGCGAGCAGAGGGCCGGTGAAGACCTCCTCGGGACGCCCGCAGGCGATCACGCGACGGGCGAGGATGAGCAGCGTGTCGTAGCGGTCGCTCAGGCCGGCCAGGTCATGGTCGACGACGACGACGACCGCGCCACCGGCCGCGAGCGCGCGGATGCGATCCTCGAGCACCTTGCGCGTCATGGCGTCGACGCCGGTGAAGGGCTCGTCGAGCAGGTACACGCGCGCGTGCTGAGCCAGCGCTCGAGCGAAGAGCACCCGCTGCTGTTGGCCGCCCGAGAGCTCGCCGATCTGACGCCGCGCGAACGCGGCCATGTCGACCTGGTCGAGGGCCACCGCCGCGAGGCGCCGCTCCCTGCGGCCCAGCCGGCCGAGGGTCCGGTTGTGGACGTAGCGTCCCATCGCGACGACCTCGCGCACCTCCGCGGGAAAGTCCCAATCGATGGCGGAGCGCTGCGGCAGGTAGGCCACGTCAGCCCGGCAGCCCGACGCGGAACGACCGCCCACGGCCACGGTGCCCGCATCAACGTCCAAGAGCCCGAGGATGGCTTTGATCAGCGTCGACTTGCCGGCGCCGTTGGGCCCGACCACGCCGAGCACCTCGCCGGGGGCGCACGCGAAGGAGACGTCGCGCAACGCGCTGATGCCGTCGTAGTTGACGGTGAGCCCATGAACGTTCAAGCCATGAACGCTCAGGCCGTGGGCGCTCGGGCCGTTCACGAGCCGCTCCGAGTCAGCAGGCCGCGCTGGATGCGTCGCGCGTTCGTGCGCATCATGCCCTCGTAGCTTTCCGCGCCGCTGCCGATTTCTCCGACCGAGTCGCCGTAGAGTGGCTCGCCCACACCTACACCGCCGTCGTGGGCGACGCGCCGCATGAGGTCGGGGTTGATCGTCGTCTCGACGAAGACCACTGGCACGTCCACGGCCCTGATGCCATCGACCAGACGGGAGATCTCCCGTGCCGAGGGCTCACGCTCGGTCGAGACCGACCAGATCGTGCCGACGATCTTGAGCCCGTAGCGCTCGCCGAAGTAGCGAAACGCGTCGTGGGTCGTGACCAGCCGGCGTCGCTGCGCCGGCACATCGTCGAGGAGCGCTGCCATCTCGGCATCCAGGCGAGCCAGCCGACGCTGGTAGGCGGCGGCGTTGCGGTGGTAGGCGGCGGCATGAGCGGGATCGAGCTCCGAGAACGCCTCGGCGATGCGGTCGACGTACTCGGAGGCCAGCTCCGGATCCATCCACAAATGCGGATCGGGTGCAGCGCCGTTCCTCGCGGCGGTGAGGCCGTCGGTGAGTGTGGCCACCGGACGCTGCGCGGACGCGTCGTCGATGAGCTGGTCGAGCCAGTGCTCCAGCCCCAAGCCGTTGCGGACGATCAGGTCGGCCTCGGTGATGCGCGCGGCGTCCGAAGGGCGCGGCTCGAAGGTGTGGGGATCCCCACCGATCTCGACCAGGCTCTCGACGCGCAGGTGCTCTCCGGCGACCGCGCGGCCGAAGTCGGCCAGGATGCTGATCGTGGTGAGCACGGTCGGCCGGTCGTCCTCGGGCAAGGCCAGCGCCGGTTGACACGCGGCGGCCAGCACCGCGAGGAGCAACGCCGCCAGGCGGTACCGGCAGCCGCGTTGCCTGCCCGTTCTGCGCTCCATGTCAGCCCTCTCAACGACGAGGGCTCATGGATACGGGCTAAGAAGCGTACAATGCAACGTTGTCATGCTTTTGTCACGAAAACGGTGAACCGCTCGGTCAACGCCGAGCGTTGCAAGGGGGTAAGGGTTGGTGGAGTCCTTCCGGCGTGCCCGTGTCGTCGTCGTGGAAGATGACCGCAGTCTGGCGCTCGTCGTCGCTCGCTACCTGGGTCACGGCGGGTTCGAGCCGTGCATACGCCAGGACGGCGAATCCGGACTGGCACAGTCGCTGGATGCGGCCACCGAGCTGGTGGTACTCGACCTCTCCCTCCCGCGCCTCGATGGGACCGTCGTGCTCTCAAGGCTGCGCGCGGTGAGCGGTGTGCCGGTCATCGTGCTGTCCAGCCGGAGCGACGACGCCACCCGGGTGCGGATGCTGCTCGCCGGAGCGGACGACTTCGTGCCGAAGCCCTTCTCCCCCCGCGAGCTCTTGGCGCGCGTCCAGGCGGTCCTGCGTCGCACAGGTCAGCAGCGGTCCGCTCCCGAACCGGTGACGCTGGCGTGCCGCGACGTCGAAGTCGAGGTGCACAGCCGGCGGGTGCGGCGAGGTGGCGAACCGGTTGAGCTGACGCCGCTGGAGTTCGACTTCCTGGAGCTGCTGGTGCGCCATCCCGATCGCACGTTCACGCGGCCGGAGCTGGGGATGCGGGTCTGGGGCGACCGCTTCTGTCAGGTGGCGACCATACGCGCCCTCGTGCACAGGTTGCGGGAGAAGCTGGCGCCCTCCCCCTCCGCTCAACCACTGATAGCGACGGTCCGAGGTGTCGGCTATCGCCTGGAGTGCTGAGGGTGCCAACGCTCACCCATCCCACCTCGCATCGGCCCCGAACTCGTACATGGCCTCCTTTAGGGACATCACAGAGCGAAGCGCTACCATTACGCAAGGATGACGATGCCCCCCCGTGCGGAACGGTCACGTCCCCGCCATGCCGCGGTCTTCAGATGGTCGCCAGACGCCTACCTCGTCACGACCCCGCTCGGTGTCGTCATGGAGGCCAACCCCGCCGCCGCGCAGCTGTTGCGGGTCAGCACCCCCGACGCCCTCCGTGGCCGGGCGGTGCAGGACTTCATCGCTGCCGACCGCGACCGCGCCTTCACGCACCCTTGGGAACAGGAAGTGCAGGGAGACCAGCAAGGACGCGTGTGGCTGCTGCCGGCCGGGGACGCACCCGTCGCCGCCGACGTCACCTGCGGCGTGCTGCGTGACCACCACGGCCGTGTAGTCGAGCTGTGTTGGCTCATGCGCGCGGCAGCATCTCGGTCGGAACTGGAACTCACACCCGATGCCTCTACCTCGCCCTTCGATTACGGCTCCCTCACGGCCGGACTGGTCCATGATCTGAGGGCTCCGCTCAGCGCGATCTCCGCGATGTGCGAGGCCTTCGAGGATGGCCTCGTCGTTGCCGACCACGAGCTCAGAACCCACCATGAGCAGATGCGCGGTCAGGCAGAGCGGCTGAGCCGGCTCACCGACGATCTCGTGCAGCTCTGGCTCGGCGTGTCGTCGACCGCGACCGCTCCGCGCTTGGCCCGCCTGTCGGAGATCCTGGACAACGCGATCGCGGCCGAGCAGCCCCTCGCGACCTGCCGACAGGTCAACCTCAGCATGCGGTCGACGAGCGCGGTTGAGAACACCCAGCATGTCGTGGACCCTCTGCGCCGGGTGCTGGGGAACCTGCTCAACAACGGGGTGCGCCACGGTGGGGCGTCCGCGACCGTCCGTCTGCACGCCCGCCTGCTGCGCGGTCAGACCTGCGTCGAGGTCTCCGACGAGTGCGGCGGCATCCCCCAGGATGATCTGCCGCTGGTGTTCGAGGCCGGTTTCCGCGGCGGGGGGGACGGTGGCGGACTCGGTCTCAGCGTCGCCCGCTCCCTGACCATGGCGCTTGGCGGTCACCTCAGCGTTCGCAACATCACCGGTGGCTGTCGCTTCCGACTGGTGCTGCCGAGCGCCAACCCCCGTTGCTCATGAGTCGGCGAGACGCCGCACCACGGTGAGGAAGGCGGTGTGGGCGACCATGCGGTGGTCCGGCCGCACCGCGAGACCGTCGACGTGCCATCCCCGCTGCATCGTCTCGCTGGTGGCGGCCAGGCCCCAGCGCGGGTCCGCGTCCAGCGCCTGCCGCAGCTGCATGACCTGGGTGATGCCCGGTGTGTAACAGACGAGCAGGCCTCCTGGGCGGAGCATCTGGGCGGCGGGTTTCACCACGGCCCAGGGCTCGAGCAGGTCGAGGATCAGCCGGTCGCCACTCTCGGGGGCGAGGCCCTCGACCACGTCGGCCCGGCGCAGCTCCCAGTTGGTCGGCCGCTCACCGAAGCGACGGGCGACGTTGCGCTCGGCGACGTCGGCGAAGTCGTCGCGCAGCTCGAAGCTGAGCACCCGTCCCGTCGGACCCACGGCCCGCAGCAGCGCGCAAGTCAACGCTCCTGAGCCGGCGCCCGCCTCGACGACCGTCAGTCCGGGCGCGAGATCCGCGAGCCCGACGATCATCGCCTGGTCTTTCGGGTAGATCACCTGCGCGCCGCGCGGAGACTTCACCGTCCAGTCCGCCGCCGTCGGGCGCACGGCAAGCAGCCATGAGCCCTTTGCGCTGCGGACACGCGAGCCCTCGGCCTTGCCCAGCAGGTCGTCATGGGCGACGCGGCCGCCGTGGAAGTGAAACTCCGCGCCCTCAGCGAGCGCCACGAGGTAGCGCCGGCCCTTGCGGTCGAGGAGCAGCACCGTCTCACCAGGACTGAGCGGGTCGGGATGTCCCGGGTGCCGGATGCCCGCGCTGTGTGCTTCCCGCTCCCTTGAGTCCATGGTTCGCAACGGTAGCGCCGGCGGCTCGTGGGCGTTCAGCGCGCGCTATCGTCCGGATGAGCAGGCAAGCAACGGAGAAGGGCCTGAGTGTGATTGGGCGATGCGTCGCGGTGGCGCTCGCGCTGCTGCTCGCCGCGTGCCAGAGCGGGGCGGACGAAGCCGTCAGCGTGCAGCCCCGTCCGACGGTCACACCCGTGGTGGTGCAGGGCGGTGACTACGCCAGCCAGGAGCACGACTACGGATTGACCTTCCCCGACGGATGGCAGGTCCGCGCCGAAGAGTTCGGCCTCGACGTCATCGGGATGAGACCGGCTGTCCCTGAGACCCGCTTCCGGTCGAACGTAAACGTCGTGGTCGAACGCGTGCCGGACATGACGTTGGTGCGCTGGACGCGGCTGGCAGCGGCGCAGACCGAGACGGTGATCGATGGCTATCGCTCCGTGGCGACGAGCAGGAGCCGCCTGGGCGGCCAGCCCGCCTGGGAGCACCGCTTCACCGGCGTGCAGGACGGTACCCCGGTCACGTTTCTGCAGGTCAGCACCCTGCGCGGTGGCCGGGCCTACGTCATGACTGCCGTCAGCGCCTCCGGGGAGTTCCGATCGAGTCTCGACGAATTCCGTCGCATCATCGACAGCTTCGCCTTCGAGGGTCCGGCGCCGTCGAGCTGAGCGGTGCCGCCCCGTGACGCCTGACCGAGGCTGCCTACACTGGCGCTCATGACCACAACCGAGAGTCAGCTCGAACGGTCCCCGACCACCCGCACTTTGGCGCTGAAGGAATGGAGCGCCGTGGCTCACGCTTTGCTCGACGGCCGCCAGACGGTGCTGCTGCGCAAGGGCGGCATCCACGAGAAGTCGTTCTCCGTGCTCGCCGCTGAGGGTTCCGACCGCTTCGTGCTCTACCCGACGGTGGCCCATGCCCATGCCGAGCGCGTCCGCTCAGTCCACACCGACCTCCTGCAGCCGGGGCAGGCCGACGTCGATGAGGAGAGCTTCGTCGTGCGATGCGGGCTCACCCTGGTCGACGTCGTGGAGGTCGCCCATTTGGACGGGCTGCCCGCGATCGCGGATCTGCACATCTGGACCGAGGCATCGGTGCACGAGGACCGTGTCGCGTTCCGTCCGAAGTACGCCCTGCAGGCGTTGATCGTACGCGCCGTCGCGCTGCCTGAACCGATCCGGCTGCCGCGCCTGGAGGCCTACGGCGGTTGCCGCTCCTGGTTGGAGCTGCCCGTGAGCTGGGACGGCCGGCAGGGTCGGCAGGTCCACGACGAGGCTCGCCTGCGCGCCGACGCCGAGCGGGTCAGGACGGCCGTCGGCTGAGCCATCGGCGTCGCCTTTGACGCCCGCTCCGCCGGTGGCATACTCGGGACTTGCCCGTCGGCGTGGCGGAATTGGCAGACGCGCATGGTTGAGGGCCATGTGGACTTCGGTCCTTGGGGGTTCAAGTCCCCCCGCCGACACGAGCTCGCAAAGCTCGCTGACCAGGGGAAACGCATCCTGGCAGCCTTCCCCACCCCCTATCACACGTGGGCTGCGGCGTGGGCCTGCGGATGGTGGATCACCCCGGTGTGATATTCCACGACAGCGCTGCGCACGGGCGCGTCGCCTGCCTGGCCGGCGGCCCGGATATCGCTGAGCTTCTTGAGATCCTCACCGGCCTCGAGGCTCAGGGTGAAGACAGGGCGGCGGAGACCGCCGCGTGGTTCGACGTGCACCCTACCCGGGTTCGGGTGGCGATCACGTACTACACCGAGCATCGAGAAGAGATCGACGAGCAGATCCAGCGCCGGCGAGCTGAGGCTGCAGCGTTGCGGCAGCGCCATGAAGCTGAGCAGGCGCTGCTCGGGTGAGGCGACCCCAGGCGTCGCGAGGCGATAAAGGGCACCATGAGGCTGCTGCTCGATGAGATGATCGGGGCGGTGGTCGCTCAACAGCTCCGCCGCCGAGGCCATGACGTGGTCGCTGTCCAGGATCCGCAATGTGCGCATCTGCGGGGCATGGACGACTGCGTTCTCCTAGACCGCGCGGCCGACGATGGCCGCGCGGTGGTGACCGACAACGTGCCGGACTTCTTCCGCTGCCACCAGCGCCGGCTACAAGGCGGAGAGAGCCATCATGACCTTCTGTTGTTCACCAACACAACCTTCCCGCGCCACCGCCACGACCTGTTCGTTCGCCAGGTCATCGCAGCGCTGGAAGACGTGTCGGAGGGCTACCCCGACGACGACGCGAGTGGATGGATCCGCTGGCTCGCGGCTGCCTCGTAGAAGGCGCTGACCTCTGCGAGCCGGCATCCTGCCTGCGCACGCCGGACAGCGAGTGGGTTCCTCCCGAAGGCCGCCCGCGCCAGCACAGCGGCGAGACGCGAAGGACTTGACCCGTACTGATGTCCGCATGCCACCGTGGCTCAGCACGTTCGGACATGGTGCCAGCCGTCACCGTGGCGGGTGCGGCATGAGGTCCAGGTCAACGTCCTTCGTTATCGCGGGGAAGTGGCGGCGGTCAGTGGTTGCGAGCCTAGGGCGGTAGTTCGCGTCCATCGGACCCGACCACCTCAGCGTTCGAAGCCTGCCACTCGCCTGACCATGATCGCCGCTCATCGGAGCATGTCAGTGGGCGCTCGCGCTCGACAGTGAAGAGACTCCGAGCCTAGCGGCAGGTGGCAGTGAGCCAGGCTGCCGGGACCTCTGATGCTGAGCACGAATCGAGGGAACTGTCGGTGGTGCTGCGGACATGAACAGGTGATGAGCCAACCGGACGATGACGACCAGGAGCTGTGGCAGCGGGTCCGGGATGGCGACGGCGACGCGTTCGCGGTGTTGTTCGCGCGGCACGCCGACGCGATCGCCAATTTCGCGTTCCGTCGGACCGCGGACTGGTCGGCTGCGGAAGACGTGACCTCCCTGGTGTTTCTTGAGGCGTGGCGGCAGCGCCGCCGCGTGCGGTTCCACCAGGAGTCGATCCTGCCGTGGCTGATCGGGGTCGCGCACAACGTGGCGCGCAACATGTGGCGGTCGCAACTGCGTTACCGGCGGGCGCTGACGCGCACCCGCATCGAGGTCGCCGCGGACGTCCAGGATGAGATCGCTGGTCGGATCGATGACGAACGCAGGATGGCCCAAGTCCGTGAGCTGATCGGTTGGCTGTCCGCCGCCGATCAGTCGGTGCTCGAGCTGTGCGCATGGGCCGGCTTGTCGTACGCGGAGGCGTCCGAGGCGCTCGGTGTGCCGGTCGGACGGTGCGTTCGCGTCTGTCGCGAGCCCGACGACGGCGGCGGGAGCTTGACGCAGAGGCGCTAGCCAGACCGCGGTCGCCAGGCCAGGCGCTGTCGAATCGAAGGAGGCGGACCAATGAACAACGCGCACCTGCCCGATGAGCGGTCACTGTCAAGAGCCCATCGTGACGCCACTGTCTCTGAGCTGCGCCGCCTGCCACGTCGACGCCGTTCCCGTTGGGGTACGACGTTTGCGGTGGCTGGCGCTCTCGTGCTGCTGCCGGCCGTCGCCGCGGCCGGCTACGGGTTGATCGCGCCGCAGGAGCGGTTCGGGTCGATGGGCTGCTACGGCGGCCGTCCCTGGACGCCGACGTCGCAGTGGTCACGACGAGCGACCGCGATCCCACCGAGGTCTGTGAGCAGTTGTGGGCGACGGCGAGGTCGGTGGCGTCGACGAGCCAGTACCCGCCGACCTCACCGCCTGCGTTCTTCCCGGAGGTGGCGCGGCAGGACAGATGTGCCGTCTATGGGATCTCTGCACGAACCGTGCGCGTGGAGAGCGAGATCCGCGAGGACCTCCCATGGGTGGCGACGCTTCCTGCCGTGGTTGTAACCGACGGAGGCGCCAATGCGAGACCTTTCGCTGTGGCCATGGCAGTCAGCAGCCGAGTACCGCGACCTCGTAGGCGTCGAAGACGGGATCCCGGGTCACCACCGTCAGCCCCTCCGCCTGCGCCTGGGCGACGAGCATCCTGTCGAAGGGGTCACGGTGCACCGCCGGAAGCCGCCCGGCACGTCGCGCGTGCATCAGGGTGATGCCCAAGGGTTCGAAGCCCTCAGTCTCTACCTCCTCGACGAGGTCGGCGTCGAGCCGCAACTTGCCGACCGTCGCCTTGATCTCTGCTTCCCAGATGCTCGCCGCGCTGACGCATACGAGCGCATCGGTGTGCTGGATGGCCTGGATCGCAGCGTCAGTCATCCGTTCGCCAGCCAGCCACCACAGCAACGTGTGCGTGTCGAGCAGCAGGCTCACAGGCTCCCCTCGAAGGCTTCCATCACGTCGGCTGGTGTCACATCGAAGTCAGCGGCGAGCTCGATTCGCCCACGGAGCCGGCCAGGATGACGCGGTGACGGAATCTGCCGATAGGGCACGAGCCGAGCGACGGGCGCGCCGTTGCGCCCGATGACGATCTCCTCCCCGGCCGTGACCCGTCGGACGAGTTGAGACAGCTGGCTCTTGGCCTCATGCATGTTGACAAGCATTGGCTAAGCTTAGCCTGGCTCGCTTCTTTTCTCACGTCTGGTTTGACGCACGAGCAGCGCCGCATGGCAACTGAGTCCGCATCGAGGCCGCAGGCCACTCCGAAGCCTTTGACCGGGTGGCTACCGACAGCGACAGCTCCGTCTATTCGACCGTAGCACCGTGACTCCCCGGAGGGGATCCGCGTGACTGCGTGCCGGGGCGTGCAAGGTGTGGTCGTGCGGTGGTCGCGCGGTCAGCGCGACGTCACCCGCTCGATGAAGTCTCGCACGTGACCCAGGACCTCGTCGCTGTTTGTCTCGTTGAAGACCTCGTGGCGGGCGCCCGGGTAGAAGTGCCGCTCGACATCGTCCGAGGCGAACCCCTCGACGGCCTCACGCGACGGCTGCAGCGGCACCAGCTCGTCCTCTTCGCCGTGAAGGTACAAGACCGGCAGGGTGATGCGGTCCGCGTGTTCAGTGGCCTTCGCCATTCCGGCGCGCAACGCC
Source organism: Euzebyales bacterium (assembly GCA_038233095.1). Classification (GTDB taxonomy): domain Bacteria; phylum Actinomycetota; class Nitriliruptoria; order Euzebyales; family Egibacteraceae; genus JBBSMR01. Next base: position 23,932 of record JBBSMR010000007.1, read on the forward strand.
TCCAACGTCGGTCGCTTGAAGGCCCCCCGATAGTTGAGAGGATCCTCCGCGTAGTCACGGCCGACCTCCGGGTCGCGCGACAACGTGTCCGGATCGATGGGAGTCTCGGGGATCTCCTCGTACCGCAGCAGTTCGCCGACGGTCGCCCACTCCCCCAGCACGGGAGCGGACAGCACCAGACCGTTCAGCTCCTCGCCGTGCTCCTCGGCGTACAGCGTGGCGATGAGCCCGCCCATGGAATGACCGACGAGTACGACCGGCAGCTCCGGGTGGGAGGACCTTGCCATGGACCCGATCTCGTGCAGGTCATCGACGACGTGGTCGAACGTCTCGATCACCACGCGGTCGCCGGCCGACTGCCCGTGGCCGAGGTGGTCCAGACCGAAGACAGCCGCGCCGCCCTCGACGAGGGTCGCGGCTACGTGCTCATAGCGTCCAATGTGCTCGGCGTAGCCGTGGGCGAGCAGCACCACATGCCGCGGATCGTCGGCCCGCCAGCTGCGGTAGAAGACTTCCCCCTCCGTGCCGTTGAAGCGTCCCTGATCGGTCTCCATCTTCTGCGCTCCTCTCCGCGTGACCTCATCTTGCCCTGTTCGACCCTGCCTGCATGCCTTCAGCCCCCGAGTACGTGGGCGGCGAGCCGGGCGTGCAATGGCTCACACACCGCGAGCAAGGGTTCGAGGGCCGCGGGCAGCTCCCGTGGCGTGGCCCGAAGCGGGGAGAGGCCGGTCGAGCGGTGCACGCCCGCGTACCAGTGCCGTGCCCAGACGCCGTCATAGGGCTTGGGACCCGCGAGCCAGGACATCATCCCCGGATCGAAATCGATGCCGACTCGCGCGCAGAGCGCCGTGAGCGCCCCAGTGGGATCCGCTAGGACCTGCTCCGCCGTGATGACGATGGGCGTCTCCCCCACCGCTACAAGGCTCTCGAGGACCGCGACCTGCTCAACGAGCCCGGTGTCGGCCAGATCGGGCGCGGCGAGCTTCGCTGCCAGCGAGGCGAGCATCGCTCGTGGCGCTCGTGTCAGCAGCACGTTCGTGAAGTGCGCGAGAAACGGCCAGCCATCGCCGTGCGCGTCCTCGAGCCCGCGCAGATGATGCGCCATGTGCTTGGCCATGAGCACCGGCGCTGAGCACGGACCGAGCAGGCACTCCTCGATTACCCGCTCGGCATCGGTGTGCTGCGCCGACAAGACTTCTTCGCGGCCTGGATGGTCAAGCGCCTCGCCCCGTGCGAGGTACGCGGCGTACAGCGGCTCATCGAGCACGCGCGTGTCGCCGCGCTGCGCGAAGGCGTACATGAGGGCGGTCGAGACGTTCCGAGGTCCCGACCAGACCGCGAGCCGCAGGGTCACGTCACCGCCGCCACCAGCTCGGCGTACCGCGCCGCCAGCCTCGCCGTCACCGGCCCGGGCACCGTCTCTGCCCCGATCACCCGCCCGTCGACCGCGACGACCGGCGTGAGGCCACCGAACGTGCCCGTCACGAAGGCCTCGGAGGCGGCGTACACGTCGGTGAGCGAGAAGCCCCGCTCCCGGGCGACGATCCCCAGGTCGGTCGCGAGCTCGAGCACGACCCGGCGGGTGATCCCGTTCAGGCAGTGCTCACCCGTGGACGTCCACACCTCGCCGTTCACCACGACGAAGAAGTTCGTGGCGTTGCAGGTGGCGACGTTGCCGTGCACGTCAAGCATGAGCGCCTCGTCCGCGCCGCCCTCCAACGCCTGCACCAGCGCGATCACCTCGTGCAGCTTCGAGTGGCAGTTCAGCTTCTGGTCCAACGTCGAGGGAGGAGGGCGGCGCACCGTGGACGTGAAGAGCCGGATCCCAGAGGCCGCGACCTCCGGGTCGGCCGTCTTGTGCTCGGCGATCACGACGATGTTCGGCCCGCCGGCGACGAGCCGCGGATCCTGGCTGGGGGTGGACTTCTCGCCGCGCGTCACCATGAGCCGCAGATGCACGCCGTCATGCATCCCGTTGGCGTCGACGGTCGCGCGCAGGATCGCCTCGAGCTCCGCGCGGCTGCGGCCGATCTCCATCCCGATCGCCGCGGCGCCCTGGAAGAGACGGTCGAGGTGACGATCGAGGAAGACGAACTCGCCAGCGTGCAGGCGGATGCCCTCCCAGACGCCGTCCCCGACCAGGTAGCCGGAGTCGAACACCGAGATGCGCGCCTCTTCCCTCGGGACGAGCCGGCCGTTGATCCACACGAGCACATCGGCGTTGCGCGGATCCGGCAGCGATCGATGGGTGCCGGTCTGTGCGCGCGTCATTTCAGCGCCTCCTCATCGTCGCGCATCGTCACTCCCAGATGCGCCGCCATCGCCGGCGCCAGGGCGACCAGCTGAGAGGGGCTCATCACCGTGCCGCGCAGATGACCGACGCCGACGACCTCCCCGGCCTCGGCGCCGCGCAGGTCCACGTCCTCCAGATCAGCCTGGAAGCAGTCCACCCGCTCGAACCGGCAGCCCGCGAAGGTGACGCGTCGCGCCGTGGCCGAGCCCAGGTCGAGGTCGGTGATCACACAGCGGTCGAACAGCACGTCCGTGAGCCGCGCGGATCGCAGGTTGACGAAGCCGAAACGGCTCTCGCGAACGGTCACCCTGGTCAGGTCGGCGTCGTAGGCCTCGAAGTTACCCATCCGCATCCACGACAGCGCGACGTCCCGCCACGTCGCGCCGACGGTGCTGAAGCTGACCGCATCGACGCGCTCGAAGATGCACTCGGCGATCAACGCGTCACGCAGGCTGACGTCGTCGAGCTGGTATTCGCGCACCCGGGACTGCGTGAGGCGCGCACGGTCGGCGCGTTGACCGCGCAGATCCAGACCGTCGAGCGCGCACGCGTCGTAGTCACCGTTCGGTGCGAGCTCGCCCTCGAGCGCGGTCAGCGCCGGCAGGTCGACCGGCGTAGAGGTGCTGCGGTTCCGTTCCGGCATCCGGCCTCCTCGAGCGTCCGCAGCGAACCGTAGAGGTTGAGCCGTTCCCGCGGGTGGGAGGTCGGCAGGACAGGCGGCGGGATCGCCTACGGGCGGCGGGACCCCTACGAGACGTTCGTTGGAGGGTCAAGGGTCTCAGAAGGGGCTGGACCTTCCAACGAACGCTCCCTAGGTACCCGGGGGGCTTGTGCTCCTGTCCACGAATCAGGGCAGCAGCGCCGCCCCCGAGAAGGCGCTCAAGAGCGGTCCCGCCAGCAGGCCGAGCACGAGGACGCCGCCGACGGCGAGCGCCACGCTCGTGGCGGCGCTCTGACCGAGCACGGCGACGGGCCGGGTCCGCGTGCCGAAGTACATCGGCGCCGCCACCCGCAGGTAGTAGACGAGCGAGACGACGGTGTTCGCCACGGCCAGCGCGGCGAGCCAGGCGTAGCCCGCCTCGATCGTGGCGACGAAAAGGTTGAGCTTGGCGGCGAAGCCGACCAGCGGGGGGATGCCGACGAGCGAGAGCATGGCGAGCACGAGCGCCGCGGCGAGCCAGGGACGCGAGCGGGAGAGCCCGGCGTAGTCGCTCAGCGCCGTGCGCCCACGCAGCTCGGTCACGACCCCGAACGCGGCGATGTTCGCCACGGCGTAGGCGAGCAGGAAGAAGAGCAGCGCGGGCAGCGCCAGCTCGCTGCGGCCCAGCGCCACGATGGCCATGAGGCCGTAGCCGGTCTGCGAGACGCTGGACCAGCCCAGCACCCGGCGCACGTCCTCCTGGCTCAGCGCGGCGAGGTTGCCCAGGGTCATCGTGACCGCCGCGAGCAGCGCGACGAGCGGACGCCAGCCGACCGCCTCGGGCGGCAGGACCGAGAGCAGCCGCGCCAGCCCGATGAACGCCCCGATCTTTGGCACGACCGTGAGGAAGGCGGCGGAAGGGGCGGGCGCGCCCTCGGCGACGTCGGGGATCCACGCGTGCGCGGGCGCCGCTCCGAGCTCGAACGCCAATCCGACGGCGACGAGGCCGACCGCGGCGACGAGCGCTGCGGTGGGGCGCTGCGCCAGCGACGAGGGGAAGTCGGCGTACAGCGTCGTGCCGGCCAGCCCGTAGAGGATGGTGAGGCCGATGAGCATGAGCGAGTTCGTCAGCCCGCCGAGCAGGAAGTACTTCATGCCGGCCTCCGCCGAGAGCGCCGAGCGCCGGTGGTAGGAGGCGAGGACGTAGCCGGGGACGGTCGCCATCAGCAGCCCGATCATCAGCTCGTTCAGATCCGCCGCGCCCGCCATGACGATGGCGCCCAACGCGGAGAGCAAGAGCAGGGGGTAGTACTCGCCGTGGCGGGCGTCGGAGCGCAGCCACTCGGGCGCCAGCAGGACCACGAGTCCCGTCGCGACGCAGATGATGATGGCTGCGCTCGAGGTGGCGCCGTCCAGCGCCCAGAGGCGGTCGAAGGTGAGCAGCCCCTCCCCTGCCGCGAGGTCGGCCTGGGTGACGACCGCCACCGCCAAAGCGACCAGCGCCAGCGGCGCGCCCACGGCCTGCAGACGGCGGGGAAGGAAGATCACGACCACCAGCGCGAGCATCGCGCCTACCACGAGCGCGATCTGGGGGACGATGTGGGGTATCGGCATGGCTAGCTCCCGAGCAGCAGGCGCGAGCCGGACGCGATCACGTCGAGCAGCCAGCGGGGGAAGACGCCGATGAGCACGACCAGCGCCAGCAGCACGCCGAGCGTCGCCGCCTCGGAGCCGGCCAGGTCGGACAGATCGGACCACCGGGACGGCAGCTCCCCGAAGAAGACGCGCTGGAGCAGCTGCAGGAAGAGCGCGGCCGTGATGAGGATGCCGAGCAGCCCGATCGCGGCCAACCAGGGAAAGACCGCGAACGTGCCCACGAAGATCTGGAACTCCGCGACGAAGCCCGCCAGCCCCGGCAGGCCGAGGCTCGCGAACGAGGCCAGGACGGAGGCGCCGGTCAGCATCGGCACCTGCCGGGCCAGCCCGCCGTAGTGGTCCATCTCGTAGTCCCGGGCGCGCTGCCAGAACGACCCGGTGATGAGAAAGAGCGCGCCGGTGATGAGGCCGTGGGCCACCATCTCCACCGTCGCGCCGGTGAGCGCGAGCTGACGAGCCTGCTCACTGCCGGTGAGCAGGCCACCCGCCGCGGCGATGCCGAGGATCGTGTAGCCCATGTGGTTCACCGACGTGTAGGCGATCCGTCGCTTCAGGTTGTCCTGACCGAGCGCGACGAGCGCGCCGTAGAGGATGCTCACCACCCCGACGACGCCGATGAAGAAGGCGTACTCGGCGAAGGACTCGCGCAGCATGGCCAGCGGGATGCGGATGATCCCGAAGGTGCCCATCTTGAGCAGCACCCCCGCGAGGATGGTCGAGGCCGGCGCGGGCGCCTCGACGTGCGCCGCCGGCAGCCACGTGTGGAACGGCACGACCGGCGTCTTGATGCCGAACCCGAGCAGGAAGCCGAGCAGCGCGAAGCCGGCCCGTGCGCCGGTGCCGGCCAGCGGCTGCTGCTCGATGAGCGCCGCCATGTCGAAGGTCATCGGGTCGGTGGCCAGCACGAGCCCGAGGATGGCGAGCAGGATCGAGAGCGAGCCCGCCAGCGTGTAGACGAAGAACTTCAGCGCCGCGCGCCTGCTGTCGCCGTGACCCCACAGGCCGATCAGGAAGTACATCCCGACCAGGCTGAGATCGAAGAAGACGTAGAAGACGAGCAGGTCCAGGGCCAGGAAGAGCCCGAGCGAGGCCATCTCCAGGAAGAGGAACCACGCGTAGTACTGACGCGGCCGACCTTGGTGCTCCGCGGGGAAGGCGACCGCGGCGACGAAGAGCAGCGCCGTCAGGCTTGCCAGCGAGAGTGCGATACCGTCGACGCCGACGCGGTAGGCGACGCCGAGAGTGGGGATCCACTCGACCTCCTCGACGAGCTGGAAGAGCTCACCGGCACCGGGATCGAAGCGCAGCCACGCGACGATGAGCAGGACGAGCGGGACCGCGGCGACCGCAACGGCGAACGCCCTCGCCGCCCTCGCCGTCCAGTCGCGGGTCGCGACAAGCGCGAGCGCCCCCGCGAGTGGGATGAAGATGGCGGCGGTCAGCAACGGTCTACCTCCAGACAGCGGCAACGACGAAGGCGAGGCTCACGCCGACGGCCACGATGATGTAGTACTGATGCAGCATCCCGGTCTGCAGACGTCGGGTGTCGCGGCCCGCGCCCGCGACCGTGGCGACCAGCAGGCGCACGGACCCGTCGACGCCGAGCTCGCCGAGACCTGCCAGCACTCTTGCCGCCCACCCCGTCAGCGCGGCGACGCCTCGGACACCCGCGTCGACGACCCGGTCGTCGGAGCGCGCCAGCGCACCCGCCGCCCGCCCCGCCAGCACGGCCACCCCACCGACGCCGGCGTCGACAACGCGGTCATCGAAGCGCGCGAGCGCGTGCGCGAGCGCCAGAGACGGGTCCACGACCACCCGGCGCACGGCGGTGGGCAGTCCGAACCACTCGGCCACGGCGCGCCCGGGCCCGAGCAGTGTCGGCTGGAGCAGGCGCTGGCGACGCCCCGCCGCCCAGACGGCGTAGATCGCCGCGGCGGCGAGCGCGAGCGAGGCGACGACCTCCCAGGTGGCACCCGCCGGCACGACTGAGCCCGTCCAGTCCTCCAGCGCCCGCCTGCTCGCCGGCCACCACAGCGCCCCCAGCCCGACGCAGAGCGCCGCCAGGTAGGCGAGCGCGCCGGTCTCCACCGCGTACGGACCCCGCACCAGCGGCCGCGGAGACGGCTGCTCACTGCGGGTCGGTCCGAACGCCAGCAACTGGAACCGGGTCGCGTAGACCGCCGAGAGGGCGCCCGCGCCGAGCGTCACGACGCCCAGCCAGACCGCCTCGTGGGTCGCGGCGGCGACCACCCTCTCCTTGGACCAGGCGGCGCCCAGCGGTGGGATGGCGGCCAGGGCGAGGCTGCCGACGAGCGTGAGGAGCGCCGTGACCGGCAGACGCGAGCCCAACCGCATCCGCGCGAGCTCGTAGCTGCCGGTGGCGGCCTGCCCGACACCGGCGGAGAGGAAGAGCAGCGCCTTCAGCGCGGCGTGCGCGACGAGATGGATGAGGGCGACCAGCGGATAGCCCGCGCCCACGGCCACGAACATGAGCCCGTACTGCGCTGACGTCGAGGCAGCGAGCAGACGCTTCGCGTGATGCTGCAACGCTCCGACGGCGCCGGCCGCGAGCGCGGTCATAAGGCCGATCGCCAGCGTCGCCGGCCCGAACCAGGGTGCGCCGTCGAGCACGTCGAAGAGCCGCACGAGCAGGTACGGCCCAGCCGCCACCATCGTGGCGGCGTGCAGCAGCGCCGAGACCGGCGTGGGACCCGCCATCGCCGAGAAGAGCCACGGCGCGAAGACGACCTGGGCAGACTTCGCCGCCGCGGCGAGCAGGATGCCGCCCGCGAAGACGTCGAGCGCCGTGCCGTCCAGGACGGTGAGCTCGGCGTAGGAGAGGCTGCCGACGGAGGCGAAGGCCGCTCCCGCCGCAACGAAGAGGCCGAGATCGCCGAAGCGGGTGGCGTTGAAAGCGTGCGCCGCCTGCTGCGGGTTCTCGATCTCCTCCCACTCGTAGCCGATCAGCGCCCAGGAGAGCGCGCCCACGAGCTCCCACCCGATGAGCAGGGTGAGCAGGTCGGCTGCGACGACGAGCAGCTCCATCGCGCCGGTGAAGACGAGCAGCAGCCCGACCAGCCGTGGGAGCGCGGCCGCCTCCTCGTGCCAGACGGCGTAGACGACGATCGGCAGCGCGATCACGGGGACGAGCACCGTCACGACCCCGGCCTCGGCCGTGAGCTCGGCGCTCAGCACCAGCCCGGCGCCGAAGGCGGCCTCGGCGCGCGCGTGCAGCACGGTCGCCCAGCCGGCCAGCGCGCCGAGCGCGACCAGGGTGGACGCCGCACCGCCCGCCAGGACTAGACGGGTGGTGGCGACGCTGCGTCGGCCCGCGACCGCCTGCCAGGCCCACAGCAGCAGGCCGGCGCAGAGCGGCAGCAACGCCAGCGACCAGGTCATGCGGGCCTCGCCCGTCGCCAGCGGGGCGCGAGCCGGTCCGAGATCCGTACTCGCCGCATCAGTGGCTCATCGAGTCGATGCCCTCGGTCGTGTCCGCGCCGCGCGCGCGGTACACGTTCACGACCAGCGCGAAGCCCATGGCCGCCTCGATCGCCATGACGAGCAGTCCGACGATGACCAGCACCTGCCCTCTGGGTTCACCCGCGGTCGCGAGCGCCCAGAACGCCACGCCCGCGAGCAGGACACCGTTGATGATCAGCTCGAAGCCCATCATGATCATGACGAAGGACTGCTGGGAAAGCGCGCCGTACACCCCGACGCCGATCAGCCCGGCGGCGATCAGCAGGAGCGTGGCGAGCGTCATGACCGGTCCTCCTCGCGCTGCTCGGGGTCCAGGGACGGCGGCACGGAGCCCGCGTCGGAATCGCCGTAACGCCCCCACTTCGACGAGAGCACGACGGCGCCGATCATGGTGGCCAGCAGGGTCACGCCGATGGACTGCATCACCAGCATCGACGAGCCCATCAGCTCGAAGCCCAACTGCTGGATCGTGTCCGCCGCGATGATCAGCGGCCGGTCGGGGAAGTCGACGGCGAAGCCGAGGCCGGCCAGTCCGGCGAAGGTGGCGGCTCCCGCCACGATCGCGAAGCGGTGCTGGTGCACCATCTGCATCGGGTTGAGGCCGGCCGGGTTCATCATGAACGCGACCATGAAGATGGCCATGACGGCCATCTCCACCGCCATCATGAAGAAGAGCGCCGTGCCGAGATACTCGGCGAGCAGCAGCACCATGATCGCGCCGACGTTCAAAAACGACGCCAGCAGAGCGAACGTGGCCCGCACCATCGAGTCGGTGCGGAAGACCCGCCAGCCGTACCAGACCGCGGCCAGGCCGAACGCCCAGAAGGCCAGGTCGGTCCAGAGGGATGTCTCGGGATTCATGGCAGCGCCTCCACACCGGCGATGAGGATGTCAAGAAAGGAGAGCGGCAGGAGCACCGTCCAAGCCTGGGCCATGAAGCGTTCGGGACGGACCCGCCCGACGAGGTGTCCGAGCGCCACGAACACGGCGAGCATTGCGACGGACTTGCCGAGCAGCCAGACGGGACCGGGGAGCCAGGGCCCCAGGTAGCCGCCGAGAAAGGCGCTGGCGGCCATGACCGCGTAGGAGACCAGCATCGCCCGCCGTGCGAACTCCCACGCCAGGCGCTGCGGGCCCGAGACCTCGCCGACTGTCCCCCCGGCGAGCTCGCGACTGTCCGGCAGGCGCAGGGGCCCCCACAGCGCGGCGCCGAGCCCCACCACGAGGAACAGCGGCAGCCCCAACGGGTGGCGCACCACGTTCCACAGCCCGCTCTGCGCCTCCACGATCTGGCCGACCGAGAGCGAGCGTGCCGGGAGCGCCACGCCGATGAGCACGAACATCGAGAGCAGCATGAAGGAGAAGCCCTGGACCAGTGAGCGGTAGCCGCCGATCAGCGCCAACGGCGCGTTCGCCGACCAGCCGTGCAGGTAAACGGCCACGAAGGTGAGCACCTCCGCGGCGCCGAAGACCACGATGCCGGTCCGGACGTCGGCGACCGCGAAGCCTTCAGCGAAGGGGATCACGGCCATGCCGGCGGCCGCCAGCGCCGCGTAGGCGGCGGGCGCCACCGGCCAGAGGATGCGGTCGGGGTGCTCAGTGCGGGTGGCGCTCTGGCACAGCAGCAGCGCCGCCTGGCGCACCGGCAGCCGCAGTGACCGTCCGAGGTTCGGACGGCTACCGCTCACCACCTCTCCGAAGAGCTCGTCGAGCACGCTGACGAGATAGACCCCTCCGACGACCACCGCCAGCAGGACCGGTATCGCGAGCCAGTCGTTCGCGTAGACGGAGGCGAGCGGCATCAGGCGCGCTCCGTCCGTGCGACGGCGCGCGCCACGCGCTCCAGGTCGAGGTCGAGGCTGTCCAGGGTGGTCATGGCGTCGCCGAGCTCCTGGCCGGTGAGCAGGCCGGGCAGCAGGTCGAGCAGCCTGCGATCGGCGTCATCATCGCCCCACGGCAGTTCCAGCGCGGCCCCGTCGCTCCGCCGCTCGCCCGCGGCCGCCGCCAGATCCAGCGCCTGCGCCGCCTCGGCAAGCCGTTGACGCCAGCGCGCCTGCGCGTCGCTGCCATGGCGGAAGATCGGCGTGAAGCCCAGCTCGGCGTACACGGGATCATCGCTGCGAGCGTCGGAAGACCATCCCGCCGCTCGGGCGACGATCCCGCCCACCGCTTCCGCCGCCGACGGGTCGATGCGTCCGACACCCTCGGTGGCCCACCGCAGGGCGGTGCTGCGCTCCAGCCGGTGGGCCAGGTACCTCACCCGATCACCGTCGTCGGGCGGCGCCATGGCCAGCGCGAGCGTCCGCCGGGCGAGCGCGTCAAGGCCGTGCAGGCGCAGCGTTCTGGCGACCCCGTGCAGGTGATGACGCGCCCGCGCGCGCTCCATGGCGGCGAGCGTCCGCTCCGGGTCCGGCGGCGTCGCGGTGAGCGCCCCACCGAGCAGCTCGTCCCTCTCGAAGGGGTTGCCGACCACTGCGCATTCCTGGAGCACGTCGCCCTGGATGACCGTATCGAGCACGAGGCCGGCTGGAAACGCAGGCAGGAACGGACCCAGCCTGAGATGGAGCTGATCGAGCGGCAGCCCGTCGCGGTCCTCACCGGTCATCGCCATGGGACGGCCGTAGGGCGTGCCGCCCATCATCCCCTCGCCGCCCTGCCCGTTCGCGCCGAGCCCTCGCCAGGGGTTCGCGGGCTCGTCGGGCAGCACGTCAAGCTCTGAAGCGCGCTCGCCGCGCAGCAGTGCGGCGTGCAGCCCACCCACAGCGAGGACCACGTCGCTCTCGGCGCGAATGAGCGTGGCCTGCGGCAGTGGATCGAGGGTGGCCTCCTCAGAGCTCCACCACGCGGTCGCGCGGGGATGGGCGAGCTGGTCGTGCACCTGGCTGAGCGGCCGAATGAGCGACCGCGGCACGGCGCCAACCACGAGCAGCACGGTCGCGTGCCGCGGGGAGTCCACGAGCGTGACGTCGTCGGAGAGCGTGAGCTCCTCGACGGGGCCGCGGGCACCCGCCCCCAGCGCCGCGAAGACGGGCACCGGCGCGGCGGCCGCCAGGCGCGCGAGCCGGCTCACTGCCACCGGTAGGCGCCCTCGCGCCAGGCATACAGGATGCCGAGCGAGAGGATCGTCAGGAAAACGGCCATCTCCACGAGCGCCTTGGCGCCCAGCTCCACATACACGACCGCCCACGGATACATGACCATCATCTCCATCTCGAACGCGATGAGGACGATCGCCATGGGGTAGTAGCGGGCGTGGAAGCGGCTCCAGGCATGTGTCTCGGGCGCTTGTCCGCCGAGCAGCGGCACGCCGTGCGACCAGGTTGTGCCGAGCTCGTCATGGGGCCGCAGGAGGCGCACGGCGAGCATCACACTGAACACACCCGCCGTCACGGTCAGCGCGGCGACGAAGGCCAACAGCATGCGTCTCTCCGATGCTCGGGCGGCCTGAGGTTCGATTCCGTCGGTCAGTTCTGCGGCACAATCATACATTCGTGCAGATGTGAGGATGAGAGGCTACCGCAACGGTTATCATCCCCTGAGGAAGGAGGCACGTGACCACCGCGGACCAAGAGAGCCACGCGCACCCCGTTGAGGCCGCGCGGGTCGAAGCCGCCCGTTCGGGCGCGCTCGACCGGGAGCGCGCACATGCCGTCTCGGAGATCTTCCGACTCTTGGGCGACCCCGTGCGCACACGCCTGCTGTCCGCGCTCTTGGCGGGGGGCGAGCTCTGCGTGGGCGACCTCGCGCTCGCGATCGAGACTCCTGAGACGACCGTCTCCTACGCCCTCCGGCACCTGCGTACGGGTGGGCTCGTGCAGAACCGCCGGGCCGGTCGGATGGTCTTCTACCGCCTCTCCGACGAGCTGCCGGCACGCATGCTCGCACTCGCGACCTCCACGGTGGAGTAGCTCAGTTCATCGACGGCTTGTCGGTGGCGTTGGTGAAGAACCCGCCCTGGCGTCGCAGCACCCTCTCCCACAGCCGGTCCGGCTGCTCGTCGACGACGTCGTCGAGCATGGCGTCGACCACGAACCAGGAACCGCCTTCCAGCTCGCTCTCGAGCTGCCCGCTCCCCCAGCCCGCGTGGCCGGCGAAGACCCTGATACGCCCGGCCGACGACGACGAGGGCCTGCCCAGGTCGACCACGCCGATGCTCATGCCGTCGGAGAGCGGCGCCACGTCGGGCGCCAGCGCGACGAGACCCCCGGGCGCGACAGGGCCACCGAAGAAGACCCGCCGGGGCGGCACGGCCGCCTCCTCCCAGGCCGGGACCACCTCACTGACCGCCATCTCGGAGGGACGGTTCACGACGACCCCCGCCGCCCCCTCGGCGCGGTGGTCGATCATGTAGATCACCGTCCGACGAAAGTTCGGGTCGGTGAGGCGCGGCGTGGCGACCAGCAACCGGCCTTGCAGCCGCTGCGCTGCGCTCATCAGCCGCGCAGCGCCTTCCACGCGTCACGGGCGATGACGCGGATCAGCTGACCAGCGAGAACAGCGAGCTGCAAGCGGTCGGAGAGCGGCAGATCGCTCACCTGCGTCTCGCCGATGAGCTCGTCGGGCCAGCCGGCAAGGCGCGCCTGCTCCACCGCCTCGATGGTCGACTCGATCTCGTCGGTGTCGAGGCCTGCGTGATCGAGGCCTTCGGGCATCCAAGCCGAGACGCTGTCGAACCCGAGGACGAAGTCGCTCTCGCGCAGGCGACGGCTCGCGAAGCCCCCGAAGTCACCGAGAATCTCGCCGGCGAGCAGGTTGGGCACCGACTCCTCCCCCTCCGCGAGCAAGAGCGGCGAGATCACGTCCACGTCCACCCAGCGCTTGTTCTGCAGGCCGGCCACCTCCTCGAACGCGCTGCGCAGCAGCTCCTCGATGCTCCGTCCGTCGTCGGCGCCCTGCGCCGGCGCGTCGTGCTCCTCGCTCTTCTGTTCGTCGGACCCGGGCCGCAGCACCGCCCGGTCCGCCTCAGCCTGGCGGAGGAAGCCCGCCAGCGCCTCGCGCGCGTCCTGGTGCAGATGGGGCGCCAGCTCCTCGGCGGCCTGCTTCGCCCAGTGCAGGCGGGAGTTCGCCTTCTCGACCCGGCGCAGATCGTCATAGAGGATCTGGTTCGGAATGATCGAGAGCGTCCTGGCCAGCGCCGCGGTCCACGCGGGCCGATAGTCGGGATCCACCCACGCCTGGCCACTTGAGGGGTCGCTGGAGCGCGGGTCGATCAGGAGGTTCAGCCGGCGTACGTCGGCGCCCTCCGAGGCGTCGAGGCTGTCGGCGGCCCCCATGACACGGCCGAGCGGGTTGGCCTGCACGGTGCTGCCGTCGGTGTACCAGAATCGCCCGGATGACGGAAAGTTCGTGACCCCCCGCTCGCGGTACTCCTCCTCCTCGTGACGGCGATCGAGCAGCCGGGGACCGAACGCCCCCGCGTTCGCGGCGGAGGCCAGCACGAAGTCGAAGGGCGCTCGCCCCTCCGGCTGGAGCAGCTGCTCCTTGCCGCCGCCGGGCTCCAGCTGGAACTCCGCCCAATCGACATAGGTCGTGGCGGTGACTTGCTCGGAGCTGCGCAGGCCGGAGACCCTGTACTGCAGGCCCTGCAGCCCGGTCAGCGCGACGTGCACGCCGATGTTTCGCTCCTGGCGCTGATCGACGCGGTGCGCCGGCGAGCCGTCGTCGTCACGCGGGTCGAGCACCTGATCGATGCGTTCCTTGAGCTTCTCGAAGCCCAACGGAGCGCGGGCGTCCCTGGAGCGCAGGAGCTGCAGGTTGACCCGATCGACCCAGGCGTTGTGGAGCAGCCAGACCGGGTCGATCCCGTTCAGCAGGCTGTGCGCGCCCAGGGCCGCGACCAACGCGCCGGCGGAGGCCCCTCCCATCGCGTCGACGACGCAGCGCTCGTCGTCTTCCCGCGAGAGGTGCCGCGCGGCCGTGAGCAGCGCCGCGGTGGCACCGGCCTGATAGGCGCCCAACGCCGCACCGCCCGAGAGGGTCAGGGAGAGCCGCAGCGAGCGCATGCCGCCGCTCACCGTGACCACGCGTGAATGACGGCCGCCATGTCATCCTCGCCGTGTCCCATCTGGACGGCGCGCTCGAGGCGGTCGCGCAGGACTGGGCTGAGCGGTCGGTCGGCCTGGGCACCTTTCGCCGCCGACAGGATGAGCTCGGCATCCTTCAGCGCATGGTGCAGCGGGAACGCCGCGGGAAACTCGCCGTCGATCATCGCCGAGCCTTTCAGGTCCGCGTACGGCGGGCCGACCGGGCCTCCGTCGATCGCCTCGAGGAAGGAGCGGGGGTCGAGCCCGAGCTGCTCGGCCAGCGCGATCGACTCAGCGAGTCCGCCGAGCAGCGCCAGGATCCAGGCGTTCGCGACCAGCTTCAAGCGCGAGGACTGCCCCGCCTCCGCCAACCAGAGCGTCTTCTTCCCGACCGCGTCGAAGATCACCTCGCAGCGCTCGCGCAACGCCTCCGGGCCCGAGGCCAGCACCACGAGCTCGCCGCTCTCCGCAGGCTGTTTCGTGCCGAGCACCGGAGCGTCCACGAAGAGCAAGCTGCGCTCCTGGGCCAGCCCCGTGAACCGGTCCGTCGCCTCCACGCCAACGGTGCTCATCTGCAGCCAGAGGGCGTCGTCGCCCAGCGCGTCAGCGCCGCCCTGGCCGAACATCACCTCGTCGACCGCCTCGCCGTCGATGAGCATGGTCACCACGTGCGAGGCGTCGGCGACGGCTGACGCGGGGTCCTCCGCCACGGTCACACCCTCGCCAGTCAGCGCCTCGGCCTTCTCGCGCGTGCGATTCCAGACCGTCACCTCGCAGCCCGCCCGCGCCAGGTTGCGCGCCATCGGCCCACCCATGATCCCAGTCCCGAGCACGGAGACTGCCGGTCCCGTGCGCGAGTTCCTACCTGCCCGGGCGCGACGCATGCCAGACATGCTGGATGTCGACCGGGAAGAACTCGCGCATGCGCGAGGTTTTGCCGTAGCCGAGCTTGAAGGCTGTTCCCCTTTCACTTCATCGCGCCTGACGGCGCGACCCGGCTCGATGAGCATGGCGCTCAGTATCGGCGCGGCTCGTTGGGCACCACGATCCACATGACGATGTAGATGATGACCTGCGTCCCGGGCAGGAGAAACGACAGCAACGTCAGGAGTCGGACGCGGGTTGGGCTCCAACCGAGGTAGTCGGCCAGGCCGCCGCAGACGCCGGCGATCATCCGATGTCGCCGGGAGCGATAGAGCCGGTGCGAGCGCCGCGAGCTGCTCATGTCTTCTCCTCTCCTGATCATCCCGCTGCGCAACGGCGCCGGCGGGTGCTGTCGCGCACCATTCCCGGATCAGATCCAGATACGCTTCAGCGCCACCAGGCCGCAGCGCCCGTTGTGCGCGGAAGGCTCCCGGGCACCGCGGTCGCACGAGAGATCGGGCTCCGACGCTGGCAATCGAAGTGCACAGCCTGCCACGCACCCGCTTGGCCGAGGTGGAGCGGCTGTTCGCCGACGCATTCGTGCGCCACGACCCGGTGTTCGCAGACCTCTGGCCTGACCTGGCGGTCCGGCGGCGCGCCTTGCGAAGATTCTTCGGCATTCCTCTGCGTGATGCGCTCGCTCACGGCGAGGTCGACGCCGCCCTGGACCACGACGACGGAGACACCCTCGCCGGGGTTGCGGTGTGGCTGAGACCGGATGCCTATCCGATGAGCCTGGCGCGCAAGCTGCGGGCGACACCCGTCCTGCTGCGCACGATGGCGGCGGCACCGCGCACCGCCCGCCGGTTCGCCCAGTTCGGAGCGAACGTCGACGCGCGCTTCGGCTCGCGTCACGCCTGGTACCTGCAAGTCTTGGCCGTTGAGCCCGCTCGCGTGGGGCAGGGCATCGGGTCGCGACTCCTGCGGCATGGCCTTCAACGCGCTGACACCGACAGTGAGCCGGCGTATCTGGAGACCAGCCGGATCGAGAACGTGCGGCTCTACGAGCGGCACGGCTTCGTCATCGAGGACGCTCACGCGCGCTTGCTGCCCGACGGGCCGACGCACTGGCTCATGAGCCGTCCCTGAAGGACCGGCCGCAAGGGCGGGCACCGCGACCGGGCGGGGCGGTCAGCGCGGAGAGGCGACTTCACCGTCCGTAACGGGCCATCGCGCGCCGGGTCCGCGCCCCGACGACACCATCCGCCGTCAGATCGTGGCGGCGCTGAAAGCGACGGGTGTGCCTGACGGTGCGCGGACCAAAGACCCCGTCCGCCGCGGTGCGCAAGCGCGCGCGTGAGAGCGCCGCCTGCCACAGCTTGACCGCCGCTCCACGATCACCGCGACGCAGCGTGGGGCCGGTGGCCGCGCGCTGCGGCGCACTCCTTCCCCGTGAGGGGCCCGCCTTGACGCGCACGGCGACCCGTCGCGTCGTGGGCCCGACGATCCCATCCACCTTGACGTTGCGCGCACGTTGCAGTCTGCGCGTGGCGGCCTCGGTGGCGCGTCCGAAGATGCCGTCCACACCGGTAGGGAAACCGATCTGATTGAGGCGGCGCTGCCAGGTCCTGACCGCGGACCCACGGTCACCGCGCCGGAGGACGGGACCGGCCGTGCTCGCGGGCCTCGCTTGACGATTCTTCACGGCGCGTTCCGCTCGCCGCATGGCCGTGCGGGTCCTGGGCCCCACCAGGCCGTCCGCCGTCAACCGTCGCGACCGCTGGAAGCGCCGAGTGGCGCGATGGGTCATCGGGCCGAAGACCCCATCGACGTCGGTCCGGAAGCCGACCTTGTTGAGACGGCGCTGCCAGATGCGGATGGCGCCACCGCGCTCGCCCCGGCGCAGCACACCGTCGGCGCTGGGCTTGCGCTGGGGGCGGGATGCGGGGCCGGCCCCCCGGGCGTAATCCCCCTGGCGCTCGGCCGCCCGCAGCGAGAAGTAGGGGTTGATGCGACCACTCTCGTAGGGATCGCGCACCGTCTCGTCGTGGATCTCGAAGTGCAGATGCGGCGCGCCTCCGCGCGCGTTGCCGGAGTCACCCACGACGCCGATGCGCTGTCCACGCTTGACGTAGGACCCCAGAGCCAGGCCACGCGCGTACGCCCGGCCGGTCGACCCCCCCGCCGGCCCCAAGTGATAGTAGGCGTACACGCGACCGTCGTCTCCCAGAATCTGGATGGCGTATCCGGCGGTGTAGTGCTCATAGGAGGGGATCCAAATGATGCGGCCCCCCCGAGCGGCGAACACGCCCCGCCCCGCGCGGTCGAAAATGTCCGTCGCGCGGTGTACCCGGCCTCCGGAGCGCCCCGCGTGATAGTCATTGCGATACGTCGACGAAGCCCTCACGGGGAACGTGAGGTCGATGATGCGGCGATAGCTTCGCGCGGCGTCGATACCTCCGCCGGTCGGTGCCCCCAGAGCGAGCATGACGAGCAGTCCGGCGAGCCCAGCGCGGAGCCAAGTGCGAGATGACATTGGTGTTAGCCTAACGAATGAGTCACACCGATGACAACCTCCTCCTCAACCTCACCTGGACGGTTGGTTCAATCCGCGCATCCCCGGTCCTTGAAGAAATTCCCATTCGCGCACCGGGAGGTTCCCACGGACCTGTTCGGGGTACGCGAGAACGGAGCGCTAGGCGGGCGCGGTCCCTGTTGAGAGGAGGCAGTCGGATGACCGAGCCATCGGATGGACAATCGGGCAGGCGCTCAGGCCGCGCGGCGTCAGGGGGAAGCGCCGGGGCGCAGGACTCGCGAGCGATGATCGCCGAGGCGCTTGGGGTCTCGAAGCAGTACGGCGAGGAGTTTGCGGTGCGCGATATCGACCTCTCCGTGCCGGAGGGCTCCATCTTCGGATTCATCGGACCGAGCGGCTCTGGCAAGACCACGACCATCAGGCTCTTGGCGGGCATCCAGCAACCGACGGCGGGCGAGATCACCGTCTTCGGCAAGCGGCCCGTGGACTTCTCGGTGACCGACCGCCGACGGATCGGTTACATGCCGCAGCTCTCCGTGCTCTATCCGCATCTCTCGCTGCAGGAGAATCTGAACTTTGTCGCGTCGATCTACGGCATGTCGTTGTTGCGCCGACGGCATCTGTACCGCGTGCTCGACTTCGTTGAGCTGCAACGTCACCGCAAGAAGCTTCTGCGCGAGGCGAGCGGCGGGATGCAGCGGCGGCTGGCTCTGGCCGCGAGCCTCATCCACCAGCCTGATCTGCTCTTCCTGGACGAGCCGACGGCCGGCATCGACCCTGTCCTGCGGCGCAAGTTCTGGGATCACTTCGAAGAGCTGAAGTCCGAGGGCCGGACCCTGTTCATCACCACCCAGTACGTCGGCGAAGCGGCCTATTGTGATTTCATCGGGGTGCTCGCCGACGGGCGCCTGCTGATGGTCGACACGCCCGAGGGTGTGCGCCGCAGCGCCATGGGAGGCGAGCTGATCGTTGCGGTGACCGACGATCAGATACCTGACGAGGTGGTGGAAGCGCTCCACAACGAGCCCCTGATCCTTTCGGCCCAGCGCAACCGGACCGACGGCCGCGGTCTGGAGCTCCTCGTCGACGAGGCGAGTACGGCGATGCCGCGCTTGCAGCAGTGGTTCTCCGGTCGGGAACTGAACCTTGAGTCGATCCAGCACCATCAGCCGCCGTTCGATGACGTATTCGTCGAGATCGTCAACAGCGAGCGAGCCGGCGCTGATGCTGGCTAGCCCCCTTCGCTGGCTGGTCCGCGTCACGGCGTTCGCCCGGAAGGAGCTAGTCGATCTTCTCCGCCAACCGCGGCTGCTGCTCGTCCTGGTGCTCGGCCCCTTCCTGATCCTCCTTGCGTTCGGAGCCGGCCTGCGGGAGGAGGACCCGGCGGTCCGCACGGCATTCGTCACTCCCGACGATCCGCGTCTGGCGGAGGAGGTGCAGCGCTTCGCCGACGCCCAGTCTGAGCGGCTCACCGTCGTGAGCGTCGACAGCGACCGCGAGACGGCCCTGCGCGCTCTGCGTCGCGACCGCGTCGACATGGTGGTCGCCTTCCCCGACGCGGCCGCGCGCCGGCTGCGGTCGAATGAGCAGGCCGAGGTCGTGCTCTACCACGATGAGCTCGACCCCGTCGAGCTGCAGGCCCTCGGTCTGTTCGCACGCACCGCCGTGGACGAGGTGAACCAGCAGGTGCTGCGCGCGGTGGTGGAGCGCGGGCAGGAAGATGCGGCCACGGCGGAACAGCGCCTCGCGGCGACTCATGAGCACCTCGACGCGCTCCGCGCGGCGAGCGCGCACGGTGACGAGCTGGCGCAGGCCTCCGCGCAGAGCGCGTTGAGCGGCGAGGTGGCCGGACTCGCCCTGCTCCTCGCCCCCGCTGCGGGGGTGGCCGGGTCCGTCGAGCAGACCGATGGCGACACAGCCGAGCTGACGCGCGTGCTTGCCCGCGTGCGTGACGGGACCCAGGCCGTGAGCACGACGCAGAGCGTCGACGTGGGTCAACTCGAGCGCCTCGACGAGGACCTCACCCAGCTCGAGTCGTCGCTGGAAGAGTTTCGCCAGCTCAGCCCCCGCACGCTCGTGAGCCCCTTCACCGATCGGCTGCAGCGGGCGGTCGGGGGCGACGTGACGCTGGTGCAGTTCTATGCGCCTGCGGTGGTCGCGCTCCTGTTGCAACACCTCGTGATCACGGTGATGGGGCTCTCACTCGTCCGCGAGGAGGAGCTCGGCATGACGGAGCTGTTCGTCGTGGCGCCGCTGCGGGTCTTCGAGCGCCTGCTCGGCAAGTACCTCGCGTATCTCATCATCGGCGGGGTCGTCGGCGGGCTGCTCATCGCGGCGCTCGTCTTCTTGCTGGGAGTTCCTCAGCGCGGCTCATGGGCGGTCGTCGTGGCCGCGGTGGCCGCTGTCGTGCTCGCCTCGACGGGTCTGGGAGCGCTGCTCTCGGTCTTCGCGCGCAACGACAGCCAGGCCGTGCAGTACACGATGATCCTGCTGCTCGCGAGCATCTTCTTCAGCGGCTTCCTGCTCGGTCTGGATCGTTTCCGACCCGCGGTGGCGGCCATCTCGTGGGCGCTGCCGGTCAGTTACGGGATCCGCCTGCTCCGACAGACCATGCTCGTGGGAGAACCTCTTGACCGCGCCGGCACGGTCTTGCTGAGCATCCTTGCGCTGGTCGGCGTTGCGCTCTTCGTCGTCAACTGGCTGCTGTTCCGACGCAGCGTGCGAGCGTGATCCGACCTAGCATCGAGCCTCGAAGCGAGGTGGGTCATGGTGGCGGTCGGACTGGACGGGATCTCGTGCCGCTACGCCGACGGCACCGAAGCGCTGCAAGGGCTCGATCTGCAGGTGCGCTCCGGAGAGCTGCTTGTGCTCACCGGTCCGAGCGGCTCGGGCAAGACGACGGTGTTGCGCGTGGTGGCAGGGCTGGAAGGTGTGCGCGCGGGTCGCGTCACCTTCGACGGCGAGGTCGTGAACACGCTGCCGACCCGCGAGCGCGACGTCGCGCTCGTCACGACCGAGTACACCCTCTACCCCTATCTCTCCGCGGCGGAGAACATGGGCTTCGGTCTGAAGCTGCGGCGCACGCCACAGCCCGAGGTTGAACGCCGGGTGCAGGCAGAGGCCCGGGTGCTCGGCGTGCGCCGGTTGCTCGGCCGCAGGGCTCGGACCCTCTCGTCCGGGGAGCGCCAACGCGTCGCGGTGGGCCGGGCGACCACCCGAGTGCCCCGGCTCTTCCTGCTCGACGAGCCCTTGGCGCAGCTTGACACGCACGTCCGTGCCAAGCTGCGCGCGGAGTTCGGCCGCCTGCAGGCGGGGCTCGGGGTGACGACCCTCTACACCACGCACGACCAGCGAGAGGCCATGGCGCTCGGCCATCGCATGGCCGTGCTGGACCGCGGGCAGCTCCAGCAGGTCGCGGTTCCCCAGCAGATCTACGAACGCCCCGCAAACACTATGGTCGCGACCTTCGTCGGCACGCCTTCCATGGCGCTCATTCCGGTGGAGTTGGACGAGAACGGGCTGTCGCTGCGCGCCGGCACCCTCACGCTGCGAATGACGGACACCCAGCGGAGGGCGCTCCGCGAAGCGGGCGGACGACGCTGGCTGCTCGGCCTCCGCGCCGAGCACGTCACGACGGTGGAGGACAGCACCGCCGCGGCGGGCCGGCGCGCCGAGCTGGAGGTCACAGGGGTCGAGTTCCTCGGCGCCCTGCGTCTCGTCACGGGCGCGCTGGTGGGCGGCGACCGCGCCACCCTCACCGCTCGGGTGCGGGTGACGAACCGGGCCCGCCCAGGTGAGCGTCTGCCCGTGGTGGTCGATCTCGCCGCCGCCCACGTCTTCGACCGCGCGACCGGCGAAGCGGTCCTCCATGGCAGCCCGTCGACCTGAAGGTGCCGCCACCCCTCCGAAGATGAGTTACTCTCAGTAGTCAGAAGGCGACGAAGGGGAGTAGCACATGGTGGTGGAAGAGCGCTCAGTGGCGGCGCAGCTCGGCGGCGGCCTGATCGCCGCCGGAGGGGCCGACGTCGGCCGGGACCGTGAGAGCATGCGGCGGCGGCGGCTCGTCACGCTCGCGGCCGTGCTCGCCGTGCCGTGCGCGTTCCTGTGGTACCGCATCCTGGCTGGCGCGCCGTTCAATGTCTTCGCGCTGCCGGCCATGCCCGAGGATCCGTTCCTGTACATCCTGCCTTTGGCGCTCGTCGTGGCGATCGGTGCCATGCTGCTCATGCCGCTCGCGTCCGGGCGCTCACCGCACGTGCGCTTCCGTCCCGAGCAGATCGACGTCCGGCTCGACGATGTGATCGGGCTGCCCGGCGTTGTCGAGGAGGTCACCCGGACGCTGAACACGTTCCTGGCCCACGCGCTTTACACCACCCGTCTCGGTGGGACGCCGCGACGGGGCCTGCTCTTCGAGGGTCCGCCGGGCACGGGCAAGACCCATCTGGCCAAGGCGATGGCGCGCGAGGCGGGGGTGCCCTTCCTGTTCGTCTCGGCGACCAGCTTCCAGTCCATGTGGTACGGAGCCACGGCCCGCAAGATCCGCAGCTACTTCAAGGCGCTGCGGAAGGTGGCACGGCGCGAAGGGGGCGCGATCGGCTTCATCGAGGAGATCGACGCGATCGCCACGACGCGGGGCGGGATGCCCGCCACGCCGCTGCCGGCGGTGCTGCGCAGTTGCCATGGCGTCCCCGGTGCGGGCCTCACCACCGAGCGGTTCTCCAGCAGCGAGGGCACAGGCGGCGTCGTGAACGAGCTGCTCGTGCAACTGCAGTCCTTCGACACGCCGCCGGCCGGCGACCGGGCCTACAACGCGGTGGTCGAGTTCGTGAACGGCTTTCTGCCCGCCCACCGCGCCTGGTCGAAGCGCAAGCCTGCGCACCACAACATCCTCGTCATCGCGGCGACCAACCGGGCCGACAACCTGGATCCCGCGCTGCTGCGGCCCGGACGCTTCGACCGGCGACTGGCCTTCGAGCTCCCGGCCAAGGAGGCGCGCAGGGCGCTGCTGGACCATTTCCTGGCACGCAAGGCGCACCACCCGGAACTCGACGACGACGGGCTGCGGGACCAGCTCGCCGGACAGACCCTGGGCTACTCCCCCGTCGCGCTGCAGCACCTGCTCGACGAGGCGCTCGTGAGCGCGCTGCGCCACGGCCGCGACGGCCTCTCTTGGAAGGACGTGCAGGCGGCACGGCTGACAGGCGAGATCGGGATGGCGAACCCGACCACCTACACCGAGCGCGAACGGCGCACCGTCGCGACGCACGAGGCGGGTCACGCGACGGTCGCCTACCTGGCCGGCACCCGCAAGCTGGAGGTGCTCTCGATCGTGAAGCGCCAGTCCGCGCTCGGCCTGTTGGCCCACGGTGACATGGACGAGGTCTTCACGCGCACCCGCTGCGAGCTGCAGGCGCTGCTCGAGATCGCCATGGGCGGCATGTGCGCCGAGGAGCTCTTCTTCGGCGAGGCGGGCACCGGGCCGGGTGGCGACCTGGTCCACGCAACCCAAGTGGCCTGCGAGATCGTCGGGACCGCCGGCATGGCGGGCTCGCTCGTTTCGCTGGCCGCTGTCGAGGGCGGCGCGCTCAACACGACCAACCTCGTCGGGCGCGTCCTCGCCGATCCCGAGGCCCGCCCGCGCGTCGACCGGGTGCTCTGTCAGGCCAAGGCCCGCTCACGCGCGCTGCTCGAGGCCAATCGTCATCTGGTCACCGCCGTCCGCGACGCGCTGCTCGAGCGCGACGAGCTCGTCGGCGAGGAGCTCTACGAGGTCTTCGAGCGGGCCGGAGAGCCCGTCCGCGACGGCCTCGTCATCGAGCGGCGCGAGACGGACCGCCGCCGTCAGGACTGGCTCGATCAGACCGAGAGCGAGCGTCGGTAGGCAGGCAGCACATGAAGAAGCTCGCGGATACGCGAGCTTTGCCGTAGCCAAGCTGAGGGCGTAGGGCCGGGCTGAGGGCGGCGCAGAACGCAGCTGTAGCGGTACCGACCGAATCCTCAGCTGCCGACGCTCACCTGGACGGTGTGATAGCCGGTGGCGCCGTCGGGGCGCGGTGGGACGCGCTCGTCGGTCTGGGTCTCGCCCTCGCCGTCCGTGGCCCGGACCCGCAAGGTGTGCGTGCCGGCGGTGGCGGCCCAGGTCCACCGCCACTGCCGCCACACGTCGTCGTCGAAGTCCTCCGCAAGCTCGGCCTCGGCCCAAGCGCCGTCGTCGACCTGCACCTCGACCTTCGTGATGCCTCGCGTCGGAGCCCACGCGACTCCGGCGACCACCGTCTCGCCGGCCGGAATCGTGCCACCGCCGGGCACGTCGATGCGCGACTGGGTCTTGATCGGCGCCTGCTTGGACCAGCCGCGAGGAACCCACTAGGCGTCGAACGCGTCGAGCGTCGTCAGCTCGATCTCGCTCAGCCACTTCGTCGCGGAGACGTAGCCGTACAACCCCGCCACCACGAGGCGCGCCGGATATCCGTGCTCGGCGGGCAGCGGCTCGCCGTTCATTGCCACCGCGACGAGTGCCTCGCGGCCGTCGCGGGCCCTCGCCGTGGGGAAGCCGACGGTGAACCCGTCGACCGAGCGTCCCACGATCTGGGTGGCGGCATCGGACACGCCGGCGCGATCCAAGAGCGCCGTGAGCGGCACGCCCTGCCAGCGCGCGTTGCCGACCAGCCCGCCACCGACCTCGTTCGAGACGCAGGCGATGGTGATGTCACGCTCGACCTGCTCCATGCCGAGCAGATCGTCGAAGGAGAGCGTGACCTCCCGGTCCACCATGCCGGAGACCCGCAGCTCCCAGTTCGTGATGTCCACCTGCGGCACGGAGAGCGCCGTGTCGATGCGGTAGAACTGCTCGTTCGGCGTGAAGAGCGGCGCCAGGCCGTCGATCTCCAGGCTCGCGGCATCAGGAGGAGGGGGCAACGGGTCGGCGACCTGCGGGAGCACGAGCTCACCGCGCGTGGCGCTCACCTGCCGAGTCTGGCGGAAGAACCGACCTCCGAACACCCCGGCGACCGCCAGACCGAGGAACGCGCCCGCCCCTCGCAGGAAGCCTCTGCGCGTGCCGCCGTCCTGGGTCGAGCCTGAACGCTCGCCACGCGGCCGAGCGTGCGGCGCCCGGGCCAAGAGCCGGTGCAGCACCAGCGCACCGGTGGCCGCTCCGACCAGTCCCGAGATGACCGCGCCCACAAGGCTCGCGCGGGGATCGTCGGCCGCGGCCACGACGCCGAGCACCGCGAAGGCGGCCAGACCCGCCACCCCGAGCAGCAAGGCGCGACGCGCCAGCAGCCCGAGCACCCACCCGAACGCCAACGAGACGACCGCGATGCCGACCAGCAGCACCGGCTTGTCCGCTGTGCCGAGCGCCGCGATCGCGATGTCCCTCACGATCGGTGGGACCAGATCGACGATCCGGTCTCCGATGGCGATCACGAGCGACGGGACGGGATCGAGCGCCGAGAGCAGCTCCGTCACGGCGAGCGCGACGGCTGCCGCGACCAGCCCAGCGAACCCCGCCGCCCATCCCGCTACGCGCTCCCGCCGAGCTCCCGTCAATTCCTCACGCTTCAGAGTTTGTGCCATGCCGACAAGGGTAATGTGGACTGCCCCTGGACGCCGAGACTCCCGCGTCAGGGTCGTTTGGCATGTCCGGTACAGGATCGCTGCAAACCCTCTCGACCCCGCTGGAGGCTTGGACGCGTGTCTGATCTGAGCGTTGCGCTGCACGAACAATTCCCCGAGCTTCGCGACTTTCTTCCGGGCCAGCGTGAGGCGCTCACCGCGCTGCTGCGCAAAGACGACGTGGTCGCCGTGCTCCCCACGGGAGGCGGCAAGACTCTCGTCTACCAGCTCGCCGGTCACTTGCTGGGCGGCACAACCGTGGTGGTGACGCCGTTGCTCGCGCTCATGCACGACCAGGTGCGCCGGCTGAAGGATCACGGAGCGCGGCCCGTCGGCTGGGTCTCCGGCAATGTCCGCGGCCGCGAACGCGAAGCGCTGTTGCGGCGCTTCGGCGACGGCGAGCTCGGCTTCTGCTTCACGACACCGGAGCAGCTGGCTCGCGACGATCTGCGACGTGCCGTTGCGCGCGCCAACATCACCTTGCTCTGCATCGACGAGGCGCACTGCATCTCCGAGTGGGGCTTCGACTTCCGTCCGGCCTACCGGGAGCTCGGTCAGGCTGCCGCGCTGATGGGTCGGCCACCCGTGCTCGCGCTCACCGCCACCGCTCCTCAGGCGGTCATCACCGACATCGCGCGCGAGCTGCATCTGCGGACCGGGTGGACGAAGATCGCCCGCGGCTTCGACCGGAACAACCTGCACTTCGGCGTCGAGCGCGTGACCGACCCCGACCGACGTGACCGCCGCCTTGCGCGGGTCCTCGGCGACCTGGCGGTGCCCGCCGTTGTCTATTGCAGCACACGGCGCGAGGCTGAGGAGACAGCAGCGGCCCTGCGAGCCGGCAACAGCCGGTGGCGCACGGCGGCTTATCACGGCGGCATGGACCGGCCGGCGCGGGAGCGCGCGCAGAACTCCTTCCTCGAAGGTGCGCTCGACGTGCTGTGTGCCACCAGCGCGTTCGGCATGGGCATCGACAAACCGGATATCCGCACGATCATCCATCGCACCATGCCTGACTCGGTGGAGTCCTACTGGCAGGAGGCCGGACGAGCCGGGCGGGACGGCAAGGTCAGTGACTGCATCCTCTTCTACCGGCCCGAGGATCGCGCCGTGCACGAGCATCTGCATCGCCGCAGCCGACCGTCGGAGACGACGTTGGCCAAGATGGTGCACCTTGCGAGTCAGGTGCGCAGCGCGACCCCGGAGGTCGACGTCGTTCAGCGCCTGCGCGAGCATGCCGAGGTCGCACGGTCTGGCGCCTCCGCAGTCGTGGAGGACCTCGCACGCTTCGGTTACCTCAGCCGGTTCCGCACCGGCGTGCGCTGGCGCGGTGAGCCGTTCAGCGCCATGGAGGAGCTCGCCCGGCATCAGAAGATCCAGGTCGAGGTCGAGAGCTCGCGACTCGACATGATCGCCACCTACGCCGAGACGAGCGCCTGCCGGCGCCGGTTCCTGCTGAACTATCTCGGCGACGAGTATCCCGCGGAGCTCTGCCTCCGGTGCGACAACTGCCTGCGGCTGGCCAGCCAGCGCTCCACGGACGACTGGGACATCGATCGCCAGGACGCGCGGCGTGTGGCACGCCGGACGGGACCGTTCGACCCGGGTGAGGTCGTGCGCCACCCCGAGTGGGGAGCGGGCACCGTCCAGCGCATCGACGGCGAGGTCGTCGTGGTGCGTTTCGAGGCGGTCGGTTACCGCTCCATGCACGCCCCGACCGTCGTCGAGAGAGGGTTGCTGCAGCCCGCCTCATAGACGGCCGCATGGCTCGCTGATTCGGCTTCATCATCCTTTCGTCGCATTCACGGTCTAGCATCCTCTCCCAGGGCCCTGCGAGAGGAGAGCCACCCCGTGAGCGAAGCAGAGGCCGTGCGCCGGCCGACGGAGCGGCAGACGAGCTTCTCCTCGGACGCGCAGAACCGACCCGTCGCCGTCACGAGCGCGGGCGAGGATCCCTTTCTCAACCGTGAGCTCTCCTGGCTGGAGTTCAACCGGCGCGTGCTGGCCATGGCCACCGACGCGCAGGTGCCGCTGCTCGAACGCGTGCGCTTCCTGGCCATCTTCGCCACGAACCTCGACGAGTTCTTCATGGTCCGGGTCTCGGGTCTGAAACGGCAGGTCGAGGCGGGGGTGCGCCAGCGCACGCCGGACGGAAGGACGCCGGCCGAGCAGCTTGAGGCCATCGCGTCACGGTTGCATCCCATGACCGAAGCCGCGTCGGAGTGCCTGCACGAGCAGCTCCTGCCACTGCTGGCGCGTCACAGCGTCGTGCTGCGCCCGTTCGACGGTCTGAACGAGAGCGAGCGCGACCAGCTCGACGGTTACTTCGAGGCCGAGGTCTTCCCGGTGCTCACCCCTCTCGCCGTGGACCCCGGCCATCCCTTTCCCTATATCTCCAACCTCTCGCTCTCTCTCGCGGTCACCGTCGAGGATCGCACGGACGGCGACCGGCATTTCGCGAGGGTGAAGGTCCCCCAGGTGCTGCCCCGGTTCGTCGCGCTCC
Source organism: Euzebyales bacterium (assembly GCA_038233095.1). Lineage (GTDB taxonomy): Bacteria > Actinomycetota > Nitriliruptoria > Euzebyales > Egibacteraceae > JBBSMR01. The sequence goes on from JBBSMR010000007.1 coordinate 51,544, forward strand.
CCGGCGATGCCGGTTTCGTGCCGCTGGAAGATCTCATCATCGCCCGCATGGGCGCGCTCTTCCCCGGCATGGACGTCGTCGAGGCGTACGCGTTCCGGGTGACGCGCAACGCCGACCTCGACCTTGAGGAGGACGAGGCGGAGGACCTGCTCATGGCGATCGAGCAGGAGCTGCGCAAGCGGCGCTTCGGCGCCGTGGTGCGCGTGGAGGTCGACGCGCGCGCTCCCGAGCGCGTCGTGCGCCTGTTGCAGGCCGAGCTCGACGCCGACGAGCTCGACACCTACTGCGTCCGCGGCTTGCTCGCCCACGACGATCTGCACGCCCTGGCCGACATCGACCGGCCGGCGTTGCGCTGGCCCCCCTGGCAGCCGACGCGCCACCCACGGCTGGAACGCGACGACGACGGGCGGGAACCGGACATCTTCGCCGAGGTCCGCGAGCGTGACCTCCTGGTCCATCACCCCTACGACAGCTTCCGGCACACCGTCGAGCGCTTCATCACGTCGGCCTCGGAGGATCCAGCCGTGCTGGCGATCAAGCAGACGCTCTACCGCACCTCCGGTGACTCTCCGATCGTGCACGCCCTCATCCGCGCCGCCGAGCGGGGGAAGCAGGTCGTGGCCCTGGTCGAGCTGAAGGCGCGCTTCGACGAGGAGGCCAACATCGTCTGGGCGCGCGCGCTGGAGAAGGCCGGGGTGCACGTCGTCTACGGCCTTGTCGGCCTGAAGACCCACTGCAAGACCGCGCTGGTCGTGCGCCGCGAACGTGGCGGCATCCGCCGTTACTGTCACATCGGCACCGGCAACTACAACCCGAAGACAGCGCGGCTCTACACCGACCTGGGGCTGTTCAGCTGCGACCCCGCGCTGGGCGAGGATCTCACCCAGCTCTTCAACGCGCTCACCGGCTACGCCCGGCAGGGCCGCTACCGCAAGCTGCTCATCGCCCCGATCTCGATGCGCACGCGCTGCGCCGAGCTCATCCAACTCCAGATCGACCGGCACACGCGAGAGCGACCGGGGCTCATCCGCCTGAAGCTGAACTCGCTCGTCGACCGCCACCTCATCGCCGACCTCTACCGCGCCTCGCAGGCCGGCGTCCGGGTGCAACTCGTCATCAGAGGCATCTGCTGTCTCGTTCCCGGCATTCCCGGACTGAGCGACCGGATCCAGGTGATCTCGGTCGTCGGCCGGCTCCTGGAGCACACGCGCATCCTGCAGTTCGGACAGGACGACTTCTGGATCGGCTCCGCGGACTGGATGCCCCGCAACCTCGATCGGCGGGTCGAGGCGCTCACCCCCGTCGAGGCCGAGCCGCTGCGCGAGCAGTTGCGCCACATCATCGACCTCTGCTTCGAGGACAACACGAACGCGTGGGATCTCGACGCCGAGGGCCGGTGGACGCGCCGCACACCGCAGGACGGGGAGGACCCTCGGCCGAGCCAGGAACGGCTCATGCGCGCCGCAAACCGCCCCGCTCACGAGCAGACCGACCCGGCCGCGGGTCGGGCGGTGGGCGCGGCGTCCGGAGTCGGTGAGCACCCCGCCTCGGTCTCCTCTGAGAGCGACAGCAACTGGTGGCGGCGGCGTCGCTTGAGATGAGGCCGCGACTGGGCGGCGAGAATGCTATAACGTACTATGCCAGTAACAGGCCAAGAAGGGCCCATCGGCTCCCACCGAATTCGCGTCGGACCCGGGCACGACGAGCCGAGAGGCTCCGGTGGGACAGCGTCGATCGACCCGTATCGACCCCGGCATCAAGGAGGCAGTTCATGAACAGGTATCTGAGGAAACCGAGGCTCTTCGCGCTCGTCTTCGTCCTCGCGTTGCTCGCTGCGGCATGTGGTGGCGGTGACGGCGGCGACGAGGGCGCGGCTGGTGGGACCGAAGCGCCCGCTGACTCCGGGAGCACGGAAGGCGGTGGGGGTGAGACAGCGGCCGGCACCGAATCCGGCGGCGGCTCGGGCGGCGAGTTCTCGGCCTACGTCTGCGAGCCCGAGCACCTCGTACCTCAGAACACGAACGAGACCTGCGGCTCCGAGGTGCTGAACTCGCTCTTCACCGGTCTGGTGACCTATGACCCCGAGACCGCCGAGCCGAGCAACGCGGTCGCCGAGTCGATCGAGAGTGACGACCAGAAGACCTGGACGATCAAGATCGCGGACGGCTGGACCTTCCACAACGGCGAGCCGGTCACGGCGTCGTCGTTCGTCGACGCGTGGAACTACGCCGCGTTCCAGCCGAACCTCCAGGGCAACAGCTACTTCTTCGGCAACATCCAGGGGTACGAGGACCTGCAGTGCGGCGAGACCGACGACGAGGGCAACTGCGTCGACGATCCCGCGACGAACGAGATGACCGGACTGAAGGCGGTGGACGAGTCGACCATCGAGGTCACGCTGAACGCCCCGTTCAGCCAGTTCCCGCTAACGGTCGGCTACACCGCGTTCTTCCCACTGCCGAAGGCGTTCTTCGACGACCCCGACGCCTTCGAGGAGGCCCCGATCGGCAACGGCCCGTTCCAGATGGACGGCCAGTGGGAGCACGACCGCCAGGTCCGCGTGACGCGCTACCCCGAATACGCCGGCGAGGACGCGGCAAAGGCCGAGGCTGTCACGTTCAAGATCTATTCCGACGTCAACACCGCCTACACCGACCTGCAGGCCGGCCAGCTCGACATCATGGACAGCGTGCCGCCGGAGCAGGTCGAGTCGGCGAAGCAGGAGTTCGGCGACCGCTTCATCGAGGACGAGTCGTCGTCGCACACCTACGTCGGCATCCCGACCTACGACCCGAAGTTCGAGAGCATCGAGCTGCGCCAGGCGATCTCGATGGCGATCGACCGCGAAGCGATCACCGAGACGATCCTGCCGGACCAGACGCCCGCGAGGAGCGTGGTCTCACCGGTCGTCGCCGGCTCGCGCGAGGACCCGTGCGGTGACTTCTGCGCCTACAACCCGGAGATGGCCAAGCAGCTCTTCGACCAGGCAGGCGGCTACGACGGCACGCTGACGCTGTGGTTCAACTCCGGCGCCGGCCACGAGCAGTGGATGGAGGCCGTGTCGAACCAGCTCCGGTCCAACCTCGGCATCCAGAACATCGAGTTCGAGTCGCTGGAGTTCGCCGAGTACCTCGACCTGCTCGACCGCGAGAAGGTGACCGGCCCGTATCGTCTGGGCTGGGTGATGGACTATCCGAGCCCGCAGAACTACCTCGAGCCGCTCTTCAGCACCAACGGCTCGTCGAACAACTCGGGCTACTCCAACGAGGAGGTCGACAACCTGATCGCCCAGGGGAACCGGGCGAGCTCGATCGACGAGGGCATCGAGTTCTACCAGCAGGCCGAGGACATCATCCTCGACGAGCTGCCCCACATCCCAATGTTCTTCGGACGGGTCAGCGCCGCGCACAGCGACCGGGTGAGCAACGTCATCATCGACCCGTTCACGCAACTGAACATCGCCGACATCACCGTCAGCGACGGCTGACCGCCCGCTCGCACGACACGTGATGCGCTACTATCCAGGGGCTGCCGGGAATCCGGTAGCCCCTTGGTAGTCTCCCGGCTCGACGAGAGCCGCCGCAGGAATGGGAGGGGTGAGCCATAAGCCGCTATATCGCCCGGCGCAGCCTGCAGTTCATCCCCGTCTTCTTCGGGGCGACCTTCCTGGTCTATGCCATGGTCTTTGCCATCCCCGGTGACCCGGTGCGTGCGCTCTTCGGCGACCGGCCGGTCTCGCAGGCGACCGTGCAGGCGATCCGCCAGGAGTACAACTTGAACGACCCGCTGCCGATCCAGTACGTGAAGTACATCGGGGGGGTGCTCACCGGGGACTTCGGCGAGGACTTCAACGGCCGGCCGGTCACCGACATCATCGGCAACCGCTTCCCGGTGACGGTGAAGCTCGCGCTCTTCGCGTTCGTCTTCGAGATCATCATCGGCTTGCTGGCGGGCGTGCTTGCGGGCCTGCGAAGACGCTCCTTCCTCGACACCCTCGTGCTCGTCTCGACGACGGCGGTCGTCTCGGTGCCGGTCTTCGTGCTGGGCCGGACGGCACAGTTGCTGTTCGGCGTCGAGCTCGGCTTGCTGCCGATCGCGGGGCTCAGCAACGGCTGGGTCAGCTACGTGCTGCCGGCCATGGTGCTGGCGGCCGTCTCGCTGGCCTACATCGCCCGCCTGACCCGCACCAACCTCGTCGAGAACCTCGGCGCGGACTATGTCCGGACCGCCACCGCCAAGGGCCTGCCACGAAGACGGGTCGTCGGCCGCCACGCGCTGCGCAACTCCCTCATCCCCGTCATCACCTTCCTCGGCGTGGACCTCGGCGCGCTCATGGCGGGCGCGGTCATCACCGAGGGCATCTTCAACCTGCCGGGCATCGGCAACGAGGTCTTCCAGGCCGTCCGCCGGCAGGAAGGCACCGTCGTCGTCGGGATCGTGACCCTGCTCGTGGTGGTCTTCATGATCTCGAACCTCATCGTCGACGTGCTGTACGCAGTCCTCGATCCCCGAATCCGCTATGAGTGAGCAGCCATGAGCGACGAGACCCGGACCCGCAAGGAGCCCACCCGACCGAGAGACAAGGAGCTCGGAGGCGAGAGCGAGCCCTTCGCCGAGGAGTCCACCGAGGCGGGCGTCCAGGCCGCCGAGGCGGGCGCTCCTTCTGGCTCGACCACCAGCCTGTGGCAGGACGCCTGGCATGACCTGCGAAGCAACCCGCTCTTCGTCGTCTCCGCGGTGCTGATCCTCATCTTCATCGTGATGGCGGCCGCGCCCCAGCTCTTCACGACCGCCAGCCCGCGGGACTGCAACCTCTCGAACTTCGTCGCCCGGCCGAGCGCGGAGCACTGGTTCGGCTTCGACATCCAAGGCTGCGACTACTACGCGCAGGTGATCTACGGCGCGCGCGCCTCCATCGTCATCGGCATCTCCACGGTAGCGGCGGCCGCGCTCATCGCCATCATCGGCGGGTCCGTCGCCGGCTACTACGAGGGCATCTTCGACACCCTCATCGCCAGAGTCACCGACATCTGGTTCGCGATCCCCACCATCCTGGGCGGCATCGTGCTGCTGAGCGTGCTGGAGAACCAGGGCATCTTCCAGGTCAGCCTCGTGCTCATCGTGCTGGGCTGGACGACGATGCTGCGGCTCATGCGCTCGTCGGTGCTGAGCGCGAAGAACAACGACTACGTCGAGGCGGCTCGCGCGCTCGGCGCCAACGACTTCCGGATCATCACGAAGCACATCCTGCCAAACGCGATCGCGCCCGTCGTGGTGTACGCGACCATCTACGTCGGCATCATCATCTCGGCGGAGGCGGCCCTCTCGTTCCTCGGCGTCGGCTTGCAACTCCCCGCGATCTCCTGGGGGCTGATGATCAGCGAGGCGCAAAACCGCGTCTTCCAGGCGCCCCATCTGCTGTTCTTTCCCGGCATCTTTCTCAGCGTCACGATCTTCGCGTTCATTCTCATGGGCGACGCGCTGCGCGACGCCCTCGACCCGAAGATGCATCAGTGACGCAGACCGGCGCCCGCGCGGCCTCGCAGCCAGCGGCATCCGACGGCGATCATCTCCTCGAGGTCCGCGACCTCCACGTCGAGTTCCGGCTGCGGGGTCGCACGGTCAACGCGGTGAACGGCATCAGCTACACCCTCGACGAGGGGGAGACCCTCGCGATCCTCGGCGAGAGCGGCTCGGGCAAGAGCGTCAGCGCCCAGACCATCATGGGCATCCTCGACAGCCCCCCCGGCTTCGTGACGAAGGGTGAGATCCTGTACCGGGGCGAGGATCTGCTGCAGCAATCCGAGAAGCGGTTGCGGCGAATCCGTGGCCAGAAGATCGCGATGATCTTCCAGGACGCGCTCACCGCCCTGAATCCCGTCTTCCGGGTCGGGTGGCAGATCGGCGAGATGTACCGCGTGCATCGCGGCGCCTCGCGCAAGGAGGCGGAGGAGAAGGCCATCGAGCTGATGGACCGGGTGCGCATCCCCTCGGCGTGCGACCGCGTGGACAACTACCCCCACGAGTTCTCCGGGGGCATGCGCCAACGCGTCATGATCGCCATGGCGCTGGCGCTCGATCCGGACGTGCTCATCGCCGACGAGCCGACGACCGCGCTGGACGTCACCGTGCAGGCCCAAATCATGGATCTGCTCGATGATCTGCAGGATGAGACCGGCATGGGTCTCATCCTCATCACCCATGACCTCGCCGTCGTCGCCGACGTCGCCGACCGGCTGGCGGTGATGTACGCCGGGGAGATCGTCGAGACCGGCGATGTGTACGACATCTACCGGAAGCCGGCCCACCCCTACACCCTGGGCCTCATGCACTCGATCCCGCGGGTCACCCAGAAGGGCGGCAAGCTCGACCCCATCGTCGGGACCCCGCCGGACCTGTCGGACATCCCGTCCGGGTGCCCCTTCCACCCGCGCTGTCCCTACGTCCGTGAACGCTGCACGAACGAGCAACCGCCGCTGTACGAAGTCGAGACCGGTCGCGGTAGCGCGTGTCACTACTACGAGGAGGTGCTCAGTGACGTCGGAGCCGGTGGGGCGGTGAGTGAGGGTGAGCGAGGTGAGTGAGCAGACGCAGAAGGCTGGCGAGTCCAACGACGAGCCCATCCTGCGGGTCGAGGGGCTCGTGAAGCACTTCCCCATCCGACAGGGCATCGTGCTGCGGCGCGAGGTCGGACGCGTACGAGCGGTCGACGGCGTCAACTTCTCGGTGAAGCGCGGCGAGACACTCGGCCTGGTCGGCGAGTCCGGCTGCGGCAAGTCGACGGTGGCCCGCACCGTCCTGCGCCTGCACGACCCCACCGGCGGTCACGCCTACTACCGGGGCGAGGACATCTTCGCGATGGGGTCGAGCGAGCTGCGCCACCTCCGCCGGCAGATGCAGATCGTCTTTCAGGATCCCTATGCCTCGTTGAATCCCCGCATGACCGTGGGCGACATCGTCGGTGAGGCCTGGGAGATCCATCCCGACGTCGTGCCGAAGAACGAACGTCGCCAGCGCGTCGGCGAGCTGCTCGATCGCGTGGGGCTGTCCGGCGCCTACGCCAACCGCTACCCCCACCAGTTCTCCGGAGGGCAGCGCCAGCGGGTCGGCATCGCGCGCGCGCTCGCGCTGAACCCCGATGTGCTGATCCTCGATGAGCCCGTCAGCGCGCTGGACGTGTCGGTGCAGGCGCAGGTCGTGAACCTGCTGGAGGAGATCCAGGACGAGTTCGGGCTGGCCTACCTCTTCATCGCCCACGACCTCTCCGTCGTCCGCCACATCTGCGACCGCGTCGCGGTCATGTACCTGGGCCAGATCGTCGAGACGGGCGACGAGAAGGCGATCTACGAGCATCCCACCCACCCGTACACCCAGGCGCTGCTCTCCGCCGTGCCGGTGCCGGATCCCGAGGTGCGCGAGGAACGGGACCGCATCGTGCTCACCGGCGATGTCCCCAACCCTGCCAATCCACCGTCGGGCTGCCGCTTCCGCACCCGCTGCTGGAAGGCGGAGGACATCTGCGCCGAGGAGGATCCCGAGCTCGTCGAGCGGGACGCCCATCCTCATCCCAGCGCCTGTCACTTCGCCGAGGAGCGCGCCGTCCTCGTCTGACGCGCCGCGCCTCAGGACGAGGGGGGGCCGAGCCTGATCTGGGCGAAGCGGGGCCGGCCGAACGGATCGAGCTCCAGGGCGCGCACGCGGGGAGCCACGAGCAGCCGGTGCTGGGCCGTGAAGAGCGGCACGATCACCTGCTGGGACAGCACGATGCGTTCGACCCGCCTGAGCAGCTCCCCACGGTCACCGCGCGCCTCGGTGCGCCGCGCCGCGTCGAGCAGCGCATCGACCCGTTCGTCAGCGAAGCGACCGTAGTTCGCTCCCCCCTCCTTGGGGTTCGCCGCTGAGTGGAAGAGCGGCACGAGGATGTCGTCGGCGGTCACATACTCCGCAGCCCACCCGAAATGGTAGAAGCCTGCGCGACCAGCCTCCAACGCCGCGAGATGCCGCTCGAAGGGGAGCTGACGAACACGCAGACTCACCCCGACCGCGCGCAGGTCGGTGGCCAGCCGATCAAGCAACGCCTCGTTGCCGCCGTCGGCGCTGGACCACAACGTGAGCTCGCTCACCCCGGCTCGGGCGAACAGCCGTGCCGCGCGGTCGGGATCGTAGACACACGCCTCGCACGCACCTGCCTGGTAACCGGGCAGCGCGGGCGGCACAACCGCACGGGCGCCCGAGACGTTGCCTTCGCGCACCGCGGCCGCAAGCAGGTCGCGATCGATCGCGAGGCTGACCCCCCGACGGACGTCCCCGTCGTCGAACGGTGGCTGCGCCGTGTCGAAGCCGAGAAAGGAGAGTGACGGCTGCCCGAGACGGACGACTCCCGTCTCACGCTCGATCAGGGAGGCGGTGCCGTACCGCTCGAGAGCGTCCTGCAGCGCTCCGCTGGGCACGGTCGTGATGTCCAGGCGACCCTGCTGGAACGCCACGTAGGCCGTCGCGGGGTCGACGATGCGAAAGAGCACCTCGGTGACCGCGTCGGGCGCGGCTTGCTCGCGCGCCGGGACCAACCGCACGAACTGCTCGTGAGCCCACGGCTCCGCCATGCGGAATGGCCCGTTCCCGATCGGCCGTCGCTGATACCCCGAGGCGTCGGCCTCCCAGGCGCTCGCCTGGACGGGGCCCAGGGTGGGATGGGCCACCACGCTCGCGAAATCGGCGCGCGGCCGGGCGAGCCGAACCTCCAGCACCCGCCGACCGCGCACGACGAGCCCCTCGAGCTGTGTCGCCTCACCGGCCGCGACGGCATCGAAGCCCTGCACGTCGCGGAGATGGAAGCCGGTCGCGAGCGCGCGGGCCGCCAGGTTCCAGCTCAGAGCGAAATCCCCCGCGGTGACGGGGCTGCCGTCGTGGAAGACCGCGTCTCGAGCCAGGGTGAAGATCCACCGTTGACCGCGATCATCCATCTGCCAGGATGAAGCCGCGAGCGGGCTGACTGATCCGTCGGCCTCGACCCGTGTGAGGGAATCGAAGAGCGCGTCGGTGACAAGCTGACCGTCCGACTCGACCGCGCGGGGAGGAACGATGCCCTCGGGCTCCTGAATCGCCCAGCGAAGTGTGCCGCCGGCGGGCAGCTCCGTCTGGGAGGCCGCGGCCGTCGGCCGCATGGTCAACGGTCGCGAGGCGGGCTCCCCCGCTGTGCACGCCGCAAGCGCGAGAGCGAGCGCGAGCAGCGGCGCCATCCGAGCGCGCACGAGCGCACGCCAGGACATCTAGGTCAGCCGCAAAGCCAGCAGAATGGTCGTCACGGCGAACGTGACGCCGGTGATGACGGTCAACCGGTCGAGGTTGCGCTCCACGACCGTCGAGCCGGTCATCTGGCTCATGCCTCCGCCACCAAACATGTCCGAGAGCCCCCCGCCGCGGCCAGACTTCAAGAGAATGAACATGATCAGCAAGAGGCTGACAACGACGTGAATGACACCGATGACAATGGTCACCATTGCGCTAACCCCAAGAGCAGAACGGGCCGAGGACGACCTCCACGTTAGCGCGTGGCGCCGAGCAGGAAGACGCCGACCTGTTGCTCCGCCTGTTGCAGTGTCCAGAGCGGTCGGGTCGAACGCACCGGTTGCGGCTGCTCCCCCAGCAACTGCCACGAACGATGATCGTGGTCCATCCAGACGAGGCCCCGTCGTCCGTCATTCGCTGCCGCGGGCCGCCGCAGCGCCAAGTCGGCACGTGACTCGATGCACGCGCAGGCATCCGGCGTGTCCTCGGCCCAGCTCGCTCGCCCTCCGACGGCTGCGGCCGCTCCCTCGCCGGGCGCGTCGACCACTTGCCCAGGCTCGGGAGCCAGCTCACGGAAGGTCGCGAACGCAGGTGCCTCCACCGCCATGACCGGCGGTGCCGTCAAGGCGCCCAGCCCAACCCCGGCCGTGTCGTACTGCGCCGTCACCCAAGCGGGCACGCCGAGCGCCGCGCCCACCGCGGTGACGGTCACCGCCCCCGCGACACCTAGCTCGACGCGCCGGCGCAGCGGGGTCGGCCTGGCTGGCCGCTCGATCAGCCGGCGAACGCGCTCACCGACATGCGGCACCGAGCGGCGCGAGCGCGGAAAGCCGCCGCCGGCAAGGGCCACCCGCGGCATCGCCACCACGGCGCATGTCGCGGAGAGCGGCTGCCCCTGGGTACCCGACGCGGCCCATACCTTGAGAATCCCCGAAGCCAGCGAGCCGGGCTTGCCGGTCAGCTCACTCGCCCGCTCATCGGCGCTCTCCTCCTGCTCACGGCGCAACCACCGGCCAGCGGCATGCACCGGAGGCAGAAAGAAGACCGCGTCGCGGAACACACCGGTCAGCAGCCAGAGCAGCGGGTCGCGCCTCTGCACGTGCGCCAGCTCATGCGCGAGCAGGCCTTCGAGCTCCCGTTCGTCCAGCGTCGCGACGAGCGCGGGATCGACCGCGATCACCGGACGGAAGGTGCCGGAAGTGAAGGCCCCACCCGGGCAGCCGGGCAGCATGAGCAGGCGCGGTGGCGCGATGCCCAAGCCACCTGCCAGGCGGTGCACGATCGGGACGAGAGCTCCGAAACCGCGAGGTGGCCGGGCCTGGCGCAACGTCCATCGCACTGCGGCCACGGAAAGAGCCCGGCGGCAGAGCAACAGCGCGAGCACACCCGCGTAGCTCATCACCAGCAGATCGAAGCGGCCAGAGTCCGTGACCACGCGCAACTCGCCCAGCAGATCCAGAAGCTGAGGGCTGGAGCCGTCCGCACTCGTCGAGACCCAGAGCTGGGGCAGGAACGCCTCGTCCAGCGAGGCGACCCCTGCGACCGCCGCCGTCAGCAACGGCGCGAGGACGAGCAGGCGACGAGCGCGTGCCGTGCGGACCAGGTCGCGGCGGACGACCAGCGCAGCCAGAGCGGCCGCGGCAAGCGAGCCCAGCATCGCCCGCACCGCGAACGACTCTATGAGGAGAACGAAGAGCTCTCCCGAGCCGCTCTCCATCAACCCAAGGACTCCATGGCCTAGGACTCCATCTCCCGCAGGGCATCAACCTTGGCTCGCAACGCACGTACCGTCTCGGCATCGGCTTCATCCCCGACCACCTCCATGAAGTAGCTCATGGCGGGCTCGGGGAACGAATCCATCAACCAGTCAACCACAGAGGTGACGGTGGAACGCGCATAACTCTCGCGCGAGATGCCGGGACGGTAACGGTGGGCGAGACCGGACGTGTCGCGCACGAGGAGCCCTTTGGCCGCCAGCCGCGCCATCGTCGTCATGATCGTGGTGTACGCCAGGTCGCGACGATGCGCAAGGGTCGCGTGCACCTCACGGACCGTCGTCTCGCCGAGTCCCCAGATGGTCTCCATGACCTCGGTCTCCAGCGGGCCGAGGAGGCCCTGGAGCTGGTCTTTGCGTTTCCCCATGTCTCCCTCGAATCAACAGCTCGGGTCACACCAGAGTATGGCACATCTCGCGTGGCCGGTGGATGGCTACAGGCGGTGCCAGCGCGCGATCACGGCGAAGTCCTCGGCGTCGAGGCTGGCGCCGCCCACGAGCGCACCGTCGATCTGCTCACGACCCATCAGCTCGGCGACGTTGCCGGGCTTCACGCTGCCGCCGTACTGGATCCGCACCGTGTCGGCTGCGGACGAGCCGGCGAGCTCGCCCACCTGCTCCCGGACGAACCCGCACATCTCGTCGGCGTCCTCGGCGCTCGCGGTCTTGCCGGTGCCGATTGCCCAGACCGGCTCATAGGCGATGACCATGTCGGCCATGTGCTGTTCGGAGACCTCGGCGAGCGAGCCGCGCAACTGATCCGCCACGACCTTCTGCGCGTCGCCGCTCTCGCGCTGCTCATCGGTCTCGCCCACGCACAGGATGGGGACCATGCCGTGACCCAGGACCGCACGCACCTTCCGGTTCACCGTGGCGTCGTCCTCAGAGAAGATCTGTCGGCGCTCGGAGTGACCGCAGACGACGTAGCGGACCTTGAGACGGGCGAGCATCGGAGGGCTGACCTCGCCGGTGAACGCGCCCGCGTCCTCGTGGTGGCAGTTCTGGGCGCCCAGACCGATCTCTAGCCGGTCGCCCTCGATGAGCGTCTGGATGCTGCGCAGCGCCGTGAAGGGCGGGATCACGACCACCTCGTTGGTCTCCAGATCGCCGGAGTCGAGATGGTAGACAAGCTGCTGCACGAGCTGGATCGCCTCGAGATGATCCATGTGCATCTTCCAGTTGCCCGCCATGATGGGCTGACGGTCAGCCATGATCGGCCTCCTTGCGTAGCGCGGCGACGCCTGGCAGATCGACGCCCTCCAGGAACTCCAGGGACGCGCCGCCGCCGGTCGAGACATGATCGATGCGGTCCGCGAGCCCCATCTGCCGCACGGCCGCGGCGCTGTCGCCGCCGCCGATGACCGTGAAGCCCTCGCAGTCGGCGACCGCTTCGGCCACTCTGCGCGTGCCCTGCGCGAAGGCCTCCCACTCGAAGACCCCCATAGGGCCGTTCCACAGCACGGTCGCGGCGTCCTCCAGCGCGTCGGCGAAACGCGCGCACGTCCCGGGCCCGATGTCGAGCCCCTGATAGCCGTCGGGCACGGCGGAGGCGGGCACCGTCTCGTGCTCGGCGCTCTCGTCGAACTCCTCTGCCGCCACGATGTCGAGCGGCAGCAGCAGCTCCGTGCCGGCCTTGCGCGCCTTCGCGAGCAGCTCCTTCACCGTCTCGACCTGGTCCTCCTCTACGCGGCTGTCGCCGGTCTCGGCGCCCTTGGCACGCAGGAACGTGAAGCACATGGCGCCACCGACGAGCAGCCGTTCCACCCGGCCGATCAGGTTCTCGAAGACGCCGAGCTTGTCGGAGACCTTGGCGCCTCCGAGAATCGCGACGAAGGGTTGCTGAGGATCCTCCAGCAGCCGAGCGAGGACGCGCAGCTCCTCGGCGAGCAGGCTGCCGGCGACGGCGTCGTCCAACAGCCCTGGCACGCCGACGACGCTGGCGTGTGCGCGGTGGGCCGCCCCGAAGGCGTCGTTCACGTAGGCGTCGCCGAGCGCCGCCAGGCGCGACGCGAACTCGGCGTCATTGGCCGTCTCACCCGGCTCGAAGCGCAGGTTCTCCAGCAGCACGACATCGCCTTCGCCCGCTGCCTCGACTTTGGCGCTCGCGTCGTCGCCGACGACGTCACTCGCCGCCTGCACGTCCGTCTCGAGCAGCTCGGAGAGATGCCGCGCGACGGGGGCGAGCCGGAGCTCTTCACGCACCTCGCCCTTCGGCCGACCGAGATGGCTCATGACAACGACCGTCGCGCCCGCGTCGCGCAGACGCTTGATCGTCGGCACCGAGGCTTCAATGCGGAGCGCGTCCGCGACCTCGCCGTCAGCGAGCGGCACGTTCAGGTCGGAGCGCACGAGCACTCGCCTGCCCGCGACGTCCAGGTCGTCCAGGCCCGGCACCGCGTCCGTCTCGGTCGGCACGGCGCTACAGCCGTTCGCCGACGAAGAGCGCGAGGTCGACGAGGCGGCAGGAATAGCCCCACTCGTTGTCGTACCAGCCCAGGACCTTCACGGTCGACCCGCTCGCCATGGTGGCGAGGCCGTCGATGATGCAGCTGTGCGGGTTGCCCACGATGTCGATCGAGACGATCGGGTCCTCGGTGTACTCCAGGTAGCCATGCAGATCGCCCTGGGCGGCGGCCTTGAAGGCGTCGTTGACCTCGTCCTTCGTCACCTCCCGGCCCAGCTGGACGACGAGATCCGTGACCGACCCGTCGGGGACCGGGACGCGCAGCGCCAGGCCGTCGAGCTTGCCCTCGAGCTGGGGCAGCGCGAGCGAGGCGGCTTTTGCCGCACCTGTGGTTGTGGGGATGATCGAGATGGCACCCGCGCGCGCACGGCGCAGATCGCTGTGCGGCTGGTCGTGCGTACCCTGATCGTTGGTGTAGGCGTGCACCGTGGTCATGAAGCCCTGCTCGATCCCGAAGGCGTCGTCCAGCACCTTCGCCATGGGCACGACGCTGTTCGTGGTGCAGCTGGCGTTGGAGATGATGTCGTGGCTGGCCGGGTCGTAGTCCGACTCGTTCGCCCCCAGCACGATCGTGACGTCCTCATTCGTAGCGGGCGCGGAGATGATGACCTTCCGCGCGCCCGCATTGAGGTGAGCGGCGGCCTGCTCACGCTTCTTGAAGATGCCCGTCGACTCGATCACGAGCTCGGCGCCCAGCTCCTTCCAGGGCAGGTTCGCCGGGTCGCGCTCGGAGGTGATGCGGATCTCCTCGCCGTCCACCGTGATGCCGTCGTCGCTCAGCTCGACCGTGCCGTCGAAGCGGCCGTGCACGCTGTCGTAGCGCAGCAGATGGGCGAGCGTCTTGTTGTCGGTCAGATCGTTCACGCCGACGATCTCGATGTCGGCTCCCTGCCGCTTGGCGGCACGGAGGAAGTTGCGACCAATCCGGCCGAAGCCGTTGATGCCTACGCGGATGCTCATGGGGCGGGCCTTCACTGTGAGGGTGGGGTTGCCTTGTGCAACGTCACCATACCGAGAAGTTCGCCGAGCCATGCCGTCGAACATGTGGAGAGCGCCGGCTCGTCAGCGTCAGGTCGTCACTGCATGACCAGCGGGCGCAGCGCCTCCGCCAGCCGCTGGCGGTCGTGGGCGGGCAGCACGCGCCCGGAGCTGTCGCGGGCGGCGAGGTCGGCGCTGACGAACGCACGCACGCCCGGATGCCGGTCGGGCCGTTCACGCTGCAGGTCGCCCTCTCCGACGTTCGGGCCTTGGTGCACGAGCGCCGCGTCCAACGGCCGCTCGTCCAAGTGAGCGCAGAGGACGTCGAGGTGCTCGCCAAGACCCAGATCGGCCGTCTCTCCGGGCTGTGCCCGCAGGTTCGCGACGTACAGCACACGCCGCGCGTGGACTGCCGCGTCCGCGAGGCCGGGGACCAGGAAATTGGCAATCAGGCTGGTGTAGAGGCTGCCGGGACCGATGACGACGACCTCGGCGTCTACGAGGGCCGCGAGCGCGTCCGGCCAGGCGGGCGGCTGGTGAGGCTCCAGCCAGACCCGCTCGATGCGACCGTGTGCCTGGGTGATCCGCGCCTGTCCCCTGATGCGTTCACCCTCGACCTGGGCGCACAGGTGCACGTCCGCGGTGGTGGATGGCAGCACCCGGCCGTCGCAGTCGAGCAGCGCCTCGGCGCGTCGCAGTGCCTGCGGGACGTGACCGCAGCGCTCCGAGAGAGCGACGAGCAGCAGGTTCCCCAGTGCGTGACCCGCCAGCTCGCCGGCCGTGAAACGGTGGCTGAGCACCTCGGCCAGCTCGGTTCGCCGGGCCAGCGCCAGCAGGGCCATGCGCAGATCTCCGGGAGCGATGATGCCGAGGTCTCGTCGCAACCGGCCGGTGGAGCCGCCGTCGTCCGCGACGGTGACGACGGCGGTCGGAGAGATCCCCAACCACCGGAGCGCCCCGAGAGCGCGAGCGAGACCATGGCCACCGCCGATGGCGACGACGCGTCGCGACGCGTCGGGCTCGGTGGGGGTCACGGCCGGCCACGACCGTCGTGTCACGATCGCGACCGGTCGCGGTGCTCGACATGGACATCGACCCCGAGAGCGGCGATCCGTCCCCCCAGCTCCTCGGCGAGCGCGACCGAGCGGTGCCGACCGCCGGTGCACCCGATGGCCAGGGTGAGGTAGTGCTTGCCCTCACGCACGAACGCCGGCACGAGCATGCCGAAGAGCGGCTCGAGGTGCTCCAGGAAGGTCACGGTCTCCGGTTGGGACAGCACGTACTCCCGCACCGGCTGATCCGTTCCCGTCAGGGGACGCAGACCGTCGACCCAGTGCGGGTTCGGAAGAAAGCGCACGTCGAGGAGCATGTCGGCGTCGCGTGGCGTCCCATGCTTGAAGCCGAAGCTCAGCACGTGGACGACCAGCCCCGATCGTGTCCCGCCGGCGAAGGCGTCAGTGATGCGCTCGCGCAACTCGTGCACGTTGCTCTCCGTGGTGTCGACGACCAGGTCGGCGTGCGCCCGCAGGTCGGCGAGCAGCGCCCGCTCACGGGCGATGCCTTCCACGATGCGCTCGTCCGGCGCGAGCGGATGCGCTCTGCGAGCCGCCTCGTACCGGCGTACCAGCACGTCGTCGTCAGCCTCCAGGAAGATCACCCGCGGATCGAGGCCCCGACCCCGGAGCGTCTGCAGGTTCTCGACCAGGTCACCGAAGAACGCCCGCCCGCGCACGTCGACCACGAGCGCGATGCGTTCGACCTCGGAGCCCCGTCCCGTCGCCAGCTCCACCACCCTCTCGATGAGCGCGGGCGGCATGTTGTCGATGACGAAGTAGCCGAGGTCCTCCAGCACCTTCGCCACCGTCGTCCGGCCGGCGCCCGAGAGGCCGGTGATGATCGCGAGCTCCATTCCGGAGGCCGGCGGGGTGTGACCCTCGACGTCCGTCATGCTGACGCACCGCCCGTCGTGCTCGGCGCGGCCGTCTTGGCCAGCGCGTCCGGCGCGTCCGGCCGTTCGCCGTGATCATCGTGCGGATGCAGATGCGTGTGCACGCTGAGCGCGGTGGCGTGGCCGAGCCCCTCCACGTCGCTGAGCTCCTCGAGCGAGGCGTTCCTGACGGCCTGCAGCGACCCGAAGTGCTCCACGAGCGCCTTGCGCCGAGCCGGGCCGATGCCCGGGATCTCGTCGAACGCGGAGGCGGTCATGCGCTTGCCCCGCAGGCTGCGGTGATAGGTGATGGCGAAACGGTGCGCCTCGTCGCGCACGCGTTGCACGAGATAGAGCGCCTCGCTCGTGCGCGGCAAGAGCACGGAGTCGGGGCGGTCGGGGCGGAAGATCTCCTCCAGGCGCTTCGCGAGCGAGCAGAGTTCCACACCTTCGATGCCCAGCTCGTCCAGCGCCCGGCGAGCGGCGGCGAGCTGCCCCTTGCCCCCGTCGATGATGACGAGGTTCGGCGGATAGGAGAAGCGCCGCGACCGCACCGAACCGTCGGGCTCGGTGGTCGTGATCGGCCTCTGCTGCTCCTGCTGGTAGCGACGGAAGCGGCGGGTGATGACCTCGTGCATCATCGCGAAGTCGTCCTGGCCCACCACGCCCTTGATGCGAAAGCGCCGGTACTCCTGCTTGCGCGGCAGCCCGTCCTCCATGACGACCATCGAGGCCACCGAGTCGCTGCCCTGCAGCGTCGAGATGTCGTAACACTCGATGCGCAGCGGCGCCTCGGAGAGGTCGAGCGCCTCCTGCAGCTCGCGCAGCGCCTGGCTGCGGGCGTTGAAATCTTTCGCGCGACGCAGGCGATGCTGCTGGAAGGCCTCGACGGCGTTCTCACGCACCGTCTCGAGGAACGCTCGCTTCTCACCCCGCTGCGGCACACGCACCGTGCACCGGGCGCCCCGGAGCTCGGTCAACAGCTCCTCCAGCGTCTCGGCGTCCGCCGGCTCAACGGGCACGAGAATCTGCGGTGGCAGATCGCGTTCCCGTTCCATGCCCAGCTCCAGCAGGAAGCGGCCGACGAGCTCGGCGCGGTCGAGATGCTCGACCTTGTCGACGGTCCATCCCTTGCGTCCGACCACGCGGCCACGCCGGACGAAGAAGGCCTGGAAGGCCGCCTCCAGATCGTCGTCGTGGAAGTGGATCGCGTCGAAGTCCTCGCGCCGACCGGTGACCATGACCTGTTTGGCCAGCGCCTTCTGCACCGCCTCGAGCTGGTCACGCAGGCGTGCGGCGGCCTCGAAGTTCAGCTTCTCGGCCTCGGCGCTCATCCGTTCGGTGAGCGTCTCCAGCGTCTCCTCGGTGTCGCCTTCGAGAAAGGCGAGCAGGTCCTCGACCAGCTCGCGGTGCTCCATTGGCGTCACCTTGCCGACGCACGGGCCGGCGCAGCGCCCGATATGGAAGAGCAGGCAGGGGCGGCCATTGCGCGCGCAGCGGTCGAACACGCCCTGCGAGCAGGTCCGCACCGGGAAGACCCGCAGGAGCAGATCGAGCGTCTCGCGGATCGCGTAGGCGTGGGCGTATGGACCGAAGTAGCGGGTGCCGTCCTTGCGCGGGTTGCGACGGACCATTGCACGCGGGATCTCGTCCTGCACCGTCACGGCCAGATACGGGTAGCTCTTGTCGTCGGTGTAGCGGATGTTGTACCGGGGACGGTGCCGCTTGATGAGGTTGTACTCCAAATGGAGCGCCTCGACCTCGCTGGCCGTGACGATCCACTCCAGGCTGCGGGCCGTCTCGAGCATCCCACGGGTGCGCTGATGAATGCCCGACCAGGCGCCGAAGTACGACGCCAGCCGCGCGCGCAAGCTCTTGGCCTTGCCCACGTAGATGACGCGCCCGTGCCGGTCGCTCCACAGGTAGCAGCCCGGCTCGACGGGTATCGTGCCGGGATCGGGCCGAAAGGCGAGGGCAGGATTGCGCACCTTGCCATGGTAAGTGTCCGCACGGGAGCCAAGCGCCGTCGCCGGTTTCAAGGCGGCGACCTGCGAGTACGGTAGAAGAGAACAGTCTTTCTCGGGCAGACTGCGCACACCCCATCGTTCAAAACCACCAAAGGATTGGCCTCATGCTCCCTCAACGCACAGCACGACTGCTGGCACTCCTCGCCGCGTTCCTGTTGACCTTGACGGCCTGTGAGGCCGCGCAGGAGTCTGAGAACGTCGCTGGCACCACGGGCGCCGCTCCGGTCGCCACGACTCCTGAGGAGGTCATGACCACGCCCCCGGAGCCCACGGAGATGATGACGACCCCTGAGCCCACCGAGATGGCCACGGCGACGGCGCCCGCCGACGGTGGGGCGGCCTCTTCGGACCAGACGCTGATCGAGGTGGCGCGGAGCAGCGGCAACTTCGCCATCCTGCTGCAGGCTCTCCAGGCAGCCGGCATGACGGAAGTGCTCCAGGGGACGGGACCGTTCACAGTCTTCGCTCCCAGCGACCGGGCGTTCCGCAGCCTCAACCAGCAGGAGATGACCCAACTGCTCACGCAGCCTGACCGGATCGGCTCCATCCTCTCCTACCACGTCGTGCCGAACGAGCAGCTGCTCGCCAGCGACCTCGAGGACGGCATGACGCTGGACACCGTGCAGGGCGACACGCTCGAGGTGACGGTCCAGGGCGACCAGATCATGGTCGGCGACGCGACCATCGTCCAGTCCGACCTGGTCGCCTCGAACGGCGTGATCCACGTCATCGATCAGGTGCTGATGCCTCCGCGGTAGCCCGCATATCTGGACGCTTGTCGCGCGCTGCGCGCGACAAGCGTCCATGCCGGGCCTAGCGCCCGTGCGGGTGGAAGATCTCCTCGATCGACAGCTCGAAGGTCGCAGCGATGCGAAACGCGAGCGGCAGGCTCGGGTCGTACTTGCCCTTCTCGATCGAGATGACCGTCTGACGCGTGACGTCCAACCGGTCGGCAAGGTCGGCCTGGGTCCAGCGCCGCTCGGAGCGCAGGGATGGCAGGCGGTTCTCCATGGTCACGCAGCCATCGTCACGAAGAAGGCCAGCGATGTCGAGCGCAGCGTGACCGAACGCTCCACGCCCTCCCGGCGCGTCTCCAGGCGCGGTCCGCTGAGCATCATGTACAGGGCGGGAACGAGCGCCACGAGCGCCAGCGACGCTCCGAGCCACAGCGGCACAGGATCGACGCGGTTCACCACCGTCGTTGCGAGCGCGATCGCGCCCAGGTACGCGATGGCAGCAACGATGAAACGGCGGAACCAGACCCGCTTCTGGGTGGCGACGGTCATGAGGGATCCTCCTTGGATGGTTACCGCCGCCCAGTAAAGTACCCCTTGACACGAGATGTCAAGTGACCTTTACTTCCCGACGTCAGCCCGCGAGCACCGTCTGGAGGAACTTGCCCGTGTAGCTCTCCCCCACCTGCGCGACGTCTTCGGGGGTGCCCTCGGCGACGACGGTCCCTCCGCCGGAGCCGCCCTCCGGGCCGAGGTCGATCACCCAGTCCGCGGTCTTCACGACGTCGAGGTCGTGCTCGATGACGAGCACGGTGTTGCCCTTCTCGACGAGGCGATGCAGCACGCCGAGCAGTTTGCGCACGTCTTCGAAGTGCAGTCCGGTCGTGGGCTCGTCGAGGATGTAGACCGTCTGGCCGGTGGCGCGCTTGCGGAGCTCGCTGGCGAGCTTCACGCGCTGCGCCTCGCCGCCCGAGAGGGTCGTGGCGGGCTGGCCGAGGCGGATGTAGGACAGCCCGACGTCGTGCAGCGTCTCGAGGTGCCGCGTGATCGTCGGGATGCTGGCGAAGAAGCTCAGCGCCTCCTCGACCGACATGTCGAGCACCTCACTGATGGTCTTGCCCTTGTAGTGCACCTCGAGCGTCTCGCGGTTGTAGCGGCGGCCCTTGCAGACCTCGCAGGGCACGTAGATGTCGGGCAGGAACTGCATGTCGATCTTGATCGTGCCGTCGCCGGAGCAGGCCTCGCAGCGGCCGCCCTTCACGTTGAAGCTGAAGCGCCCCGGCAGATAGCCGCGCACCTTCGCCTCCTGCGTCGAGGCGAAGAGCTTGCGCACATGGTCGAACAGGCCCGTGTAGGTGGCCGGATTCGAGCGTGGCGTGCGGCCGATCGGCGACTGGTCGATCCCCACCACCTTGTCGATCAGGTCGAGCCCGTCGATCCGCCGGTGGCGGCCGGGCACCGTCTTGGAGCCGTAGACGTGGCGCGTGAGGCCCGCGTGCAGGATGTCGTTCACCAGCGTCGACTTGCCCGAGCCCGACACCCCGGTCACCGCGATGAAGGACGAGAGTGGGAAGCGCACGTCGATGTTGCGCAGGTTGTGCTCCCGGGCTCCCCGGACCACGAGCGCGTGTCCGCGGCGGGGCCGGCGGCGTGTCGGCGGGACCGCGATCTCGCGAGCGCCGCTCAGGTACGCGCCGGTGAGCGAGCGCTCGTTGCTGTGGAGACCGGCGAGGTCCCCGGAGTGGACGATCTCGCCGCCGTGCTCCCCCGCCCCCGGGCCGATGTCCACGATGTGATCCGCCGCCGCGATGGTGGCCAGGTCATGCTCGACCACGATGACCGTGTTGCCAAGGTCGCGCAGACGGATGAGCGTCTCGATCAGCCGCTCGTTGTCGCGCTGGTGCAGACCGATGGAGGGCTCGTCGAGCACGTACAAGCAGCCGACGAGCCCTGAGCCGATCTGGGTGGCCAGCCGAATCCGCTGCGCCTCGCCGCCGGCCAGCGTACCGGCCGCCCGATCGAGGGTGAGATAGTCGAGACCGACGTCGAGCAGGAAGCGCAGGCGGACGCGCACCTCCTTGAGGATGCGCTCGGCGATCATGGCCTCGCGGTCGGAGAGCTCCAGGTCGGAGAAGAACCGGTCGGCGTCGCCGATGGACTGCGCGCACGCCTCGGCGATGTTCTTCTCGCCGACCGTCACGGCGAGCACCAGCGGGCGCAACCGCGCGCCCTTGCAGGCGCTACACGGCACCTCGCGCATGTACTCCTCGATGCGCGCGCGGCTGTGCTCGGACTCGGTCTCGCTGTGACGGCGCAGCAGCTGCGCGATGACGCCCTCGAAGCGCGCCTTGTACCGCCGCCGGCGCCCGTAGCGGTTCGTGTAGGAGACCTGGACGCTCGGGTCGCCGCTCAGCCCGTACAGCACCTGCCGGCGGTGCGCGGCGTCGAGCTTGCGCCACGGCGTCGCGGGATCGAAGCCGAGCCGCTCGGCCACGGCCCGCAGCAGCTGCTCGTAGTACGTGGACTGGCTGCCGGTGTTCCACGGCAGGATCACCCCGTCGACCAGCGAGCGGTCCGGATCGCCGACCACCAGCTCGGGATCGACCTCCAGCCGGGTCCCGAGACCGGAGCAGGTGGGACAGGCGCCGTACGGGGTGTTGAACGAGAAGTTGCGCGGTGCGAGCTGGTCGAAGCTGAGCCCGCAGGCGGGGCAGGCGAGATGCTCGCTGAACGTCAGCGTCTCCGGGGGCGCGCTGTCGTCGGGGCCGCCGACCAGCTCGACGGCCGCGATGCCCTCGGCGAGCTGCAGCGCCGTCTCGATCGAGTCGGCCAGCCGACGGCGGATCCCCGCCTTCGCGACCAGCCGATCGATCACGACCTCGATCGTGTGCTGCTCGTAGCGGGCGAGCGGAGGCGGGTCGGAGAGCTCGACGAGCTGTGGCTCGGCCGTGCCCGAGGTCACCCGGGCTCGGGCATACCCCCGTCCGGAGAGGTCGGCGAGCAGCTTGTCGTAGGCGCCCTTGCGACCCCGGACCACCGGAGCGAGCACCTGGAACCGGGTGCCCTCGGCGAGCTGCTCGACCTGGTCGATGATCTGCTCGGCGGTCTGGCGTTTGATGGGCCGGCCACAGTTCGGGCAGTGCGGGCGGCCGATGCGCGCGTACAGCAACCGGAGGTAGTCGTAGACCTCGGTGATCGTCCCGACGGTGGACCGGGGGTTGCGGCTCGTCGACTTCTGGTCGATGGAGATCGCCGGGGAGAGACCCTCGATGAAGTCGACGTCCGGCTTGTCCATTTGCCCGAGGAACTGCCGCGCGTACGCCGAGAGCGACTCGACGTAGCGCCGCTGACCCTCCGCGTAGATCGTGTCGAACGCCAGGCTCGACTTGCCAGAGCCGGAGAGGCCCGTGAAGACGACGAGCGCGTCCCGCGGGATCTCGAGGTCGACGTCGCGCAGGTTGTGCTCGCGCGCCCCACGGACGACGAGCGTATCGAGACTTGTAGCGGGTGAGGCTGACGGTGGCAAGGCATGCTCCCAGGCGGCAAGGGCCCGTCGGACGCGGAACTTCGCGCGGAACTTCGCGCGGAACTTCTCGGAGCGGGGAAAGGGGCCGCACCCGCGGCCCGCGCCGAGGAGAGTCTAGCGTCCTGCGACGGGGCTCTGGCGCACCCATGGGACGCTACGATCTACGTCCATGAGCGCATACGAAGGGCACGTCGAGCCGGGGGGCATGGCCGCGAGCCGGACGGTGACGGTGGATGACACCCAGGTCGAGGTGCGAAAGCTCTCGGTCGGGCCGATGGACAACAACGCCTACATCCTCCGCGACTTGGGCTCCGACGAGGCGCTGCTGATCGACGCGGCGGACGACGCGAGCCGTCTGCTGGCCGAGCTCGACGGGTTGGACGTCGTCGGTATCGTCACGACCCACGGTCACGCGGATCACTGGCAGGCGTTGGGCGAGCTCGCCCGCGCGACCGGGGCGCCGGTCCATCTGCACCCGGAGGACGCGGAGATGGTGCCGATCGGCGAGTTCACGCCGCTCACCGACGAGGATGAGATCGCCTTCGGCGGGGCGCGCGTGCGCATCCTCCACACGCCCGGGCATACGCCGGGCAGCGTGTGCCTGCTGCTCGGCAAGACCCATCTGCTCACCGGCGACACGCTCTTCCCCGGCGGGCCAGGCAAGACCCGCGATGCCGAGGCGTTCCAGCGCATCATGACCTCGCTGCGTGAGCGGCTCTTCACACTCGACGACGAGACCTGGGTCTACCCCGGCCACGGGGACGACACCACCCTCGGCGCCGAGCGCGGCCACCTCGACGAATGGGCCGAGCGCGGCTGGTAGCGAACACCGCCCCTGCGATGAGACGAGGGACGCCCCGAGCGGTTACCGCCGCTGTTGCGAGCGGCAGAGAATCAGGGGCAGGTTCAACAGGTTCGTGGTACACGCGGACGCCGGGGGTAGGCGGACGTCAACCCGTGAGGAGTGCCATCAGCCCAACGGCCGTTTCAGCACTGGGCACGTTCTCAAGGTGCCGTGAGAACGGCACAGATACAACCGCGACGAAACGGGCTTCTACGGCTGTCAGATGTTCCTGTACGGCTGTCAGATGTGGTGCAGGCCTGGTTCCAGGGCTTGAACCCGCGGCTGGAGGATCGTTCGCCGGCACGGCTGCTGCGGGAAAGCCACCTCGAGGAGGTGGGCTCGCAGATTTCGGCGGCGGCCCGCGCGTTCGCCGCCGGCTGATGGTCTGCGACCTCGAAGCCACCACCTTCGACGACCAGGCGGTGTGGCGCATCGGCCTCGACGCATGGGCCGAGCGCGGCTGGTAGAGCGGATAGGTCGGGTGACGCCTAGCGGGTAGCCTCCTGCATGCCGCGCAGCTCGCGCTTGAGGTCGGCGATCTCGTCGCGCAGGCGCGCCGCGTACTCGAAGCGCAGGTCGGCGGAGGCCTCGGCCATCTCGTCCGAGAGTGACTGGATGAGCCTGCCGAGGTCCTCCTGCGGGAGGTCGCGCACATCCGGGACATCTCTGCCGCCACGCCGGCGGCGCTTGGGCGGCAGCGCCTTGTAGGGCACGCCGGCCTCGGCCGCGCGGGCGTGCTGGATGATGTCGCCGACCTTCTTGCGGATGGTCTGCGGGTCGATCCCGTTGGCGAGGTTGTATTCGAGTTGCAGCTTGCGCCGCCGGTTCGTCTCGTCGATCGCCCGGCGCATCGAGTCCGTGAACTCGTCGGCGTACATGACCACCTGGCCGTGCACGTTGCGCGCGGCCCGGCCGATCGTCTGGATGAGCGAGGTCTCCGAGCGCAGGAAGCCCTCCTTGTCGGCGTCGAGGATCGCCACCAGCGAGACTTCCGGCAGGTCGAGCCCCTCGCGCAGCAGGTTGATCCCGACGAGCACGTCGAACTCGCCGAGCCGCAGCTCGCGGAGGATCTCGATGCGCTGCACCGTGTCGATCTCGGAGTGCAGATACCGGACCCGGATGCCCGACTCGAGCAGGTAGTCGGTGAGATCCTCGGCCATCTTCTTCGTCAGCGTGGTGACGAGCACCCTCGCGTCGGCCTCGGCGCGCCCCCGGATCTCCCCGATGAGGTCGTCGATCTGACCCTTCGTCGGCCGGATGAGCACCTCGGGATCGACCAGACCCGTGGGTCGGATGACCTGCTCGACGACCGTGGTCGCGACCCGGCGCTCGAACGGCCCGGGCGTGGCCGAGACGTGCAGCGTCTGGTGCGCCCGTCCCCGGAACTCCTCGAACGTGAGCGGGCGGTTGTCACACGCGCTCGGCAGCCGGAACCCGTGCTCGACCAGGTTGCGCTTGCGCGACATGTCGCCCTCGTACATGCCGCCGATCTGCGGGTTGGTGACGTGCGACTCGTCGATGATCACGAGGAAGTCGTCGCCGAAGTAGTCCAGCAGCGTGTGCGGCGCCTCGCCGGGACCGCGACCGTCCACGTGGCGTGAGTAGTTCTCGATGCCCGAGCAGAAGCCGATCTCGCGCAGCATCTCCAGGTCGTAGTTGGTGCGCATGCGCAGACGCTGGGCCTCGAGCAGCTTCTGACCCTCCTCGAGCTCGGTGAGGCGCTCGCCCAGCTCGCGCTCGATCGAGGCGATCGCGCGCTGCATCCGTTCATCGCTCGCGACGTAGTGCGAGTTCGGGAAGATGCCCGCGGTGTCGAGCTCCTCGACGATCTCGCCCGTCAGAGGGTCCAACCGGGTGATGCGGTCAACCGTGTCGCCGAAGAACTCGATCCGGTAGGCCAGCTCGCTGTCGCTGGGGAAGACCTCGAGCGTGTCGCCCCGCACCCGGAACTTGCCGCGGATGAAGTTCAGCTCGTTGCGCTCGTACTGCAGGTCGACGAGCCGCCGCAGCGTCGCGTCGAGCCCGGCCTCCTCACCGGTGCGCAGCAGGATCACCTTGTTCATGTACTCCTCGGGCGAGCCGAGACCGTAGATGCAGGAGACGCTGGCCACGATGAGGACGTCGCGGCGGGTCATGAGCGCCATCGTCGCCCGGTGTCGGAGACGCTCGACCTCGTCGTTGATCGAGGAGTCCTTCTCGATGTAGGTGTCCGTCGACGCGATGTACGCCTCGGGCTGGTAGTAGTCGTAGTAGCTCACGAAGTACTCGACCGCGTTGTGCGGGAAGAACTCGCGGAACTCGTTCGCGAGCTGGGCCGCCAGCGTCTTGTTGGGCGCGATCACGAGGGTCGGCTTCTGGACCGCCTCGACGATCTTCGAGGCCGTGAACGTTTTGCCCGAGCCGGTGACGCCCAGCAGCACGACGTCGCGCTCGCCCTCGGTGGAGAGCGCGCGGGCGGTGCCCTCGACGGCGCGCGGCTGGTCGCCGGCCGGCTCGAACTCGCTCACGACCTGGAACCGCTGGGACGTCTTGACGGCGAGGGGGGGATGCGTGGCGCTGGTTGACATGCCGCCCATTCTACGAGGGGGTACGACAGGCCCTCATGGTCCGGGGGGCAGCACGCCGATGACCTCCCAGACGTCTCCGATCGGGGCGAGCACCGCACGCAGGCGGACCGGAGCGCGCACATCCACCACCTGGCTCCATGAGAAGACCTCCTCACCGAACGCCGCGGTGAGCTCGGCGGTCTCCGGCCCCGGCTCGAGAGGAGCGGCCTGCCCCAGCCGCACTGCGCCCGACGCGTTGCACAACGCGTCGGCCAGGTCGGTGCGGCCGTACACGCCGCCCTCCAGCCCGGCGGGCTCGCACGCCTGGCGGGCACGCACCCAGTCACGCGTGTCCTCGACCGCCTGGACGGCCGCTGGGAAGATCGGCTCGAGCGTCCGCTCGCTGAAGACGACACGCCACCCGTCGCCGGTCCGGCGCAGCGGCCACTCCGCTCGCGCGGTGCCGGGGATCAGGCCGACGAACTCGTCGAGCAGGGGGCGCAACCGCACCGTGGTCGTCGCCCGCGCGCGATCTGCCCCGCTGCGTTGCACCCCCTCGAGCGTGAAATCGCGCAGCACCGGCAGATCCGCGTGCAGGTTCCGCCAGAAGGGCAGCGGGCCAAGCTCCTGTTGGTCGACGGGCGCGAGCAACTCGAACGAGCGTTCTAGCTCGCGAGCGCGCTCAGCTTGCAGGAACGCCCTGATGGCGGCGCCCGCCTCCGTCGGCGCCTGCACGGGCTCTCCCGCCGGGGTGGCGGGGGCCGAAGGCGCCGCCGTGGCCGGCACGGACGGCGGCAGCTCGACCCCTTCCGCATTGGGAAGCACCGCCGGCTCCCCGCCCGTTCGGGCGAGAAGAAACCCCGTCCCGATCCCGACCACCAGCAGCGCAACCGCCGCCACCGCCACCAGCGCACCGCTAGGCACGCCCCGTCGTTTCTCTCCCACCATCGCTCCATCCCGTCGCCAACCACACCATCATCCTGCAAAAGATTCTTGCCAGCCACACCAGGATGTGATTTAGTGTCGCTTGGCGGGAAGACGGTGCCCCTCCTGTGACCCCGAGCGAGGAGCGGGGCCCCATGAGGCCATCGCCTCCGCCATGGACAGTACGACGGGATGTGACTGTCCGCTTGCGTCGCACAAGGCGTGACGACGCCCGGCACCCTCAGGAGCATGGCGCTCACAGGCGACGCCACGTCGATACGACTGCCGGACTGACCCGCGACAGCCTGTTTTCCTCACCGCAACCCAATCCGCAGGCGCTGCCTGCCCGAACAGCACTTGTGCCACCGGGAGCCCCGAGGGACGGACGCGACCGGTCGCGCTCCATGGAGGGAAACTCATGACCTTAAGCCGACCATCCTGGTTGCGGCTCCTGCTCGCAGCGGGACTCGCAGCCGCGCTGGCGCTCTCGATGCTCGTCGGGGTGCAAGCGTCCAGCCACCGAGAAGCACCACTGATCACGGAAGACCCCGTCGCCGACAACACAGACGTGTACGCCTTCGTCAGTCCTGACAAGCCGGACACGGTCACCCTCATCAGCAACTGGATCCCGTTCGAGAACCCCGCCGGGGGCCCGAACTTCTACAACTTCGGCGATGACGTCCTGTACGAATTCGAGATCGACAACGACGGTGACGCCGTCCAGGACATCGAGTTCGAGTTCCGCTTCCACACGAAGATCGTGAACCCGAACACGTTCCTGTACGCCACCGGGCCCATCAGCGTGAAGAACGGCAAGTACTCGTCGACGTTCAACTATCGGCAGTTCTACACCGTCTCCATGACGAAGAACGGGCGCCGTCACGTGCTCGGACGGAACCTGCCGGTGCCGCCGAACAACGTCGGCCCCCGCTCAACGCCGAACTACGGCAGGCTCGCGAACGCAGGCATTCACAGGGTGAAGAACGGTGTCAAGGTCTTCGCCGGACAGCGTGACGAGGCGTTCCCGGTCGACCTCGGCTCGATCTTCGACCTGGCCGCACTGCGTCCGTTGCAGCCGGCGCACATCCTGCCGCCGAACCAGGCCCAACCCGGCATCAACTCGACGGACGGCTTCAATGTCCACTCGATCGCCCTGCAGGTGCCCAAGCACCTGGTGACGAAGAGCAGCAAGCAGCCGGTCATCGGCGTCTACTCGACGACCTACCGTCGGCGCACCCGGGTGTACCAGGGCGCGCGTGAGAACGGGGCAGGAGCCAACCCGAAGCACCGCGGCACGTGGGTCCAGGTCTCCCGACTCGGCAACCCGCTTGTGAACGAGCTCGTCATCCCGTTGAAGGACAAGGACCGCTTCAACGCGAGCGACCCGCGCTTCGACAAGCAGTTCGCCAAGTACGTGGCGACGCCCTTCCTTGACAACGCGCTCGCGTCGGTCATCAAGCCTGGTGTGTTCAGCTGCTTCCCGAACGTGAACGGCCCGCGTAACGACCTGGTCACCATCTACCTGACGGGCGTGCCAGGCTTGAACGCGCTGAAGGCGAAGCCGACTCCGGCGGAGTACCTGCGGCTGAACACCGCGATCGCGCCATCGGGCGACAACCCGAACCAGCAGAGCTCGCTCGGTCTGCTGGGCGGCGAGCTCGACGGCTTCCCGAACGGGCGGCGTCTGAACGACGACGTCGTCGACATCTCGCTACGCGCGGTGGCGGGGGCGACCCCGGTCGGCGCGTGTGCCGGCGAGGCGCCCAACGACCGTCTCGGCGATGGGGTGGCGGGGAACGACAAGCGGTACATGACCCGCTTCCCCTACATCCCGCACCCGTTCTCGGGGTACGAGGACCCGAACGGTGAGCGGGCGCCGCGGATCATCCTGCAACCGAACGCGTAGGACGATCGATGCTGCAAGCGTCGCGCGTGTCGCCATCATGAACGCATGAGCGCACGCACCACGACGCAGGCCCGGGGCCGCGCGGGGCCGGCACCGGCCGCCCCGGCGCCCGGGGGCCTGCGGGGGCCCCGGCGGCCGGCGGGGGGGGCGGGC
>JBBSMR010000008.1:0-76530 GCA_038233095.1 Euzebyales bacterium
GGGGGTCGCGGGCCGCGCGCGCGCGCGGCCCCTCGTCGCGCAGCGTGACCCGCCCGCCCGCAAGTCCCGCGCCCGCGACCGCCATCAACAGCGCCATACCGACGAGCCGACGCCATGAGCGAGCGCCGAGCTTCCGGCCCGACCCACGCCCGACGAAGGGCAACCCCCCGACGGCCAGCGGCGCGAACCACCACGGGCCGGGGCGCAGACAGCCGAGCCAGAGCGCGCCCGCCAGCAGTGCGATGCTCGTCCTGGTCACGGGCTGACGAGGTCGGCGATCGCCGCGTAGGTCTTCTCCCCGATGCCGCTGACGTCCTGCAATTGCTCGACGCTTTGGAACCCGCTCACCTCGTCGCGGTAAGCGATGATGCGCTCAGCGAGGACGGGACCGATGCCGGGCAGCTCCTCGAGCTGCTCGGTCGTAGCCTGACCCAGGCTGATCAAGCCGGTCTTGGCGGCACCGGGCGCTGATGGCGCTCCCGACGCCACGGAAGCCGCTGCCTTGTCGGGAACGAGCAACTGCTCTCCATCGGTGAGCGGGCGCGCGAGGTTGAGCGCCTCCAGCACGGCACCGCGGCGCGCTCCCCCGGCGGCCTGCAAGGCGTCGGCGACCCGCGCCCCGGGGTCCAGCTCATACAGCCCGGGTGCGCGCACCCGGCCCGCCACGTGCACGACGAGTGGCTCACCGCTCAGCGCGATCCCGGGCTCGCTGCCGGCGGCGGACGTCGGTGTCGCCAGTCCCACCGGACGCTGTGGGGTCGAGGCCAGCAGCGGCCGCCCCAGCAGCCAGAGCACCGCGAGCAACACGCAGGCGCCGGTCAGCAGCACCCCCAGCGCGACCGCCTCGGCAGGCGTGCAGCCGAGCCGGCCGCTGACCTCACGCAGACGGCCGACGAGGGTGGACTCTCTTGGCTCCATCCCGCGACCGTAAGCGCGACGGCCGACGCAGCCGCCACTTCAGGAGGCGGGCTGTGGACAACGCCAACGGGCGTCCCCGTGCCCGCTCCGCCGAGCCAGTTCTGGTCAGGCGCGGGTGACGATGTTCACCAGTCGGTCGGGGACCCAGACCACCTTGACGACCTCGCGGCTCTCCAGATGACGCGTCACGTTCTGGCTCTCGCGGGCGGCCTGCTCCGCGTCGGCCCGCGACGCCCCGACCGGCAGGGTGACCGTGTCGCGCAGCCTGCCGTTGACCTGCACGGGGACCTGTTTGCTGGCCTCGACCAGCAGGGCGGGGTCGAACGTCGGCCACGACTGCGCCGCGACGAACGGCTCGCGGCCCAGCCGGTGCCAGAGCTCCTCGGCAAGATGCGGCGCGATCGGCGAGAGCATGATCGACAGCGTCTCCAGCGCCTGCTGCACGGCCGCCCCGCGCACGCCGCGCTCGCGGAACGCCGACGAGACCGCGTTCGTCAGCTCCATCAGCTTGGCGATCACGGTGTTGTACTTGAAAGCCACGAAGTCACTCGTCACGCCAGCGATGGCACCGTGCGTCGCCCGCCGCAGCTCCTCGTCGGCTTGACCGTCACCACCGGCCTCCACGTGCTCGTCGACCAGCCGCGCGAGTCGTGAGAGCCAGCGGAAGACGCCGGCCTCACTCACGTCCGCCCAGTCGACGTCGTCCTCGATCGGGCCCGCGAAGAGAATCGCGGTGCGCATGGTGTCCGCGCCGTACTCGGCCAGCAGCTCCTTCGGCTCGACCAGGTTGCCGCGCGACTTCGACATCTTGGCGCCTTGCATCACCACCATGCCCTGCGACTTCAGCCGCGTGAACGGCTCGACGAAGTCGAGATGCCCGAGGTCGTGCAGCGCCTTGGTGAAGAAGCGCGAGTAGAGCAGATGCAGGATCGCGTGCTCGATGCCTCCGGTGTACTGGTCGACCGGCATCCAGCGGCGCAGCGCCTCGGCGTCGAACGGCACGTCCTCCCGCCCCGGCGAAATGTAACGCAGGTAGTACCAGGACGAGTCGACGAACGTATCCATGGTGTCGGTGTCGCGGCGCGCCTGGCCGCCGCAGGTGGGGCAGGTGACCTTGGACCACAAGGCATGGGTGGCCAGGGGCGACTCGCCGCTGGGGGCGAACTCGACCTCCTCGGTCGGTGGCAGCAGCACGGGCAGATCCTCGTCGGGCACCGGCACGAGACCGCACTCGGGACAGTGGATGATCGGGATCGGCGCACCCCAGAAGCGTTGGCGCGAGACTAGCCAGTCCCGCAGCCGGTAGTTCACCGAGCCCTCGCCCAGATCTCGCTCCTCCAGATCGCGGGTGAGCGCCTGCTTCGCTGTCGGCCAGTCCAGTCCGTCGTAGCCCGGCGAGTTCACCATCACGCCCTCGCCGACGTGCGCCTCGGCCATCGTGGCGCCGTCCAGCTCGGCACCCTCCGGCGCGACCACCACCCGCACCGGCAGATCGTAGGCGCGCGCGAACTCGAAGTCGCGCTGGTCGTGGGCGGGCACCGCCATGATGGCGCCCGTCCCGTACTCCATGAGCACGTAGTCCGCGGCGTACACCGGTATGCGCTCGCCGTTCACCGGGTTGATCGCGTAGACGCCCAGGAAGAGCCCCTCTTTCGCCTTCTCCGACGCCTGGCGCTCCACGTCGGTCTGGCGCTGGACACGCTGCAGGAAGGCGTCGAACTCCTCGGTGACCCCGCCGGCCGCCGCCCACGCGCGGGCATGGGGGTGCTCGGGCGCCACGACGAAGAAGGTCGCGCCGAAGAGCGTGTCGGGGCGGGTCGTGTAGACGACGACGTCCTCGGGCTCCAGCCCAGGGGCTTCGATCCGGAAGGCGACGCGGGCGCCCTCGCTGCGCCCGATCCAGTTGCGCTGCAGCGTGAGCACGCGCTCGGGCCAGGTCTCTTGCAACTGCTCCATGTCGTCGAGCAGCCGTTGCGCGAAGGCGGTGATGCGCAGGAACCACTGGGTCAGCGCCTTCTTCGTGACGATCGTGCCGCAGCGCTCGCAGGCGCCGTTCACCACCTGCTCGTTCGCGAGCACCGTCTGGTCGTTCGGGCACCAGTTGACATTGGCGTCCCGGCGGTACGCCCAGCCGGCCTTGAACAGCTCCAGAAAGAGCCACTGCGTCCAGCGGTAGTAGGCGGGGTCCGAGGTGTGCAGCCGCCGCGACCAGTCCCAGGCCAGGCCCAACCGGCGCATGGTCGCCGCGTGCGTCTCGATGTTGGCGTAGGTCCACGCCTTGGGGTCCGCCCCCCGCTGGATCGCGGCGTTCTCCGCGGGCAGGCCGAAGGAGTCCCAGCCGATCGGGTTCATGACCTCATGACCGCGCAGCCGCGCGAAGCGGGCCACCGCGTCGGCGAGGCTGAACGCCTCCACGTGGCCCATGTGCAGGTCGCCCGAGGGATACGGGAACATGTGCAAGGCGTAGAAGAACGGCTTCTCGCTCTGCTCGTCGGCGACGAACAGATCAGCCTCGGCCCAGGCCTCCTGCCAGCGGCCTTCGATCTCGACGGGGTCGTACGTCACCGCGCTCCTTGCCAAGCCAATCGAGGCCCGCATGCGCGAGCCGAGCGGTCGACAGGGAGTGTAGCGAGGTGGCGCCTGCGACCTTTGCCCGGCCTCGGGCCCAGCGCTACACTCGCCGTCTTCCGGGGGCATTAGCTCAGTTGGTAGAGCGTCGCCATGGCATGGCGAAGGCCAGCGGTTCGATTCCGCTATGCTCCACTCATCCAATAGCCTGCTGTAGCTACGGCTTGAGCAGGCAGTCGCTCGCCCACCGCACGCCCTTCGATTGGTGGTTTCGAGGAGGGGCGAGACGCAGCGTGACACCCCTTCGGCAACCTTCCACAGAAGCCGCCGGGACAAGGAAGACAGCTTCGGCACATTCGCCGCGCTCGGAGGGCGTCATGCTCTTCATGGAGCCAATCTATTCAGTGCCTATGACAAGTAGCGCGGGAGGCGTTCAGACAACTGATCAGAGTCATAGTGACCGGCGGAGCAGTCGCGGCGACGCC
Organism: Euzebyales bacterium; assembly: GCA_038233095.1. Lineage (GTDB taxonomy): Bacteria > Actinomycetota > Nitriliruptoria > Euzebyales > Egibacteraceae > JBBSMR01. Next base: position 3,972 of record JBBSMR010000008.1, read on the forward strand.
CTACCTAGCCGAGTGTGCCTCTCTGCACGACGACCATGAGCGGTGGCGTCAGAACGCCGGGCAGGCGATTGACGAGCCGAAACAGCCCGTCTCGAAGACATGCGACCACCGCGCACAACCTGGGCCTCCGAATGCGACCACCGCCCCGCAAGTGCGGCTCGCACCAAGTCCCCGGTACGCCACAGCGTCTACTCTGCCTTGCCGAGTCGTTTCTCGAGTCGCTCGAGACGGGCTGTGACATCAGCTCCGAGCGAGAGCTCGGTGACCGCCAGGCGCAGAGCCACCAACTCACGCGCCAGGTACTCGGTGTCGGCGAGCGTGCGCGCGCTGACCTCGCGGTCCCTCTCTGTCGCCGCTCGGTCACGTTCTGCCTGCCGGTTCTGGGCGAGCAGGATGAGCGGCGCGGCGTAGGAGGCCTGAGTCGAGAACAGCAGATTGAGCAGAATGAACGGGTACGGATCCCAACGCAGGCGGACGGTGGTGACGTTGAGGACCATCCACACGATCACCATGGCCGTCTGGGCGACAAGGTAGGTCGCCGTCCCCAGGAACGCCGCGATCCCCTCGGAGAACCTGCCGAAGCGATCCGTGTCGTAGTGGATGCTGCGCCGTGTGCGCCCGCGGGGCGCGCTCAGATGCGCGACCTCGGCACCCGACGTCGCCGGGCTCAAGGGTTCGGAGGCGAGATCCAGACAGACCCCCAAGGACCGCCCGGGCGGCTCGCGCAACAGCCGGCCCATGCCGCACTGACCCAGATAGACGCCCGTCGGCGTCTGTGCGGGAGCCTGCACCACGAACGCTTGCGCCATCATCGCCGGCGCGACGTCGGGGTCGCGCAGTCGAGCGAGCGCTTCGGCCACCGTCGCGTCCGCGGTGAGGATGACGGGGCCGGGATTCATGAGGCCGCCTGCCGTGTCGTCGGCGTGCCGCAGCAGTCGCCGCAACGTTGCGGCGTCCTCGGCGCGCATCCCCTCGAGCAGCTCGGTGCGCCCCTCCACGGCGAGACCCCCCAGCACGTCGGCGGCGTCGTCGGGCTCCATGGCCTCGAGGATGTCGGCCGCGCGCTCCACTCCGAGCTCCTCCAGCAGAGCGGCCTGCACCTCGTGCGGCAGTTCCTCGATGAGGTCGGCCAGTTGCTCGTCGTCGAGCGCGCGCGGCGGCCGCGCGTTGATGCGCCGGGAGGGCCGCGACCCGCTCAGCGGCATCAGCGGGGTGCATCTCCCGCAGATGATGGTAGGTATCGCGCGTGCTCAACAACGGCCCCAACACCTCCGGTCCCAGCGTGCGGTGCCGCGCGCGACGACGACCGAACCGACGACCGGCCGATCCGGTCGTGGCGTGGACCGCGACGACCTCCCACGGCATCGACGGGCGCCCGGAGCGCGCGATCCCCACGTCGTTGATGCGCTCGTCAACACCCGGCAAGGGCCGATCGATGAGCTCGCCGAGCACCAGTGTCTCGCTGCGTCGCTTCGCGAAGCGTCGCAGGTTGAGGGCGGCCGACGACAGATGCACCCCCTCGGCATCGATCGGCACGATCCTGCCAACGCTCAGGAAGATGCTGCGGCCGGGAACGGTCAACACGAACCCGTACAGGGGTGGATGCTCCCCCGCTGCGGGTGGCCCGATCACGATGTCGTGGATGACCCCCACCGCTCCGCCGTCCGGCGCGACGACCGCCAGGCGCGCGAGACGCGAGGCGAAGAGGAGGTCAGCCACCGGGCCGGTGCGCGCGGCTGTCCGGTGGACGCTGCTCCTCGGCAGACCCGCGAACGCGACGCCCGGTGTCGGCCTCGATGAACACTTGACCGGTCGAGGGCAGTTGGGAGCGGATGCGGTCTTCGATGTCGTCGAGCCGACGGGCCACCTCGTCGAAGGTCAGTTGAGCGTCCAACTCGACGCGCATCGCGATCAGGAGATCGGACGGTCCGAGGTGCATGGTGCGCAGTTCGATCAGGCGCTCGTAGGAAGGCTCCTCTTCGACGGCCGCCCGAATGACGGCCAGGTCATCGGGGCTTCCGGCCTCCCCGATCAACAGGCTGCGCATCTCGATCGCCAGCACCGCGGCGACGAACGCCAGCAGCAGGCCGATACCGACGCTGCCCAGCGCGTCGAAACGGCTGTTCCCCGTCACCAGCGAGAGGCCCACACCCAGCAGAGCCAGGACCAGTCCGGCCTCGGCGGCGGTGTCCTCCAGCAACACGACCGCAGTCTCAGGCTTCTTGGTGCGGCGGATGTACTGCCACCAAGATCCCGACTTGTCTGTTCTCGCCTCGCGTACAGCGGTCCGCAACGACAGCCCTTCGAAGACCATCGCCACGAGCAGGACGCCGATGGCCCACGCGGGCGAGGAGATCGCCTCGGGGCTGCGCAACTTCTCGACGCCCTGGATGAGGGAGAACACCGCACCGACCGTGAAGAGCATCACCGCCACCACGAAGGACCAGAAGTAGCGCTCCAATCCGAAACCGAACGGATGCTGCTCCGTCGCCGCGTGATCCGCGCGGCGCTGTCCGAGCAGCAACAGCGCCTCGTTGGTGGTGTCGGCCGCCGAATGGATGCTCTCGGCCAACATCGCACTGGAACGCGTGGCCAGGAAGGCCACGAACTTTGCGACCGCGATCCCCAGGTTCGCGGCCAGCGCTGCAAGGACGGCCGTCGGCCGCTCGCCGGCGCTCATGCGGTCGTCGCGATTCTGCTCGGCGCGCAGCCCCGGTCAGAGCGCCGCGCCTTCTTGGCCATCTGTTTCGTGCCTCTTGCATAGCCCACGGGCTCCACGTCGAAACCTGACAGGACGCCTGCGTGATCCGAGCGGCGGGCTAGCGGCGGCCACTCGTGGCGAGCCAGAGCTCCAGGTCGGTCACGCTCACGGGCTTGCTGATGAAGTAGCCCTGGGCGACGTCGCAGCCGAGCCCGGCCAGACGATCCCACAGCGCGGGCGAGCTCACACCTTCGGCGACGACCTGCAGATCGAGCTCGTGACCCAGATCGATGATCGTGCGCACGATGACGTCCTCGGCGGTACCGCTCAGGTTCATGATGAAGGAGCGGTCGATCTTCAGCACATCGATGGGCAGCTGCGGGAGCTGACCGAGCGAGGTGTTGCCCGTGCCGAAATCGTCCATCGCGATGCGCACGCCGAGGGCTCGCAGCCGAGCGAGCACGGCCGACGCCCGCACGGGGTCGGACATGATGGAGTGCTCGGTGATCTCCAGCTCCAGCGTCGCTGGGTCCACTCCGGCGTCGTCCAGCAGGGCGCCCACCTGTTCGGGGAGCCCCTCGTCGTGCAGGTCGCGAGCCGAGATGTTCACGGCCATCCGGAGCGGGATCCCGGCGCGCTGCCAGGTCGCGAGCTGCTGGATCGCCTCCTCGAGCACGAAGGTGGTGAGCGAACGCATGAGACCCGACTGCTCGGCGAAGGGGATGAACATGTCGGGCCGGATGAACTCCCCGTTCTGCTGCTGCCACCGCAGCAGCGCTTCGACGCCGTCGATCGTGCCGTCGCTCAGGCTGGCCTTGGGTTGGTAATGCAACTGCAACTGACGCCGCTCGATGGCGGCACCCAGGTTGGCCATGAGCGTCATGCGGTGGGCCGTGAGCGTCTCCTCCTCCGGTGAGTACGCGCGGATTCCCACCTGTGCGCGCTTCGCACCGAACATGGCGGTGTCCGCCTGCCGGAGCAGCGTCTCCGGGTCCTCGCCGTGATCGGGCGTCAGGGTGAGCCCGATGGTCGCTTCGACGCGCAGCACGACCTCGCCAAACTCGAGCGCCTGCTCGACCACGGTGCGCAGGTGCTCCGCGGCGAGCTGCGCCCGGCTCACCGAGCCGATGCTGCAGAGCAGCACCCCGAACTCGTCGGTGCCCAAGCGAGCGAGCGTGTCGGAGGGACCCAGCTCACCTTCCAGACGGGCGGCGATCTGTTGCAGCAACCAGTCGCCGGCGGCGTGTCCGAGCGTTTCGTTCACCTCGCGGAAGCGGTCGAGGTCGACGACCAGCACGGCCGCGAACCCGTCCGGACGGGGGGGCGAGCTCAGGGTCTGCCGAACCCGCTCCAGGAAGAGCACGCGGTTGGGAAGACCGGTGAGCTCGTCGTAGAGCGCCTGGCGCTCGCGTTCGAGGTAGATCGCCGCGCTCTTGTAGACCGCCGCCATCGGGACGAACAGCAAGGGCAGCAGCCAGACGCTGCGCTCCACCACGATGGCCACGACAGGCGCGAGCGTGAGCAGGACGCCGGTGGTCCACCCGTGGGATGCGAGGCCCCGACCCTTCAGCCCACCACCGAGACTTGGCGACGACGAGAGGAGGGTGAGAGTGATCGCCATGAGCAAGAGATTGACGGCAAAGAAGGCGACGCCTGCAGCGAGCAGTGCCGGCAGCGTGTCCAACCGCACTGCCGCAGGTTCACCCCATCCGTTCGGCCCGAACAGCGCCAACGCACTCCCCGCGGCCAGCGTGGTGAGGCTGTAGTTCGCGGCATTGGAGGCCAGGTAGAGCAGGCGCTTGCGCTGGCCGAGGTCGTGGATGACACCGGCCAGCACGAGCGCCACCAGCGCGGGGAGCGTCCCCACGCTGATGACGGCGGCGAACGCGAAGGTTGTCGAGACGGTGATCTGTCCCTGTTCAGACAGGCGCAACGGCACATTCTCGGTCACGATGACAGCGACGCCGAGCACGAGCGCCGGCCACACGTTGTCCGTGCCGAGACTCGTCTGGCCGAACAGCACAAAGGAGGCGGTCGCGAGGAACGCGACCACCGCTTGGACCAGGACGTAGGCCGCAAACACAGCAGCAGCCCTCCCCGGCATTCCTCCCCTTTCGCTCTTGTGGGGAAGTGTGGCGGTTCGGGCTGCTGCGTGCAACTCGAAAATCACGCTCCGTATTACGAGCGCGCCTCCGCGTTGGATTTGCACCGTTATGGACTAGAGCTTGAAGGGTGCTCCGAGCACGAAGATGGCCATCACGAGGGTGGCGACGGCGACGAAGACGGAGAAGAGACGGGCCTTCATGAGATGGACTCCTGAGCGTTTGCGTGTGGCTGACAGCCCTTCCTGTCGGCGGAGCGACCGGTCATTCAAGGACTTTCTGTACCTCAATTTCGCCCTCCGGGATGCCGAAACAACGGTGGTCAACGCCCGCACCGCCTTCGGAGTCCCCCTCATGTACCTGCTGGTCCTGCCCGTCCTCCTCGGCATCGCCGCCGTCCCGCTGCGCGGCGGTGACCTCTCCGCGCTGACGGACCTGCGCTTCCGGAAGGTCTGGCTGCTCCAGGCGGCGCTGGTCGCCCAGGTGGTGGTGCTCGGGCTGATGGACGGGCCGGTCACGGTGCGCCATCACGCGATTCACCTCGGCTCGTACGCGCTCGCGGGCGCTTTCGTCCTGGCCAACCGCTCGGTGCGCTTCTTCGGCGTGCTGAGTACGGGCGGTGGGCTGAACGTTGCGGCGATCGTCGCGAACGGCGGGGTCATGCCCGCGCGTCCCGGCGCGATGGTCTCCGCCGGCATGCGGCATGCTGCGGATCAGTTCGCCAACTCCAACGTGGTGGAGGGCGCCCAGCTGTGGTTCCTGGGCGACGTCTTCGCCATTCCGGCCACGTGGCCGTTCTCCAACGTCTTCAGCATCGGCGATGTCGTGCTGGTCTTCGGCGCGATCGCCCTGGTGCACCGGCTGTGCTGCCGCCGCACCCCGCGATGCGTGCGTACGGCCCCGGCGACGAACCGCCTCGCCGTCGCCTGACCGTCAACGTCACTATGAGCGCACGTTCAGGGGTCCCAGGCCGTCGAGATGTTCCGTGGCGTTGTAGGCGACCATCCGCCAGCGCTCGCCCGTGCGCTCGAAGCCCGTCAGCGCGCAGTTCGCCGGCCCCCCGATCGACTGTTCGCCGCCGGGCGGCAGCTCCAGCAACTGGCTGACGGCCGCGCGCACCGGGCCGCCGTGCGTGAAGACCAGCACCGTCCCGACAGTCGTCCCGTCCGCCAGTTCCCACAGGGCCGGAGCGACCCGTTCGCGCAGCTCCCGGTAGCTCTCGCCTCCGCCCAGCTTGATCTCCTTGCCGGCACGCAGCTCGGGATACGCGCTCGGGCTCTCGCGCGAGACCTCCTCGTGAGTCAGCCCCATCCACGTGCCCACATCGATCTCACGCCAGCGCGCGTCGATGTGCGGTTCGATCCCGAGATGCTGTTCGGTGTACCTGGCCGTCTCGGCGACACGCAAGAGATCGCTGCGCACGATGCGGCAGGGGCCGTCCTGTCGCAGGAGAGGATGAGCGATCACCCGCCGCGCCTGAGCGTGACCCAACTCGTCGAGACCCGGGCCACCCTGTCCCTGCCACCGGCCGGTCGCGTTCCACGACGTCTGCCCATGGCGGATCAACAGCAGGCGGGCCGACGGCACCCGACGGTCAGGCTTCGGCGCTGACGCTATCGAGCGTGATCACCGGGGCGTCCGACCAGAGCCGCTCGAGGTCGTAGTACCGCCGCTGCTCGAGCGTGAACGCGTGGACGACGATGTCGCCGTAGTCCAGCAGCATCCACCCGGTCTGCTTCGTGCCTTCACGCCGACGGGGTGAGCGCTCCTGTTCCTTGAGACGCTCCTCGATGGCCTCGACGACGGTCCCCAGTTGACGATCGTTCGCCGCGGACGCGAGGACGAAGTAGTCGGTGATGCCGAGCAGCTCGCCAACCTCGAGGATGCGGATCTCTGTAGCCTTCTTCTCGTCGGCTGCAGCGGCCGCGGCCACGGCCAACGCGCGTGGCTCGGTCACGTCGATCAGGTTGGCCAGGTCCGTTTACTCCGGTCGGCCTGAGCGCTGCTCAGGGCTGGTCTCGTCGCCGCCTGCGAAGTCGCTTCCGACCACGATGCTCATGTCGACCATCGACTGTGGCTGCCGGCTGACCTGGATGCTACCGGTGCCCAGCAGCTCACGCACGCGGTCAGCCCGTTCGAGTGTGGATTCGCGTTCGTCGTACACGAGAATCCTCGTCTCGGCGTAGTCGAAGCTGTTCGCGTTCTCGGTCTGCACGACACGGAAGCCACCACCCCTCAGCGCCTGGTCCACGGCCTCCGCGAGACCCGGTGTCCCGACCCCATTCAGCACCTGGACGCGGACAGGACCGTTCTTCGCACTCTCCGGCACGCTGGGCGCCAGATAGGTTGCGACGAACGTCTCCAGCTCCTCCTCGGCCAGCAGGAATGTGGGGTTGCCCCGCCCGTCGACGCCGCCGAAGGGTTCGACAGGAGTGATGTCGAACTCAAGCCGGCCGGCCTCGGCGGCGCTGGCAAGCGCGGAGAACAGCGCTTCTGTCCAACCCGACTCGGTCGTGAGCCCGAGCGCAGGCGCGCCGTCGGCCAGCATGCGTCCCCGCAGGGCTTCGTCGAACGCGAGCGCTTCGAGGAGGGTCTCCATGAGGTCCTGCTGGCGGACGAAGAGAGCGAGGTCCTCGCCGTCAACCTCGGTGAAAGTCCAGTAGTCCGCCAGCTTGGCACCATCCATCGGTTGCGACCCCGCCTCGAAGCGAACACGCGCCGAGCCGTTCGCCCGGCGTTTGATGAGCTGCTGGTCGACATCGACGGTGAGCCCGCCCGAGCGATCGAAGAACGCGGCGAGCTCCTCTGGGCCGACGACGGCGACCTGGTCGATCCCGATGCCCAGGGCCCCCTCGACGCTGCTCTGCAGCAGAGGGGCGCCCCCGAACTGCAGCGCCGAGGCCATGGTCTGCAGCCCCACGCCCGGCACCTCGGTGAGCGTGCCGGGAGGGATGAACAGCACGCTCTCCGGCGTCTCGTCGCCACCGCTGGAGAACAGGGTCAGGGTGTTCGCGGGACCGCCGCCGCGCGCGGTCGTCGCGAGCAGCAGGGTCGACTGGTCGACGGGGACAGTGACGTCGGGGACGGCCTGCTCCGTTTCCGAAACCCAGGGGGCCGCGGTGGCGGGCGCCGGAAGGTCGGCCGACGCCTGCGGGAGGTCGGCGACGAGTGTGGTCGCGACACCCCCGGCAATACCCAAAGCGAGGACCAGGACGACGGCAAGCACGGTCTTGATGCGGCGTGTGCGCCGGCGGCGTGCCAGGCGCTTCAGCCTGACGCCATGCGCCGGAACCCCGTCGGCGGGGGCTACTCCCTGACCAGACCGTTTCCCCCCGTCCCGTACAGGCCGTGCTTGCGGGCGAACTCCTCGACCTCCCGCGGCATCTGATACCGGACGGGTCGTTCCTGGTGGAACCGCTGTCGCAGATCCGTCGACGAGATCGCCAGCGCCGGCACGTCGAGCACCGCCACCAGCTTGCGGATGCCGCGCGCTTCGAGCTTGCCCAGGTCGTAACCCGGTCTGGTCGCGGCGACGAACTCGGCGAGCTCCAAACACTCTTGGGCGTCCTTCCACGTCAGGATGTCGAGGATCGCGTCGGCGCCGGTGACGAAGAAGAGGCGGTCGCCTGTCCACTCATCGCGGAGCGCGCGCAGCGTTTCCACGGTGTAGGTCGGCCCGGAACGGTCGATCTCAAGGCGACTGACGGTGAAAGCGGGGTTTGCGGAGGTTGCCAGCACGGTCATGAGGTAGCGCAGCTCGGCGGCGGAGATCTCATGCTTCTGCCACGGGTTCCCCGACGGCACGAAGATGACGAGATCCAGATCGAGGTCGACCCGGGCCTGCTCCGCGGTGACGAGGTGCCCGTAGTGAATGGGATCGAAGGTGCCCCCCATGACGCCGACCCGTCTCATCAGCCCGCTCCGCCTCGCGTCCCGTGCCGGTTCAGCCCGCGGGCTAGCCGCGCACCTGCCCGTCTCCTTCGACGACGTACTTGGTGGTCGTCAGCTCGGCAAGGCCCATGGGTCCGCGCGCGTGCAGCTTCTGCGTCGAGATGCCGATCTCGGCGCCGAAGCCGAACTCGCCGCCGTCGGTGAACCGCGTGGAGGCGTTCACCATGACCGCCGCCGCGTCGACCTCGGAGACGAAGCGCCGGGCGGCGGCCCGGTCATCGGTGACGATCGCCTCGGTGTGGCGCGTGGAATGGCGTGCGATGTGGTCGAGGGCGGCTTGCAGATCGGCGACCACACCGACCGCGAGCGTCAGGTCGAGGAACTCGGTGTCCCAGTCGGTGTCCGTGGCGAGCGCGACGTCGATCAGGTCCCGGGTGGCGGCGTCGCCGCGCAGCGTCACCCCTTCGGCCTCGAGCTCCTTCTGGGCCAGTGGCAGGAAGCGCTCCGCAACGGCGGCGTGCACGAGGAGTGTCTCGGCCGCGTTGCAGACGCTCGGTCGCTGCGCTTTGGCGTTCACGACGATGGCGCGCGCCATCTGCAGATCGGCGGCCGCGTCGACGTAGACATGGCAGTTGCCGACGCCGGTCTCGATGACCGGGACCTGCGCGGTCTCGACCACGGACTGGATGAGGCCGGCGCCGCCGCGCGGGATGAGCAGATCGACGAGGCCGCGGGCGCGACCCAGCTCGGCGACCGAGGCGCGATCGGTGTCGTCGATCAGCACGACAGCGTCCGCGGACAGCCCGGCGGACGGAAGCGCCTCGCGCAGCACCTTCACGAGCGCGCGGTTGGACTCCAGCGCGCTCGAGGAGCCGCGCAAAACGCAGGCGTTGCCGCTCTTGACTGCCAGCCCCGCCGCGTCCACGGTCACGTTCGGCCGGCCCTCGTACACCATCGCGATCACCCCGAGCGGCACGCGCACCTGCGTCACCTGCAGGCCGTTCGGGCGGGTGAAGCCCCGCTCGACCCGGCCGATCGGATCGTCGAGGTCGACGAGCTGTCGCAGCGCGTGGGCCATGGCGCTCAGACGCTCGTCGTCGAGCCGCAGGCGGTCGAGCAGCGCGTCGCTCATATCGCCGGATCGGGCCGTATCAACGTCGAGGGCGTTGGCCGCGAGCACGGCCGGGTGCGCCCCGTCGAGCGCGTCGGCCATGGCGTGCAGGGCCGCGTCGCGTCGCGCCGCCGAAGCGCGAGCCACAGCCGGTGCGGCGGCGCGCGCCGCCCGGCAACGCTCTTGTACGACCGACATGATGCTCTCCTTGCGACAGACTGTGTCTCTCATAGAGCGTACCCAGCCGACGAGGGCATCGGCGCGCGTCGTGCGCGCCGATGCACCCAAGCCCGCTGGTGGCGCTGCGAAGCAGTGTCATGAGATGACGAAAGGAGCAGCGAACCCGATGAGCGACTTCGAAGCCGAGCTTGCGCGTCGCCTGTCCCGCAACGAGGAGCTGGCGGAGGAGCGAGCCGCCGCAGAAGAGCAGATGGATCGGGTGGTCGCTGAGCAGGCCGAGGCCCGCGCACGCGCTGCCAGGGAGCGGGAGCAGGCCCAGCGTGAGCAGCACTCGCAGCTCGCGAGCTTCCTGCGCGAGCGCGCCGAGCAGCTCAAGCAGGCCGCACCCGACACGTTCGTGCTGCGCATGGGCTGGACAGAGTCCGGCGAGGAGTTCATCGTCAAGCTCTCCACCCGGACACTCAGCCCGTCGCGTTCTCTCTTTATCGAGCTCGACCGGGACGACGACGAGGTGCTCGTGCGCTGGCACTCCGACGTCGGCAACAGCCTGGAGCTCTGGCAGCTGCTGGAGGCCTCGACCGACCTGCTCGGCACGCTGCTGCTGCAGTTCGCCGACCAGGAGACCTGGCGCGGCGCCGAACGACCGCCGGCGTTTCCCACCGGCTGAGCCGCCGGCGAGGTCTCAGACGAACGCGCTCTCGGTTCCCGAGTCATGCACGAAGGCGCACGGCGTCCCGCTGCTGGTGACGATCCGTCGCATCTGCTCGAAGTTGCGGCTCGCGGGCAGAGCGAAGATGGACAGATCCGCGGGCGGGGCGAGGCTGAGCGCGCCGGGGAACGCACGGTGCAGCACATGCACGCCGGGAGGGCCGGGCAACCGCGCCAGCTCAGCGAGCTCGTGCAGGTAGCGGTCGGCCTCAGGCAGTTGCGCCTCGTCGGTCACCGCGGTGAGCAGGTTCAACTCCCCCTGCCAGTTCCGCCACAGCTTGTAGGCCACCAGGATCGCCAAGTGGGAGTGCTGCAGCTTCGTGCTCACCGTCCAGTCGGGCCCCTGCTCGCGGATCCACAGGTTGATGATCCCGTGCCGACGGAGGTCCTCACCGGCATGGTTCGCGAGCAGGACGACGCCGAGCCGCTGGGCGTACGCCTCGCCGACGAGCGCCGCGGCGGCGGCATCGTCGGCCTGGACGTCAGGGAACCCCATGAAGACGATGTTGGGGCGCGAGAGGCCCACACCGGTCGAACGCATCGCCGTCAGCAACCCGTCGCCCGGCGGTGAGTCGATCACCGACCACGAGGTCGGGACCCGCTTGCGGCGGATCTCTCGGCTCAAGCCGGTGAGCCCCTCCGCGAGGGGCTGGCTACTCGGATGGCGGACGCCGACGAGCTTCACCGCGCCGCGGGGATACGTGACGTCGCGGACGAACGCCGCGTGACGCTGCCCCTCCTCGATCTTCAGCACCGGAACCAGCACGCGCGGCCGCCACGTGCGCTCGGCCGACTGACGCGACGCGAGCGCGCGCCGTGTCGCCCACTGAGCGAGCGCAGCGTAGAGCTCGCCGCGGACGTCGCTGAACGGCGCGTTCAGGCGCCGGCGGATCAGGATGGTGACGAGGGTGGCCACCAGCACGAGGGCGAGCGCAGCGAAGGGGGGATTCACGACCACCATCGCGACAATACAGCCTGTCGCGCCGACGAGCGGCACGAACCACGGCAGCCGCAGCGTGGGACGGAAGGTCGGCAGGTCGAGCGTCTGCTCCACCAGCACGACCAGGTTGATCGTCCCGTAGGTGATCAGGAAGAAGAGCGTGATGATCGGGGCCAGCGCGTTCAGGTTGCGCAGCATGAGAGCGGCGAGCACGATGCCGCTCGTGGCCCACAGCGCGTGGCGCGGCTCGCCTCCGGCCGTGCGACGAGCGAACCATGCCGAACGCGGCAGCACGCCGTGCTGGCCCAACGCCTGCAGGATGCGCGGCGCGCCGACCAGCGAGGCGAGCCCCGAGGAGAACGTGGCTCCCAGCAGACCGCCGAGGACCGCCGGTCCCCAGGCGGCGCGGTCGATCATCACGAGATAGTTGCTGACCAGCTCGTCCGGTGAGGCGTTGCGTGCGAGCCAGAAGGCGGCGCCGAGATAGACCAGCAGGCTCACTCCCACCGCGCCCAGGGTGCCGAGCGGGATGGCCCGCCGGGAGTCGCGCAGCTCTCCCGAGAGGTTGACGCCCGCCATGATGCCGGTCGTCGCCGGAAAGAAGACGGCGAAGACCTTCCAGAACGAGGTGCCCTGCAGATCGGTCTCGATCTCACCCGGGTAGCTGCCCAGCCAGGTTATGGACTCGGTGCCAGAGCCGACGGCGGCGGCCACCGAGATGATCGAGCCGGTGACGAGCGCGAGGATCACGTACTGGATGCGGAAGGCGAAGCCCGCGCTGATCGACGCGATGAGGAGCAAGACCGCGAAGGTGCCGAGGTCGACGAGCAACGCGGGGTGATCGGGAAAGAGAAATTGCCAGCCGTCGCGGAACCCGAAGGTGTACAGCGCGACCGCCAACGTCTGGGAGAGGTAGAGCGGGATCCCGATCGCTCCGCCCGCCTCAATACCCAGCGACTTCGAGATGATCGCGTAGGCGCCACCAGCCTCCAGTTTCGTGTTCGTGGCCACGGCAGAGAGCGAGAAGGCCGTGGCGCCGGTGATCAGGTACCCCATCAAGATGATGGCTGCGCCCCCCAGCAGGCCCGCGTTGCCCACGACCCAGCCGGTCCTCAGGAAGAGGATCACCCCCAGGATGGTGAGCAGGGTCGGAACAAAGACCCCCTCGAACGTGCCGTACTGCCGGAGTGGCTCGGCCTCGACCTGCTCTGACGCCATGCTCAGCCCAGCACGACGAGCTGGTCACGGTGGATCACCGCGCGCCGGCGGCCCGGCTGCAACTCAGCGGTCGAGCGCCCCAGCACGGCCCGGACGTCGTCGTGGGCGTAGGTGGAGAGCCCTCGGGCGACGACGCGCCCGTCGGGCCCGGTCACGTCGACCGCCTCGCCCGCGGTGAACTCGCCCTCCACCTTGACGACGCCGGCGGCGAGCAGCGAGGAGCCGCGTTGCACCAGCGCACGAACCGCGCCCTCGTCCACGTGGAGCCGTCCCCGCGGCACGCGCGCGAACGCGATCCAGAGCTTGCGGCTCTCGGGGCGGCGGCGCGCCGGCGGGAACCACGTGCCGACGAGCGCTCCCCGTGTGCTCTCGATGACGACCTGGGGCCGGCGGGCGTTGGCGATCACCGCGTGGGCGGCGCTGAAGGTGGCGATGCGGACGGCCTCGAGCTTGCTCGCCATCCCCCCGCTGCCGAGCGTCGAGCCGGTCCGCCCGTAGTGGCGCTCGTCGAGGCTGGCCAGGTCGTCCACCCGGCCGAGCACCGGCAGCGTCGCGCTGGCGCCCGGATCGCCGTCGAGCAGCCCCTCGACATCGGACAGCAGGATGAGCAATCCGGCCCCCAGCATGCTGGCGACCAGCGCGGCCAGGCGATCGTTGTCGCCGAAGCGCAGCTCGTCGGTCGCCACCGTGTCGTTCTCGTTCACGACGGGCACCGCACTGCGCGCCAACAGGCGATCAAACGTGTGCCGAGCGTTGAGATAGCGCCCCCGGTCGACGACGTCTTCGGGGGTGAGCAGCACCTGGCCGCACGCCAGCCCTCGTGAACGAAAGGCCTCTTGGTAGGCATGCATGAGCACGCCCTGACCCACGCTGGCGGCTGCCTGGAGCTCGCCCAGCTCCGTGGGCCGTGTGGCCAGACCCAGCGGCGCCAGACCGGCCGCGACCGCGCCACTGGAGACCAGCACGACTTCCACGCCGCTCTTCACCAACTCGCTGACCTGCTCCACGATCGCGTCGATCAAGGTCGAATCCAGCCCGCCGTCGGGCGCCCGCAGGCTCGACGAGCCGATCTTCACCACGACCCGGCGCGGGCGCGGGAATCGGGGCGTCATCGGTCTTCACCATGGTCAGTGTCAGGCTCGGAGGACGCTGCTGTCGGCTCGCTGTCGGGTTCGACGGCCTCCAGGTCGTCGGGCTCGGGAGCGAAGTCGAACGCGTAGCCGCCCAGCTCGATCGTGTCGCCGAGGCGGGCGCCCGCCAACACGAGCGCTCGCTCGACCCCGCCTCGGGCGAGCCGTGATTGCAGGTAAGCGACCCCCTCGTCGTTGCTCAGATCGGTCATGACCACCCACCGATCGATCCGCTCTCCCACCACTTGAAAGCCCCCTGGAGTCCGCTCCACGGAGAAGTCCTGGTGAGCGGGCACAGGTCGGAGAACCCGACGGTGAGCCGCCGGGGCGGCGTCGGTCCGCCGTGAGCGGCCGAGGCGCACCAGGTCCGCCATCCGGGTGCGCAGCTGCTGCATCCCCTGGCCGGTGACGACGCTGCCGACGATGACCTCCCAGCCCTCATTCCGCAGATCGGGGAGCACGATCTCGGCGGTCTCCGCGTCGGCGTCGGCCTTGTTGAGCAGGACCAGCGCCGGTCGGTCGAGCAGCGGTGCCCAGCCCGCCAGCTCGGTCGCGTCCTGGTACGCGCGCAGCTCCGCGACGAGCGCCGCCAGATCCTCCCGCGGATCGCGCTGTTCATAGCTCGCGCAGTCGAGGACGTGCACGAGCACGCTGGCGCGCTCGATGTGGCGCAGGAAGTCTCTTCCCAGGCCGCGCCCCTCCGCCGCGCCGGGCACGAGACCGGGGACGTCGGCAACGACGAAGGTCTCCTCGTCATGGGCGACCACCCCGAGGTTGGGGCTGAGCGTCGTGAACGGGTAGTCGGCGATCTTCGGTCGGGCCGCCGACAGGCGGGCGATCAGCGAGGACTTGCCCACGTTCGGAAAGCCGACCAGCGCGACGTCCGCCAAGAGCTTCAGCTCGAGCACCAGCCAGCGTTCCTGGCCGGGCTCTCCGAGCTCGTGGAAGCGCGGCGCCCTCCGCGTCCGCGTGCGCAGGGACGCGTTGCCCCGGCCCCCCCTGCCGCCGCTGGCGGCCACACAAGTGGCGCCCTCAGCCGCGAGGTCGGTCAGGACGGCGCCCAGCGCGTCCTTCACGACGGTGCCGACCGGCACGAGCAACCGCTCGTCCTTGCCATCAGCTCCCCGCCTGCGGTCACCCTGACCGTGGCGACCGCGATCAGCGGCCCGGTGCGGCCGGTGGTGGAAGTCCAGCAGGGTCGCCACGTCACCGCTGGCCTCCAGGACGACACTGCCGCCGTGGCCGCCATCGCCGCCGTCCGGTGGACCCTTCGGCTCGTACGGCTGGCGCAGAAAGGCCGTGACGCCGTCGCCTCCCCGGCCGCCCTTCACGTGCAGCTTCACCTCATCGATGAACATCGCTCACCAGTCTGGGATCCGCAGGCTGCGTGGACGGGCGGCGGGAGCCACCGCCCCGGACCTTCGACGCCGTCCGCTAGCTGGGAACGACCTCGGCGAACTTCCGCTTCCCGGAGGTCCGGAATGAGACCGTGCCTTCGGCCAGCGCGAACAGCGTGTCGTCGCCACCACGTCCGACGTTCTCGCCCGGATGGATCTTCGTCCCGCGCTGCCGAACGATGATGGTGCCGGCCTTGACCGACTCACCGCCGTAGCGCTTCACGCCGAGCATCTTGGGGTTGGAATCGCGGCCGTTGTTCGACGAGCCGCCGCCCTTCTTGTGTGCCATGGTGAGGACTCCTTGGACCAGTTACGCGCTGATCTCGTCGACCGTGATGCGGGTCTTGCGCTGGCGGTGACCCGCGGTGCGTCGGTAGCCGGTCTTGTTCTTGTACTTGAAGACCACGATCTTGCGTTCTTTGCGCTGCTCCACCACGCGCGCGGTCACGGTGGCCTGCTCCAGCGCCTTGCGCCCGACCGTCAACTCGCCGTCGTCGTCGATGAGCATGACCGGTCGCAACGAGACGGTGGCGGCGTCGTCGGCCTCAAGCTTCTCGACGTCGAGGGTGTCGCCGACCGCGACGCGGTACTGCTTTCCGCCCGTAGCGATGACGGCGTGCATGGTGAGCTCCTGACAGGTGTACCGGCGGGCGGTGGCGCGCCGCGAGACGACCGCGATCAAAAAGAAGGGCGCAGGCGCACCGAAACGCCAAGTCTAGGATCCGGCGCCTCCTCCGTCAACGCACGCCGATGGGCCACTGCTCAGAGCAAGGGACGATCGTCTCGGGGTGAGGGGTGCCCGAGCTTGTCATGCAAGTATGATGGCTACTTTCACACTAGGAGGTCAACCATGGTGCGTCGCACGGTCAGTCTGTCTGACGTCGTAGACCAACAGGTCCGTGAGGCCGCCCACCCCGACGAGTCCTACTCCAGCGCGGTGGCAAGGCTGATCGAGGCCGGCATCCGATCAGCGGGGCGTCAGCATCGACCTGACTGGATCGGCTCCGGCGAGGGTCCCGACGATCTGGGGCGCCGCGCAGAGCAATACCTGCGCCATCCGGTCAGGTGAGCCATCACGTCGTCGTCGACACCGGTCCACTCGTCGCCGCGGCGAACCGTCGTGATGCCGCGCACGAACTCGCGGCGGCTCTCATCGTGGCCTTGGGACGCAACCTATTGATCCCCTCACCCGTGCTCGTCGAGACCGATCATCTGCTCCGGGCCCGCGTGGGCGAGCGCTCGGCCCGGTTGTTCCTGAGGTCTGTCGCTGCGGGTGCTCACGGCGTCTCATATCTCACACCCGACCTACTCCGGGACGCGGTCAGGATCGACCTGCATTTCGCGGCGCTCGATCTCGGCTTCACCGACGCGAGCGTGATGGCGGTCGCCGAGCGCGAAGGGGTGCCGATCCTCACCTTCGACTTCGAGGATTTCCGCGCTGCTCCATCTCAGCGCGGGCCATGGGAGCTTGTGGTCGACGAGCGCCGGTACCACTTCGCGACGCAGTGAGTAGCTCTGTCAAGGGGGCGGCGATGGATGAGTACGGGTCCGAGACCTACGGCGAGCGTTGGGCCGATGTGTACGACGACTGGGTGGGAGCTCGGCTCGGCCCGGAGGTGACGGGGGCATCGGTGGAGTGTCTCGCCGAGCTCGCATCAGGCGGAAACGTGCTCGAGCTTGCCATCGGCACCGGCCGCGTGGCGCTGCCGCTCGCCGAGCGCGGTCTTGAGGTGCATGGCATCGACGCGTCAGAGGCGATGGTCGCGAAGCTCCGGGAGAAGCCCGGCGGCGATGCGATCCCGGTGACGATCTCCGACTTCGCCGACGTCGGCGTGGAGGGCGAGTTCGCGCTGATCTTCATCGTCTTCAACACGCTCTTCGGACTGACGTCGCAGGAGGAGCAGATCCGCTGCTTCCGCAACGTCGCCGGACGTCTGTCAGCCGACGGCGTGTTCGTCGTGGAGGCGTTCGTGCCCGACGTCACCCGCTTCGAGGACGGCCAGACGGTTCGTGCGGTGCGAGCGGAGGCGGATCACGTCGAGTTCGAGGTCTCTCAGCATGATCTTGCCGCTCAGACCGTACACAGCCAGCACGTCGTGATCACTGAAGAGGGGACAAGGTTGTTGCCCGTGCACCTGAGGTACGCCTGGCCGAGCGAGCTCGACCTCATGGCGCGACTTGCGGGGCTGCGACTCCGTGACCGGTGGGGTGGCTGGGACCGCTCGCCGTTCACGTCGGCGAGCGGTACACACGTCTCGGTTTACGCCCGTGACCACTGACCTTGAGATGACCTTGACGTGAGCGTCGGGGAAGAGCTCCATGCGGCAGGTGCGAGTACTGGTTGACCGCCGATGCTCGGCGTCTCCGTGTACGCACTTCCAAGGTCGCTGGTGGGACACGGTGGTGGGCGACTCAGGAGGGGCTCGGAATCTGGCTGGCGTGCCGTTTGGGGAAGGCCCATGATGCGCACGTCGGGTTGCTCGTGGAGAGCCTGATCGACTGGCAGTGGCTGCGGAACGTGCGCGCGATTTCATGCTCGTGCATCGGCTGTTCCGCTCCGAGCGCACCGGTGCGATCATCGACGATGAGTGGCTCAAGCGGCACTGGCCACCCTACTGGCACTACGACATCCTCCTCGGCTTGCGGATAGTCGCCATGGTCGGCGGGCTGCACGACGAGCGAGTGTCCGAAGCGCTGGAACTGCTCGATGCTGCTCAGCGGCCTGACGGCAACTGGTGCACCATTGGCCGTCGCTGGTGGAGACGACCGGACAGTTCGGGAAGCAACATCGAGGTCGTCGAATGGGGCGAGCTCGCCGACCCGGACGGTGAGCACTTTCTCACGGTGCCGGCAGAACTGACACGGGGCAAGTGGGACACGATGGATCTTTGGGGCGGCGACACGCCCACCCCGTGGAGAGCCGTTCTCGGAGGGCATAAAGCTGGCACCCGTAAGACAACTTTGGCCCGGTCGACCCTATGAGGCGGTCGCCTCGGCTTCGGGCTGGCTGAGCGCCACCGGGGTCTCGACGATCGGCTCGATGATGCGGGCGCCCCGGCCTTCGCAGACGTCGCAAGTCGTCGTGAAGACCTCGTTCAGGCCCTGGCTCACGTTCTTGCGGGTCATTTGCACGAGCCCGAGCTTGGAGATCTCCATCACCCGCGACTTCGTCTTGTCGCGCGCCAACTCGCGCTTGAAGCGCTTCAGCACCTCATCGCGATTGGCGGGCACGAGCATGTCGACGAAGTCGATGACGATGATGCCGCCCATGTCGCGGAGGCGGAGCTGGCGGGCGATCTCCTCGGCCGCTTCGATGTTGTTGCGCAGCACCGTCTCCTCGAGGTTCGACTTGCCGACGAAGCGACCGGTGTTCACGTCGATCACCCACATCGCCTCGGTCTTCTCGATGATGAGGTAGCCGCCCGAGGCCAGCCAGACCTTCTTCTCAAGTGCCCGGCGGATCTGGTTCGTCACCTCGTAGCTGTCGAAGAGCGGTTGGGAAGCCTCATGCACGGTGAGCTTCTCGACCTGGTCGGGGCTCACGTCCTCGAGGTACTCGCGCACCTGAGCGCCCAGCTCGGGATCGTCCACGATCAGCTCGGTGTACTCGGGTCCGAAGACATCGCGGATGACGCGGATGACGAGATCGGGCTCGCTGTAGACGGCGGTCAACGGTTCGGCCTTCTCTACCCGCTCGTCCACGTGCTTCCAGATGCGCTTGAGACGCTCAACGTCGGCCTGCAACTGCTCGCTGGTGGCGCCCTCGGCCGCGGTGCGCACGATCAGGCCGTAGTCCTCCGGACGGACGTCCCGCAGAATCCCGCGCAGCCGGTCACGCTCGTCGTCGGTCAGCTTGCGGGAGATGCCGAGCATGCCCTCGCCGCGCGCCAGCACGCAGTAGCGGCCCGCGATCGAGAGCTGTTGGGTGAGGCGCGCCCCCTTCGTCCCCATCGGATCTTTCGTGACCTGCACCAAGACCGTCTGGCCGGGCTTCAGCGTCTGCTCGATGCGCGGCACCTCGCCATCGAGATCAGCGGGGTCGTAGTGAACCTCGCCGGCATACAGCACGCCGTTGCGTCCCTTGCCGATGTCCACGAAGGCGGCTTCCATGCCCGGCAGCACGTTCTGGATCCGCCCGACGTAGATGTTGCCGACGTAGCTGTTCTCCTTGCGCCGCGTGACGTAGTGCTCCACGAGGTCGCGCTGCTCAAGCACGGCGACCTGGGTGCGCTCTTCCCCCACCGTAACGAGCATGCGACGCGGCGGGCCCTCGACGATCGCCCGGCGGGTCTCTTCGCTCACTCCACCGATCGGAGGCCGGCGGTTGCGCGACGACCTGGCCCGCGCCCTGCCGCGACGCCCCCGGCTCTGCGCGCGCGAGCTCGAGGAACGCTGCGGCCTCGCCTCAGAGGGTGCCTTGGCCTGCTCTTTGGCTTTCGATTCGCCGGCTCCGTCCTCCGTGGTCGACGCCACCTCGACCGAGGTCGCGCCCGCCGAGTCGTCCGCTTCCACGGCTGGGGCCGGCTGCGTTGACCCCTCCGACGGGGACCGCTTGCGCCCTCGGCCCCGCCCGCGACTGCCGCGACGACGCCGACGGGCTTGCCCGCCTTCGGCCTGCTCGGTCTGCTGCTCCGCCTCGGCCGCCGGTTCAGCGGCGCCGCTGGCCTTCTGCTCATCCGTCGACAGCACAGCGTCGGTCGACGACTGAGTGCGTTCCCGGACGCGGCGGCGGCGCCGTCGCGTGGTGCTCTCCTCTGGAGTCGGGCTTGCGGTCGTGGTCTCTTGTTCGTTCGCGGCGGGCGTGCGCGTACGGTTCCGCACGCGTCTGCGCCGCTCGTCGGCCGGTTGATCGGTCATGGGATGGTCACTCTCTCGTTCTCGGGATCGGAGGGATCGATGGATGGTGAGGCGTTGGCCCCGCAGAGCTCGAGACGTCCGCTGAGGGCTTCGAGCAGCCCATGGGGCTCGGCGCGCCCCTGGGCGAGCCGCGTCACCAGGACAGGATCGGGCAACGCGCCGGGCGCCCGTGTGGCGAGCGCCTGATGCACCTCGCTGGGACGCATCGGCGGTTCGGTGTGGTGCAAGACGATGGTGAGGGTGCCGCGCGCGGTGGCGAGCGCGTGGATGCTCGGTCGCAGATCGAGCCGGGTGAGCTCGCCCTTGCGGTCGCGGTCGACGAACAGCTCGTCGGCTCGCAGCAACTCCGGGGCGGTCACCTGCAACGTCGCCGCCACCTCCGGGTCGTAGCGCAGCTCCCAGAGCGAGGCGGAGAGCCAGCGGGAGAGGCGCGGATCTCCCTGTGCGACCTCGACCGCATGAAGGACCCGCACCCCGTCGGGGAATGCAGCGTTCAGCGCACGCACCCCCGCTGGCAGATCGATCCGGCCCTCGAAGGCCAGCTCGGCGTACTCGCCCGTCGAGGCGTAGCCGAGCGGCAGCGCGTCGGGGAAGCTCACCTTGGGATGCGGTGAGAAGCCCTCGCTGTAAGCGATCGGCAACTCCGCTCGGCGCAGGGAACGTTCCCAGACCCTGCCGAGGTCGATAGCGGAGACGAACCGGGCTTTGCCGGTCTTCGTATAGCTAACCCGGACGCGCACCGAGTATCGCAAGATGCCCGGTCTGGTGCTGCACATCCAGGCCCGGGCACACCCCGCAGTCATAGCAGGGGGTCCAGCGGCAATCCTCAAGCTCGCTCTGTCGCAGGGAGTCGGTCCAGTCCTGCCAGAGCCAATCCTTCTCGAGCCCCGTGTCGATGTGGTCCCACGGCAGGATCTCGTTCTCGTCGCGCGCGCGGCGCGTGTACCAGTCGACGTCGACGCCGGTCTCGTCACAGGCCCGCAGCCAGGTGGCGTGATCGTAGTGCTCATGCCACCCGTCGAAGCGGGCGCCGAGCTTGAACGCGCGCAACACCGCGGCGCCGACACGCCGATCGCCACGAGCCAGCAGACCTTCGATCAGGCCCGGCTCGGGGTCGTGGTACCGCAGGTTGATCGCGCGGTCGCTGGCCACCCGCGACTTCAGCAGCCCGATCTTGCGTTGCAGCTGTCCGGGAGTGTCCTGGGCACACCACTGGAACGGTGTGTGCGGCTTCGGAACGAACCCTCCCACAGAGACCGTGACCTTGTTCTTGCGACCGTACTGCTTGCCGATGGCCGCGACCTTGAGTCCGAGCTCGGCGATGCCGAGCACGTCCTCGTCGGTCTCGGTCGGCAGACCGATCATGAAGTAGAGCTTGAGATGCCGCCATCCGTTGGCGAAAGCAGTCTCGGCGGTACGCAGCATGTCCGCCTCGCTGACCATCTTGTTGATGACCTTGCGCATCCGTTCCGTCCCGGCTTCGGGCGCGAACGTCAGCCCGGTGCGGCGTCCGTTGCGCGAGAGCTCGTCGGCGAGCGTGACGTTGAAGGCGTCGACGCGCGTCGAAGGCAGCGAGAGGCTGGTGGCCGTGCCCTCGTAGGTGTCGGCGAGGTCACCGCACAGGCCCAGGATGTCGGAGTGGTCGGCGCTCGAGAGGCTGAGCAGCCCGACCTCCTCCAGGCCCGAGTTGGCCACACCTTCGGAGACCATCTGCTTGATGGTCTCGCGCGAGCGCTCGCGCACCGGCCGCGTGATCATGCCCGCCTGACAGAACCGGCAGCCACGCGTACAGCCGCGAAAGATCTCCACGGAGTAGCGCTCGTGCACCGTCTCGGTGAGCGGCACGATCTGCCGCTTCGGGTAGGGCCAGTCGTCCAGATCGCTGACGGTGCGTTTCGGCACACGGTGCGCAGCCCGAGGGGAGTTGGAGAAGATTCCCCGGAGGCGACCGTCCGGCAGGTACTCGGCCCGGTACCGTGAAGGCACATAGGCGCCCTCGATGCCCGCGACGAGATCCAGCAACTCCTCACGCGGTCCGCCGCCCTCGCGGCGCCACGCACGCATCAGCTCGTCGAGCTCCAGCACGAACTGCTCGCCGTCGCCGGCGATGGCGACGTCGAGAAAGTCGGCGAGGGGCTCGGGATTGAAAGCGGCATGACCTCCGGCGATGACGAGCGGATCGTCGTCAGCGCGGTCGGCCGCGAGCAGCGAGAGACCGCCGAGGTCAAGGCAGTTGAGCAGGTTCGTGTAGACGACCTCGGCGGCGAGGCTGAAACCGACCACGTCAAAGGAGCTCAGCGGCCGGTGCGTCTCCAGCGAGAAGAAGGGGATGCCTTCCTCGCGCATGATGGCCTCCATGTCCGGCCAGGGCGCGAAGCCCCGTTCGGCCACGGTCCCCTGGCGCTCATTCAGGACCTCGTAGAGGATCTGGATGCCTTGGTTCGGCTGTCCTACCTCGTAGGCGTCCGGGTAGACGAGCAACCACGACGACTCCGCGGTCGCGGGATCCTTCAGAATGATGTTGCCCTCGCCGCCCACGTAACGGGCTGGCTTGCGGACACGCGTCAGCACACGTTCGAGCTGTGGCCAGACGCTGGTCGAATCCGAACTCACTGGTGCGCAACCCATCGTCGTCGGACAGTGGACGCCTTCCGGACACCGCCGAAGGGTGCACGGGCGGTGCGGGCGCAAAGGTTCCGGGGTGATGGTCTGCCCCGGGTGCTCGCAGTGTAGCGAATAGCGCCGGGGAGCGAGCGCGTCGGTGCCATCGACCCTCTGGCGAGGGGTCGCTACTGGAAGCGGCGCATGTGCACGTTCTGGAGCAGCCCGACCATGATGAAGGAGGTGATGAGGCTCGTCCCTCCGTAGGAGACGAACGGCAGCGGCAGACCGGTCACGGGCATCAGACCGACGGTCATGCCGACGTTGATGAAAAGTTGGAAGCCCATGACCGCGACCACGCCGCCGGCCAGCAGGGTGCCGAAGGTGTCGCGCGAGAGCGCGGCGATGCGGATTCCACGCGAGAGCAAGAGCCCAAAGGCGCCCAGAAGGACCAGTGCGCCGAGGAAGCCCGTCTCCTCCCCCACGACGGTGAAGATGAAGTCGGTGTGGTTGTACGGCACGTAGTTGAGCGCGGTCTGGGACCCCTCGAACAAGCCCTTCCCGCCGAGCTTGCCCGAGCCGATCGCGATCTGCGCCTGGTTGACGTTGTAGAGCGCGCCCAGATCGTCGGCCTCGTCGGGATTGAGGAATGCGTTCAGGCGTTCCACCTGATAGTCCTTCACCAGCTCCAACTGCCAGGCGCCGGCGACCGCCAGGACACCGATGACGGCCAGCGCCACCATGAAGCGCACCCTGACACGGGCGATGAGCAGCACGCCGAAGGTAAGCGCGATGAAGACCATGAACGTGCCGAAGTCCGGTTGCAGCAGGATGAGGCCCATCGGCAACGCGGCGAGGACGAGCCCCTCAATGAGGGCCCGCAGACCCAGCGCCTCCTCACGGCGCTCGTGGAAGAGCGCCGCCAGGATGGCGATGAGCGCCACCTTGGTCAGCTCACTGGGCTGAAACTGGAACCCTCCGAGCACGAGCCACGCCTTGGACCCGTTGATCTCCACGCCGGCGATGAGCACGAAGACCAAGAGCAGCAGCGAGCCCACGTAGAGCACCGGCGACCACGCCCGATAGACGCGGTAGTCGAAGAGCGTCACGACCGCCATGGCCACCACGCCGATGATGAGCGCCGTGATCTGGCGGTCGACGTACGTCGACGGGTCGAGGCCGGCCTCCTCCAGCCGGTTCGACGAGGCGGAGTAGATGAAGAGCAGTCCGAGCAGCGCGAGCACAGCGGCGGATGCCAGCAGGAGGACGTCGACGTGCCGGGTCGGGGCGTTCACGCCCATCCACTGGCGATGCACCGCCTCGCGGGCCATGCGCCCCGAGCGCTCGTCGCTGTAGGTGATCTGCGGTCGCGGCGTCTGGCGTTCGTTCTGGACCGACATCAGTCGGTCGCCTCCCCCACGCCGATCTCGGCGTCGACGCCGAAGATCCCCGAGAACAGCTCCTTCACGATGGGCGCCGCTGTCTGGCTGCCCCCGCCGCCCTCCTCGACGACCGCAACTGCGACGTACTCCGGATCCTCAACAGGCGCGAAGGCGCTGAACCAGGCGAACGGCTGTTTCGGCTTCATCTCGGCGGTTCCGGTCTTGCCCGCCACAGGGACGGCGAAGTCACCGAAGACGCCACCCGCGGTGCCGCCGGACGCGGTCACCCCGATGAGACCTTCGCGGATGGCCGCCAGCCGCTCGTCGGCCAAGCCGATCCGGCTCACGACCCCGGGCTCGAACCGCCGGGCCAAGCCGTCCTGGCTGATGGTCGCGGACGCCACGCGCGGGCGGTAGATCGTGCCGCCGTTGGCCACCGCCCCGAACGCCGAGACGATCTGCAACGGGGTGGTCTGCATGTCGCCCTGACCGATCGAGAGGTTGACCTCGTCGCCACCGCGCCACTTCGCGCCTTCCGGGCTGCACAACTCGGTGTAGAGCTGCTTGGCGTAGGCGTCCGTGGACACCTTTGCCTGCGCGCAATAGCCCTCGCGGGCGTTCTGCCAGTACTCGCGGCGCCAGGCGCGGCCGGGCACGACACCGCTGACCTCGCTCGGAAGATCGATGCCCAGCTCGCTGCCGAAACCCCAGCGACGCGCCTCGGCCGGCAGGTACTCGACCTTCGCGCCGGTCTCCTGCTCCTTGGTCCACATGCGCCGGGCGAGTTCGTAGTACACGGTGTCACAGGAGTTGACGAGCGACGCCCTGATGTCCATGAACCCCGAATCGCCCGGGTTCCAGTTGTTGTACACCGTGCCGTTCCAGTCCCATGACCCGGGGCAGGGCAGCTCCTCTTCCAAACCCATGAACCCGTTGCGCAGAGCGGCCGCGGCCGTCACGATCTTGAACACTGAGCCCGGAGGGTAGCTGGACTGGATCGCCCGGTTCAGCAGAGGGAAGTCGTTCCGCTCGTTGAGCAGCGACTGGTAGTAGCGCTGGCTGACGCCGCCGACGAAGCGCTCGGGCGCGAAGGACGGCCACGACGCCATGGCCCTCACCGCTCCGTTGTCGGGATCGAGCAGGACGACCGCCCCCGCTGGTGCTTCGAAGTTGCCGCTCTTGGAGCGCGCCTCGGAGTCCGCGGTCGCACGGGCGCGCTGGAGCCCGTTCAGCAGGGCCTTCTCGGCCATGCGCTGCAGCTCCAGGTCGATGGTGAGGCGCAGGTCGTTGCCAGGGGTCGGCAGGATCTCGTCGATCTGGCGCAGCACCTCACCGGAGGCGTTCACTTCGTAGTTGCGGGCGCCCTCGACCCCGCGCAGCTGCTCTTCGTGCGACTTCTCGACACCGGACCAGCCGACCTGGTCGCCCTGGCGGTAGTCGGCGTAGCGTTCCGTCGCGAGCTCTTCCGCGCTGATCTCACCGAGATAACCCAGCACATGCGCCGCGAGCTGTCCGTGCGGGTACTGCCTGCGGGGCAAGAGCTCTGCGTACACCCCCGGATACTTGGTGGACTGGTTCTCCCACAGGTAGAAGACGAGCTCCTCGGGGACGTTGGTGGCCACCGGCTTCGGGCGCACCGGGCTGACCGTGGACGTTGCGATCGCCTGCTCCAGCTCGGCCTTCGTTGTGTCGAGCAGCTCGGCGAGGTTGGAGAGCACGCGGTCCTTGCGCGGGCCCATCTCGGAGACCTGCACGCTCACCACGTAGACGTACTTGTTGGTGACGAGCACGCGGCCATCGCGGTCGAGGATGTTTCCTCGGGGCGCTTCGATGCTGACCGTACGGACGGCATTGCCCTCGGCCAGCTCGGCGAAGCGCTCGCCCGCCATGATCTGCAGGAACCACAGCCGGGAGAAGAGCAGCACGAACAGACTGACCACCAGCAGGGTGAGGAAGGTCAGGCGCAGACGCGTGCTCTCCGTCTCGTCGGGCGAGGCGGGCTTTCGGGTGGTTCGCACAGCGTGGGAGGCTAGCACGGGTCTTCACCGGAGAGCCGTTGCGAGCCCGGCCGTCCGACCGGGCTCTGTCGGGCCGGCGCCGGCCGGAAGTGACAGCCCGACGAACCCCTCATCCCACGGGTGCGACCACCGGGAAGCGAGCGGCGACGCCTTGCGCCAAGCGGCAGATGAAGGGGGCCAGCAGCGCCGCGTACGCCGCTCCGCCGACGATCGACCAGAGCAGTCCGATGACCTGCTCCCCGGGTTCTCCCAGGAGCAGTTGGAGCACGCCTCTCGCGAGCGCGATCGTCGCGGCCGCCCCCGCGGCGGCCGTCACCTGGGCCGTGAGCTCGCCCCCGATGAGGTAGCGCCGCAACGCTCCCACCCCGTACCCGACGAAGACGAGCACGAGCGCCGAGAGCCCCACCAGATGTTCCTGGGGCGCCAGCAGATCCAGCGCCACCCCAGCCGCGAAGCCGTAGCGCACACCGGTACCGGGGCCCTCCGCGAGCGCGAATCCGACCACGGTCAGCGCGACGATGTCTGGTCGAATGCCGAGCACGGTCAGCCCGGCGCCCCAGACGCTCTGGACGAGGAGGGCACTCACAAGGACGAGACCGAACGCGGCGACGCGGCCGGCCATCAGCGCACGCTCATCACAATGCGCTCATCACAATGCGCTCATCACAGCAAGCAAGGGCGCTGCTGCCCAGCGCCACCACCAGCGTACGGAGAATCGCCGGCGGCGATTCCCATGTCAGGGCGCTCGTCACTGCCCGCGGACAGACCGGTCACGGCGCCGTCGGCTCGCTCGTCAGCGGCGCCGGTTCAGGCGGTTTCTCGTCACGGACCATGTTGTCGGGGTTGAGCTGCTCAGGTGGGTTGGGCGCGTCCAGCACCACCTGCACGAACGAGAGCTCGGTGAAATCCACATAGGGCTGCACGGCCTTGAAGCGACTCACGGAATCGGCGCCCTGCTCGCGCATGGTCTCGCCGATGAGGAGACCCTCGGGGATGGTCGATGCCTGGAACGTGAGCGTGATCACCGACTCATTCGCCTCGACCACGGCCTCGGGATCCAGGATCTCCAGCCGGAACGGTCGGGCGCCCTGGCCTTGAAGCAAGCCTCGCTCACCGCTCGACGCCAGGCGTACCGCGTACCGAGCCCGCGGACTGGTCAGCAGCTCCACACGGGAGTAGCGGGGCGTGACCTCGGTCAACTTGCCGACCAGCCCCTCCGCCGTGACGACCGCCATGCCCGACTCTACCCCCTGGTTGGCGCCGACGTCGATGAGCACGGTGAACTCTGGCGTGCCGGGTGGCTGGCCAATCACCCGGGCGCCGGTGGTCGTCAGCTCAAGCTGCTCGCGCATATCGAGCAGCGAACGCAGCTGTGCGTTCTCGCGCTCGAGATTCGCGACCGATGGGAGGCGCTCACGCAGAGCTTCGACATCCCGGCGAAGCTCGGCGTTGTCGGCCCGCAGGTTGTCGAGCTCCGCGAGTCCGGAGAAGAAATTGCCGACCGGTCGGACCGCGGTGGCGAAGGCCTCCTGGACGGGCCCGAAGACGAGCAACGCCCCTCGCTGCATCGTCGCGATCGGTCCGGCGGATCCTTCTCGATAGTCGAGGGTGATCAGGACCAGCGCGACCAACGTCAGGACGGCAAGCAACACGCGACTACGGTGGCGATCAGGCATGAACCTTCAACCAGGAATGGACGGTCGTGCCCCGGTCAGGCTAGCCGCCGCGGCTCAGTGGCGTGAGGATGAGATCAGGACGCGCTTCAGCGCCTCGAACTCCTCCAGACACTTGCCCGAACCGATCGCGACGGAGTGCAGCGGATTCTCCGCGGCGTGGATGGGCATCCCCGTCTCGTGCTTGAGCCGCTCGTCGAGGCCTTGCAGCAACGCCCCTCCCCCGGTCAGCACGATGCCCTTGTCCATGATGTCCGCGGCCAGCTCTGGTGGCGTCCGGTCCAGGGTGTTCTTCACCGCGTCGACGACGGAGTTGACCGGCTCCTCGATCGCCTTGCGCACCTCTTCCGCGCTGATGATGATGGTCTTGGGAAGCCCGCTCACCAGGTCGCGGCCGCGGATCTCCGCATGATTCTCGTCGGGCAGGGGGAAGGCGCTACCGATGGCGACTTTGATCTCCTCCGCGGTGCGCTCGCCCAGCATGAGCGAGTACTCCTTCTTCACGTAGGTGATGATCGCGTCGTCCAGCTCATCGCCCCCGATGCGGATGGACGCGCTCGTGACGATGCCGCCGAGGGAGATGACGGCGACCTCGGTCGTGCCGCCCCCAATGTCCACGACCATGTTCCCCGCCGGCTCGTGCACCGGCAGACCCGCCCCGATCGCGGCCGCCATCGGCTCCTCGATGATGTAGGCGGCCCGTGCGCCCGCCTGGATGGAGGCCTCCTCGACGGCGCGCTGCTCCACGCCCGTGATCCCGCTGGGCACGCACACGACGACGCGAGGCTTGTTCAGCAACGAGAAGTAGCGGCGCCGGTGCACCTTCTGGATGAAGTAGCGCAGCATCTTCTCGGTCACGTCGAAGTCGGCGATGACGCCGTCCTTCAGCGGGCGGATGGCGACGATATGGCCGGGTGTGCGACCGATCATGCGCTTGGCCTCGCTGCCGACCGCGAGGATCGCGGCGTTGCGGGTGTTGATGGCGACGACGGAGGGCTCGTTGAGCACGATGCCGTGCCCGCGCACGTAGACGAGGGTGTTGGCGGTTCCGAGATCCACGGCGATATCCCGGCCGAAGACCTGAAAGACCGTGGCGAGATTCTGAGACAAGAAAGCTCCGGACAGGTACAGGCGGGGAAGGGCGGGTGGTGACGGCAGAGCGGGCGGTGCAACGAGCAGGACGTCGAGTCTATCGAGGGCGCGGGGACCCGCGATCGGCTGAGCGTACACCGGGACG
This sequence comes from Euzebyales bacterium, assembly GCA_038233095.1. GTDB lineage: Bacteria > Actinomycetota > Nitriliruptoria > Euzebyales > Egibacteraceae > JBBSMR01. The sequence goes on from JBBSMR010000008.1 coordinate 33,118, forward strand.
AGAAGTGAGCAACAGCCTCGGCCTCTACAAGACGCCTAAACGAGCCAGACTCACCCAATCGGGGTCGCCCACGACCAGGTGGTCGAGCAGATCGACGCCGAGCGTGGCGCTGGCCTGCCCAAGCCGGCGCGTCACCCGGCGATCGTCGGCGCTCGGTGTGGGATCCCCGCTGGGATGGTTGTGCGCCACGAAGATCGCTGAGGCTCCCTGCAGCAGCGCGTCGCGGAAGATCTCGCGGGGCGCCATGAACGTGTGGTCGACGGTGCCGACCGAGACCGTCGAGAGCGCCAGCACCCGGTGCTTCACGTCGAGGGCGACCAGCAGACAGTGCTCGCGGTCTCTGCCCGCGAGCACGGGCGCGACGAGCGCGACCGCATCCTCGGGTGACGTGACCTGCGCGCGCTCGTGAGGACGCTCTGAACTCAGCCGTGTCTCGGCGGCGCAGGTGGGACAGGTCAGGTGCACACAGGCCTCCTCGGATACGACTGCGTGCAGCCTGCCAGTCACGGGGCGGCCGGCGGCGTGATTGCGCGATCGGCCTGGGGAAAACCGACCCGCTACCGTGAAGAGCCTCCAAACCGTTCCCCCTACGAGAAGCGAGTCCGCACATGAGCGAACGCACCCTCATCCTCGTCAAGCCGGACGGCGTGCGCCGCGGCCTGATCGGCGAGGTCATCAGCCGGATCGAACGCAAGGGCCTGCGCCTGGCGCGCATGGAGTTGCGCACGCTCACCCGTGAGGTGGCCGAGCAGCACTACGGCGAGCACGCCGAGAAGCCCTTCTTCGGTGAGCTGGTCGAGTTCATCACGTCGGGGCCGCTCGTGGCCATGGTGGTGGAGGGCGAGGACGCGGTCGCGTGCACGCGCGCGCTCATGGGCGCCACGAACCCGCTCGAGGCAACCCCCGGCAGCATTCGCGGGGACTACGCCACCATCATCGGCGAGAACATCGTGCACGGCTCGGACTCACCCGAGAACGGCCGGCGGGAGATCGGGCTGTTCTTCGGTGACGAGACATAAGCCGTCCCCGCGTGGGCCCCAGTGTCAGGCCGGCGGAAGACCGAGCTCGGCGCGCACGGCGCCCAGCACATGGTCCGGGCCGAGCACGATGATGCCGTCAGGCTCCACGGTGAGTCCCTGGGCGGCCGCGAGCGCCGAGGCCACGTCCGGGGCACGCTCGACGCTCACGCCGTAGGTGTTGAAGGCCGCGCCCACGTTGCCGTCGCCGTCGCCGTGGTCGAGCAGCACCACATGATCGACGAGGGGGCCGAGGAAGGAAACGAGCGTCTCGGGCTCCTCGGGCCACTCGGCCAGGACAAGCATCCGGTGCCGGAATCCGAACTCGAGCTGCAGCGTCGCGGCCAGGCAGTGAAGCGCGTGGGCGGACGCGGCCGCGTCGAGCACCACGGTCGCCGCGCCGCGGCGGCGGACGACCTCCATCCGGCCCGGCACCCGCACGGAGGCGAGCCCCGTGCGGACGAGCTCGTCATCCAGCGTCTCCAGCCCGCTCAGGAACGCCGCGGCGGCGGCCATGGCTCCGGACGCGTTGCGGACTTGATGAGGGCCGTGCAGCGGCAGGTACAGCTCCCTCAGGCTGTAGCCCGGCCCGTACAGCATGAGCTGCTTACCGCCGACCGCGTGAGCGTCCACGGTGGCGCCGAAGTCGGTGCCCAGCAGCCGGACGGCGCTGGCGTGGTCTGTGACCTCCGAGGCCAGCTGCGTGTAGTCGTCGGAGAGCACGAACGTGCCGCCCGCGCGCAGAGCCTGCCGCACCGATCCGGACAGATCATGCCCCCGCGAGGGCATCACGAGCAGGTCGGTCTGCAGCACGGCCGGGGTCTCGGCTGCGCCGATCTCGACAATGATGGCATCGACGGGGGCGTCCGCGCACGCCGTGAGCGCCGCGCTGAGCAGCGCCTCGCCCTGCGCCACCGGAGCGGCGAAGCGGACGGAGGCCTCGGCGATGAACGGCTCGAGGTAGCGCTCCAGCTCACGCAGCTCGTCGTCGGTGACGGGCTCACCGGCGATCCTGATTCGCTCGTTCGTCTGCTGCAGGTGGGGCAGGGTGTAGGAGCCGACCTTCACACCGAAGGCGCCGAGCAGCGCAGTGAGGATGCGCACGACGCTGGTCTTGCCGGGCCCACCGGCGACGAGCACGAGCGGCGCCGACTCCTCCGGTCGGCCGAGCAGGTCGAGCAGCGTGCGTGCCCTTGCGGGGTCGGCGCTCGTCCGTGGCAGCGCGAACACCTCGCTCAAGAAGCCAGCTCCTCGCGCTGGCCGCTCAGTCGGGCGATGGCGGTCTGCCACTCCACCAGCTTCTCGCGTTCGCTCTGGACGAGCGCCTCTGGAGCCTTCTGCACGAATCCGGTGTTGGCGAGCTTGCGCTCGGCGCGCTCGCGCTCGGCGTGGGCGGTGGCGAGTTCGCGCTCGATCCGCGCCCGCTCCTCGTCGAGATCCACCAGGCCGGTGAGCGGGATGAAGAGCTCGGCGCCCTTCATGCTCACTTTGCCCTGCGGGCCCTCGTCGGTCGCGGAGGTCGAGAACGACCATTCCCCGACGCCGGCCAGCTGGCGGATGCCCGGCAGCGCCGGTTCGAGCACGGCGCGGCTGGCCGCGTCCGCGTCCGCCGTCACCGTGAGACGCTCGGCCGGCGAGAGCCGGTGCTCGGCGCGGAACCGCCGCAGCTCGGTCACCGCCTCCTGCAACGCGGCGAACTGGCTCTCGGCGGCCTGATCGCGCCGGGCGACATCAGGCGCGGGCCACGACGCGCGCATGAGCGTCTCGTCATCGGAGGCTTGGTGCAAGGCACGCCAGATCTCCTCGGTGACGAACGGCATCAGCGGGTGCAAGAGCCGGAGCGCGACATCGAGGACGTGGACCAACACCGCGCCCACCGCCTCGTCATCACGCTGTTTGGCCAGCTCCAGATACCAGTCGCAGTACTCGTCCCAGACGAAGTGATACACCGCCCTGGCGACCCGCCCGAGGTCCCAGGTCGTCATCGCGTCGTCGACCGTCGCGCGGGTGGCGTCGAGCCGCGAGAGGATCCAGCGATCCTCAAGCTCAAGCAGACCTTCAGGCGGCAGCCCCTGGGTCGCAACTGTTTCATCAGCGACCATCAGGACAAAGCGGGCAGCGTTCCAGAGCTTGTTGGCGAAGCGCCGGGCACCCTCCACCCACTCCTCGGCCAGCGGCGCATCCTGGCCGGGTGTGGCGGCGCGCAGCAGCGCGAAACGCAGCGCGTCCGCGCCGTACTTCTCGATGAAGTCGAGCGGGTCGATGGTGTTGCCGAACGACTTCGACATCTTCTTGCCCTGGCCGTCGCGCACCATCCCGTGGTTGTAGACGGTCCGGAACGGGACCTCCCCCGCGAAGTACAGGCCGGCCATGAGCATGCGCGAGACCCAGAACGTGTTGATGTCGTAGCCGGTCTCGAGCACCGCGGTGGGGTACCACGTGCGCAGCTCCGGTGTGACGTCCGCACCATCCTCACCGGTCCAGCCCAGCGTCGTGAGCGGCCAGAGCTGCGAGCTGAACCAGGTGTCGAGCACGTCGGGATCCTGGGTCAGGCCGAGCCGTTCGGTCTCCTCGGGGCTGGGGTCGTCGGACGGCACGTGCAGGTTGCCGTCCCGGTCGTACCAGGCGGGGATCTGATGGCCCCACCAGAGCTGCCGGGAGATGCACCAGTCGTGCAGGTTGTCCAGCCAGTCCAGGAAGCCCTTGGCGTTGCGCTCCGGCACGAACCCGGTGCGACCCTCCCGGACCGCCGCGGCGGCCGCATCGGCCAGCCGCCGCACGGCGACGAACCACTGCTCGGAGAGGCGCGGCTCGATGACCGTCTTGCAGCGCGAGCAGACGCCGACGCTGTGCCTGTGTGACTCGACGCCCGCCAAGAGCCCCTGGGCGTCGAGGTCGGCGGTGACCTTCCGGCGCGCCTCGACGCGATCCAAGCCCGCATAGGCGCCGCCCGCCTCGGAGATCGCGGCCTCGTTCGTTATGATGTCGATCATCGCCAGGTCGTGACGCTGACCGATCTCGTAGTCATTGGGGTCATGCGCCGGTGTCACCTTCACGGCGCCGGTGCCGAACTCGGCGTCGACGTGGGCGTCCGCGATGACGGGAATCTCCCGGTCCATCAACGGCAGGCGCAACGAGCGGCCGATCAGGTGGGCGTAGCGCTCGTCGTCGGGGTGCACCGCAACGGCCGTGTCGCCGAGCATCGTCTCGGCGCGGGTGGTGGCGACCGTCACGCCGCTCTCGGGATCGTCGGAGCCCATGAGGGGATAGCGCAGGTAGGCGAGCTCGCCGTCGACCTCCTGATGATCCACCTCGATGTCCGACAGCGCCGTCAGGCAGCGCGGGCACCAGTTGATGAGGCGGAGGCCGCGGTAGATGAGGTCGTCGGCGTACCAGCGGCGGAAGGCGGCCTTCACCGCCTCGGAGCGGGTCTCGTCGAGGGTGAAGATCTCGCGGTCCCAGTCCAGCGAGGCGCCGAGCTTGCGCTCCTGGCGCAGGATCGTCCCGCCGTACTCACCGACGTGCTCCCAGACGCGCTCGATGAACGCCTCGCGTCCGAGGTCGTGGCGGGTGAGGCCTTCCTCGGCCAGCCGCCGCTCCACCACCGTCTGCGTGGCGATCCCGGCGTGGTCGGTGCCGGGCAGCCAGACGGCGTTGTGCCCGGTCATCCGTGCGTGGCGCACCATGGCGTCCTCGACCGAGACGACGAGCGCGTGGCCGATGTGCAGGTTGCCTGTCACGTTGGGCGGCGGCAGCACGACGGCGAACGGCTCGCCGTCGTCACCGGGTTCGGCGTGGAAGAACCCCGATGATTCCCACCACGCGTACAGCCGGTCCTCGACCTCGCTGGGTTCATACCCCTTGGGCAGCTCACGCTTCATGCCTCAAGTGTAGAAGCACCCCGCAACCCGCGGTTCGCGAGGCCTCGCGCAACTTTGCCCGCCTTCCGTCACCGAGGGGTGTACCGCCTGGCGGGCAGCCCGCGGCGGCCCGACCAGATACCGCTGGCCGCGCAGTTGCGCACCCATTCCCGCACGAAGATCACAGGTCCGTTCGTGCTGGCGCAGCTCGGGGTCCACGGCTTCCGGCGGACGGACCCCTTCGAGCTGCTCGTCCCGCCGGGCCGGCGGCCTGGCGCTCTCGACGTGCCCACTCGGACGGACCCGACCGCGCGCTGCTCGGACCCCGCGACCCGGGCGCGAAGGTCTTCCTGGACTGGTTCGACGACGGCGACCTAGTCCCGGAGAGCCAGCCCGAGCGCCGGCTCGGCGCGCTGCTCTCGGACTTCGACCCGCGCCCGACCCGCAGGTGCCCTTCCTGCGCTACCGCATCGACTGGTTCTGGCGCCGGTTTCGCTTCGGCCTGAAGTACTTCGGCGAGGTTGATCACATGACCGCCTCGGCACGCCTGGCCGACACCGACCGCTTTCAGGCGCTCGACCGGGCCGGCGTGCAGCTCGCCGTCGTGGTCGCTGCGGACCTCACCGATGAGCCGGCGTTCCTCGGCTGGGTGCGCTCACAGCTCGTGATCCGGGCGGTGAGCCTCGGGCTCACTCCCCCGCGTCACCTTCTGGCGTCGGGCGTCCCCGACGGTTGAGCCACCGAGACCGGGAAGGCAGGTCGGCCAGGCCCGAACTCAGGCGGAGCGCTCCTGGCGGGAGATGTCCTCGGCGCGGGGCACGAGGGTGGGGTTGACCTTCTTGCGCACGACCTCGCCGGTGATGAGGCACTCCCCCACGTCGTCGAGAGAGGGCAACTCGTACATCGTGTTGAGCAGCACCTCTTCGAGGATGGCGCGCAAACCGCGCGCGCCGGTCCCCCGCAGGATCGCCATGTCGGCGATCGCCTCGAGCGCGTCGTCGGTGAAGTCGAGCGCGACCTTGTCGTACTCGAAGAACTTGCGGTACTGCTTCACCAGCGCGTTCTTGGGTTCGGTCAGGATCTCGATGAGCGCCGCCCGATCGAGCTGCTCGACGCTGGAGATGACCGGCAGACGTCCGATGAACTCGGGGATGAGACCGAATTTGATGAGGTCCTCGGGCAGCACCTGCGGGAAGAGCAGGGAGAGGTCCTTGTTCGACCGGGCTCGGACGTCCGCACCGAAACCGACGCCGCTGCGGCCGATGCGCCGCTCGATGACCTGCTCCAGCCCGGCGAAGGCGCCACCGCAGATGAACAGCACATTGGTCGTATCGATCTGGATGAACTCCTGATGGGGGTGCTTGCGGCCACCTTGCGGCGGGACGCTGGCGACCGTGCCCTCCAAGATCTTCAGCAGCGCCTGTTGTACGCCCTCGCCGGAGACGTCTCGCGTGATCGAGGGGTTCTCGCTCTTGCGCGCGATCTTGTCGACCTCGTCGATGTAGATGATGCCGGTCTCGGCCTTCTTCACGTCGAAGTCGGCGGCCTGAATGAGCTTCAGCAGGATGTTCTCGACGTCCTCGCCCACGTAGCCGGCCTCGGTGAGCGCCGTGGCGTCGGCGATCGCGAACGGCACGTTGAGCAGGCGGGCGAGTGTCTGCGCGAGCAGGGTCTTGCCCGACCCGGTCGGTCCGAGCAGCAGGATGTTGGACTTGGCGAGCTCGACCTCGTCGTCGCCGTCGCCGTCCACGCGGATGCGCTTGTAGTGGTTGTACACCGCGACGGCGAGCGTCTTCTTCGCGATGTCCTGCCCGACGACGTAGTCGTTCAGGAAGTCATAGATCTCGCGCGGCTTCGGCAGGTCGGTGGGCGTGATCTCGGGAGTGTCGGAGAACTCCTCCTCGATGATCTCGTTGCACAGGTCGATGCACTCGTCGCAGATGTAGACCCCGGGGCCGGCGATCAGCTTCTTGACCTGCTTCTGTGACTTCCCGCAGAAGGAGCACTTCAGCAGGTCACCGCTCTCACCGAACTTCGCCACAGCGCGCCTCTCACCTCGTCCTGCGTGTTCCGCTCGTTCTGCGCATCCTGCTCTTGGGTCGGATCATCGTAGCGGGCGAACGCGAACTGAACACATCATTTCCCGAGGTTTCCGGCTCAGCTCGCCTTCAGGCTGCGCTCCTGGGCCTTGCGGGACTGGATGACCTCGTCGATCAGACCGTACTCCAACGCCTCGGGTGCGGTGATGATGAAGTCGCGGTCGGTGTCGGCGGCGACCTTCTCCAAGGGCTGGTTGGTCTTCTCTGCCAAGAGGTGGTCGAGCAGGTCGCGAATACGCTGGATCTCGCGGGCGGCGATCTCGATGTCGGCGGATTGCCCGCCCGCCTCGCCGTAGGGCTGGTGCAGCAGGATGCGGGCGTTCGGCAGGGCGAAACGCTTCCCCTTGGCGCCAGCGGCCAACAGGACGGCGGCGGCCGACGCGGCCTGGCCCATGCAGATCGTCGACACGTCGGGCTTGATGAAGTCCATGGTGTCGAGGATCGCGAGCAGGCTCGTGACCGACCCGCCCGGAGAGTTGATGTAGAGGTTGATGTCCTTGTCGGGATCCTCCCCCTCGAGGTGGAGCAGCTGGGCCATGATGAGGTTGGCGATCTCGTCGTTCACGGGCGTGCCCAGGAAGATGATGTTCTCCTTGAGCAGGCGTGAGTAGATGTCGAACGAACGCTCGCCCCGGTTGGTCTGCTCGACGACCATGGGAACGAGGTAGCTCTGGGGTGCGATGGGCTCGGCCATTCGAGCGCTCCTGATCTCGAGTGCTGTCGGTCCTCACACCATACCGTCGTCGGTCACGCGCCTTCGGTCTGAGAGGCGCCGGAGAACGGGCCGGGCTCCTCTGCGGCCTCTGCGGCCTCGGTCTCGGCAACCTCGGGTTCGGGCTCGGGCGGTGGCGCCGAGAGCACCTGCACCGTCTCCAGCAGATGATCGATCGCCTTGCGGCGGAAGACATCGGAGATGAGCGCACCGATGTTGTCGGGATGTGTCATGAGCTCGGCGACCTCCTCGGGCGGGCGGTCGACGCGCATCGCATGACGCAGGACCTCCTCACTGAGGTCCTCCTGCCGCAGGTTCAGGCCGGCTTCCCGGCCGACGGCGTCCACCACGAGCTGGGCCTTCACGGTCTTGCGCGCCTCCTCGCGGAGCTGCGCGACGAACGCCTCCTGATCCTGGCCGACGGCCTGCAGATATGCGGCCAGTTCCAACCCCTGCTGCTCGAGCTGCTGGACCAGCGAGCCAGCCCTCATTTGGACCGTCTGCTCCACCATCGAGTTGGGCAGCGTCAGCTCGACCTGCTCGGTGACCGCCTCCACCACCCGACCGCGCAAGGCGTGCTGGGCCACGCGCCGCTTCTCGGCGCCGAGCTGCCGCGCGAGGTCGTCGCGCAGCTCCTCGATGGTGTCGAACTCGCTGGCTGTGAGCGCGAAGTCGTCGTCGAGCTCCGGCAGGCTGCTCGCCTTGACCTCCTTCAGGATCACGGTGAAGTCGACCTTCTGACCGGCCAGCTCGCCGTAGTCGGCATCGAGGGTGTCGGTGAAGGCGCGGATCGCGCCGGGCTCCGCACCCAGCAACTGGGCATCGAGCTCCCGCTCGGTCTCCTTCGCATCCCCTACTTCATAGAGCACGTCCTCGGAGCGCACCGCCTCGACGTCCTGACCGTTCTGAGTGCCGGTCACGGTGATGAGCGCGCGGTCGCCGGCCTGGACGGGGCGCTGCACCGTCTCCAGCTCCGCGAAGCGCTCGCGTAGCGTGTCGAGCTGCGTCGCGAGCTCGTCGTCGGTGAGCTCCCATTCGGGGTGTGGAACCTGGAGCGCGGAGAGCTCCGGCAGCTCGAACTCGGGGCGAACCTCGACGGTGGCGGTGAAGACGGCGTCTTGGCCCTCCTCGAAGGTCTCGACGTCGAAGCGCGGCGAGCCCAGCACCTGCAGCTCCTGGCTCTGGACCGCCTCGGTGTAGAAGGTGGGCAGCGCGTCGCGGACGGCGTGCTCGGCGATGGCGCCGGCGCCGAGGCGGCTCTCCAGCACCCGGCGGGGCGCCTTGCCGGGACGGAACCCAGGGACGCGGACCTCCCCGGCCAGGTGGGTGGCGGCGTCGTTGAGCGCGCGCTTCACGCGCGCCTGCTCGACGGTGATGTGTAACGTGACGGTCACGTCGTCGACGCGCTCGACAGAAGTCTCCACGGCAGATCTCGCTTTCTCGCGCCCTCGCACCTGCAGGCCTTCGCTGCAGCGAGCGGCTACTTCTTGGCAGCCTCGAAGTACGGGTTCGCGCCGGCCTCATGATCGGTGACGTCGACGACCGACGTGATCTCCGGGACGGCCTCGCGCAACGCCACCTCGATGCCCTGACTGAGGGTGACCTTCGCCATGCCGCAGCCTTGGCAGCCGCCACCCAAGCGCAGGTAGGCGGTGCCGTCCTCGACGGCCACGAGCTCGGCACGACCGCCGTGGGCGGCGATGCTCGGGTTGATCTGGGTCTCCAGCACCTGCAGCACGCGCTGCGGAATCGCTCCGGAGAGATCCGGCGCGGGGCCCGAGGGGATCGACGGGCTGGAAGGGGCCGGCGGCATGTTCGGGTTCTGCAGTCGCAGACCACCCGTCTCCAGGTCGCCCTCCCGGTCGAGCGCCGCGCCCCGCAGCTTGTCGACGCTGTCGGCCGGGACGACGATGGGCAGGTCGTCGTGCCACTGGATGACGTCGTTGGGGCTCGCGTCCTCGAGCAGCTCGAGGGTCATGGCCACGTCGTAGCGGCCCTCCTTCACCCCGGAGACCTGCAGCCAGAGCGCGAGCCGGCCCGGCTCCTCGTCGCGGGCGCGGATGTACAGCGCCTTGTCGCGGGCGGCCTCGGTCACATGGATCACCGGCTGTGTCGGTGCGTTCATGGCGGATCCCTTGCTTTGCTGAGGAGACGATATGGCTAGGCTAGCGCCGTGTCCCGCGTCCTCCTAGTGCTTCCCTCCTCCAGCTATCGCGCCGACGACTTCCTGGACGCCGCGCGACGGCTGCGCGCGAAGGTCGTCATCGCGTCGGATCACCGCTCGACGCTGGCGTCCATGATGGGCGACGGGATGCTCCGGCTGGATCTGCAGTCGCCCAGCTCGGCGGCCGCGCGGATCGTCGAGCTCGCGGCGCGCGCACCGCTGGACGCGGTCGTGGCCGTGGACGAGCAAGGTGTCTTGGTGGCGGCCGAGGCCGCGTCGCGGCTGGGGCTGCCGCACAACCCCGTGGAGGCGGTGCGGGCCACGCGCGACAAGGCGAAGATGCGGAGACTGCTCGCCGACGCGGGCGTCCGCCAGCCTGGCTTCGCGCTCGCGCGGTACCGCGACGATGTCGCCAGGGTCGCTCTGCGGGTTGGGCTGCCGTGCGTGGTGAAGCCGACCGGCCTGTCCGGCAGCCGCGGGGTGATGCGTGCCGACAGCGCGGTCGAGGCGGCCGGTCTGGCTCGCCGCGCGCGCGCGGTGCTCGCTGACGCCGGCGAGAACCGGCGCGGCCCGTTGCTCGTCGAGCGGTTCGTGCCCGGCGCGGAGGTCGCGGTCGAAGGACTGGTCGAGGACGGGCTCCTGCGCGTGCTCGCCATCTTCGACAAGCCCGACCCTCTGAATGGTCCGTACTTCGAGGAGACCCTGTACGTGGCGCCGGCACGCCTCTCTCCTGCCGCTCGGGCGGAGATCGAGGCCACCACCGCCGCGGCCGCCGCGGCGATCGGGCTGCGCGACGGTCCCGTGCACGCGGAGCTGCGCATCCGCGACGACCGGGCCTGGGTGATCGAGGTGGCGGCGCGCTCGATCGGCGGGCTGTGCTCACGCGCTCTGCGCTTCGGGCTCGGCACCACGCTGGAGGAGGTCATCCTGCGCCACGCGCTCGGCCGCGAGCAGCTCGCGCTGGAGCGTGAGGGCGCCGCCGCGGGCGTCATGATGCTGCCGATCCCGCGCTCGGGGATCCTGCGTCGCGTCGAAGGCGTCGACCACGCCCGCGGCGTGCCCGGGATCGAGGGTGTCGAGATCACGCTGCCGGCGGGGCGCGCGGTGCGCGCACTGCCGGAGGGCGACCGCTACCTGGGCTTCGCGTTCGCGCGCGGCACCGACCCCGACGAGGTGGAGGCGGCGCTGCGCAAGGCGAACGCCGCGTTGAAGGTGATCATCGAGTGAGCGACCGCGGGTAGCGTGGCGGTCATGCGCGTTCTGCTGATCGCCACCTACGAGCTCGGCCACCAGCCGCTGCACCTCGCTTCTCCGGCCGCGGCGTTGCAGGCGGCCGGGCACGAGGTGGTCTGTCGGGACCTGACCGTTGAGCCGTGGCAGATCGCACTGATCGACACCGTGGACGCGGTGGCCTTCTCGGTGCCCATGCACACCGCGATGCGTCTGGCTGTCCAGGCGGCGCGCGCCGTGCGTTCGCGCCGGCCCGAGCTGCCCATCTGCCTGTACGGCCTGTACGCCCCGGTCAGCCGCGACACGATCGTCGGCACGGTGGCCGACCGCGTGATCGCCGGTGAGTACGAGGCGGCGCTCGTCGGCTGGGTCGACGGGCTCGCGGGCGGTGACGCGCTCGCGTCCGAAGCGGCAGCGCTGATCGAGTTGGGGCGCGCCGAATCCGTCTTGCCCGCCCGGCGTCTGCTGCCACCGCTGGACCGCTACGCGCGAGCGGTGGTCGGCGAGGAGGAGCGTCTCGTCGGCTACGTCGAGGCCACCCACGGGTGTGCCCACACCTGCCGGCACTGCCCGGTGCCCACGGTCTATGGCGGGCGGGTCCGGCTGGTGCAGCGAGAAGCGGTGCTCGCTGACGTGGAGCAGCTCGTGGCGGTCGGCGGGCGGCACATCACCTTCGGCGACCCGGACTTCCTGAACGGCTGGCGCCACGCGCTGCGCACCGTCGAGGAGATGCACGGGCGCTTCCCGAGTCTCACCTTCGACTGCACGGTGAAGGTCGAGCACATCCTGCGCCACGCCGAGGTGTGGCCGCGTCTCGCCGCGGCCGGCTGCGTCTTCGTGGTCTCGGCCCTGGAGTGCGTGAACGACCGCATCCTCGGTCTGCTCGACAAGGGTCACACGGCTGCCGATGCCGCCCGGGCGGTCCAGATCGTCCGGGACGCGGGGATCACGCTGCGCCCGTCCTTCATGCCGTTCACCCCGTGGACGTCGGCCAGCGACATCATGGAGCTGCTCGACTTCGTCGCGGCGCACGATCTCATCGGCAACGTCGACCCGGTGCAGTACACGATCCGCCTGCTCGTGCCTGAGGGGTCGTGGCTGCTCGACGTGCCAGAGCTCGCGGTGCATCTCGACGGTTACGACGCCGAGGCGCTCACCTGGCGCTGGCGATCAGCCGATCCGGCGATGGACCGGCTGCAGCGCGAGCTGGCGCAGCTCGTGGAACGCCATCACGCCGACGGCGCGCCGCTCGAGCGTGTGGTCAGCGAGATCCGCTCCGCCGCGGCCAGAGCGGCCGGACTGGACGAACCGGTCACCGCGTTGCCGGCCGGATCGATCGAGGGGAGGCCGCGGCTCACCGAGCCGTGGTTCTGCTGAGCGGAGCCGACCGAGGGCCAGTTCGGCTCTCTCCGCTGAAGGCTCGCCGGTCGCGATGGTCAGCGCGCCGTCCAGCCCCCATCCATCGTGAGCGACGCGCCGTTCATGAACGACGCCTCCGGTGAGCAGAGGAACGCGGCGACCTCGGCCACCTCCTCAGGTTCGATCAGACGCTTGATGGCGGGCTCGGTGAGCATGATCTGCTCGATCACCTCGTCCTCGGCGATGCCGTGGCGCTGCGCCTGATCCGCGATCTGCTGCTCGACCAGCGGCGTGCGCACGTAGGCGGGGCAGATGCAGTTGGAGGTGACGCCCTTCTCGCCGCCCTCCAGCGCCGTCACCTTCGAGAGGCCCTCCAGTCCGTGCTTCGCTGCGACATAGGCGGACTTGTACGGCGAGGCCCGCAACCCGTGGGCCGAGGAGATGTTGATCACGCGACCCCAGCCGCGGTCGTACATGACGGGCAGGGCCGAGCGCAGCAGACGGAAGGGGGCTTCGAGCATGACACTGAGAATGAGGTGGAAGCGCTCGGGATCGAACTCCTCGATGGGCGCGACATGCTGCAGCCCGGCGTTGTTGACGAGGATGTCGACCTCGGCGGTGTAGGCGTCCACGGCCTCGAAGTCGGAGAGGTCCAGCGTGACCGCCTCGCCTCCCAGCGGCTCAGCGACCTCGGCGGCCTTCTCGCCGTCGATGTCGAGGACCAGCACATGGGCACCGGCGCCGGCGAGGCGTTGTGCGCAGGCCTTGCCGATGCCACTCGCAGCGCCCGTCACGAGCGCGGTTTTTTCGTTCAGGTGCACCTCAGCCATGGTGTGCTCCTTTCAGCATTGCGCGCAGTTGCTCAGCGATAACAGCCGCTCCGCGCTCGCTCATCCCGATCGTGTAGTGATTCACACTCGGCACCGTCTCGATGCGAATGTGGGGCGCGGCCGTTTGTACGGCGGCGAGCGCCTCATCTCCGTACAGCGGCTCGGCTTGGTCGAGCACGCCCCGCTCAGCGACGAGCAGCACCACCGGCTCTTCGAGCGCGGCGAAGGCCATGCGCACGTCGGCGCTCATCAGCGTGTCACGACCGTCCGCGAGCGTCGCCTCCTCGCCCACCTTGGAGTGCAGCGCGCCTTCGGGGCCGGCGAGATCGTGCGCTGCGTAGGCCGTGACCAGCTCGTCGGGGGCAGCGGTCATGGATGGGTGCTCCGACCAGAAGCTCTCATACTCCTCGACGGTTGCGTAGCGCTTCCGCAGCCGCCGCAGGGCCGGCCCCACGACCGCGTCGAGCACCTCGGCGACTTGGTCCTCGTCGGGTGTGTCCGGCACCAGTGACGGGCCGCCGTCGACCAGAAGGGTGCCGTCGACGCGCTCCGGTGCGCGGGCCCCGAGCACCGCGGCCACGAACCCGCCCATCGAGTGCCCGGCGACGACCGCCTTGGGGATGGCGTGGAAGTCGAGCACCGCGATGAGGTCGCGGGCGTGCGCGGCCATGCCGAAGGGGCCCGGGAGCCGTGCGCTGTCGCCGCGCCCCCGCAGGTCGGGAGCGAGCAGCGTCACGTCGTCACCCAGCGCAGCGCCGACGAGCGCCCAGAACAGGTGCGAGGAGGTGATCCCGTGGGCGGCGATCACGACCGGTCTCGCCTGCTCCGGCGGAGCGCCCCAGCGCGCGACCCGCAGGCTGCCGCCCTCGACCGGCACGTCATACAAGTGGGCGTCGACCAGCACCGTCACAGCCGCTCGCTCCCTTGCACCGGGCCGCCCCGCGTCGGTGGGAAGCCGCCTGCCCGACCGAGCAGGGCCGGCGTCGGTCTGCCGAGCCGCTTGCTGATCCACGTGCCCGTGGCGCTCATCGCCTCGAGGTCGAGTCCCGTCTCGTAGCCGGAGCGCTGCAGCAGGTACACGAGATCCTCGGTCGCGATGTTGCCCGTCGCTGCAGGGGCGAACGGGCAGCCGCCGATGCCCCCGACGCTCGCGTCCAGGACGTTCACGCCCGCCTCGACGGCCGCGAGCGCGTTGGCGTAGCCGGTGTTGCGCGTGTTGTGGAAGTGGCAGCGCAGGCTGAGGTCGGGCTCCGCCTCACGGACTGCATCGACGATGGTGCGGACCTGATCAGGCACGGCCACGCCGATCGTGTCGCCGAAGGCGAGCTCGTCGGGATCGGATTGCGCCGCTTCGGACGCGACCTGGAGGACGCGCTGCGGGGCGACCTCGCCCTCGAAGGGGCAGCCGAACGCCGCGGAGAGTATGACGTTGGCCTGGAGGCCCTCGGCCTTGGCCGCTGCCGCGATCTCGGCCCAGGAGTCGAGCGCGGCCGCGGTCTTCATGCCCTGGTTGCGCAGGCTGAAGGTGTCGGTGACCACGACCACCATCGTGATCTCGTCGACCCGGGCCCGCAGGGCGCGGTCGAGCCCGCGCCGGTTCAGCACGAGGCCCGCGTAGCGCATGTCGGCCGAGCAGGAGACGCCGGCCATGACCTGCTCCGCGTCGGCCATCTGTGGCACCTTGTCGGGATGGGCGAAGCTCACCGCCTCGACGCGGCGAGCGCCGGCCGTACGGACGCGCTCGATCAGCGAGATCTTCGTGCCCGTGCTAACTAGCGTGTCCTCGTTCTGCAGGCCGTCGCGCGGGGCGACCTCGACGATCTCGACATTGTTCGATCCGTGCACCATTCCCCTGACTGTAGTGCTTGGCGGAGGAAGCCTGTGGGCCTGTGGGTCATGATCTTTGTCTGTGTCTGCCCGTTCCGAGGGCGTGATACGAAGGTTCCGTAGGAAGGTGGTCCGGGCAGGAGGGCCATGAACCTTCCTAGAAGCGCACCGTAGCCGCCGGCGCGAAAGCGAGAACAATCCAATGGGAGGATCCGAACATGGCCCACTTGCGTTGCGATTTCTTCTCGGAGGCGCTCGCCCTGTCGATGTCGATGACGGTGATCCTGCCGCAGCCGACGGAGTCGCAGATCGGCATGACCGGGCGCGCACGGGCAGGCGACCCACCGGTGCTGTACCTGCTGCACGGGCTGTCCGACGACGACACGATCTGGCTGCGCCGCACGTCGATCGAGCGGTACGTCGCGCCGCTCGGTCTGGCCGTCGTGATGCCCCAGGTGCACCGCAGCTTCTACCTCGACGGCGTGCACACGGACGACTACTGGACCTTCGTCTCCGAGGAGCTGCCCGCGATCGTGCAGCGGTTCTTCCGGGTCTCCGACCGACGGGATGAGACCTACGTCGCGGGCCTGTCGATGGGCGGATACGGAGCGATGCGGCTCGCGCTGCACCAGCCCCGGCGCTTCGCCGCCGCGGCCAGCCTGTCCGGCGCGCTGGATCTGGCAGGTCTGCAGCGGAGTGGCGGCCGCGAGCAGTTGATGGGCGCGGTGTTCGCCGGCCGCGACGCGAGCGGCAGCGACGACGACCTGCTCGACCTGCTCGGCAGGACCGACCCGTCCACGCTGCCTGCGCTGTACGTCGGTTGCGGCACCGAGGACCATCTCATCGACGGCAACCGGGCCTTCGTGGACGTCGCCGGGCGGCACGGGATCGAGGTCACCGCGTCGTTCGGTCCTGGTGAGCACGAATGGAGCTACTGGGACGCGACGATCCGCGACGTGCTCGCGTGGCTGCCGCTGCGGCCCGCAGGCACGCGCTGACAGCGGCGCGTCGCGCGAACTCCTCACGCACCTGCTCGAGCGCGACCGCGTCTCCCGCGGCGAGGCCGGCCAGCCCCTGCCGGATCGCTTCGAGCGCATCCGCGTCGGACAGGATCTCCGCGGTCTCCTCCAGCGCCTCGTATTTGTCAACGGGCACCAACACCGCCGACGGACGCCCATGTCGGGTGATCGTCACATGCTCCCGACGATGTACGACCTCATCAAGCAGATCAGCGAGCCGCGACCGCAGCTCCCGCACCGACACCGTCTTCGACATGGCGCGAGTGTGCCTCATTGTGTACACCACGACCGAAGTGCCAACCGAGGTTGCCTTCGTTGGCCCCCCGAGGTCTCGACCGTGCGAGTACTCTAGTGAGGTCTGACAGCGTGTGCTGCCCTTCCCCAGTGTTGGAAGACGGTGGAGAACCGCAGGTCAGAAGCATACTCACGGGACGTGGCGCAGCCTGGCAGCGCACCTGCTTTGGGAGCAGGGGGTCGCGGGTTCAAATCCCGCCGTCCCGACGCTCGCCGTTCCCAATCGACGTTACACGGGTCAGCCACCTGGGCCAGTGATCGAGCGTCTGGATCATCCGTTGGAGCCACCACCCGCACCCCGAGCGCGGCGCCGCTCTCGGTCATCCGCTGGTCGTAGGTGACGATGCCCGCAAGGCTGGGACCGAGACTCAACGCGGCGGCGAGATGGACCGCGTCGAGTGACCGGAGCGGTGGCGGCTGGAGATCCGCCGCCGCCGCGAGTAGGTCCCCGTCGAGGCGGAGCAGATTGAGCGTGGCGATGGCCCGTCGCGCGTCATGCACGGCACCGCACCTGGATCAGCGAGTCGGACGGCCCTCAGTGCCTGGACAAGGATCAGTTCGCAGGAAGCGAGGATACGCTTCGGCGCGAGCCACCGGCGCAGCGTCACCGACTCTGCCTCGGCGATGACCGTTTGATGAGGGCCGAGGTGTCGACGTACCAAACGTCAAGGCTCATCGGCACGAAGGCGCCTCAGCGCCTCGCTCGCTGAGTGCTCCCGGCCCGACGGTGCGAGGTGGAGCCAGGTCGCCCAGATAGCCCGTGCCGGGTGCGGCACGGCCGCGCGCGAACGGGCCCTCGAGTCCATCCTCTCGAGGAGGCGGGATCAGCAAGTCGACGCGGCGCCCTCGGCCGGTCACCTCGAACGACTCTCCCTGTGCGACCCGTCGCAGCCACTGACTCGCGTACTGTCGCAACTCACGCACGCCGATTCGCTCCATGTGCTAGGCCGTAGCACATGGCGGTCGCCGTTCTCCGCCTCAACCACGCGCGGCGGTCTTGCCACCGTCGGGAGCGCTACGCTGTCCGCCGAGAGCTCGCTCGCGGGTGTAGCTCAATGGCTAGAGCACCAGCCTTCCAAGCTGGTGATGGGGGTTCGATTCCCCTCACCCGCTCCCCCGGCATCACGGCGTTTCCGCAGGTCAGCACCGGTACGAGTGAATCACACGCCTGTCATCACTTGCCATGAATGCTCCTCGTTTTCCGACCTCTTGCGGACCAAGTGCGGACCAAGCGGGGTCACGCGACGCGGCGGCGGCTGAGGAGCCGCGGCCTTCTGGCGGCGCTCACGACGGATCTGCTCCGGCCGTTTCTCAGGCTCGTGTGAGCCAGGTGTGAGCCAAGCTCAGCCGTCGAGCGCCGCCGCTCACGTCCGTTCTGTCTGCCAGCGTCTCCACCGTTCGCGCAGCTTCGAGGTCCCACAGCGCGGCGGCGGGCATCCCACTGGCGGGAGAGGCTCGGCGGCTCGTGCGCAGGGCGGGTCTGCGACGCCGATACGGTCATCCGCGAAACTTGATCGTTCTTACGCAAATGGGTGGACATGACATGCAGCTACTTCTCATGATTTGGACACCTAATAGGCACTCCCTCTCGACGGCCCCGCTTGGGTATGCAATCCTGCGTAGATCGCCAGGTGACATGGGGGCCGGATGCCAGTGACACTCCGCCGCGACATGGTCGAGACCACGGGACGTGAGGGCGCGGCCATGATCGGCTACGGCTTCCATTTCGAGGATCCCTCCCGGACCTACGGCACCCGCGACTACATCGATTACGGGCCAAGGCTGTGGAAGAAGTGGGAGGCATGCAGCTTCGAGCTAGTCGGCGAGTCGCACCACGAACGGGAACTCAGGGATCCGAGCTTCCAAGCGGGATCGGCCCTCCTCGCCGTCGCTGAGGACAACCCCTACGATTCGAACGCTGTGGCGATCTGGAACGCCGAGCGGACGCTGCACGGCGGCTACATCGGTCGCGAGGAAGCGGCCACAGCCCGGGAGCTGCTCGAGCAGGGCGTGGAGTGGTACGTGCTGTGGGAGTGGAGAGTCGAGGGGCGCAGGACCGGCCTTCGTCTTCTCGCTGCCAAACCTGGTGCGATCACCTGGCCACTCAACACCTCCGCCGTCTGGCCGCCACCGTTCGATCCACGTTCTCCCGCAAGGGTCCCGTCACGCCGAAGCTCCAAGACAGCCTCAAGGACCCGCGCGACGCAGACGCGCTCCCCCAGGGAGCTCGCTCGGGAAGAGCGCAGAGGAACGCCGCGTCCGGCCCAGGAGGAGACTGAACGTAGGGGGCTTCTTGGGCGTCTGTTCCGTGAGCGGTGAGATCGGCCTCGCCTCTGCGCCAATATCGCGCATGACGCGCTCTGAGTGCCGTCAGCCCGCTACGGTCACGGCTTAGGCAGGATCGGGTCTTTCGCCCGCTCATCGCATTGCGTATGTCCCCTGGTCGGGATCCGTTTCCCTGGTGGGGGACGGGGCCGGAAACGGGAGGGGTGGCATCTGATGACCGACGAACCCGCAGCGACAGAGGCAAGCACTCCCAGGCGGCGGTGGTGGCAGAAGAAGCGGTGGCTGCTGCCGATCGTCGGGGTGCTCGGGCTGCTGCTCGGCTCGGCAGTGGCCGCCCCCGCCCCGGCAGACAGCGACGGTGAGGTGGCGCAGCTGCGCGAGCAGGTCGCTGCGCTCGAGGCGGAGCTCGACGCAGCAGACGAGGCGGAGCTCGACGCAGCAGACGAGGCGGAGCCTGCCGCCGCCGTCCCGCCGACCGTGGAAGCGGAAACCACGGCGACTCCCACGGCGACGCCTGAGCCGGTGGTGACGACCGAACCACCTCCGGAGCCCATGCCCGCCGGTGACGTGGAGGGTAGCTGCGATTACCTGCTTGGCTTCGGCGAGGATCTGGACGACCCGGATAATCACAGGTTCGTCGCGTCGGCCGATCTGATCAACCGCGGCAACGTCGGGATCGTCCTGAGGGTCGAGGCGTCGTGGGATCAGATCGGCGCTGAGCCGGTCACGGCCCGCAAACGCGTGCGGGTGCCCTACGGCGAGACGGTCGACGTCCAGTTCGATGTGCCCGCCTCGGGTGATCAGATCGACCGCCACCAGTCGCTCTCCGGGGCGGAGAACTGCTCGTTCGACGCAGAGATCCTCCGTACGTTCGGGGAGGTCCACGACCTCGACGTCTGAGCGTCGGTTCGACGATTCTCGCCCCTCATCTGGAGGTCGGAAAAACTGTAACCGCTATGGGGTCGATACCGTCGAGGCTGCCTTTCCGACGGTCCACCCGTGGCCGGGGGATCAATCGCACGCCCGCGGCGTGCTCCAGCGTCGTGCGGGCCTCTGCCAGCGCTTCCGCGCCTGAGCGCTGGCATGCCGGGCACCTCCCGGCCAGGAGAAGTCGCCTGACACGACCGCCCGGACCAGCTCGAGTTCCGCCCGAGTGAGCAGCCGCTCAGCCGCCGCGGCGATCGCCGCGGCGTAGGCCGGGGCGCCGCACCCCGAGCCGTCTGCTGAAGGTTTCCAAGGCCGACCAGTCGGCCACGGCATGCATGAGCGCCGCTCGCCCGCCGAGGCTGTTCGACGTCTACGCACCTTGGGACCACCTCGCCCGCGCCGCCTTGCGGGCCCGCAGCGTGCGCATGTCCGCGACCTCCGGTGACGGCGTCTCATCGGCCGCCTGCGGGTCCCGGTATGGCCAGCTGCGCGAGCGTCTTGCGGAGCTGCTCCCTCGTGAGGCGCTGCTCGACCGTCGCAGGGTGCGCCCGACCGTCGCGCAGTGGCCCCTCCTCGGCGACGACTGCGCGGAGCCCCTCGAGCAGGTCGAGCATACGGCAGGCCTCCGCGAGCAGCTCCAGCTCGTCGGGGCGCAGCTCGTGCTCGCCGACCACCGAGCGCCAGAAGCCCCGACCGCGGCCGCGAGGGCGCAGGTTGTTGGGAGGCTTCGAGGCGGTCAGCCGGATTGGAGGCGCCGGCGATACTCAACCCGTACAGAGTGTCAGGCGCAGTCCAGCGCGGTCGGGGACGCTGAATGGCGGAGGTCATCCCCCACCCCCAGGCGCGGCGAACGTCTTGAAGCCGGCGCGACGCATCTCGGTTTCGCGGCCGACGCGCTCGGCCTCCTGCGCCGCAAGCTCCTCTTGGGTCAACGGCCGTGACCGCTGCAACTCGGCGTGGCGGGCGTCCGGCGGGCCTAATACCCCCTCTGGGTATTTCGTCAGCGGGAGAAAGGTGCTACCAGCGCGGTCTACAACGCGCCTGCCGACCGGTGGTACCCCACCCCTTCGGCATGTGCGGCTCCCCGTTCAGAGGGTCTAGTCCAGTAGTTTTGAACCCGTCCGACTTGGGAGACTCCTACCAGCGCGGTCTACTCCGAGCGTCCGACCGGTGGTACCCCACCCCTCTCATAGCATCACGTTCCTCAAAGGTCCGCGGGCAGCACCCGGCTGACGCACCGAGGGCGTCGCCTCGGGACTCCGGTCGGGAGGACCGGGTGCTGCGGGACCCGTGCGGTAGACGGGTCACTGTGGCGGGCCGGCTCGGCTGCCGTCGGGATTGCCGGGCGCTGGGTCGACCACCACGGGGTTACCGGCCGCGTCCCTCCGCGTGCGGCTGCGGCGCGGGCCGCTGGGCATGCGCTCCTCATCGGTGGTGCCGTCTGGGTTGCGCGGCCAGTGCGGGTAGTCGCCGTCGGGTCCGGGGTCGAGCGCATCGGTGGTCATGGCCGCTCCTCGATGTAGGACTGGCGCTCGTCGGCGCGCGCTTCGTCGAGGCCGGCGGCTTCGTTCTTGGCGGCGTTCTCGAGGATGTCCAGCAGATCCTCGAGCAGCCGCGGGTCGCGGTATGCCAGTTCGTGGAAGCGGCGGCTGTCGCCGCGACGGTTTGCGGTGTTCATCGCGTCACCCGACACGCTCATGCGCCTCCATCGCAACGAACGCATGGCGATCCACGTCCGGCCAATGTCGGAGCCGACAACGGCGGCGACGAACGCCTCGCGGGCCGCTCTCTCGTCGCGAGCGAGTTGTTCGAGCTCGGCCTCGGCACGGTCGAGGAAGTTGCGGTCCCACTCCTCGCCGCGTTCCTGCTGGCGTTCGAGGCGTTCCTGCTGAGCCCGTTCGGCGGCTTGGCGTGCGGACGTGGCGGCGGCCTCGGCTGCTGCGAGGTCTGCTTGGAGCGTGGCGATATCTCTCATGGTCGATCCGTTTCGATGCCCTCGGCCTGGGCGGCGGCCTTGGAGTTTTCGTAGTAGCCGAGCGCGGTCCTCGACGTGGGCGGCAGCCGGTCGAAGCGGTCAGGCGCCTCGTCGCGCATCTGCGCCAGCTTCTCCATGTCCGCGTTGAAGCGGAAGTCGGCGGCCCGCAGCTTGCGCCGACGGCGGTCGCGCGCGGCCTCCCCGGCGTAGCCGCTTGTCAGGTGCTCGTTCGCCGTGCTCATTGCGAACCTCCGTTCGATGGTGTTGCTCCGATCTTACCGTCAAGCGCCTGATCGCCAGCGGAAGGTACCGACGCCTCGGGTGGGCCAGGCGCGACGGATTCACCGCCGGTCGTGCTGGCGCGTGAGGCGGCGCGCGCTTCGTCGAGGCGGCGCAACGCGACGTGATGGCGATACTCGGCGGTGGCGAGCGCCGAGGCGCCGTCATCGCCGGCGGTGATACGGCGGCGGACCGCTTCGACGGCGGCGCAAGCGAGCGCGACGTCGACCTCAGCTTCGGTGACGGTCGGCGGCGGCGACGGCGACAGTGCGCTGCGTGCGGGACGGGCGAGACTCATGCGGCAGACTCCTTTCGGACGGTGACGAGCTTCAGGGCCTCTAGATGGCAGCAGCGGCTACGGGCGGGACACGAGCATCGCCAGCCGCCGAGGGACCAGTCGAACCCGAGGTCGTAGACGGCGCCGGTGCCGCGACAGCGGGCGCGGACCACGTCGGCGTCGTGGTCGACGTGCTCGACGACGATGCGGCCCTCGGCGAGGTACCGGGCCGCCTTCGCCTCGACCGTCTCGGCGGGCAGGCGCGCCCCGGCGGCGGGGGTGCCCTGCCACACGCGCACATTGCGGGCGTGGGCCTCCCGCCGTTCTGACTGACGGAAGCCGACAGGCACGATCTCACCTCGGCGTGCGGCGGCGAGCAGCAGCGCGCCGAGGCCAGCGCGGCGGCTCGGCTCAGCGCCGACCCGGGCGTGAATGTCGTCCGAGGTGAACGGCCGGCCCGAGGCGGCGAGGTCGGCGATGGCTTCCTTCGCGGCCGCCCTCCACCACGGGTGGGAAGCGTCGTCTGCGAGCTGCGCTCCGGCGTCGCGCTCGGCTCGGGGTGCGGCGGGGGCGGTCACGCTGCGTCACCGTCATGGTGGGTGATGTGGGCGAACGGGAAGGCGACCCTGAGGTTGGCGATGGCGTCGTCGTGGTCGAGTTGGGTGGGCTCTTCCTCCCTGACGTCTGGGGAAGCGCTACTTCCGCTACCTGGGCAACCGTGCTGGTCAGAGCGGGTTTGCTCGGTAGCGGAGCGAACGTCGGTAGCGCTACCTCCGCTACCTGCCGCTACCGCTGGCAGGCCGCTGACCTGCCGTGTTGCGGGGGTAGCGGAGGTAGCGGACTCTCGGGGGTCGGGGAGGTAGCGCGTCCACGCATCCCAGAGGTGCTCGCGGCGATAGCCCTTCAACACCTTGCCGTCGACCTTCACGTTCGTCGAGGTGACCTCGTACTGGCGGAGCCGCCGGGCGAGCCCGCGGGCGTCGAGCGGCTTGCCGCGCAGGTCTGCCCATGGCGCCTCGTCGAGGTCGTGCAGTCGGTCGAGGATCGTTCCGGTCGAGTGCGCGTCGGCGTCGCCGAACACGGCGCGGAGATCGGTGAGAAGTCGGACGCCGAGCGACGCTTCGCGGGACGCGGCGACCTGGACCAGTTCCACGCAGGCGGCGCGGGCACGCTCGGGCCAGTGGCCTCCTGCGGCGTCGGCGATAGCCAGTAGTGGCTCCCAGACGTCCGCTGGGCGGTCCTCGACGCCGTCGGGCATCTCCGGCCAGGCGTCGGCGACCTCGCCGGCCACAGTGGCCGTCCAGGCGGCGAGACGGTCGCGCAGCGCCTCGCCCTCGGCAGCGTGCAGACGGCGACGGAACGGCGTCACGTGCTCGCTCGGTGCGCGTCGGCGCATCCGCACGATCACCGAGCGGGACATGAGCGTGTCGGGCAGGTCACCGAGCCCGGCGAGCGCGACGGCGGCGTAAACCGGGAACTTGACTACGTCGTGCTTCGGGCCGACGCACCGTGGGATCGTCGCGCCTCGGCGGTGCCCGGCGTTGAGCAGGGCGCGGAGATCCTCGGCGCCGTCGTCGCCCCCGCCTCGTCGGTTGAAGATCGCGTCGACCTCGTCCATCAGCAGGGTCGGGCGCTCAGCTTCGATGCTGCGGAATACGGCTGCCGGTGACGCCGAGAGAACGCTCATCGGCGCGGGTACGAGCAGTTCCAGCACTTCGAGGGTGCGGGTCTTGCCCGAGCCCGGCTCCGGAGACAAGAGCGCGAGGCGGGGAGAGTTGTCGCCGGCGTCGACGAGGTGGGCGTGCGCGGCCCAGAGGGTCACGGCGATCCGGGCGGCGTCTGACGGGAACGCCACGAACCGGCCGAGCAACGTCTCGACGTCGCCGAGCAGACGAGCCGCATCGACCGTGACCGGCGGCTCGGGCGCGGCGACGTCGGCATCAGGACGGGCGCGGCGGGCACGCAGCGCGTCAATCTGGTCGCGTGGGGCGGTCATGCGGCTGTCCTCCGGTCGAGGCGGCGGCGCAGCTCGACGCAGGTGCGCTGGCCGTCTCGGCACACGCCCGCTGGCAGCGGCTGGGCCGCGGCGAGGTCGAGCGCCTGGTACAGGACGTCGTCGCCGTGGGCGTCGAGGAGCTCGTCGAGCGCGTCGAGGGTGCGCTCCCGGGTGGGGACGATGCCGCCCCGGTCTGGGGTCTCCCACACGCCCGCGATCAGGTACACGATGGCCCAGGCGGCGTCGTGGGGGTCGGGTCGGGTCCACGGCGGCCACGACGGCAGCCGAGGCTGGCCGCAGGTGGAGCAGGTGTCGATGGTCATGCCGCGCTTCGTGGGTCGTCGCGGCGGGACTCGACCCAAGCTGCGACCTCCGGCCACTTGTGCATCAGTCGCTTGCCGAGTCGGTAGGCAGGCGGACCCTGTCCCCGGTGTCGGAGTGAGTAGTAGGCCGAGCGGCTGAGTCCGGTGTACTCGAGCACCCGCTCCAGCGGGATGAGCGGTTCCAGACCGGACTTCGTGTCAACGGTACTCATGACCTTGCCTCACCTCGCCCTGCGGGATACGGTATCTCCATGCAACCTATCTCAATGGGCAGCCAAGTGACAGCCGATGAACGTTCTCGATTTCGTATCTCGCTGTGGCCGGGGGTCCCCGTGGCTGTGCCGCCTGCGTTCCGCTGGAACGTTCGACTTGTCCATCGCGGCGATGAAGGCGACATGCTCGTCTACCGAGTCCCGCCGCCACCTCAAGGCAGTCAGCCTCACCCAATCGTCGAGCTTCCGCCTGAGTTCTTCCTGCGCGAGGCGTTCGAGTTCAACAGTCTTGATCCGATAGAGACATGCGCCTTTGTGCGAACGTGGGGCTCCTTCACCACGCCAAGGCATGAATCCGGGCTGTGCGCGTATCTGCCGATGAACGTGCGTTACTCCGACGCGCTGTACGCGTCGCTGGAACGTGAAGCCGCGTCCTACCGAGAGGCCAACCGGCTGCATCCGCTTGATGAGGATGCGGCGCCCGTAGAGGCTGAGCGGGTGCACATCGAAGCACTGCGCACGCTGGTAGATCACTGGACGGCGTACGTCGACGGCAACGGCTCCGGGATTGTCGAGGCGTGGGAGAACCACCTCTGGCCACGCCCCGACTCGACCGGACAGGCATGGGCATGGTTCGACATGTTCCTGAACTCAGCGCTGCAGCCGTTTCACATCCGGGTGGCCTCCGGCCACCTCGGCGCAGAGCCCTATGACCAAGCCGGGCTGAGCACCTACTGCCTCGCAGCGCTGCAACTAGCCAACGCGCTAGCCGAGCACGCCACGGTGCGACGGTGCGCCAACGAAGCCTGCAGGCGACGCTTCGTCCGACAACTCGGGCGCTCTCAATACAGTCAGCACCGCACCCAGGGAGTGCTCTACTGCTCCAAGAACTGTGCCCGAGCCCAGGCCAACCGCCAGTACCGGCGACGCAAGAAGCAGAACGCGAAGGGGTAGTCATGGCATCCATCACGAAGCGCGAAGGCCGGCCGAGCCCGTGGCAGGTTCGTTACAAGACGCCGGACGGGCAAAGCCGCCGTCGGCAGTTCCGACGCAAGGTCGACGCCGAGCGGTTCGCCGCGACGGTCGAGGCGGACAAGGTGCGAGGCGAATGGACCGACCCGGCGCTCGGGCGCACGACGTTCGCCGAGGGCCCCACTGACGAGGCGTTGCAAGCAGCCGCGACCGTCTATCGGCTGGCGCACGCTTGCGGTGAGCCGCCCACGAAGGCGGTTGAGGATCGTTTCGGCCTGACGCGGTCCACAGCGGGGCGTTACGTAGCCAAAGCCCGCGAGCGGGGCCTACTCAAACAGACCACGCCAGGCAAGGCAGCGGCAGGAGGACTGGACTGATGGCCTCGATACGCAAGCGCCCCGACAGGCCGAAGCCGTGGCTCGCGCGCTATCGGGGGCCAGACGGCCGGGAGCGGTCCCGATCGTTCACTCGACGGGTCGATGCCGAGCGTTGGCTTGCGACTCAGACAGCCGACGTGGCTCGTGGCGCGTGGGTCGACCCTGCTCTCGGCCGCGAGACGTTCGCACAGTTCGCGGCCCGCTGGTCGCAGGCGCTGCCGAACCTGCGGCCCACCACGCGGGAGCTGAACCTCGGGGTGCTGCGGCTGCATCTGCTTCCCCGCTTCGGTGACTGGCCGCTCGCAAGGATCGACGTGAACGCGGTGAAGGCCATGCTCGCCGACGACCTGACGGGCGGGGCGTCGACCTCGGCGGCGCGTCGGCACGTCCTCGTGCTGTCGACCATCCTGGCGGCTGCGGTCGACGAGGGTCGCATCGGGCGGAACCCATGCTCTCGGGTAAGCTGCCGCCCGACCGCTCGCGGCCGATGCGGTTTCTGGAGCCCGGCCAGGTGCTCGCGGTCGCCGACTCGATCGAGCCGCACTACCGCCCGCTTGTCGTGACGGCGGCTTACGTCGGCCTGCGCTGGGGTGAGTTGGCCGGGCTCGGCGTCGAGCATGTCGAGGTGTTGCGCCGTCAGGTACGCGTGGAACGCCAGCTCGTCGAGGTCGCCGGACACGTCGAGTTCGGTCCTCCGAAGACGCGAGCGGGTGAGCGCGTGGTGTCGGTGCCGTCGGGGATCGCCGACATGCTCGGCGAGCACTTGGGCTCAGACGCCGTGCGGTCGTCGGGTCTGGTGTTCCCCACGGTGACGGGCCGGCCGATGCGCAGGTCGAACTTCCGCAAGGTGTGGCGCTCCGCGTGCGCGGCGGCTGGCTTCGACGACGGCCCGCTCGACGGGCTCGTGTTCCACGAGCTTCGCCATACGGCGGCGGCGCTGGCGATCGCTCAAGGCGCGCACCCGCTGGCCATCCGGGACAGGCTCGGGCACTCGTCGATCACGGTCACGATGGACACCTACGGCGGGCTGTTCCCGTCGCTCGACGAGGCGATCGCCGACGGGCTCGACGAGGTCTACCGTCAGTCTGTTGCGGACCAGGTGCGGACCAGGACGGACCAGGTGGCACGTTTCCGCAGGTCAGCGCGTTAGGACCACCAGCCTTCCAAGCTGGTGATGGGGGTTCGATTCCCCTCACCCGCTCCACGCAAAAGCGCAGGTGAAACGTGGTTTCGCTGCGGATGGGTCTGCTGCTGACGGCGCCACTCGATCACATTTCGATCACACTTGACAAGCGTCACGACACCTCCGGGTCATCATCGACGTCTTGTTCCATCCCTGATCGCTGTCCTTCTGCAAGCGGTTGGAGCCCGTCTCGCGTCGCACCCCGAGGTTGGGTCGGTTCGTCGTAGACGAGGTTGGCGTGCGTGTGCCTCAAGTCATGAAGACGAATGCGGCGGGCTTTGGCGCGCCTCACGCCCCGCGCGAAGGCATGGGAGATCGCCGGCGGATTCCACCAGCGCCCGTCGACCTGGCAGAAGCCCAGGTCGTGATCGTGGTACCCGAGGCCGATGGCGTGCCGGATCCGTTCCTGCCGTCGCGCGGCTTTCAGCAGCCGAGCCGACGAGGCAGGCGTCCGACGAACCCGGAGGCACCGTGTACGATCACATCGGAACGCCGGTCGCGGTGATCGGCCATCTGCCCGTCCCTCCCGTAGGACGCAGTGGGGTCCACCGATGACGGTATCGTGGGCGCATGACAGCCATCGCCCGCCTGAAGCTCACCGCACTGGACTGCCCCGACCCCGAGCTGCTCGCGTCCTTCTACGGCGCGATCACTGGCTGGCCCGTTGGCTACCGCGAGGACGACTGGGTGCAGCTCGACAGCGGCGACGCCACGACCCTGGCGTTCCAGTGGGCACCCGGCCACCGGCCGCCGGCGTGGCCGGACCCCGAGCACCCACAGCAGGTGCACCTCGACTTCGCGGTTCACGACCTTGACGCGAGCGAGCAGGCGGTGCTCGCGCTGGGGGCCCGCAAGACCCAGGTCCAACCGGAGCCGGACGCCTTCCGGGTGTTCCTCGACCCGGCGGGCCACCCCTTCTGCCTGGTCGACACGTCGGGTTGACGGCCGCTACCGGTGAGACGCTCTGGCGACGGCCGGTCAGGTGCGCAGGTACGACGCGCCGTTGGCATCGACGATCGCACCGGTGGTGATGACCGCCTGGTCCGACGCCAGGAACGCGACGACGCCGGCGATCTCGTCGGCGGTCGCGACCCGGCCCAGCGGGCTCTGCGCCCGCACGACATCGCCCTCGGGCCCGTCGAGGATGTCGGCGGCCATGTCGGTCTCGACGAAGCCGGGCGCCACGGTCGTGACCGTGATGCCATGCGGCGCCAGGTGCTGCGCGAGGGACTGGCCCATGCTGTTCAGGGCGGCCTTGCTGGCACCGTAGGCAGGGTGGTCCGGCTCACCGCGGAACGCCCCGCGTGACGACACGTTGACGATCCGTCCGGAACGACCGGTCGCAATCATGTGCCGGGCGACGCACCACGTGATGTTGGCGGCGCCGACGAGGTTGACGTCGATCGTCCGACGCCACGCCCGCTGCCACTCGCGGTAATCGACGGCGTCGAGTGGGTGCCCGGTGTAGATGCCCGCGTTGTTGACCAGCACGTCGATCCCGCCGAGCTCCTCAATCAGGGTGTCGACCATGCTCGCCACGGCCGCCGGATCGGCGAGGTCTGCCTGCGCCATCGTGTGGCCGTCACCTGGCAGGCCGACTCTCGTCCGGTCGGCGCTGTCGCTGTCGCCGCGGTAGTGCACCGCGACGGTAGCGCCCAGGCCGGCGAGCCGACGCGCCACGGCCGCGCCAATGCCGCGAGAGCTGCCCGTGACCAACGCCGTGCGGCCGGTGAAGTCGTGCATCGGGTCAGTGGCAGCGGGAGGTCATTGCCGCCGGCGCAGCCAGCGGCTGCTCAGACGGCGGCCGCGACTGTCGGCCAGGTCGTCACCGTGGAAGATGACCATCAGCGCGAACGGCAGCACCAGCACGGCAGCAGCGACGAGCCACATCACCCACGTCGTCACGACGTCGCCCCGATGGCGTCAGGCAGCTCGAGCGCCCACCCCGGCGCGATGCCATGCCGCGCATAGAAGCCCTGGTTCGCCTCGACGGCGTAGCGGTCGGGCTCGTCGGCGGGGTACGGCGGGCAGGGGTCCGCGGTGCACGGGTCCATGTCGGCCAGCTGCTGCACGGGCCATCGTCTCCCAACGTATGCGATCGTCAACGGCACAAGCGGATCTCCACTGTGGTCATCGGCGTCTCCTTCCGGGTGATCAGCAGCATCCTACGTGGCCAGTGTGACGTGCAGCGTGATCGGACCCGGCTCGAGAAACATGGAGCCCGGGCTCACCGTCGATTGCCAGCCGCCGCTGCCCAAGGCGCCAGCGGTCCCGCTCAGCTTCCGACGCCGCCGGCGTCACTCTGACCGGCTGCTCGCCCAGAGCGCAGGCACTGTGACCTCGGCCCCACACGTGACCGACGGGACCGTCTCACGCTCCTTGTCTGCATCTGAACGGTCCCGCGCAAAGCGGGCGCGCTCGGACGCGACCGTCGCCGGCTGGGCGTGGCCGCGCAGATGTTGCCCAAGGCGACTCTCCGGCCTCCTCCCCCACCTCGCACTTCGTCGAACTCTTTCCGCAGTTCACCGAGGCGCTCTCGCAGCAGCCTGACCTGGGCCTGCAGCTCACCGAAGTCCCCCCGCAGCTTGCCGAACGCTCCCCGCAGCTCACGAAGCTTTCGGCGCAGCCTGGAGAGCGAGATGAAGAGGGCGAGCAGCACCGCTGCCTCCATCGCGATCAGCGCCCACGCGGCGGTCGTCATCGGTACGGCCCCTTCTGTCCTGGTCGACTTCG
This sequence comes from Euzebyales bacterium, assembly GCA_038233095.1. Classification (GTDB taxonomy): domain Bacteria; phylum Actinomycetota; class Nitriliruptoria; order Euzebyales; family Egibacteraceae; genus JBBSMR01. The sequence continues at coordinate 63,068 of JBBSMR010000008.1, forward strand.
AGCAGGGTAGGCCCCCCGCCTTGTGCCCATGGCCAATTCCACGCGGCGGTTGTGGATGACCACGACAGGCCGCTGCGCGACTGACGTTAATGATGTAGCTATGACATCACAGCGCACGCAGATGTACCTTGATTCTGAGGACCATCAGCGGCTGCGGCGCCTGGCGGCGGAGCGCGGGGCGTCCATAACAGCGCTCGTCCGTGAAGCTGACGGACGCTATCTCGTCGAGGAGGGCGCGACTGCACTGCCGCCCGTGGAAGAACTCGCTGAAACCTCCGGGGGGCCTCGCGTTATCAGGGCTGCGCGCTCGGAGCCGCAGGGCTGGTGGAGCGCATGCGGCGACGGCAAGAAGCGACCTGGGATGAACCGGCCACTCCCTCCGCTGAGGACCGGGAGGTGGGCGTAGCCCTTGGTGCGGCATACGACCGCGACGCGGCCTCGTGGCGTCCAATGCAACCGTGATCTTCGTTGACACAGGGGCGTGGGCCGCGGCCGAGCTTGGAGACTCTGCAGCGGCCGAAGCCTGTCGAGCTGCACTCGAAGAGAACGTTCAGCGACTGGTGACCAGTACGGCGGTCCTCACCGAACTCTGGACGCTGCTGGCCGTCCGTAGGCATGAGGCGCTGGCCAGTGAGACCTGCCTCGACATAGCAACCTCATGCGAGGTCCCGACCATTGAGCACCGTGATCGCGAGAGGGCTCTGGGCGTGCTCCGGAGCTGGCCGACAGCCGCATTCTCTTACGGCGATGCCACGTCCTTCGTCGTGATGGAGCGAGAAGGCATCGAAGAGGCACTCGCGCTCGACGCGCACTTCCGCATCTACCGCTACGGCCCTGCCCGCCGGCGGGCCTTTCTCGTCGGACCCTGACTCTCCCAGCCCCCGATCGCAACGTCCTGTCCCGACGGGGAGCTAATGCGGCGACGCGCCATGTCGACCGCAGCGTAACCTGCGTCTCCTTTCCCAGGCTCCCCAGCACGCGGTCACCTGTCTCTTGGAGTGGAGTGCGGGGCTGCGATCACCGCACCGGTCAGCGTTGTGTGCCGTGAAGGACCCGCAGAATGACCACAGCGGACCACTCGATTCGATAGACCACCACGTACGGCGTCCCCATCACAACGAGTTCGCGGGTGCCGGCAACTCGGTCTGCGGGAGTGTCCGGCCGGCGGCACGCCGCTCCAGTTCTGCCCGCTGCAGAGCACCAGCCCTTCGGAGAGCAGAGGTACTGTATATTAGTAGCTTAGCCTACCATTTATTAGTAGCTCCGGAGTCGTGATCGACATCTCGCCGTTCCCATATCAGGGGCCCTTGGAGGCCGACGAGGTTCGCGGACGCGAACAGCTAGTGACCGACTTGGTGGAACGCGTCAGCGAGCGGCGCGTTACCGCACTGTTGGGACCGCGCCGATACGGCAAGACGAGCGTCCTGCGACGCGTCGCGGCCGACGTGGGAGCCGGAGGTGTGAGCGTGGTCTGGCTCGACCTGTACGAAGTGACCTCCATGGCCGATCTCGCGATGCGCCTGGACGCGGCGTTGGCGGACGCGGTCGGCTCGTTCGCTCAGCGGGCCACCACGACCGCGTCCGGGCTGGGGATCAACCTGGGCGTGCTCAAAGTCGAGCTCCGTCGGTCGGCCCGCAGCCGCCCCGAGCCCGTCGCCACGACCCACGCGCTGCTGGAGATTCTGGTGCGTTCAGCGACGAACGGTCCGACGGTCGTGATATTCGACGAGTTCTCCTCGATCGGACAGGTGCGTGGCGCGGCGGGGCTGTTGCGCACCGCTCTGCAGCACCACTACCGAACGGTCGGGCTGATGTTCGCCGGTTCACGACCCTCGATGATGAGGACGCTCTTCTCCTCCCGGTCCGAACCGTTCTACGGCCAAGCGGATCTCTTGGACATCGGCCCTCTGCCGACTCCCGCGCTCGCCGACATCGTCAGCGCCGGCTTCGAGGAGACGGGGCGGAGCGCTGGCGGTCTGCCCGCGCGCATCGCTGCCTACACCGGTGGGCATCCGCAGCGCGCGATGCAGCTCGCTGACGCAGCGTGGCGCCGCACCCCCGCCGGGACGACTGCGTCGGTGGACGTCTGGGACATGGCGCTCGCCGCGGTGCGCAAGCAGACGGCGGCGGGCCTGGAGCGTCTGTTCTCCGGTTTCTCAGGTGGAGAGAAGGCGGTACTGCGCGTAGTCGCAGGTGGTGGAGCCCTGTTCGGCTCCGAGGGCGAGTTGCTGGCACTGGCAACGGGAACCGCTCAGCACGCTCGACAACGGCTGGTGCAGAGCGGCGATCTGGTTGGGGAGGGTGCCAACGTCAGGCTCGTCGACCCCGTCTTCGCCGACTGGATCCGGTGGCGGTTCCCCCTGTGAGCACACCGACCGGAGGAGACCACACGTGCCGGTCCACTCGGTCAATGCGGACACACCGGGCGTGAAGGACTGACGGTGCCGTATGAACCGCTCGGAGGGTGAGCACGTTCTCACGATGCCGTGAGCAACGACACAGGTATATACGGAACGAACCGGATTTATCTGATAGATCTGTCGAGGGGCCACAGCGTTTCGAGTCGTTTTCGATCCGGTGCTCGGGGGCAGGTAGCCGGCCCGAGTCTTTCTTGAGAGGAATCACCATGTCGTGGGGACGGAAACTGGCGGCCGCGCTGCTTGCGATTGGCCTGAGCTTGAGCAGCGTCGCCTGCACAGCCGAGGACGCGACCAACAAGGCCGAGCGAGCCATCGACGGCGGTGGTGAGGGCGGCGAAGGAGGGGGCGGTGCCGAGGGTGGCGGTGAAGGCGGCGGCGAAGGCGAGGGCGGCGAAGGAGGCTGAGTCCCCTGCCCTGACTGGGTCGGGCGTGGCCAGGCGGCCTTACCTGAACACCAGCAGATCCGGCCGGAAGTGGACAGCCTTGTCGGGTGCGGCCTCCGCCCATCTGCGCATGGCGCGCACGCCTGACGCGAACTCCTCATCCGACAGCTCACGCACCAGAGAATCCGCTCGCTGCTCGACCCGTTTCAGGAACGCGGTGCGCGTGCGGGCAGCCACCTCGTTCGGCGTGTGGCGACGGCGCAACGCCAAGCCCACCCGACTGAATGTGCTCACGACCTCGTCGAGGTCGGGGAAGTGCGCGACGACCCGCCCCGCGGAGGGGAAGAACCTGGTGGGGTAGACCTCACCCGAGGGCTGGTCCGGGAAGCTGCTGCGCACGAGCACGATTCCGTTGGGCACGAGGACGCGGGCGACCTCTTCCGCCGCCGTCGTCAGATAGTCAAAGTGATGCACGACGGTGGACAGCCACGCCGCAGCACAGCAACCGGTTCGCAGAGGCAGCCGCTCAGCTCGGCCCCGAAGTGCGACGACATCCTGGAGGCCCTTCTCGGCCAGGACCGATAGCATGGCCGCGGACGGCTCGACGGCAATCACCGGCAGCTCGAGCCAACGGGCGAGTCGGTCGCTCCACAGGCCCGTGCCCGCACCGACATCGAGTACCGGGCGGCGCGGCGTGGCGGCGAGTTCCGCGACCACGACATCGTGCACCTCGACAAGCTGGGCGTCAGACGCGGCACGCTCCGCGTCGAACGCGGCTGCCCGCTCGCCGTCGTAGTCGCGCCATCCCATGTCGCAAGCGTGGCCGATCCGGCTGTTTCTTGTCCAAACGCGGATCCGTGAACCTCTCCTCGCCAGGATCAGTAGCAATCGATCGAAACCGGTCCAATCCGGGCGTGTACGTTCTGGCGGTACCGGCAGAAACGTCCGGACGGTGAGCATCTTCTGGCGGTACCGCCGGAACCGACACGGGTGCGAAGCGCGATAGAACGGACTCTTCTAGGCGGACTCTTGTAGGCGCCAGGTCTGCTGCCGCAGTGAGACCACCGCAATCCCGCTCGTCAAGAACGCCCGCCTCCGTGCCGATACGGGCGCTATGGACAAGACGGAGACCCCGTCGCCCTCGCCGGCGAGCCCGTTTCGCCGCTGGCTGCGGCGCGCGCTGCCGACCGGCGGTTCCCTCGCGGGCGCGAGCTGGGTGTATCGGCACACCTGGATCTGCGTCCTGCTGTGGCTGCACGTCCCTGCGCTGCTGGTCGTCGGGCTGCTGAGTGGCGAGACGCTGGCCCACACGCTGGCCGAGATCGCGCTGATCGGCCTGCTCGCGGTGGTCGCAAGTTCTCGCAAGGGGACACGGGACGCACGCGCGGCGGCGGCCACGCTCGGGCTCGCCAGCTCTTCGGCGGTGCTCGTGCACTTCACAGGCGGGCTGATCGAAGCGCACTTCCATTTCTTCGTCTTGGTCGTCGTCGTCAGCCTGTATCAGTCGTGGCTGCCGTTCCTGCTGGCGATCGCCGTCGTGGCTCCTGCACCACGGGATCGTCGGCGTCATCGAGCCGACGTCGGTCTACAACCATCCCGCCGCGCTCGCCAGCCCGTGGAAGTGGGCGCTCGTGCACGCCTTCTTCATCGCATGCGAGAGCGTCGCCTGTCTGGTCTCGTGGCGGGCGAACGAGGATGCGCTCAACCGCGAGCGCGCGACGCAGACAGCGTCCCAGCGGGTCAACCGCGACCTCAACGAGGCTCAGACGCTGGCCAAGGTCGGGAGCTGGGATTGGGAGGTGGGCAGCGACATTATCTGGTGGTCTCCCCAGCTGTACACCCTCACGGGGCGTGACCCGGAGCGCTTCACTCCCGGGGCGGAGTCCTTCTTGCAACTGGTTCACGACGACGACCGCCCCCGGGTCAGGGCGCTGCTTGAAGCGGCAGTCGCGAAGCCGGGCGAGACCGGCTTGGCGTACGAATGCCGGCTCGTGCGCCCCGATGGGGCGGTGGTGGTGGTGCACTGCCTCGGTCGCTGGGTCAGGGTGGGCGAAAAGGCACCCACGAGCATGGTCGGAACGTGTCAGGACATCACCGAACGCCACGCACTGCAGCGCGCCATGGAGCACCAGGCGCTGCACGACTCGCTGACAGGGCTTGGCAACCGGGCGCTCTTCCTCGACCGGCTGGATCACGCTCTCACGCTGCACAAGCGGTCCGGTGCTGCGCTCAGCGTGCTCTTCATCGACCTCGACGACTTCAAGACCGTGAACGACGGTCTCGGCCACGGGAAGGGAGATGAGATTCTCGCTGAGGTGGGCCACAGGCTGCAGGCCGAAGTGCGCGCCTCGGACACGGTCGCGCGGCTGGGTGGTGATGAGTTCGCGGTCCTGCTGGAGGATACCGACGTCGAGCGCGCCGTCGAGGTGGCCGAACGCATCCGCGATGCCGTCCATGCGCCGATGTCGCTCGGTGACCATCTGGTCTCGATCCAAGCGAGCATGGGCATCGCTCCGGCAGTGAGCTCGACGACGAGCCCCGAGGTGCTCCGCGACGCCGATATCGCCATGTACGCAGCGAAGGAGGCCGGTCAGGGCGGTTGTGAGGTCTTTACCACGGCCATGCGTGCCTCGGTGATCAACCGGACACAGCTGCGAGAGGAGCTCAACAACGCGCTCAAGCTCGACCAGTTCGTCCTGCACTTTCAGCCCGTCGTGAATCAGCAGACGGGCGTCGTGGAGGCCGTCGAAGCCCTCGTGCGCTGGGAGCATCCCGAGCGCGGCTTGGTCCCGCCCGCCGACTTCATCCCGCTCGCTGAGGACACCGGCCTGATCGTCGCGCTCGGACAGTGGGTGACCGAGCAGGCCGCGCGTCAGACCAAGGCGTTGCAGCGGCAGCTGGGTGTACCGCTGTGGGTGAGCGTGAACCTCTCACCCCAGCAGCTCTGCTCGGACGTGGTCGGCATGGTGCGGCGTGCCCTGGATGCGTCAGGGCTGGACGCGCGCGACCTTGTCCTGGAGATCACCGAGAGCACGTTGCTCAATCACGAGGGCGCCATCCAGCAGCTTGAGACCCTGCGGGCAGAGGGTGTCCGGGTGGCCGTCGACGACTTCGGCACCGGCTACTCCTCGCTCTCCTACCTGCGCAAGCTGCCTGTGGACGTCCTGAAGATCGATCGCAGCTTCGTCGACTGCATCAACGACGGCCCCGACGAGGCCGCGATGGTCGAGGCCATCATCAAGCTCGCGCACACCCTCGGACTGCGGACGATCGCCGAAGGGATCGAGACCGACGAGCAGGACGTGACGTTGCGCCGGCTTGGGTCTGACGCCGGCCAGGGCTACCACCTGTGCCGACCGCTGCCAGCCGAGGCGTTGCTCGACCGGCTGCGGGAGCGCCCTCGGATCTCGGCCTAGGGCTGTCCCGCTGTTCCGTCGTCGGACTCTTGGCCGTCCGCGCCCGCCACGCGATCCGAGGCGCGCGCTCCCGGCGCGTCCTGGGCGCCGCCGCTGACGGGAGCCTCCTCCGGCGGTGCGTGCACGCCCTCTGGCCCTTCGCCCTCCGCAGTGCCCGGCGCTCCCACGGTTCGTTGCGCGGTCATCTCCTCATCGCCACCGACCTGCTCGACAGGCGCCTCGCCGGAGCGAGCAGCGTCGGGCGCGGTCTGCACGCCGTCGTGTCCCTCCCCAGCCGCGGTCTCGACCGCGTCGGCGGCGTCGGACCCGCTGCGCTCGTCAGCCGCGGGCGCGTCATCGGGCACCCGGCCACCGTTCTCTGTCTGATCGCTCATGCGCTCCTCCTCAGGCCGCATACCGGTCGGGGTCGGCTGTGAACCGGTCCCGGCACCCCTCGGCGCAGAACCACTGCGTCACCCCGTCGCGCTCGACGCTTGGGGTGGACGTACCGGGCTGGACGCTCATGCCGCAGACCGGGTCGATCGCCGTCGCAGCTGTCAGCGCCTCCTCGACGGTCACCGACGTCGATGCCTGCCGATCCCGATTCCAGGCACGCTGCTGAACCAGCTCGGCCAGGATCGTGAGTGCGATCTCCCCCGCGGTACGCGCGCCGAGGTCCAACCCGGCGGGCGAGCGCACCCGGGCGCGCTGGTCGTCGTCGACGTCGAGGGCGGCCAGCACCGACGCCCCCCGCCGCCGACTGGCCACCAGACCGACGTAGTCCACACCGGCGCGCAACGCGGCCTCGAGCGCCGCGCGCTCCCCGCGCCCGTGAGAGGCGACGACCACCGCGGCGTCATCGGGCTCTATGGTGGAGTCGCCGCCGCGAGCCGTCCGCAGGCCGAGCGGCTCCGCCAAGCGCTCCAGCGCCCGGGTGACCGGCGAGTCGCCAAAGACGACGAGCCGCGGCCCCGGCTGTCGCGGCTCCAGGAAGAGCTCGACCGAGCCGCCGGAAAGACAGGGATTGGCCACCGTAACCCGGTCGGGCTCAGTGCGCTCCTCGCCCTCGGCGACGATCCGCAGCACCAGGGGGGCGCGGCGCTCCAGCGCCAGCAGCGCGTGCTCACGCACCGCCGCCTCGGTGCAGACGCCGCCGACGAAGCCCTCGATCGTGCCGTCGGCGTGCACGAGCGCCGCGTCCCCGGCGTGCACGCTCGTCGGGTGCTGGGCCCGGACGACCGTCGCCCGGACGAACGGCACCCCCTCGCCGGCCAGCTCCGCGGCCCGTTCGGTCATCGTGATCGTCACGAGCCGGCGCCCCTGGACGACGACCGGGCCGCGTCCAACGCCTCCCACACCCGACCCGGGAAGCAGGGCATGTCGACGTGGCGGACGCCGTAGGGCGAGAGCGCGTCGACCACGGCGTTCACGACCGCCGGGGGCGAGCCGACCGTGGCGGACTCCCCCACCCCCTTCGCGCCGATCGGATGGTGCGGGGAGGGCGTGACCGTCTCGCCGGTCTCCCAGTCGGGCACCTCCATGGCCGTCGGCACGAGATAGTCCATGAACGACGCGGCCAGGCAGTTGCCCTGCTCGTCGAAGTCGATGTGCTGCATGAGCGCCATGCCGACCCCGTCGGTCAAGCCGCCATGGATCTGACCCTCGACGATCATCGGGTTGATGCGGGTGCCGCAGTCATCCACGGCGATGAACCGGCGCACCTTGACGGTGCCGGTCCCGGGGTCGATGTCGACCACGCAGAGGTAGGCGCCGTAGGGGAACGTGAGGTTCGGCGGGTCGTAGGTCACCTCGCCGTCGAGGTTGCCATCCACTCCCTCGGGCAGCTCGATGGTGCCGTGCGCGGCCAAGGCGATTTCGGCCATGGTCGCGGCTTGGTCGGGGTCGCCCTTCACGAAGAAGCGGCCCTTCTCCCACTCGAGGTCGTCGGGATCGGCCTCCAGCATGGCACCGGCGATCTTCCGCGCCTTCTCGCGCACCTGGCGGCTGACCATGGCCACCGCCCCGCCCGAGACCGGTGTGGAGCGGCTGCCGTAGGTGCCCAAGCCGAAGGGCGTCTGATCGGTGTCGCCGTGGACCACGTCGATGTCCTCCGGCGGGATGCCGAGCTCCTCGGCGACGATCTGGGCGAAGGTCGTCTCGTGCCCCTGGCCCTGGGTCTGCACCGAGAGGCGGACGACCGCCTTGCCGGTCGGGTGGATGCGGAGCTCGGCGCCGTCGGCCATGCCCAGGCCGACGATGTCCATGTGCCTGCGCGGGCCGGCGCCGACCGCCTCGGTGAAGAACGAGAGCCCGATGCCCATGAGCGGGCCGCCATCGTCGCGCTCGCGCCGCTCGGCCTGCTCGCGCAGCAGCTCGTCGTAGCCCGCGAGGTCCAGCGCCACGCGCATCGTCTTCTCGTAGTCGCCCGAGTCGTACTCCCAGCCGGTCGGGTTCGCGTACGGGAACTGCTCGGCGCGGATGAAGTTCTGCAGGCGCAGCTCGGCCGGGTCCAGCTCGAGCTCGTCGGCGAGCACGTCAACCATCCGCTCGATGAGGTAGACCGCCTCGGTGATGCGGAAGGAGCAGGCGTAGGCCACACCGCCCGGCGCCTTGTTCGTGTAGGCGCCGGTCACCGAGCAGTGGGCCACCCGCAGGTCGTAGCTGCCCGCGAAGACGTGGAAGAACCCGGCCGGGAACTTCGTCGGCTGGGCGGTGGAGTTGAACGCGCCGTGATCGGCGAGCACCTTCGTGCGCACCGCCAGGATCTTGCCGTCGTTCGTGGCCGCGATCTCGCCGTGCATGTGGTAGTCGCGCGCGAACGAGGTCGACATGAGGTTCTCGGAGCGGTCCTCCACCCATTTCACCGGGCGCCCGCTCACGATCGAGCCGACGACCGCGCACACGTACCCGGGATAGATGCCGACCTTGTTGCCGAAGCCCCCGCCGATGTCGGGCGAGATCACGCGGATCTTGTGCTCCGGGATGCCGGCGACCAACGCGTACAGGGTCCGGTGGGCGTGGGGCGCCTGCGTCGTTTCGTAGAGGGTGAGCTTGCCGCTCACCTTGTCGTAGTCCGCGACCGCCCCGCAGGTCTCCATCGGCGCGGGATGGCTGCGGGGGTAGACCATGTCCTGGCTGACGACCACGTCGGCCTCGGCGAAGGCGGCCTCGGTCGCCTCGGCGTCGCCCGCCTCCCAGTCGAAGATGTGGTTGTCGGTCTTGTTCTCGAGGTCGTCACGGATCACCGGCGCGTCGGGCTCCAACGCGCGGTGGGGGTCGATGACGGCGTCGAGCATCTCGTACTCGACGTCGATCAGCTCCAGCGCGTCGCGGGCCGCGTAGTGGTCGTCGGCCACGACGAAGGCGACCTCTTGGCCCTGGAAGCGCACCTTGTCGGTCGCGAGCACGGCCTGCGTGTCGTTCGAGAGCGTGGGCATCCAGGCGAGGTTCAGGCCCTCCAGGTCGCTGCCGGTGATGACGGCGTGCACCTTCGGGTGCGCGAGCGCCTCGCTCGTGTCGATGGCGACGATGCGCCCGTGGGCGACCGGCGAGCGCAGCATCGCGCCGTGCAGCATGCCGGGCAGGGTGATGTCGTCGAGGTAATTGCCCTGGCCGCGGATGAAGCGCGGGTCCTCCTTGCGCTTCAGCCGGCCGAAGCCGATGGGGCGCTCCTCGGCGGCGGGGTCGGCGGTGGCGGTCATGAGCGCACCTCCTCGGTCTCGGCTGCGGTGGGAGCGCCGCCGTTGCCCGCGGCCCGGTTCGCGCGGCGTTGTTCGGCGGCCCACTGGATGGAGCGCACGATCGTGGCGTAGCCGGTGCAGCGGCAGATCTGACCGGAGATCGCCTCGCGGATCGTCTCCTCGTCCGGGTCCGGGTTGTGCTCCAGGAGATGGCTCGCCGTCATGAGCATGCCCGGCGTGCAGAAGCCGCACTGCAGCCCGTGCTCCTCCATGAAGCCCTCCTGCAACGGGTCGAGCTCGCCGTCGACCTCGAGCCCCTCGACGGTGCGCACCTCGCGACCCGAGGCCATGGCGGCCAGCACCGTGCACGACTTCACCGGCTCGCCGTCCATGAGGACCACGCAGGTCCCACAGTTCGAGGTGTCACAGCCCCAGTGGGTGCCGGTCAGCCCGAGCGTCTGGCGAAGGAAGTGCACCAGCAGCAGTCGCGGCTCGACGTCGTGGCTGACCGACTGGTCGTTGACGGTCATCTGCACCTGCATGAGCGGTTCCTTTCTGGCGCGTTCAGGGTCAGACGCCGGCCGGCGCGAGCGCGCGCTCGCAGGCACGACGCAGGGCACGGCGGGTGAGCTCGCCGGCCAGGTGCCGCTTGTACTCCGCCGAGCCGCGCTGGTCGGCGATCGGCTCGGCGGCCTCGGCGGCCAGCCGGGCGGCCTCGTCGAAGAGCGCCTCGCCGGGCTCGTCGCCCCGCACGGCGTCCTGCGCGGCGTCGGCGAGGTCCAGGCCGACCGCGGTCAGCCCGATGCTCACCTCGTCGATGCGCCCGTCGGACATCCAGACCGCGACCCCGGCAGCGGCGATGGCCCAGTCCCCCACCCGGCGCTCGACCTTCTCATAGGCGCTGCCGGCGTGGGGCCGCAGCGGCAGGCGCAGCTCGGTGAGCAACTCCCCCTCGCGGACGGCGGTCTCGTAGGCGCCCTGGTGGAACTCCGCCATGGGGACTGTGCGCTCCCCCTGGCCGCCGCGGATGACCGCGACCGCTCCGAGGACGTCGCAGACCGTGGAGAGATCCTCGGCCGGATCGGCCTGGCAGAGTGACCCGCCGATGGTGCCGCGGTTACGCACGACCGGGTCGGCGATGACGCGCTCAGCGTCGTGGATGATGGGAAAGGTCCGCCCGACCACGTCGCTGGCCAGCAGCGCCGCGTGCCGGGTGAGCGCGCCGATGCGCAACTGCTCGTCCTCCTCGACGATGAAGTCCAGCTCGTCGAGGTCGTTGATGTCGATCAGATGCTCCGGGCGGGCCAGACGCAGCTTCATCATCGGCAGCAGGCTGTGGCCGCCGGCGAGGACGCGGGCGCCCTCGCCCAGCCGCGTGAGCAGCTCGACCGCGTGCTCCACGCTGGTGGCCCGCTCGTACTCGAAGGGTGCGGGGATCTGCACGCGTGCCTCCTCGATCGCTCGCCCTGCGCGGTGACGGCGTGGGGCCTTGTGCCGTCGCACGGTCAGTGATTGGATTGGGCCCGTCAATGGACTGTGAAGGTTTTGCTTCACACCTGTTCAGGGGCCCGGATGACCTTGCACCAGTTGGAGTGCTTTGTCCTCGTGGCGCGCCTCGGCTCGGTCCGGCAGGCGGCCGAGCGGTTAGGCATCAGCGTCTCCGCGGTCTCCCAGGCGGTGGCCGGTCTGCGTCACGAGCTCGACGACGCGCTCTACGTCCGCTCCGGCAATGGCATCGCCCTGACGCCGGGCGGCGGCCGGCTGGCGGCGCGAGCGGTCGAGATCCTGGGACTGACGCAGCAGGCACGCCAGGAGGTCCGCGAGCAGCGTTCGGTCAGCGTGCTCCGTGTCATCGTCGGGGTCCGTGTCGCCGAGGCCGCCGGGGCGCTCCTCGAAGCCTTCGCCGCTCGCAATCCGCACGTGGAGCCGGAGCTCACCGTCGAACCTGTCGCGCTCGTGGCCGAGCTGCTGCGCGACCGGCGCGCCGACGTCGCGCTGGGTGCGGCGCCGGGTGAAGGCTGCGACGGTCAGGCGTTCCTGCGCTACCAGCTCGTCGCGGTCGTCGGGCGCGACCACCGCTGGGCCGGCGAGCGGACGCTGGGACCGGGCCAATTGGCCCGGCTGCCCTGGCTGACCGGGCCCTTCGGCCTCGAGTCAGCGACTCCCGAGGCGCGCTTCCTTCGTCGCCACGACCTCTCCCCCACCGTGCTCACCTATCCCAGCCAAGCCGCCGCGCTCGACGCGGCGGCGGCCGGGCACGGCCTGGCGTGGGCGGTGGGCCACAGCGTGCGACGTCGTCTCGAGCGCGGAGAGCTGACGGCGCTCCGCGCGCCGCCGCTCGACGGGCTCTGGCATGCGGTCACGCTCGCGGGTGAGTCCGCGTCGGCCCCCGCACGCGCGCTGCAACGCTTCGCCACGACGCCGCTGGCCACGCAGGCCGTCCTCGGACAGGCCCGCGGCCTCCCGCCCGGTCGCTACCGGCCCGCCGTGCACGTCACCCTCTGGCGCGGGGCGGGTGCGTGACCCGGTTTGTGGCGGTCGCCCCACGCGTTGGGGAGTGGACGCACCGAACTCGGTGCGCCCACTCCCCAGCTTGGCCCTCACGGCAGGTCGTACGTGGAGGGGATGCTCGCCTTGCCAGCGATGAGCGCGAGGTTGCTCGTCAGCGAGTTCAACGCTCCTGTGCCCACGTCGCTGTTGACGAAGGCTGCGACGGTGATGTTGCTCAGATTCGTCCCATCGCCCGCGATGTAGCCGGCCGGGAACCGGACCACGTACGCGCTCCCGCCACCTATGAGACCGTTGTGCCACAGCTTGTCCTTGGCGGTGATCTGCCATCCGTGCGCTTTTGAGGACACGGTGGCTGGGAACGGGCGAGTCTCCATGGTCCGCAGGGTGGGGGCGGTCATGATGTCGGGGACGTTGGTCAGCCGGTCGGTGCGCAGCAGCAACCGGATGAAGTCGTGAGCGGACGCAGACCATCCACCCGCCGCCAGGCCCGGTCCCGGCTCGGAGACGGCCGAATTCGGCAACGAGACGAAGTCGCCGTTGCTGTCGATCCTGTATGGCGTGGCGTCCAAAGCGTCGTCGAGTGGATGGCCTGTCGCCACGATCCGCGAGAGGGACGAAGGATTGAGGATGCGGGAGCGGATGTAGTCGTGGTAGCTCATCCCGCCGTCTTCAGCGAGGACGTGACCGGCCAGACCCATACCGTGGTTGGAGTAGCTCGAGCTCGATCCGGGCTGGAACAACAGCTTTCGAGTTCGCAGAACGTACTGGTTGACGTGGCGGTAACCCAGCTCGGACTCGGAAAGTCCGAACATCACGGTGGCCGCCTGCGTGTCACCACTGCGCGTGAAGCCGGCAGTATGGCTGACCAGATGACGCACGGTCATCGCCCGGTAGCCCGTCACCCAGTTGTTAGGAGGAAGCAGCTCCGCGGCGAGCGTGTAGCTGCGGGGGGCCTGGTAGGCGTCGAGGTCCTGGCTGGTGCCAGAGCTCACTGTGCCGTCGTCATACCAGACATAGACATGGTCGTTCGAGCCCGCGATCCCCACACCGACGACATCGCCGGCGCCACGCCCA
>JBBSMR010000009.1:0-75198 GCA_038233095.1 Euzebyales bacterium
CACGCGCGTGCGCAGCGCGATGGAGGCGAACTTCACCCCGCGGAAGTACGGCCACATCGCCTCGACCGGGAACGCCCGGTCGCTCGGCTGCGGGCTCCCTGGCTTGTTCGGCTCCTGCTCGACGCTCGGCAGGTCGAGCGCGCGGACACGCTCGAGCAGCTCGTCCTCGGTGAGCCGGTCGGAGAACTCACGGCTGACCTGGCGGAAGACCTCCTCGCCGTTCGTGTCCACGATGATGACCGCGGGCCGAGCGATGTCGTTCTCGTCGTGCCAGACGTCGTAGGGCTTGATCGCCTCCGAGCCATCCGGGTCGCTGAGCACGGGAAAGGGCAGTCCGAGCTTGCGGACCATCCCGGCGCCCTTGCCGGGGTCGTCGACACTGATGGCGACCACGCGGGCGCCCGCGTCGCTGATCTCACGGTGACGGTGGGCCAAGCTGACCAGCTGGCCGTTGCAGTACGGTCACCAGTCGCCACGGTAGAAGATGAGCACGGTCGCGGCGTCGCGGTGCTCCGAGAGGGTCCAGCTCTCACCCGCCTGATCGGCGAGCGTGAAGTCGGGCGCGGTCATCGGTCGTCTCCTCGCGGGGATGGATGGGGTGGTCGCACGAGGCCTACCCCACACCCTCCGTCCTGACTCGTTACCGTGGCGCGCACATGACGGTCGCCTTCGAGCTCTTCACGGTCGGACTCGCTCCGGTCGACGAGGTGTGGGGGCGCGTCTCCGACCCCTGGCGGCTGACCGAATGGACCGATGCCGAACAGGTCGAGCGCGTCAACGGCGACCCGATGCGCGTCGGCAGCGAGATCGTCGTCGTGACCGACGGCCAGCGGCTCCTGTGGCGGGTCGACACCGTGGAGCCCCGACTGTGGGAGGCGAGCGCCGACGTCCCGGCCGGTCGCCTGCACCTGGGCGTGCGGGTCGCCCGCGACCCGCTCGGCACGCGCCTCATCCTGGCTGCGCTGCTCGAGCCGAGCCGGTCCGCGTGGCGGGCGCGCCTGCTGACCGTGCCCGCCCTGCGCAGGCGGCTGGAGCGCTGGTGCGAGGCGGCGCTGCGACCGGACGGCGCCGCGCAATGACCGCCCCGCGCGGCCCGAGGGCGTCGACCCGGCCGCCGCTTTCGGGTCTGCTGCTCGCCGGCGGAGCCAGCCGGCGCATGGGGCGAGACAAGGCCCGCGTGATGTGGCACGGGCAGAGCCTGGCCAGCCGGGCTGCCGGCGTGCTGGAGGCCGTCTGTGACGAGGTGCTGATCGCTGCCGGCGAGCGCACGCTGGCCGACCTGGGCCACCCTCACGTCACCGACTACGGTCACGGAGGAGGGGTGCTCGGAGGGCTGGTGGGCGGGCTCGCGGCGGCAAGGCACGAGCTGGTCGCGGTGCTGGCCGTGGATCTGCCGTACGCGAGCGCCGGGGTGCTCACGCTGCTCGCCGCGAGCTGGCGGGGCGAGCCCGCCGTCGTGCCGATCGTGGACGAGCGCCCGCAGCCGCTCCACGCCATCTGGTCCGTCACGGCGCTGCCTGCTCTGCGGCGCCGCTTCGACGACGGTGACCGCGGCCTGGTCGACGCGCTCACCGCGCTCGGAGCCCGCGGGATCGGTCCGGCCGTCTGGTCCGCCGTGGAGCCCTCCGGGCGCTTCTGCCTGAACGTGAACCGGCCCACCGACCTGCCAGACGCTTCTGGCGAGGGGTGAATACCGCCACAAGCCGGGCTCCCGACCGACCGGGCAAGTCCAAAGCCGCCAGGCTGGTCAATACTGGGGCCATGGCGTACGAGTACGAAGACGAGGACTACACCAGCAACGTGTTGTGGGGACGCCTTGCCGCCCTGCTCGTGCTGCTGCTCGTGATCTTCTTTCTCGGGCGCTGCTCCGCGGGCGACGCGGCGTCGAGTCAGGAGCTGCAGGACGCGAAAGCCACCATCATCGAGCTCTCCTCCGAGAACACGACGCTGGAGCAGCAACTGGCCGCGCAATCGGCCGGCGGGGTCGCTCCACGACAGGAGGGCAACGGCGCGGGCAGTGATGGGACCGGAGCGGCTGGCCAGCCCTCCGAGGAAGCCGCCGCACCGGCCGGGGACGGCGAGACCTACGAGGTCCAACCGGGCGACACGCTGACGAACATCGCCGAGCAGTTCTACGGCGACCCGCAGGCATTCGAGCCGATCGCCGAGGCGAACAACCTCTCCGCGGATGTTCCCCTCCAGGTAGGCCAGGAGCTCACGATCCCTCCCGCTCCGTAATCTTCTCGGCCGCGCGGCCGACCGGATCCCCTCAGCACGGATACTCTGGCCGATGTCCGTGTCCGCTAGACCCCTGCGCGCCACTTGTGGGCCCGTGGGAACCGGTCGAGATTGCGCGGCCCGACGACGGTCGCGCCGGGGAGGCCTGATGCCGGCCGCGAAGCACACCACGTCCGAACAGATCACCCGCCGCATCGGCGCCACGAACGCCCAGGCGCTGGCCTACCTCTCCGCTCCGGACCCGAAGCTGCAACGGCTCGGACGCTCGGCGCGCGAGGAGCTGCTGCCCGACCTTCCGCCGGTCACCGCCGGCGCGCTGCTGGGACCCGCGGCGCTCTCACGCCACCTCGTTGCCTCAGCCTCGGCGGGCCGGTACCGGGATCTCTTCTGGCTGTGGGAGGTCTTCCAGAACCATCCGGACGACTGCCGGCCGGTGCTCGCCGAACGGCCGCAGGCGCTGGAGAAGGCGCGCGCGAAGCTGACCAGAGCGACCCTGCTCGGCCTGCGCGGTCACGCCGAGCGCGTCGCCGAGGACATCGCTCAGGCCGACGGGCTCATCTGGACGTGGCTCCGGTCGCTGCTCATGGAGCACCTGGAGCTGGTGGCGCAGCGCCCTGTGATTGCGTCGGCCCTGCTGCTGCGCGAGCCGGAACTCGAGCTCATGCTCCCGGAGCCACCCCGTGAGGAGTGGCTGCGGGAGGCCGCCCTCGTCAGGCAGTTGCGCAAGCTCGCTCCGGCGGTCGAGGCGCTCTTCGCACGGCACGTCGACAAGTTGCCAGCGACGGTCGCCACGCTCGCGCTGGCGTACGAGTCCTATCCCGAGCATCTCACCGGCTTGGTGGACCGAATCGACCTCGACGGGCCGGAGATCGGCTCGATCATGGCGTGGGCGCGGGACCACGGGCAGGCGCCCCGCCTCCACGCCCGCATCCAGGCACTCGTCGACGAGGCGGTCGCAGCCGACCGGGCGGCCGGGCTGGCGCGCTGGCACGCATGGCGTGACCGGGGCGTGGCGCTTGAGCTGCCACGGGCGGCTCGTGAGGCCTCGTTGGAGGGGCTCGATCTTGGGCGACCGGAGTCCGCGGCGTTGGTGGCCGCGCTCATCGCCGACGGCGCCGAGCTCGATCCGCAGAGGGTGCTCGCCGAGCAGGCGGCCGAGAACCGCCAGCGCGCGGAGAAGGCCTACGAGGCGTTCGTCTGCGAGGGGCTGGACGTGACGCTGCCTCCGGCGCTCGAGGGCAACCCCATCGTGAGGGACGGCACCCGCTGTCCGCACTGCGCCGCGTGGACGTGGGTCCGCCCCGGTCACGAGCGACGCTGCCCGCGCTCGCCCGCGCCGGTCTCGTGAGCCAAGCCGACGCCGTTCGCTCGTTTCCCCGGCGGCAGGCGCGGACGCGGCGCTTCACCCTCGGAGCGCCGCGCAGCTTCCGCATCGCCCGCGACGGGCTGACGGTGGCGTTCCTGCGCTCCTCCGCGGGCGACGACCCCGTGCAGCAGCTCTGGGCGTGGGACGCGACCAGCGGCGAGGAGCGCCTGATCGCGGATCCGGCGGCTGTGGACGGCAGCGGGAACGAGCTGCCGCCGGAGGAGCGCGCCCGCCGAGAGCGCGCCCGCGAGCAGGCCGGCGGGATCGTGCGCTACGCGACCGACGCGAACCTGGACCGCGCGGTCTTCAGCCTGGGCGGCAACGTCTGGCTGGCCGAGCTCGCCGGGGGCACTCCGCGGCGTCTGGAGCTGCCTGGGCCCGTGATCGACCCGCGCCTGGATCCGCAGGGGCGGCGCCTGGCATGGGTTCGTGACGGCTCCGTGTACGTCACCGATCTGGACGGCGGCTCTCCGCGCGTGCTGGTCGACGACGACGACCCCCAGGTGACCTGGGGACTGCCCGAGTTCATCGCCGCCGAGGAGATGGGCCGCCAGCGCGGGCTGTGGTGGCTGGCCGACTCCAGCGGGCTGCTTGCCGCGCGGGTCGACAACAACGCCGTCATGAAGTGGCACCTCACCGACCCAGCCGAACCCTCCCGAGAGCCGACCGTGCTGCGCTACCCGGCCGCCGGGACGGCCAATGCCGACGTCTCGCTGGCGCTGCTCGACCTGGAGGGTGGCCGGACGCCGGTGGTCTGGGACCGCGAGGCGCTGCCGTACCTGGCCGACGTGCTGGTCCAGCCGGACCGCCCGCCCAGCGTCGTGCTGCAGTCACGCGACCAGCGCCGGCTCGTCGTGGCGACCGTCGCCGCCGACGGCGCGTGCGAGGCCGTCTACGACCACACGGCCGAGCCCTGGATCGAGCTGCTCGACGGCCTGCCGCGCTGGCTGGATGACGGACGCCTGCTCGTCGCGCTGGACGACCTGGCCAGCGACACGCGGCGGCTCTGCGCCGACGGCGCGTGGCTCTCCCCCGCGGGTCTGCAGGTGCGCTCCTGCGTCGGCGCGCTGGACGGCGATCCGGTGATGGCGGGCTCGCGCGAGTCGACGAGCATGGCGCTCTGGCGCTGCCCGCCGAACGGCGGAGAACCCGAGCCGCTCACACCGGTGGACGGCGTCTGGTCGGGGCGCACCGCGGGCGGCACGCTGGTCGCCGTCGGCGGTGACCTGCGCCGCACCGGCACGCGCGCCGAGCTGCGCCGCGGGGGCGACGTGATCACCGTACGCTCGCACGCCGCCCACCCTGACCTGGCTTTCCGGGTCGAGCAGCTCGAGCTGGGCCCCCGGCGAGTGCCGTCGGCGCTCATCCTGCCGTCCTCCCACGACGGCGGCCCGCTGCCGGTGCTGCTGGATCCCTACGGTGGGCCGCACGCGCAGCGCAACGTGCGCCGCCTCGACGCGTTCGCCACCTCGCAGTGGTTCGCCGAGCAGGGATTCGCGGTGCTTGTCGCCGACCCCCGGGGCACGCCCGCGCGCGGACCGGCGTGGGAGCACGCCGTCGCCGGCGACCTCGCCAGCGTAGCCTTGGAGGACCAGGTCGAGGTGCTGCGGGCCGCCGGGGAGCGCCTCAACTTCCTCGACCTCGGCCGGGTCGGCATCCGCGGGTGGTCCTTCGGCGGCTACCTCGCCGCGCTCGCGGTGCTGGAGCGGCCCGACGCCTTCCACGCCGCCATCGCCGGCGCGCCGGTCACCGACTGGCGGCTGTACGACACCCACTACACCGAGCGCTACCTCGGCCACCCCGACGAGCAGCCGGAGGCCTACGAGCGCAGCAGCCTGCTGCCGCGCGCGGCGGCGCTCCGCCGTCCGCTGCTGCTCATCCACGGCCTGGCCGACGACAACGTGGTCGCGGCCCACACGCTGCAACTCTCCGGCGCGCTGCTGGAGGCCGGCCGACCCCACGAGGTGCTGCCGCTCTCGGGCGTGACGCACATGACCCCGCAGGAGGCCGGGGCCGAGAACCTGCTGCTGTTGCAGGTGGACTTCCTGCGCCGAGCGCTCGGCGTCGCGGCTCAGTAGCCGAGCCGCTGCAACGCCTTCGGGTCGCGCTGCCACTCCTTCATGAGCTTCACCCGCAGCTCCAGGTAGACCCGCGTGCCGAGCAGCGTCTCGAGCCCCGGCCGCGCCTGCGCGCCGATCTCCTTGAGGACACCGCCGCCGCGCCCGATGACGATGCCCTTCTGCGAGTCGCGCTCGACGTAAACCGTCGCGTCCACGACCTGCACGCCCTCGGACGCGCCGGGGCTGATCTCGTTCACCACGACCGCGACAGAGTGCGGCACCTCCTCACGCATCCGCACGATGGCCTGCTCGCGGATCAGCTCGGCGAGCACCACCTCGATGGGCTGATCGCTCACCTGCTCGGGCGGGAAGTAGGGCGGACCGTCGGGCATGCGCGCCTGGATGAGCGCGGAGAGCGTCCCGACGCCCTCGCCCTGCGTGGCCGAGACAGGCACGATCTCGTCCCACTCCCCCAGGCCGGCGAGCTGCTCCAGGCGTGGCAGCTGCCGCGCGCGAGAGAAGCCGTCGACCTTGTTCAGCACGGCGATGACGGGCGCGTGCGCATCACGCAGCAGGCCCGCGACGAACGCGTCGCCCCGGCCGAGACCGGCCGCCCCGTCGACGACGAAGACGACGAGATCGACGTGCGCGAGCGCGCCACGGGCCACGTCGTTCAACCGGTTGCCGAGCAGCGTCTTGGGCTTGTGCAGACCCGGGGTGTCGACGAACACGACCTGGACGCCGTCGCCGTGCAGCACGCCACGCAGCGCGTGCCGGGTGGTCTGGGGCACCGGCGTCGTGATCGCGATCTTCTGCCCGACGAGCGCATTCAGCAGCGTGGACTTACCGACGTTCGGCCGGCCGACGATGGAGCAGAACCCGGAGCGCATGGTGCCAGCGTAGCCAGCTTCGCGCTCGCGTCCGACCGTCCTACAGTGGGCGCGCTGGCAGCGGCAGAGAACGGGAGGCGAGGCGCACAATGACGGGGCTCGACGTCGACGATGGCAGCGCTCGGTGAGCCGGCCAACCGCCCGTCACGAAAGCGCGCCGCGTGCGCTGCCCTCGCTGATCGCCACCGACCTCGACGGCACCCTGCTGCACAGCGACGGCACCGTCAGCGACCGCACCCGCGCGGCGGTGCGGGCCGCCACCGACGCGGGCGCCCTACTCATCGCGGTGACGGGCCGCCCCCCTCGCTGGCTCGGGCCGATCGTCGACGCCTTCCAGGGCCGGGGGCGGGTGGTCTGCGCGAACGGGGCGCTCATCTACGACCTGGGCACCGAGCAAGTGACGCGTACCGCAGGCATCGAGCCCGACGACGCCGCCACGGTCATCCGGCTGCTGCGCGAACGGTTGCCCGACGTGACGTTCGGTGTCGAACGCGCCGACGGCTTCGGCCACGAGCCCTCCTACGCCCGGCCCGATCTCAACAACCGGCTCGCGCCGTCGTTCCGTCCTGAGGTCGCCCCGCTTGAGGAACTGCTCACGGCGCCCGTCACGAAGCTGCTGTTACGCCACCCCGACGCGGAGGTCGAGGACCTGGCCGAGACCGCCCGAGAGACCGTCGGTCAGGCCGCCACCGTCACCTACTCCGGCGGCCACGTCGTGGAGATCTCCGCCGCCGGCATCACGAAGGCCTCGGCGCTGCGGCACCTCGCGCACGAAGCCGGCCTGGACGCCGACGACGCCCTCGCCTTCGGCGACATGCCGAACGACCTGCCGATGCTCACCTGGGCGGGTCACGCCATCGCGGTCGCCAACGCGCACCCCGACGTCCTCGAGCTCGCCGACGAAGTCACCGACTCCAACGACGACGACGGGGTGGCCATCGTGCTGGAACGCCTCATCGAGGAAGCATGAAGATACGCTCTGACCGTGACGGACTTGCACGGAGATCGCATCCGGCTGCGCCCGCGGTCGCGGCCGACGCTGACCGGCTCATCGCCATCCGCTCGACTCCTGAGGTGCGTGCGCGCTGGCGGGGCGAGGATCCCACGGCCGTGGCCCCGGGGCCGACGCGGTCCGGACGCTGGCACGCCACCTCATCGTTGATCACGGCCACCATCGCCTCACCATGGACCCGGCAGCCGACCATGCCGATCCGTTGCTACGCCAAGGTGGGGTTCCGCGAGGTCGGCGTCATGCACCAGTACGAGCGCGGGCTCGACGGCACCTCGCACAACGGGCTCCTGATGGAGCTCTTGGCGGAGGACCTGACCGGCTGAGGCTACCCACTCTCCCCGATCCACTCGAAGTGATGGTTGTCCGGGACGATGAAGTCCCCGCCCCAGCGGAACCCGTGGCGTGCGAACGCCGCGATGATCTCCGGGTGGGGGCGTTCGCCGCCTGCCTCCAGGGAGAGGTCGACGTTGATGTCCAGCGCGATCCCCCAGCTGTGACGGGAGAGCTGCGCCGCCGCCGTGCTGATCCGGCGCGGGTAGAAGCAGCCGGCGTAACGGCCGGGGTCGATCTCGTCGGACAGACCCGCCTCGGCGACCTGGCGTAACGCGGCGCGCATGTCGGGCAGGATGTCGCGATGGCACCGCACGGTGCCCAGCAGCGGCACGCTCGCGTCCGTGATGCGCCGCTCGGTGAAGCCGGGCCCCAGATCGATCTCGCGCTCACCCGGGCGCGGACGGATTCCCGACCGGTATCACCGCGCGGGTCGTCGATGTCCGACGACGCGGACTCACTGGGTATGGGCACCGATGGCACCGTGTTCCTGCGTCACACGACGACGCTGAGCACCCTCAGGCCCTGGCGCGTCGCGAGGTCGATCTGCCCACTGCGGCCAATACCACGCAATCGGGCGCCGGTCTCAGTCAGCAGCACGCCTCCGGGGCGCAGACTGCCCAGAACGGCGCGGTGGGTGGCGTCGCTCAGCGTCGTCGCGTAGGCCCTCGGGTTGAGGGCGGAGACGGCGACGGGGACCATGTAGCCGTCTTCGTAGGTCTCGATCGTTCGCCCGCCCGCGCCGCGAGAGCCGGTCAATCCGAGGGTCTCGCCGCGCACGTGCGCGGCCGCGACGACTTCCGGGAGCGCGCGCACGGTGTCGGCGAAGCTGGCCGGCAGGTCGCCGCGCGCCCAGATCACCAGGGCCCCGTCAGGTGGGGAGGGCGCCGACTCTGAGGGCATCGGTGCGGCCGTGGGCTGGGTTGACCGCGAGGACGGCCGCGCGGAGGGCGTCGAGAGTGGGGTGGGCACGGCAGGCGGTTGCACAGAAGGAGACGCCGCGCGCTCCTCAGAGGGAGACGCGGCGGGCTCCTCAGCAGCAGTCGGTGCGCTCGCGGGCGCAGCCGTGCACCCGGCGAGCGCCATGACGCTGAGCAGCACGCCGATGCGGCTGCGGCTCCACCCCACCATGCTCGAAGTCTAGTAGCGCCCCCGTGCTTGCGATCGCCAGGCACATGTGGGCATCGAAGTACTGGACGCCGTCCACCAGTTCGGTAGAGTGGACTGGGTCCATCAACGGGAGCGATCATGTCCGAGACGGTGCAACGTGTCAGAGCGTTCAACCGGCGGTGGACCGAGGTGCTCGGCCTGCTCGATCAGGGGCTGCTGCGCACCGAGCGCTCGTTGGCCGAGGCCAGGGTGCTGTTCGAGCTGGCCCAACGCCCCGCCTGGGAGCGGCTCGAACTGCGCGAGCGTCTCGGCATGGACGCAAGCTTCCTCACCCGGGTCCTCACCCGCCTGGAGCGCGAGGGTCTCGTGACCTCCTCGCCCTCAACGCTCGACGGCCGCCGGCGTCGCGTGACGCTGACCGACGCCGGGCGCCGCGCCTTCGCGGTGCTGGACAGCCGTTCGGCGAGCCAGATCGAGGAGCTGCTGGCGCCGCTCAGCGAGGGGCAGCGCCGCACCGTGGTCGAGGCCATGGGGGTGGTCGCCGCGCTGATCAGCCCGACCGAGCAGAGGCGGACGGTGACCGTGCGCGGCCTGGGACCCGGAGACATGGGCTGGGTGATCCAGCGCCACGGGGAGATCTACGCCGACGAGTTCGGCTGGAACGAGCAGTTCGAGGGGCTCGTCGCCCGCATCGTCGCCGAGTTCCACGCCGGGTTCCGACCTGGCCGGGAGCAGGCGTGGATCGCCGAGGTCGACGGGGCGCGGGCTGGATGCGTCTTCTGCTGCGAGCAGGCTGTCCAGACCGCGCAGCTTCGCATCCTGCTGGTCGAGCCGTGGGCTCGGGGACTCGGCCTCGGCACCCAGTTCGTCGACGAGTGCGTGCGCTTCGCTCGAGACGCGGGCTACGCGAAGATCATGCTCTGGACGAACGACGTGCTCGTCTCCGCCCGCCGGATCTACGAGGCGGCCGGCTTCGTCCTCGTCGACGAGGAGCGTCATCACAGCTTCGGTCGGGAGCTCACCGGTCAGCACTGGGAGCTCGCTCTGCGCGCGCTCCCCTGATCCCGAGGCCCGGCAGCTTCGACGGCACTCGCGCCCAGCGCAGCGCGAGATAGCCGGCCAGGCCGAGCGTGAACGCCGTCCAGTGGGTGGCCGAGTCCCAACGCAACGGCCAGTCGGCGCCGGTCGCGTGCACGAGGCCGATGCCGGCCAGGCAGATCATCGCCTCGTGGCGGAGCCGGCGGCCCGCGGCGACCAGCGGCACCGACAGCACGACGAACCCGAGCAGGTCACCGACGACGCCACGCGCGAGATAGGGCTCACCGACGACGAGGAACAGCGTGGTCGAGACGACCACGGCGACGGCCGTGCTCACCAGCTCAGCGCGATCGAGGCCGAAGGTGCGGGTGAACGGCTGCACACCGAGCGTCTGGCTGGGCAGCGGTATCGGCGGCGCCGGCGCGAACGCCCGGGGACCCGCCTTCGCGGACTCGTGGCGCAACCACTCGAGGAACCAGGGATTGTTCAACGCGTCCGTCCGGCGGCGCTCCCGCACCAACCCGACGGCCTCCGCCGGTTGATAGCCCTGCTCGACGAGCGTGCGCGCCACGACCAGCCCCGAGCGGTTGAGGCCCGCGGCGCAGCGCACGAGCACTGTCTCGCCGTCCGCGATCCATCCGGCGATCCGTCGTGCCCAGGAGCGGATCTGCTCCGGATCCTCGATCTGCGCGTCGGGGATGCGCCAGGCCAGCGCCTCGCTCCCGGCGGGCACGGCGACGCGCTCGTCTCGCTCCCGACACAGCGTCAGCACCCGATCGAACCGACCGGATTCGAGCGCAGCCCGGCTGCCGCTCATCCACAGACCGGGCACGATGTTCGAGACGGCATCGCGCGGCACAACCCGACGATAGCCGTTCTCCAGAGCCCTCTCGGGTGTGACCTCGCGCTCGCAGCACAATTCACGAGGAGCCGATTCCCGCGTTCACCCCAACGACGATCCGCTATCATTTCCGCATGGACGTTCTGACTACGTCGGCAGGTGAGATGCTTCGCGACGCCCGCACCCGTGCTGGTCTGTCGCAACGGAGACTGGCGGATCGAGCAGGCCTCACGCAGAGTGTGATCAGCGCGTAGGAATCCGGCCGCAGACAGCCGTCACTCGTGACCTTGGCTCGGCTGATCGCTGCGACCGGTCATGACCTCGATGTTG
This sequence comes from Euzebyales bacterium, assembly GCA_038233095.1. GTDB lineage: Bacteria > Actinomycetota > Nitriliruptoria > Euzebyales > Egibacteraceae > JBBSMR01. The sequence goes on from JBBSMR010000009.1 coordinate 11,216, forward strand.
CCGTCAAGAACTCGTCCGCCTCGTTGGACGGACTCACCGGTCCGCAAGGCCAGCGACTTCAGCGCCGTCACGATGAGGTCCTCCGCATTCTTGCCCGGCATGGCGTGCTGAGAGCGCGGCTTTTCGGCAGCACCGTTAGAGGGGACGACGGTGAAGACAGCGATGTCGATCTTCTCGTGGACACGCCGTCCAGCATGGGGCTTCTGGGGCTTGCACGTCTCCAGCGCGATCGGGAGACGGCGCTGGGTTCCAACGTCGACCTCGTGCCCGCAAACGGTCTTAAGCTGGCTCTTGAAGCCCATATCGAAACCGAGCTCGTGACGCTGTGACGCGCCGCGATAACCAGCGTCTTGAGGATGTCTGGTCGCCATTGCAGCTATCCGGGGGCACGTCCGCCGCGGGAGTCTGAGCGACGGACTGATCCTTGATGCGGTACGCGTCCGGCTCATAGAGATCGGCGAAGCGGTAAAGGCTCTCTCCCCTTCGCTCCTGGTCACAGAGCCCGACATCCCTTGGCGTCAGATTGCAGGCATGAGAGAGAGCGGCAGACTTATTCCCCTCGGTCGGGTTGGCCGTCGCCGTCGTTCTGGACGATCCAGAAGACCGCGCCCGCAGGGTCCATCAGCCCCGCCATGCGCCCGTAGGGGGTCTCGAAGTCCCGCATGAGCACGGAGCCACCACCACGCTCGGTGGCGGTGATCGCGGCCGCGGCATCCGCCACCGCGAAGTACACCAGCCAGTGGGCGGGCTGTCCCTCTGCTCCCATCATGCCGCCCATTCCCCCCAGCGGGGCGTCGTCGTCGGGGAGCGCGAACGTGTGATAGTCGGGTCCCGCCTCGGCCATCGGCTCGGTGCGGTAGCCGAAGACGGCGGTGTAGAAGTCGCGCGCGGTGTCGGGGTCGTGGGAGCGCAGATCCTCCCATGTGAGCCCACCGGGCTCGTTGACGAGGGCGGCGCCGATGTGCGATCCGGCCTGCCACACGCCGAACGCGGCACCGGCGGGGTCGACCGCGATGAGCATGCGACCGAGCTCTCCGACGTCTCCTGGAGGCAGCATCACGATGCCGCCGTGCTGCGTGATCGCCTCAGCCGTGGCGTCCGCGTCATCGCTGGAGAGATACAGCGTCCAGGCCGGAGGGGCACCCTCCTGTTGCGGTCCGATCCCCGCGACGGCGGAGCCGCGCACCTCGGAGATGGCGTAGCCGCCGTACTCGGCCTCGGTCTCCGCATACGTCCACCCGAGCACGTCGGCGTAGAACTCCTTCGCGGCGGCCACGTCGGGAGCGGTCATGTCGACCCAACAAGGGACGCCGGGGGGCCAGGGCGAGGCGCGCAGGCTCATGCCGCCATGAGACCGCCGCCGGCCGCAGCTGTCAAGAGCGACCAAGCTCAGGCCACCCGAGGGCTGGTGTCACGTCGGCCATGGCTCCGCGCCGGGAATGACGTCCCCCGGTTCGTGGGGCTCCCGGGTGAACACGAACGAGGCGAGCTCGAGGTGCGAGATCTCGCCGTCGTCGCGCCGCAGCACCCGCAACGGTTCACCGTCGAAGTAGCCGCCCAGCCCGACCCACTCGTCGGGCGCGACACGTTCGAGCCGGGTGCCCCGGCCGCCTGGCTCCAACGCTGCCAGCTCAGGCCGGCCGCCGGACGCGCCGCGGAGAGCGAACGGTCGCGGGCCCCAGTACCAGACGCCGACGAGATCACCAACCTCCGGTGCGTGCTCTGCATCGGGAATCCACTCGTCGACGATCCTGGGAGACCGCAGCCGCACGACCTCGAGCAGATCGTCCAACAGCGAGGCCTCCATGCCGGTCGTCGCGTTCGCGAGCGCGACCGCGGCGACGCGCTCCTCGCGGTCGATCCGCAGACCGGCGACGAAGCCGGGCATCGAGCCGCCGTGGCCCACGAGCGTCCTCTCGTTGACGGTCGCGATGTCGAACCCGAGGCCGTAGGCCGAGACCGGAGCGTCGTCGCCGACCACGCGCGGCTGCAGCATCTCCTCGAGGGTCTCGACGGAGAGCAAGTCGTCAGAGCCGTTCAGCAGGAACCGCGCCCAGCCGGCGAGGTCCTCGACCGTCGACCAGAGCTGCCCGGCGGGACCCATCGCGCGGGTGTCGTGGGCAGGCTCGGGCAGCAGGACGTCCAGCCACGGGTGCACGGCCGAGCCGCTGGCCACCGGTGGGACGGGCTGCACGGTCGTGCGGTGCAGCCCCAGCGGTCGGAGGACCCGTTCGTGCAGGACCTCGTGCCAGGCCGCCCCTCGCCGTCGCGCCACGAGCTCACCCAGCACGGCGTAGCCGACGTTGGAGTAGTGGAAGCGTCCGCGCGCGCCCTGTTGGGCGCCCTGGGCGCCGAGGTCGGCGGTCAGCGCCTCCCACTCCCGGCCAGGGGTGCGCTCCCACCACGGCGGGGAGGTCTCCGCCCGGACCCCGCCCGCGTGGGCGAGCAGCTCGGCGACGGTGCGATCGGCGATGCCCGCCCCGACCTCGGGCAGATGGCTCTCCACGCGATCATGCAGTGCGAGCTCGCCCTCGTCGCGCAACTGCATGACGATCACCGCCGTGAACGTCTTGGTGATCGACCCGATCCGGTACTGGGTGTCCACCGTTGGCCGCTCGCCGTCGACGCGGCCCCGACCCGTCGACCACAGCAGCTCGCGCTCGTCCGTGACGGCCACGGTCACCGAAGGCAGCCGTCCGTCGCGTTGCGCCCGCGCGGTCCTCGCCAGCAGCTGCCGCTCACCCGCCGCGTCAAGCCGTGGTCGCATGCGTACCGTGCCCTCCGATGAGTTGATCTGGCCGGGGGCCATTCTGCGTCACTCGCCTCGTCACGACTCGTCGGTTGCGGCCAGTTGCTCGAGCAACGCTACCCCGGCCTTCAGCGTCGCCTTCTGATCGCCGCGCAACCGCGCCAGCCGACCTTCGAGCAGATCGAGGCGTGCTCGGCGCGCCTCTTCCAGAGACTGCCGGCCCGCGTCCGTGGCCTGGATCCAGCTGACGCGGCCGTCATGGGGATCGTCTCGGCGAAGGGCCAGACCCGCCACCTCCAGTCCCCGCACGACCTTGCTCATGGTCGGGACGCTCACGCGTTCACGGCGGGACAGATCGCTGATGCGTTGCGAGCCTGCGTACACGAGGAGCGACAACACCGACAGCTGGGTCGGCCCGACGCCGCTGGCGGCGTCTTCGCGTGCCAGTCGGCGCAGGAAGTGAATGGCTGCGGCGTTGAGAGCGGCCGCCAACTCACGATCCTCTTGCATGCGCATCCTCCCGGTATGGTTAGCTAGGCTAACTTATTGAAGGAGGGGTTGCGGCCGCTTCACGCCGCGGTCGCGGCGCGCAACCTGCGGGCCGTGCAGCTAGTTTTGGATGCGGACGCCGATCCTGACGCCAGGCAGAAGGGCGGATACACCCCGTTGATGGCTGCTGCTCACCACGGCGATGCCGACATCGTCAGGGCACTGCTGGAGCACGGTGCCGACCCAGCGCTCCGCGACGACGACGACCGCACCGCGTCGGATCACGCCGTCGGTGCCGCCGCCCACCTCCTCGACTGACGGAAGGCCCTCGAAGATGGGCGTGCCCCGCACGATCGGTCTGCTCGGCGGCATGAGCTGGGAGTCCTCGATCGAGTACGAGCGCATCATCAACACCGAGGTCCGCGACCGTTTAGGCGGCACCCACTCAGCGGACCTGCTCGTCCGCTCCTACGACTTCGCCCAAATCGAAGCGCTCCAGGAGCGTGGCGACTGGGAGCAGGCCGGCGCTCTGCTGGCCGCCGACGCGAGAGCCTTGCAGGCAGCCGGCGCCGAGCTGATCGTGCTCTGCACGAACACCATGCATCAGGTCGCCGACGTCATCGAGGCGGGGCTGGATATCTCGTTCCTGCATCTGGCCGACACGACCGCCGCCGCGGTCACAACGGCGGGGTTGCGCAGCGTGGCGCTGCTCGGCACTCGCTACACGATGGAGCAGTCCTTCTACCGCCGCCGGCTCGAAACTCACGGCCTGACGGTCCTGGTCCCCGAGGAGCCCGACCGGACGGTCGTCCACGACGTCATCTACGACGAGCTCGTGCGGGGTGAGATCAATTCCGACTCCAAGGCCCGTTACCTGGCCATCATCGAGCGCCTCCTCGAAGCCGGCGCGGAGGGCGTCATCGCCGGCTGCACCGAGATAGAGCTGCTGGTCGGTGCCGATGATCTCGACTGTTCGTACTTCCCGACCACGCGACTACACGCGCTGGCCGCCGTGGACTGGTCGCTGCGCGAGTAACCCGCCGGGTTTCGATCTCGTCGACGAGGCTGGCATGCTGTTCGCCATGCCGAGCTCGCTCGGGTTGCGCCACTTCGAGACCTCGACGGAGCTCACCCGTGAGCTCGCGCGCACAGCTCGTCGCGTGCTGGGTTGCGGTGACCAACGCCGGCGGCGCGGTGGGCTTTCCCTGGCCACCCGTGACCGTCGAGGACCTCATGCCGGCTGTCGCACAGCTCGCGCGTGACCTGGACGATGACCGCGTGCGGCTGATCGTGGCCGACGATGCCGAGGGCGTCGCAGGGTGGGTCGGCCTGCGGCGCAACACCTCGCCGTTGGTCGAGCACTGGGCCTCCGTTCGTCGTCTGCAGACGCACCCCTGTACTCGCAACCTCGGCATCGGAACGCAACTCATGCGCGCGGTGGCGCGGCACGCGCGGAGGAGCTGGGCCTCGCGGCTCTGCACCTGGAGTTGCGCGGCGGGATGGGGTTGGAGGGCTTCTACGAGCGGCTGGGGTGGCAGATCATCGGGCGCTGGCCCGACGCCCTGCGGTTCGCGCCGGACGACAGGCCAAGGTCGCTGACACGGACGGCGTCGTCACCATGCCGATCACGCAGAAGCTCCGCGACCTCCTTGGCAAACATCTCGTCGATGAGAAACCCGGTCACGCAAGCAGGGCGCGTCGCTGTTCAGCGGCAGTCTGGCTCTGCTGGATCGCTGCCTCGTTGCGTGCGAGATGACCTCCCACACGTCCGGGCCACCCGCGAGCGCCGCTCGCGGTCGTTGTGCGGACCTCGGTGGATGATGCCGGGGTGTTCGAGCGCGTCGGCACCCTCGTTGATCAGCCGCTCGAGGAGTGCCGTGACCGTCAGGGACTGGCGGTCGGCCAGCGCTGACAAAGCGCGCTCGCGTCGCCTCACTGAGACGGAACGACGTGCTCCTCGCGACCATTCTGGCTCCAAGCTTGACCGTACCGCAGTGTAGCGCAGCGCAGCGTAACGGTCTTCACTCACCTGCGGCGCGGCGGCGGGCCAGACGAGCTGGCTACGGGGTGGTGATCGACCAGGCGGTCGGATTGCTCACCCCGTCGACCTGGAGGCACGCTCGACCGTCCGGGCTCTACTTGTGGACGCGGGGAACACGGTTCCCTCCCTGGGGGCAGTCGCCGATGACGATCAGTCCGTTGTCGAGGTGGACGTTGAAGGAGGCCGTCGCTCCATCGGAGGAGCCTGAGAAGCGCAACGGCGGGTCGAGTCGCACCACTGGGTAGCACGACTTCAGGGTGACCGTCATCGCGGCGGCGATGCGCTCTCGCTCCTGCCGGGTCGTCTCCTTGAAGACGAAGCCGTACACGTCGATGTGGAAGCTGTAGGGAGGGATGTGGACGACAAGCTCGCGATCCTCCCAGTGGGCCGGCTGGTAGGCGGGGGGATCCTCACGCCACTTCGTCGACGTGACGATTCCCAGGTAGACCGCCTCTTGCCGCCCGGGCAACTGCACCATGACGTCGAAGAGGCTGCCGGTCGGCTCGAGCTCCGCTGCCTCAGGACCTCGGACGGTGAACCGGGTGCCGTTCGGGAGGAACCCGCTGGTCGCGTTGCCCACTGCTGGCGACGGGCGCGTGTCGGCAGCCGGCTGGCGGCGCTCGGCGGGCGGGTCCTGCTGGGGTTGCTCCACGAAACGGACGCGCGACACGCCTTCCCGCGAGACGGCGAGCATGACTCCGGCGGTCAGCAGCGCCACGGCGGCCAGCACGGTCACCCGCGCCGTCGACTCCGTGCAGCGCATGGCCGCGGCGACCTCGCGGTAGGACAGATCAGCCAGGTAGCGCAGCACCACTGCCTTGCGTTGACGGACCGTCAGGCGATCCAGCAGACGGTCGATCACCATTCCGTCCTCCACCTCGTTCTCTGCCGGTGATGCGGCGACGGAGGTCAAGAGCGTCGGTCTGCTCCGCCGCCACCAGCGTCGAGCGTGGTTCGCGGCCACGACGTAGACCCAGCCCGAGGGGCTGTCCATGATGGCCACCCGCTGCCAGTTCCGGTACGCGCGGGCGAAGGCCTCCTGTGTGGCCTCCTCAGCCAGATCGGCGTCGCCGAGGGCCACGGCAAGCACGCGTCGGACACGGTCGTAGGAGCTGGCGAAGAACGTCTTCCCCGGGAGCGCCGTTCGTTTACGGCGTCTTCGGTTCGGTGGCGGGGGCGAGCTCGACGACGAGGAGCCGATGGTCGCTGCCTGCGAAGGGGCCGAGGGCGCGCGAGACCGTCACGAGTTCCTCAGAGTGGAGCACGTGGTCAAGCGAAGGACCGAGCACGGGCAGCTCAAACGTGCCCTGGACCGTCGCACCAGTCAGGCCGGCCGCCTCCATGATGCGCTGCAGCGTGGGCGTCCACGGCGTCGCGTTGAGGTCACCCGCGAGCACGACGGGACCGCGCTGGGCGGCGACGGCGGCGGTGAGCGCCGCGAAGGCGGCGTCATGGGCTTTGGCCCATCTCCGTGTAACCGGAGGCAGCGGATGCGCGGCGAACAGCTCGACGGTGAGCGCGCCGAGCGGCACGGTCACCTGCAGCGCCTGGCGGGTCCCGTTCAGCTCGATGGCACGGGCAGGCAGCCGCTGTCGAGCGAAGACCACCGGTGGAGGCCAAGCAGCGCCCGCCTCGCGCGCGCCGAGCCGCACCCATCCAGGCAGCGCCGCAGAGAGACCGGCGACGACGTCACGGCTCTCGGGCAAGATGGCGACATCCGGCTCGGCGGCGCGCAGGGCGCCGGCGATCGCGGGCACGTCGTCGTTGCGCCAGCCCGTGTTGAACACGGCTACCCGCAACCGGTCAGGACCGGCGGCCGCCTGCGGGTCGGGCAGCGCGCGTGTGAGTGCCAGCACGACCGTACTGGCCGCCAGCAGTGCCAGGAGGCCTGCGGCGGCTGCGCTGCGACGTCGGCCCAGCGCGGCCAGGGCGACCGCCGCAACGCTCAGCGTGAACAGCTCCGCGAGCCGCGGGTAGGTACCGACGACGAACGGCCAGCGACCACCTGACACGAGCCCTGACAGCAACCCGCCGGCGGCGGGAACCGCCGCCACGAACGTCAACGCCACGACCGTCTGGACGAGCACGGCACGCGGCGCGAGCCGGGATGACGAGTCCGGTGAGCCGTCTCTCTCTTCCGCGGAAGGCTCGCGGCTTCGGAGCATGTGGTCGGGCCGTTTCGGTGCCCTACTGATTCGGGATCAACCTCGGTCGAGGAGGCCCGGGAGCTCCTCCTCGTAGTCGGGGAAGTACTCGCCAATGACCGGCAGCTCGAACCTTGCCATGATCTGCTCTTGCGGCTCACGTTCGAGCAGGAACAGGAAGGATGCGCGCACCACCTCGTCGGTCGGAACATCCGCGACGCCGATCTGTTGCGGATAGCCCTTCGGCACCGTCACCTCGTGCTCGGAGGCGTCGCCGTCCTCGGTGACGACCACGCGGTATTGCCCGTCGCCAGTCGCGGTCACGTCGATGGACGCCATCGTCTGTACCTCTCCTTCACGCTTGCGATGGCGCCATGGTAAGAGCCTGGCCTGGCCTCAGCGTCAACCCTGCAGTGCCCGGAGCGCGCGGTTGAGTCGGCGCAGTCCCTCTTGGATCTGGGGTACGGGTGCCGCGGCGCTGCTCAGGCGCAGATGCCGGGTGGGCGGATCGCTCGGGTGCCAGTTCGTGCCCGACACGATGGCGACTCCGTGGCGCAGCGCCGCGTCCCGGAGCGCGTCGGGGTCCGCCCCTGGGGCGCGGTGAGCCACACATGCAGGGGCCCCTCATGCAGTTCGCGCTCCCAGCCACCGATGCCCTCGAGACCGCCGATGAGTGCCGCCCTCCATTGCGTCAGTGCCGCCCGGAGCTTTCTCAGGTGACGCTCCCAGGCAGCGCTGGTGACGACGCCGAGCGCGGTCTCCTGCAGGATGGGCGAGACGAAGAAGTCTTCGGTCCCGCGCACGTCGTGCAGGCGTTGGGCTATCGCGCCGGTCGCGGCGATCCCGGCGATTCGCAGCGCCGGAGCGACGGACTTCTGAGCGAACGGACGTGCACGACATGACCGTGCGGATCGTGGGAGGCCAACGGTGGTGTGGCGGTCCGGGGATCGTCGAGATCGTGCAGCCAGTCGTCCTCGATCACGATGAGCTGACGTCGGGCGGCGAGCTCCATCAGTGGCCCGCGGCGATCCCTGCCAAGGGTGGCGCCGGTCGGGTTGTGAAAGCGGGGCTGAAGGTAGAGCAGCGTGGCTCCGGTCCGCTCGACCGCGGCCTCGAGCCGATCGATGAGGACGCCGTGCCGGTCGATGGGCACGGGTGCGGCCACCAGTCCGGCCGCGCGGGCTGCCGCGAGCGCCCCGACGTAGGTCGGACTCTCCATCAGGACGACGTCACCCACCAGTCCCAGCGACCGAAAGATCAGGGAGAGCGCCGCCTGCCCCCCAGGGGCGATCAGGACGTTGTGGGCTCGGGCAGAGGTGAGCTGCGCTGCGAACCAGTCGCGCAGCGGCCCGAGCCCGGCGCTGGGCGCTCGCCCGAACGTGCCCGGCCGGCGGGCGGCGTCACGCAGCGCGCGGGTCAGTAGCGAGAGGGGCTGCAAGCCGACATCGGGGTAGCCACTCGCCAGGTCGATGGTGTCCGGTGTCGGTGCCCAGCGCAAAGGAGCCAGCACGTCGAGCTCGGTCCCGTGGGTGCCAAGCGCGACCGTCTGCCAGCTGCGATCGACTGTCTCACCGACGACAGTGTGAGGTCGCGCGATGAACGTGCCGCTGCCGGGAACCGTCTCGATGCGGCCGGCGCGGACGAGCTCGCTCACGGCGGCGCGCACCGTGGCGGGGCTGACGCCGAGCTCGACCATCAATGTCCGCACCGACGGCAGAGTCGCGCTCGGTGCGCTCGGCGTGCTGATCTTCTCGCTCTCGCTGCCGGCCACACGGGTCGCGGTTCCGGTCTTCGGTGGCTGGACCGTCGGCATCGGCCGCGCGGTCCTCGCAGGCGGCTTGGCGGTCGTGGTGCTGCTGGTACGGCGACCACCCAGGCCGGCGCGTGCCCAGCTCCCCGGCCTGCTCCTCGTGGTCGGCGGCGTGATCGTCGGGTTCCCGCTGTTCACGGCGCCCGCGCTCGAGCACGTGCCGGCGTCGCGCGGCGCGATCGGTGTGCTCCCCGCGGCGACGGCGCTTGTCGCGACCTTGCGCCACGGCGAGCGTCCGAGCTGGCTGTTCTGGTTGGCGGCGACCGGAGGGCTGATCACCGTCATCGCGTTCGCGGTGCTCACAGGCGCCGACGGACGGCCGCAGGCGGCTGACGGCTTCCTCTTGCTCGCCGTCGCCGCCGCCGCGGTCGGCTACGCCGAGGGTGGTGTGCTCGGCGCCAGGATCGGTGGCTGGCAGACGATCTGCTGGGCGCTGGTCCTGGCTCTGCCGATCACCGTCCCGGTCAGCGCGCTGGCGCTCTCCGCCCACGGCGTCGACCGGCTCACGGCGCCAAGCCTGATCGGGCTCGGCTACGTCTCGGTCTTCAGCATGTTCCTCGGGTTCTTTGCGTGATACGCGGGCCTGGGCAAGGGAGGCGTCGCTCGCGTCAGCCAGCTACAGCTCGCCCAGCCGGTGCTCACGCTCGTCTGGGCCGCGCTGCTGCTCGGAGAGCGCATCACTCCCGCCGCGATGATCGCCGCCGCGCTCGTGCTCGTCTTCGTCATCGCGACGCGCCGCGCGCCGGTCAGGCCAGCGGCGTCGCCGCGTCGGTCCGTCCGCGACTCGCGCTGACGAATTCCCGACTCCCCGGGCGGGTCAGCCCAGCAGCTTCTTCAGCAGGCCCTTCTTGCCGCCCCCCTTGCTTTTCGAGCGCTTGCGACTGCTTCCGGAGCTGCTCCCGCCGAGCGCCTTGCCCACTGTCTGCAGCAACTTGCCGATCATTCCTCGTCGTCCCCGTGCCATGACCGATCCCTTCGGTTTGAGTGTGCGCTCCTTCATCCCCACGGCGCGGGACCCTCATGCCTCACCGGGGCTGCTCGGGGATGCGGTATGACAGAACGCGTCGCTTTCCGACGCGTTCGGGCGCGCCTACGTTCACTCCGCCGAGGCGAGCCGGTGCGGACCGAAGCCGTGGGGCAAGAGGTCGCGGCCGAGGACGTACTCGGCCACCGCGCCGTCAGCCCCACTCGCGTACACCGTGAGATCGGGTGCGAACTCGTACAGCGCCTGGCGGCAGATGCCGCAGGGCGTGCAGGGGCCGTCACCGTCGCCGACGACCGCCAAGGCCGCGAAGGCGCGCGCCCCGGCGACCACGGCGGCGGGGAGCGCCACTCGCTCCGCGCAGATCGTCGCCGGGTAGGCGGCGTTCTCGACGTTCGCGCCGACGAACACGCGCCCATCTGCGGCGAGCAGCGCCGCCCCCACCCGGAAGCCCGAGTACGGGGCATAGGCGTCCGCCTGCGCGGCGCGCGCCGCCGCCAGCAGCTCCTCGGGCGTCACGTAGCCTCGTGCTCGGGCGCGGCGGCCGCCCCGGCCGCGGACTCCTCGGGCTGGCGCTCAACCAGGATCTCGGCGATGCGCCGCCCCTTCACGCGCTCTGCGACCAGGCGCAGACCGTCGACCGCCACCTCCTCGCCGGGGGTCGGCACGTGGCCGAGGAGTCCGAACAGCAGCCCGCCTACCGTGTCCCACTCCTCCTTGGGGAGGTCGGCCTCGACCAGCTCGTCGAGCTTGTCGACCGGAAGCCGTGCGTCGATCCGCCAGCGGTCGCCGTCGAGCTCCTCGACCATCGCCTCCTCGCGGTCGTACTCGTCGACGATCTCGCCGACGATCTCCTCGAGGATGTCTTCGATCGTGACGACACCGGCGATGCCGCCGTACTCGTCGACCACCAGCGCCAGGTGCACCTTCTCGGCCTGCAGCTCCCGCAGCAGCTCGTCGACCGGCTTCAGCTCAGGCACGAAGTAGGCGCGGCGCATGAGATCGGACCAGGCGCCCTCCTCGTCGCCGCGGGCGTGCAGCCGGCGCAGCACGTCCTTGGCGTAGACCAGCCCGACGATCTGATCGCGATCCTCGGCGTAGACCGGGATCCGGGAGTGCCCCGCCCGCAGGATCACGTCCAGCACCGCGCGCAGCGGCTCCTCCGACGAGACGAGCACCATGTCGGGGCGCGGCACCATGATCTCGCGCACGATCGTGTCGCCCAACTCGAAGATCGAGTGGATCATCGCCCGCTCGGTGGACTCGATGACCTCCTCGGACTCGGCGGTGTCGATCATCTCGCGGAGCTGGTCCTCGGTGACGAACGGGCCGGACGCCAGTCCCTTGCCGGGAGCGAGGAGGTTGCCCGCGAGGATGAGCAGATCCGTCACCGGCCCGAGCGGGCGGGCGAGCAGACGGACGACGGGGGCGACCAGGCACGCCACCCGCTCGGTGCGTTGCACCGCGACGGTCTTCGGAGCCACTTCCGAGCCCACGAACAGCGCGGCCGATGCGACGACGGTGACCACGACCACGGCGACCGCCGCTTGCAGCAGGCTGTCCAGCGCGACCGTGAAGAGCGCGACCGCGAGCACCTCGGCGACCAAAGCCAGCAGCGCGGATATGTTGAGGCTCTTGGCGGGGTCTTCCATGAGCGCCACGAGCCGACGGGCGCCCGACTGCCCCGCGGACTCCAGCCTCCTGGCCCGCAGCAGCGACATCCGCGAGAGCGCGGTCTGGGCCGCCCCGAAGAACGCCGCGACGAGGACGAGAGCGAGCGCCGCGAGCAGTGCGAAGAGATCGCCCCTCTGCAGACCCATCATGCGTGGCTCGCCCTCGCCGCGAAGTCGGCGAGCAGACGGTCGGTCAAGCCGAACATGACGCGGCGCTCCTCCGGCTCGTGATGATCGTGGCCCAGCAGGTGCAGGACGCCGTGCACGCAGAGCAGGTCGAGCTCAGCCTCCGGGCTGCGGTCATGCTCGGGGGCCTGCGCGGAGGCGACGGCGGGGCAGAGCACCACATCTCCCAGGAGACCGGGCTCGCCGTGAGAGCCTCTTCCCGGCGCGTCGGAAGGTGCGTCGCCAGGAGCATCCAGGGGGAAGGCGAGCACGTCGGTAGGCCCGTCCCCGTCCAGGTGCTCGGCGTGCAGCGCCGCCATCGTGTCGCGGTCGACGCAGCCCACCGAGAGCTCCATCATTGCGACGCCCTGGTCGCGCATGACGAACCCCGCCAACCGCCGGAGGCGCTCAAGATCCACCGGTTCGTCTTGCTCGTCGGTGAGGAAGACTGCCATCACCCCCGCTACCGTGCTCTCGCCCGGGGCGATCTATGGCTCGGTTCGTCCATCGACCTGCTCCTGACTCTCGTCGAACACCCGGTACGCCTCGACGATCTCCTGCACGATGCGGTGGCGCACGACGTCGCGTCCGCTCAGCTCGCAGAAGGCGACACCGTCGATGTCGCGCAGGATGTCGCGCACCACCCGGAGACCGGAGTGGCGCCGGGAGGGCAGATCGACCTGTGTGACGTCTCCGGTGACCACGGCGCGGGAGCCGAAGCCGAGCCGGGTGAGAAACATCTTCATCTGCTCGGCCGTGGTGTTCTGAGCCTCGTCGAGCACCACGAAGGCGTCGTTCAGCGTGCGTCCGCGCATGAACGCCAGCGGCGCGACCTCGATGACACCGCGTTCGAGGTGCACCGCGATCTGCTCGGCGTCCATCATGTCGTAGAGCGCGTCGAAGAGCGGCCGCAGGAAGGGATCGATCTTCTCGTACAGGGTGCCGGGCAGGAAACCCAGCCGCTCCCCCGCCTCGACCGCCGGGCGGGTGAGGATGATGCGGTTGACCTCCTTGCGCCGCAGCGCCAGCACGGCCATGGCCATCGCCAGGTAGGTCTTGCCCGTGCCCGCCGGACCGATCCCGAAGATGACGGTGTTCTTCCGGATGGCGTCGAGATAGCGCTTCTGTCCGACGGTCTTCGCCCGGATCGCGCGACCCCGGTGGGTCAGTGCCTCGTCGCTCAGCACCTCCGAGGGGTGCGGATGCTCGTCACCTTGCACCATCGCGATGGTCGAGCGCACCTGCGCCTCGTCGAGCTGCAGTCCGGAATCGAGCTGGGCCACGAGCTCACTGAACAGGTGCAGCACCTTGCCCGCCTGCTCCTCGGGACCCGCGACGGTGATTTGGTTGCCCCGCACCAGGATGTCGACCGCGAAGGCCTCCTCGACCAGACGCAGCAGCGCGTCACCGCTGCCCAGCAGCGCCACCATGGCATGGCGGTCAGGAACCGTGGTCTTGACGCTTGTGATGCTGCTCAAACGGTGGCGTTCTCGGACTCGGGGCCAGGGACCTTCGCGAGTGTACTGCCCCGGCCCGTGCGCGACAGGTGCCCTTCCAGCCGCGCGACCGTCACGGCAGGCTCCCGTCCTCCCGCCACTCCGCGATCGCCTCGCTCGCGACCTCGTGGCCGCGGGCGATGAGTTCGCGGGCGTGGGCACGGGAGAAGTCCAGCGGGTCACCCAGCTCAAGCCCCCGGGGGTCGATGAGCAACAGCGGCAGCGCGCGCTTCCCGGTCGCCTGCGGCTCTGCCCGGGCCAGCGCGTTGATCGAGCGCGCGTGGGCCAGGTCAGCGTCGAGGGCGAAGCGCTGCACCGTGTCGATGAGCATGCCGGCGACCTCGTCGAGTGAGCGCGGCTCCGGCGCCGGGCGTTCGAACGTGGCGGTGGTGACGATGATCGCAGCGTCCGGCTCGTAGGCGAGCGCGGGCGCGAGCGGCGTGTTCGCGAGCACGCCTCCGTCCCAGTACGCGGTGCCGTCGACCCGCCCGGGCGTGAAGAGCAGCGGCAGCGACGCGCTGGCCAGCAGATGGTCGACGTCGAGCTCGGTCACCTCCCACCGGGCCAGGCCGCGCCGATGCTCCGGCGGGGCGGCGCTCGCGAACCGGACGAGGCGACCGGAGGCGATCTGCACGGCCGAGACGATGAGCACGCGGTCCTCGGCGACCACGACGCGCTCGCCGTCCAACGCCGAGCGCAGCGTGCGCCGCAGCGGCGCGGTGTCGTACAGGTAGGTCCAGCCGATGCTGCGCAGGAGCCGCTGCGCCAGCCCGCCGGATGAGACGAGCCCCCGCAGGCGCACGAGCCGCCAGACGTCGCGGCGCAGCCGGTAGACGTCGTCGTTGTCGATGCCCGTCCAGACTGCGGCCAGGCGCTCCGGATCGAAGCCGGCGGCGATGCCGGCCGCGTTCAGCGCGCCCGCCGACGTTCCCGAGAGCACGCTCGGTCGCAGCCCGGCCTCGACCACGGCCCGGTAGACCCCGGCCTCGAACGCGCCCTTCGCGCCACCGCCGGAGAGAACGAGGGCGAGCTTCACGCCTTCGAGCCCACGCGCTCAGCCGGAGACCGGGCCCTGACCCGCCCCGAGCTCGCTCAGCGCCTGCCGGACCGTCTCGGCCTCCTGATCCAGCGCCTCGTCGCCCGGATCGGGGTCGGCGTTGGCGAAGTCGAGGTCGTGCACGTCATCGATCGGGACGAGATGGATGTGACAGTGCGGCACCTCGAGGCCAGCGAGCATCATGCCGACCTTCGCCGGCGCGTACGCCCGTTGCAGCCCCGCGCCGATCGCCTTGGCGACCCGGGTGAGGTGCTCCCACGTGCCGAGGTCCAGGTCGATCCAGTGGTCGGTCTCCTGGCGCGGCACCACGAGGGTGTGGCCCGGCTTCAGTGGGTTGATGGAGAGAAACGCCACGCAGCGGTCGTCCTGCCAGACAAAGCGGGCGGGCAGCTCACCCTCGATGATCTTCGTGAAGACGGTCGGCATCGCTGGTCACTCCTGGGAGAGACGGTGGGTAGGGTCGGTCGCGGTGGCGCCGGATGGCGCCGGCTCGAAGGTGTCAGCCGGCACCGGCGCCGGGCGTTCGCCGGGCCGTCGCCCGCAACCGCAGGGTCCCGCGACGCCGGAGGCCTTCTTCGCCATGCCGAGCGTCGGCAGGATGGTCGTGCCCGGCGGGGTCTCCAGCCGCACCTCGCCGCACTCCGGGCAGACGAGCTTGTTGCCGAGGCGTGGGCCGGTCGGATCGGTGGCGTCAGTCATGGGTTGCTCCTTCGAGCGTGTGGGTCAGGAAGGCGAGCACATCGGCCCGCTCGTCGATGAGCATGCCGGTGGGCTTGCCCGCGCCGTGCCCGCCGCGCGTCTCGACACGCAGCAGGACCGGCGCCGATCCCGCCTGGGCGGCCTGCAGGGTGGCGCCGAACTTCAGCGAGTGGGCGGGCACCACGCGGTCGTCGTGGTCGCCGGTGACGATGAGCGTCGCGGGATACTCCGTCCCCTCCCGCACGCGATGCAACGGCGAGTAGGCGTACAGGGTTGCGAACTGCTCGGGGTCCTCGACGGTGCCGAAATCGCTCGCCCACGCCCAACCGATCGTGAAGATGTGGAAGCGGAGCATGTCGAGCACCCCGACCTCGATCACCACCGCACCGAACGCCTGAGGGCGCTGGGTCAGGCAGGCCGCCGCCATCAGACCGCCGTTCGAGCCGCCGCTGATCGCGAGCCGCTCAGGCCGGGTCCAGCCGTGCGCGACCAGCCAGTGGGCGCAGGCGAGCGCGTCGTCGAAGACGTGCTGCTTGTTGGCGAGGCGGCCGTCGTCGTGCCACGCCTGCCCGTACTCGCCGCCGCCGCGCAGGTTTGCCACGGCGAGCACGCCGCCGCGCTCGAGCCAGACCGCCCAGGTGACGCTGAAGCGGGGCGTGAGCGGGATGTTGAACCCGCCGTAGCCGTACAGCAGCGTCGGGTGGCCGTCCTCCCCTGGGTGCACGTCGCGCCGGTGCACACAGAAGAGCGGCACCGCCACGCCGCCCGAGTCGACGAAGACCTGCTCGGTGACGAGCGCATCGAAATCGAGCGCCACGTCGGGCGTCCACCATTGCTCGGTGAGGCCGGACGCGAGCTCATGACGCACGACCGACGCCGGAGCGGTGAACGAGACGAACGACAGGTAGAGCGCGTCGTCTTCGCGGCGCCCGGCGAGCGCGGCGACGCTGCCCAGTCCCGGCAGTTCGACCTCGCCGTCGGGTCGCCCTTCGAGGGTGAAGCGGCTGACCCGTGAGGTGGCGTGGCGCAGGTGGACGGTGACCAGGCGCTCCCCCACCAGCGCGACCTGCTCCAGCGTGTCGTCGGTCTCGGCGATGACCTCGCGCAGTGCCTGGTCGGGCGCCTGCCGGGCGTCGACCGCGACCACCCGACCGCGCGGCGCGCCGGCGTCGGTGTGCAACCAGAGCATGTCGCCGTCGGCGTCGACGAAGGTGTAGCTGGCGTCGAAGTTGTCCAACAACGGACGCGGCGCGATCCCTGCGATGGTGTCTTCCTGGCTGAGCGCGCTCACCCAGACACGGTTGCGCGGGTCGGTTCCCTGCCAGATCTCGACGACGAGCCAGCGCCCGTCGTCGGTGACGTGCGGCGTGAAGCCCCATTCGGGTTCGTCGGGCCGGGCGAAGATCAGCTCATCGTCGTCCTGTGTCGTGCCGAGGCGGTGGAAGCGGAGCTGCTGATCGGTGTTGACCTGCGACCACTCCTCACCCCGCGTCGGAGCGGCGTAGGCGGCGTAGAAGAAGCCGGAGGCGTCCGGCGCCCAGACCGCGGACGAGAACTTGCTCCAGCTCACGACGTCGGGGTGATCGCGAGCGTCCTCGACGTCGCGCACCCGCCACGTCAGCCAATCAGAGCCGGCCTCGCTCGTGGCGTAAGCCAGCCGCTCGCCGTCCTGGCTGAAACCCAGACTGGTCAGCGCGACGGTGCCGTCCGTCGAGAGCGCGTTCGGGTCGAGCAGCACGCGGCCCGGCGCGTCCGGCGCCTCCATGACCCAGAGCACGTCCTGGTCCTGCAGCCCGCTGTTGCGCAGCTGGAACCAGCGCTCACCCCGGTGCCATGGCACCCCAGCGCGAGCGTGGTCCCACAGCTGCGTCAGGCGCTCGTGGATGGCCTTGCGCTCGCCCCGACCGGCGAGCCAGCCCTGGGTGAGCTCGTTCTGCGCGGCCACCCAGGCGCGCGTCTCCGGTGCGTCGGGGTCCTCCAGCCAGCGATAGGGGTCGGCCACCTTCGTGCCGTGGTGGTCATCGACGACGTCGCCGGTGGGCGTCTCGGGGTAGCGCATGACCGCCCAGGCTAATGCAGATTCTCCTATTCCATGCGGCCGGTCAAGGTCATGACCACCGCGGCGCCCACCAGCGCGGCGGTCTCGGTGCGCAGGATGGTCGGGCCGAGCGAGGCGGCCGGCAGGTCGGTGGTGGCGACCTCCTCCGTCGTTAATCCGCCCTCGGGACCGACGGCCAGCACCAGCTCATCGGCGTCGAACCCTGAGAGCGCAGCGCGTAGCGAGTCTCGCGCCTCCTCCCACAGGACCACCCCGTCACTCACCTGCGAGAACGCCTCTTCCCACTCGCCGATCCCGACGATCTCGGGCAGGCGGGCGCGGCGGCTCTGCTTCGCAGCGGCCAGCGCCACCGCGCGCCAGCGCCGCAGCGCCTTCTCGGCGCGCTCGCCGTCCAGCCGCACCTGGCTGCGGGCGCTGTGAACGGCCACGATGCGCTCGACGCCGAGCTCCGTCAGCCGCTGCACCACCTGGTCGAGCTTGCGGCCCTTCGGCAGCGCCTGCACGACGGTGAGCGCGGGACGCGGCGCTGGGAGTTCGCGCCGAGCGGTCACGCGGGCGCGCACATGTATATCCCCACTCACCGGCTCGCTGGCGCTCGCCCTCACCGCCGGAGAGACCGAACGGAGCACCGCGCTGGCGATCACGCCGCTGTTGTCGGCGAGGGTGAGCCGGTCGCCGGGCTGCGCCCGCAGCACCCGCACGAGATGGTGCGCGTCCTCGCCGGTCAGCTCGACCTCGTCGCCCCCGAACGGCGCGACGAAGAAGTGCGGCATGCGGCAGGGACGCTAGGCGCCGAAGACGCCGCGCAACCGGTCGAAGAGCCCGCGGCCGTCGCCGTTGCTGCCCGGCTTGTCCTCGCCCCGCAGCTCGGCGAGGCGCCGCAGCAGCTCTGTCTGCTCGCCGTCGAGGTGGCGGGGCACCTCGATCTCACAGTGCACGTACAGATCACCGCGGGCGCCACCGCCGCTCAGCTTGGGCATGCCCTTGCGCCGCATGGTGAGCACCTGCTGGGGCTGGGTGCCGGGCGGGACGACCAGGCGCTCGGGCCCGTCCAGCGTCGGCACGTCCAGCTCCACGCCCAACGCCGCCTGCACCATCGGCAGCCGCACCAGGCAGTGCAAGTCGTTGCCGTCGCGCTCGAAGACCTCGTGCCGGCTGACGTGCACGCGCACGTAGAGGTCGCCGCTGGGCGCGCCCCTGCGGCCCACCTCGCCGCGACCGGAGAGCCGCAGACGGGTGCCATCGGCGGCCCCGGGCGGCACGTCGATCGTGATGGTCTCGTCGACGGGGTGACGGCCCTCCCCCGAGCAAGCCGGACAGGGCCGCTCGATGCGCTGGCCGGTCCCTCGGCAGCGCGGGCAGGTCGTCGAGGAGAGCATCTGACCGAAGACGCTGCGGGTGACCTGCTGGACGACTCCCTGCCCGTTGCAGGTCTCGCAGCGCACGATCTGCGAGCCGGGCTCCACGCCGCTGGCGTCGCAGGTCTGGCAGGCCTGTTGCAACCGGACGTCGAGCTCGCGCGTCGTGCCCTCGGCGGCCTCCTCCAAGGTGAGCCTGACGTCGACGACGGCGTCTCGGCCGCTGCCGGACGCCTGGCCGGGCGCACGCCCGCCGAACCCGCCGCCACCACCGCCGAAGAAGCTGTTGATCAGGTCGGAGAGGTCGCCGAAGCCGGCGAAGGGATCGCCCGCCGCGCCGCCGGGACCGCGCGGGTCGCCGTAGCGGTCGTAGTTGGCACGTGCCTCAGGGTTGCGGAGCACCTCGTAGGCGGTGGTCAGCTCCTTGAAGGCGGCTTCGTCGCCGCCGGTGTCGGGGTGCAGCTCACGGGCGCGCTTGCGGTAGGCGCGCTTGATCTCGTCCTGACCGGCGTCCTTGGAGACGCCGAGGACCGTGTAGAGGTCTTCCACTGGCGGGAGGTTTCCTCCGGCTCGACAACGGTTCTGGGAGAAAGGCGCCCGGACGCGACCCGCGGAAGGGTCAGCCGTCGAGGGCGGAGAGCGCTCGTTCCAGAGACGAGGCTACCGCTTGGACCGCGGCGAGCGTCTGGGGATAGTCCATGCGCGTCGGCCCGAGCACGCCGACCGAGCCGGCGGCCTCGCCGTCGGCCTCGTAGCGCGACGCGACGACCGAGCACGCGGCCAGCTCGGCGACCGGCAGCTCGGCGCCGATGCGCACCGCCGGGTCCTCGTCGTCGAGCGCGTGCTGCAGGGTCTGCAACAGGACGACCTGCTCCTCGAGCATCTCGTAGACCTGCTGCACCTGCTCCAGCCGCTCGAAGTACCCGGCGCCGGCGATGTTGGCCGTGCCGCCCACATAGACGTGGCCGCCGACGTTCGGCACGGCGAGGTCCTCGTCGATCGCGGTGGCCACCGCCTCGATGACGGTGCGCAGCTCTGCGGGGGCGCCGTTGGCCAGTCCGGCGACGACGTGCCGGGCCTGGTCGAGCCGCAGGCCCGTGGCGACCTCGTTCAGCGCGTGGCGGGCGCGCCCGACGTCGTGCTCCCCCAGCGGCTCGCGCAGCTCCAGGACGCGCTTCTCGACCCGGCCGGTGTCGGCGATCAGCACGGCCAACACCAGCATCGGCGAGAGCTGCACCAGCTCGACGTGGCGCAGGCGGCTGCGGTCGAAACGGGGAGCGGCGACGAGCGCCGCGAAGTGGGTGAGCCGCGAGAGCACGCCCGAGGCGCGGCGCAGCAGCTCCTCGACGTCGGCGGAGCACAGCAACAGGCCTTCGACCGCCGCCTGCTGGTCCGCGCCGAGCGGGACGGTCCCGTCCAGGGAGTCGACGAAGTAGCGGTAGCCGAGGTCGGTGGGCACGCGCCCCGCGGAGGTGTGCGGCTGCGAGATGAGGCCGGCGTCCTCTAGGGCGGCCATGTCGGAACGCACAGTGGCCGCCGAGACGCCCAGGTCGAAGCGCTCCGCCAGCCGCTTGGAGCCCACGGGTTCGCCGTCGCGGACGAACTCGCGGACGATCGCGCGCAGGATCGCCGCCTTGCGGTCGTCGAGCACGCTGCTCACCGTTCGTTCACCTCCGTTCACCCTCTGGTCACCGATGGTAGTGCACGACCGGCCGCTCCTCAGGATGCGAGGGTGCTGCAGCCCAGCCGCCACCACCAGCTCCAGGCAGCTGACAGATGCAAAACTCGCGGATCCGCGAGTTTCTCCCTTCCCGCGCGCGACACATACCGGACAACCAGAAGCCGACCGAGAAGAACTCGCGGATACGCGAGCTTCTGCCGTAGCCAGCTTGGAGATCACCTATAAATGGTATAAAACCCACTAAATTGGTGCGTCTGGTCGGCGCTACACGGTTCAGTTGTCCGGCACTGCCACGGTCACGGTCGCTCCTCCGTAGCCGTTCACGCTGTCGCGTCCCTCCACGACGATCTGCTCGGTGCCGGCGGGCAGCCCCAGCCCGGTCTGAGAGCGGGTGAAGGGCTGCTCGTTCTGGTGCGGATGGAGCAGCTCGTGGGTGCCGAGCACGTCGCCCTGCTGGTCCAGCACGCGCCAGCCGTCGGCGTAGCGCTCCTGGCTGTCGTACGGCGAGGAGATGGTGACCTCAAGGTCGTAGGCGCCGTCGACGGCGGGCTCGAGCGTGGCGTCGACGACCTCGGGAAAGCGCTGCTCGCCGGTGGGCGAGCCGGTCGCTCGCTCAGGCTGCGCTGCGCCCGCGGCCGACGGGGGCTCCGTGGCGGCTGTCTCGCCACCGGTCTCGCCCGAGGCGCACGCGGCCACGACGAGCGCGCAACCGGCCAGCAGCGCGCGTGCGATCACCGTTCGTTCCATGCGGTCAAGGATGCCAGGCGGCGCATGATCGCACCGGCCACGGGCCGGCCTCGCGCCGTGAGCCGGAGCCGCTCCCCGTCGTCGGCCAGCAGCCCGCCCACGCTCAGCACGGCCGCTTGGCGCTCGTCGATGGGCTCGACCTCGGCCCGCGCCACCCCGGCCGTCAGCCGCAAGCCCATCATGAGGCGCTCGGTCCGGCGCTGCGCCGCGTCGAGCAGCTCCTCGCCGGCGGTCGTGGTCTCTGCCTCTGCCGCCGCGCGGATGTAGCGCGCCAGCCCCCGATGGGTCCACCAGCGCCGGCCCTGCCAGTGCCCATGCGCGCCCGGACCGAAGGCCAGCCAGTCGCCACCCTGCCAGTAGACGAGGTTGTGACGCGACGCGTGCCCTGGCCGCGCCCAGTTGCTGATCTCGTAGCGCTCGAAGCCGGCCGTCCCGAAGAGCTCATCGGCGATGCCCATGCGCTCCGCCTGCGCGTCATCGTCCGGCGCGGCGGCGCCGCCGCGGCGCTCGCGCACGGCGTAGACCGTGTTGGGCTCCAGCGTGAGGGCGTAGGCCGAGAGGTGCTCGGTCTCCGCGCCGACGGCGGCCTCGACACTGCGGCGCCAGTCGGCCTCTGTCTCCGCGGGCGCACCGTAGATGAGATCCAGGCTGACCGCGCTCACTCCCGCCTCCCGGGCCGCCGCCACCGCGTCGAGGATCCGCTGTGGCGTGTGCCCACGCTCCAGCCAGGTGAGCACGCCCGGCACGAACGACTGCGCGCCGAGCGAGAGGCGGGTCAGCCCCGCCGCGACCGCCGGCTTGAGCAGCGCCACGGTGACGTCCTCAGGATTGGCCTCGACGGTCACCTCGGCGTCGGCGGCGACGGGCAGCGCGTCGCGCAGGGTGCGCAGCAGCGCGGCCAGCTCGCCGGGCGGCAGCCGCGTGGGCGTGCCCCCGCCTATGAAGATGCTGCCGAAGACCGGCCACTCCCGGCTGTCGGTGGAGCCCGGTGGCGCGACGCCGGCGGGCCCCACCGCCGCCGTCGTGCGCACGTCCGTCGCGATGGCGCGCACCAGCTCGCGCTGCGCCGCCGTGTCCGCGCCGGTCACGACGTTGAAATCGCAGTAGTGGCAGCGGTGCGCGCAGAACGGCACATGCACGTAGATCCCCGGGCGGCTGCTCACCCTGTGGACGCTACCGCCCGCAGCGCTCGGAAGTTTTCCGCTCTCTCGATGGTTGGAAGGAGGGAGCGCGCTTCGTATCCCAGAAATGAGGTTGGCAGACATGACGGATGAGTTCGACGTGATCGTGATCGGCGGAGGACCGGCGGGCGAGAACGCCGCCTCCTACGCCCGGGAGCATGACCTGGAGGTGGCGCTGGTCGAGCGCGAGCTCGTCGGCGGCGAGTGCTCCTACTGGGCGTGCATGCCGAGCAAGGCCCTGCTCCGGCCCGGCGAGGCGCTCGCCGCGGCGAGGCGCGTGCCCGCCGCGGCACCGGCGGTCACCGGCGAGGTTGACGTCGACACCGCCCTGCGCATCCGCGACGCGTTCGCCAGCCAGTGGGACGACCGCGGACAGGCGGACTGGGTCGAGAGCACCGGCACGAGCCTGATCCGCGGCATCGCCCGGCTGGCGGGCGAGCGCACGGTCGAGGTCGAGACGGATGACGGTGCGCGCACGCTGCGCGCGCGCAAGGCGGTCGTCGTCGCCACCGGGACGCTCGCGGCGATGCCGCCCATCGAAGGGCTCGACGAGATCGACGTCTGGGACAGCCGCGACGTCACCACGGCCAAGCAGATCCCGCGGCGGCTGCTCGTCCTCGGCGGCGGCGTCGTGGGGGTCGAGATGGCCCAGGCCTTCCGGCGCCTCGGCGCTGAGGAGGTCACGGTCGTCGAGATGGCCGACCGGTTGCTGCCCAACGAGGAGCCGTTCGCGGGCGAGGAGCTCGCCGCCGCCTTCGCCGACGAGGGCATCGCGGTGCGCACCGGCGCGCAGGCCGAGCGCGTCGCCCGCGACGGCGATGACGGCCCCGTAACCCTCACGCTCGGCGAGGAGACGGAGCTGGTCGGCGACGAGCTGCTCGTGGCCACCGGGCGGCGTCCGCGCACCGACGACATCGGCCTTGAGACGGTCGGTCTGGAGCCCGGGCGCTCGATCGAGGTCGACGACCATCTGCGCGCCACCGGCGTCGAGGGGGACTGGCTGTACGCGATCGGGGACGTGAACGGCCGCGCCCTGCTCACCCATCACGGCAAGTACCAGGCACGTCTCGTCGGCGATCACCTCGGCGGTCGAGACGTGGCGGGCGCCTGGGCCGATGAGCGGGCGCTCGTGCGCGTCATCTTCACCGACCCCCAGGTCGCGGCCGTCGGGCGCACGGAGGCGAGCGCCCGCGAGGAGGGCCTCGACGTCCAGACCGTCTCCTTCGGCGTCGACGCCGTGGCCGGCGGCGCGCTGCTCGGCAAGGACATCTCCGGCACGGCTCAGCTCGTCATCGACCGGGCCGAGCGCACCATCGTGGGCGCGACGTTCACCGGGCCCGGCGTGGCCGAGATGGTGCACGCCGCCACCATCGCCATCGTCGGCGGCGTCACGCTCGACCGGCTCTGGCACGCCGTCCCCGCCTTCCCGACCATGAGCGAGGTCTGGCTGCGCCTCCTGGAGACCTACCGCGCGACCGACTGACCCCGACCAGCCAGCGGAAGCGCTTCAAGGCACCGTCCCGAGGGAAGGTCGGCGACCATGGAAACGGGGCTGGCCGTTGTCGCGGCTTTCGTGGTCGTGTACGCGGCCGTGGCCGTCCGGTTGGAGCGCACGGTCATCACGGCGCCGATCGTCTTCGTCGCCTTCGGCATCCTCATCAGCCCGGCGGGGCTCGACATGGTCGACCTGGGGCTCGAGAACGCCGCAACGGCGGTGCTGGCGGAGATCACGCTCGCGCTGGTGCTCTTCGCCGACGCCTCGCGGATAGATCTGCGCCAGCTCCGCCGCCAGGCGGTGCTGCCGCTGCGGCTGCTGCTGATCGGCATGCCGCTGACGGTCGCCTTCGGCGCGGCCGTCGCGTGGGCCGTGTTCGGCGATCTCAGCCTCGCCGAGGCGCTGCTCATCGGAGCCGTCCTCGCGCCGACCGACGCGGCACTGGGCGAGGCGATCGTCACGAACGATCGCATCCCGGTGCGTGTGCGCCAGACGCTCAACGTCGAAAGCGGGCTGAACGACGGGCTCGCCGCACCCGCGTTCGCCTTCTTCCTGGCCGACGTGCTCAACGTTGGCGGCGGCGGGCTCTCCTGGCTCCCCTTGGCGCTGCGGCTCATCACGCTTGGGATGGTCGTCGGTGTGACCGTCGGGGCGGTCGGCGTCTGTCTCGGCCGCTTCGCCGCGGCACGCGGATGGACGTCGTCGACCTGGCGTCGCCTCTCCAACCTGGCGCTGGCGCTGCTGGCCTGGTCCGCCGCCGAGGCGCTCGGCGGCAACGGCTTCATCGCGGCGTTCGTCGGCGGCCTCACCGTCGGAGGCCTGATGGACGACGCCGGCGACGACCTCAACAAGTTCCTCGAAGAGGAGGGCCAGGTGCTCTCGCTGCTGGTCTGGCTGATCTTCGGAGGCGCGTTGGCCGGCCCCATGCTCACCGACGTCACCGGTCAGGTGGTGCTCTACGCCGTGCTCAGCCTGACGGTGGTGCGCATGATCCCGGTGGCGCTCTCGTTGTCAGGGACCGGTCTGCGACTCGAGACCGTCGGGCTCATGGCCTGGTTCGGACCGCGGGGGCTGGCCTCGATCGTCTTCGGCCTCGAGGCCGTCGAGCGCATCGGCGGCGCCCAAGGCGAGTCCGTCCTGCTCGTGGTCGCGGGCACCGTCCTGTTGAGCGTGGTCCTACACGGCGCGAGCGCTCAGCCGCTCAGCCGCTGGTACGCCCACCGCACAAGCCAGCCGGGACCCGAGGGGATGCGGGCCGAACGAGAATCCGCGCCAGAGCTGCGCACCCGCCCCGCGATGCGCCTGCCCGAGTAAGAGGGCGCGCGTTCGCCTCAGGCACGCAGGCGTTAGGCTCCGCCGCCACACCAGCACTCGTCACCCGACTCGAGATCACAGCCACCGTGAGCACTCCCACCGCCACCGCCCCGCTGCGCGTCCAACGCTTCCGCCACATGTGGGCGGCCTCGGTCGTCTCGAACGTCGGGTCGTTCCTGCAGACCGTGGCTGCGTCCTGGCTGATGCTGCAGCTCACCGGCTCGGCGCTCTGGGTCGGGGCCATGGTCGCGTCGTCGACGCTGCCGCTGCTCTTCCTGGCGCTGCCCGCGGGGGTGATGGCCGACCTCTCGGATCGCCGCCGCACGCTGCTGATCGCTCAGGGCATCATGGCCGCCTCCGCGCTGGCGATGGCGTCCGTGGTCTTCCTCGATTTGGTCACCCCGCCGCTGCTGCTCGGCCTCGGGCTCGCGCTCGGGACCGGCCTCGCGCTCGGCCTGCCCTCGTTCCAGGCGATCATGCCCGACCTCGTGCCACGCGATCTCGTGCCGGTGGCGATCTCGCTGAACTCCGCGTCGTTCAACGTCGCGCGCGCGATCGGCCCGGCGCTGGGAGGGCTGATCGTGGAGCTGGCCGGCCCGGCGTGGGCCTTCCTGGCAAACGGGCTCTCCTACGTCGGCGTCATGGTCGCGTTGGTCACGTTCCGCGGCGGCGACTGGCAGAGCGACGACGAGACCTCGCTGAGCGCGGCGATGGCGCTGGGCCTGCGCTACGCGCGTTTCACGCCCGCGATGCAGTTGCTCCTCATGGTCGCCAGCGGCTTCGCGCTGACCGCGGCGGTGGTGCAGTCGATCCTGCCGAACCTCTCCGAGGACGTGCTGGGCGGCGGACCGAGCCTGTACGGCATCCTGCTCGGCGCCATGGGCGCGGGCGCGCTGGTCGGCGCCTTCACCCGCGAGCGGACCAGCCGCCTGCTGGGGCGCCGGCTGGTGCCCGTGGGCATCGTGGTCTTCGGCTGCGCGGGCCTCGTCATCGGGCTCTCGCGCACGGCGCTGCTGACCGGGGCGGCCATGGCGGTCGCGGGGGTCGCCTGGACCCAGACGCTCTCGACGCTGAACGCGACCACGCAACTGCTCAGCCCCCGCTGGGTGCGCGGGCGGGTCATGAGCCTCTACACGCTGGCGTTCGTCGGCGTGCTCCCGCTGGGCTCGCTGCTCGCCGGCTTCATCGCGGATCTGATCGGCGTGCCGGGCGCCTATGTCATCCTCTCACTCGGCGTGGTCGCGCTGGGACTGGTCGCGTTGCGCCTGCCGCTCCCGGTCATCGGCCAGTTCCGCCCGCCCGAGCCGGCGGGCGACTACCACCCGCCCGATCATCACCCGGAGGTCGTGGGCGGACCGATCCTGGTGCTGAAGACCTGGATCGTGAACGACGGCGATCTGCCCGCGCTGCTCGAGGCGATGCGGGTCGCACGGGTCGTCCGGCTGCGCACCGGCGCCTACCGCTGGCGGCTGTACCGTAACGTCGACGACCCGAACCGCCTCACCGAGATGTACCTCGTGCGGTCCTGGTCCCAGCACCTGCGTCAGGAACGACGCCTTGACGCCGACGCCGTGAGGGTGCTCCGACACGCCGAGACGCTCGATCGCGACGGGGCACCGGTCGTGCGGCACCTGGCGGGGGTGGACATCAACGCTGCGCTCCCATCGTCGGAGACGCTGCGCGGCGGGTCAGAGCACACCGGCGACCCATCTCTCCCCGGCGAGGTGGCAACACCGCCTCGCTGATCGCTCACCGGCCCATCTCCACGTCGAACGGCGCGCGCTGCGCCAGCCAACACGCGAACCTGGGTGCGAGCCGGGTGCCGGTGCCCTGCTGCTGCACCGCGTCGAGCACGATCACGCTGAGGGTCGCGACAGGGATCAGCCACTGCACCACCCGCAGGCGGCGCATCGCCCGAGCGACGTCTTCCGGCGTGTCGGAGATCGGCTGCACCGCCGTGGCGACCGGCACATCGCCACCACGGACGACCTGCCGCCCGGAACGGCCCGACTCGACCGTGCCCAGCAACGCGACCACGGTCGCGCCCAGCCGCAGCCAGGAGAGCGTCGTGTGCGGCGAGGCGTCGCAATGCCGCCGCGCGGTCAGACCGGCCGCTCCGATGAGATGCGCCCCAATCGCGACGGGCAGCACAGCCGCCCAGCGGAACCAGCCGGCGTTGGCCACCCGTCCCCGTTGACTGGGCTCGTCGACCTCCCGGGAGGCCCCGTTCAGGGCCAGCGCACCGAAGTAGGCGCCGCCGAACCAGGCGGCCAGGCCCGCGTCATGGGCCGCTCGCCACGCCGCCGCGGGCACGCGCATCGGTGCACTCCTCTTTGATCTCGGGAATGGGTCATGCAGCACCCCACAATGCCCACTGGCTTCTTTGCCCACACCCGACGAGCCGGGCATTCGAGGCAGCAGGCATGGGTACATGGCCGCTCATGACCAAGATTCGTGACGACGAGCAAACCTCCGAACGCCGGGGCCGCCTGCTGGCCAAGTGGTTCTTCGGCGGCTTCCTGGCCATGGCGCGCTATCTCATGCACCGCGTGCCGCTGTACCGGCGCAACCGCCGGGTGCTGGACGAACCAGAGCCGCCCGACATCGGCCGCGACCTGCCGGGCGATCCGGCGACGTTGCAGCGCTCCTCCGACGGGCTGGGGACGCTGTATCACCGCCGCTACGCCATCGCCTTCACCGATGCGGCGTGTGACCTCGAGGAGCTGATCGAGAAGCTGCGTGAGAATCCGAACGCCGCCTCCCCCATCGAGTTCTCGGAGTTCCGGCGCCTCGACGACCACGACGGCGGATTCGAGGCCGGCGACGAGCTCGTCGTGCGCCTCCCCGGTCCGTGGGACGGCCCGGTGCGAGTCGTCGAGGTCACCCCCACCTCCTACCGTTTCGTGACCATGAAAGGGCACATGGAGGCGGGCGAGATCGAGTTCCGCGCACGCCGCAACGAGCGCGGTTGGATCGTCTTCGAGATCGAGTCGTGGGCCCGCAGCGGCGATCGGCTCTTCTCCTTCCTCTACGAGCGCCTCCCTCTGGCCCGCGAGCTGCAGCTGCACATGTGGGCCCACTTCTGCCAGCGCGTGGTGAAGATCGCGGGCGGCATCCTGATGGCGAACATCGAGCTGCACACCTGCACGGTGGAGTCCTCCGCTCCTTCGGAGCAAGCCGCATGAACGAGGTCACCAGCACCGGTCGTGTCTCCCGGCGCGCCCGCCACAAGCTCGACGAGCTGCATGACAAGGGACTCAACTTCGACCTCGCCCACCGGGAGGAGTACACACCGGCGAACGGCTGGCACGTCGACGACTACCGCAAGACGCTGCCCTCCGAGCCGCCCGGCCAGCCTTTGGCCGACGGCTCGTGGGCGGCGTGCCGGCGGCTGATGGTGGCCTACGAGTTCGCCGATCCCCGCCTGGTACGCGCGGTCTACTACGCCGACGAGCCGCTGGAGGATCGCAACATGCTGCTGGAGGGGCGCTTCTTCGGCCTGCGCTTCCTCCTTGGCCTGCGGGTGGGTGGCGTGAACGACACGACCGGCCTCGTCGACGGGCGACCCGTGCGCCGCTGGGGTTGGAACTACCGCACCCTCCAGGGACACCTGGAGATGGGTCAGATGGATTACGAGGTCTGGAAGTGGCTGGACTCCGGCGAGGTCGCGTTCCGCATCCACGCCTTCTCGAAGCCCGCGGAGATCCCGAACCCGGTGGTGCGGCTCGGCTTCGCGGTCTTCGGCCGGGTCATGCAGCGACTCTTCGCGCTGCGGGCGCTGCAGCGGATGGAACGACTCGTGTGCGCCCGGCTCCTGAGCCAGTCCACGGAGCGCTCCCCCGACGGTGAGCAGGCTGTCCTCGACACCATCGCTGTGCGACCCGCGAGCGCGACCGCACGGACCCGCCAGCGTCTGGAGCGCTCGCGGGGCGAGACCGAACCGGACGCGCCGACGAGCTGAAAGCGTCGCTCAGTCCCCGGTAGCCGCAGAGACGATCTCCTGCGCCTCCTCCAGCAGCTGCTCCAGGTGCTCCTCGCCGCGCAGGCTCTCGGCGTAGATCTTGTTCTTCTGCTCGGTGCCCGAGGGCCGTGCGGCGAACCAGCCGTCCTCGGTGACCACCTTCAGCCCCCCGATGGCCGCGCCGTTGCCCGGCGCCTCGGTGAGCATGGCCGTGATCTTCGCACCCGCCAGCTGCTCGGCCTGCACGTCGTCGGGCGCGAGCTCCTTCAGGCGGCGCTGCTCCTCGGAGCTCGCCGGGAAGTCGGTCCGCCGGTACACGGGGTCGCCGTGGCGTTCCGTCAGCTCGGCGTAGTGCTCGGCCGGAGAGCGGCCCGTCTTCGCCGTGATCTCGGCGGCGAGCAAGTCGAGCGCGATCCCGTCCTTGTCGGTCGTCCAGGTTTTGCCCTCGCGCGTGAGCAGCGACGCGCCGGCGCTCTCCTCGCCGCCGAAGACCAGCGAGGCGTCGGCCAACCCCTCCACGAACCACTTGAACCCGACCGGCACCTCGACTAGCTTGCGGCCGGCCTCCTCCACGACGCGGTCGATCATGACGCTGGAGACCAGCGTCTTGCCGACTCCCGCGTCGCGCGGCCAGCTCTCCCGCTCGCGCAAGAGGTAGGAGATGGCGACCGCCAGGTAGTGGTTGGGGTTCATGAGCCCCTCCGGCGTCACGATCCCGTGACGATCGGCGTCCGCGTCGTTGCCGAACGCTACGTCGAAGCGGTCCCGCAACGAGATCAGGCTGGCCATGGCGTCCGCGGAGGAGCAGTCCATGCGGATCTTCCCGTCGGAGTCCAGCGTCATGAAGCCGAACCGGGCGTCGACGGTGTCGTCCACCACCTCCAGCGCGAAGCCGAAGCGCTCTCCGAGGACCTCCCAGTACTCCACGCTCGCACCGCCGAGCGGATGCACGCCGAGACGCAGGTCGGCGCCCCGGATGGCGTCGACATCGATCACCCGGTGCAGATCGTCGAGGTAGGCGTCGCGGAAGTCGTAGCGGCCGGCCTGTGAGCGCGCCTCCTCCCACGGCGTGCGCCGCACCCCCTCGAGCTGCGCGGCGAGCAGCTCGTTGGCGTGCTCCTCGATCCAGCCGGTGACCTCGCCGCCGGCGGGGCCTCCGTTGGGTGGGTTGTACTTGAAACCGCCGTCTTCGGGCGGGTTGTGCGAGGGTGTGACGACGATGCCATCGGCAGCCGCGCCGTTGCCGGCTGAGCGCTCGTTGTGGCGCAGGATCGCATGGGAGAGCGCCGGCGTCGGGGTGTAGCCGTCGCGGCTGTCCACGAGCACCTCGACGTCGTTGGCCACCAGCACCTCGACAGCGGTGCGAAACGCCGGCTCGGACAGACCGTGGGTGTCCCGGCCCAAGAAGAGCGGCCCGTCGATGCCCTGTCCCGCGCGGTAGGCGCAGATCGCCTGTGTGGTCGCGAGGATGTGCGCCTCGTTGAAGCTCGCGTCGAACGATGAGCCCCGGTGACCCGACGTGCCGAAGGCCACGAGCTGCGACGGCTCGCTCGGATCGGGCTGCTGGTCGTAATAGGCGGCCAGGAGCGCGTCCAAGTCAACGAGCATGTCCTCGGTCGCCGGTTGTCCGGCCTGCGGATCTCTTGTCACGGTGCCGCCCTTCCCCACGTCGCGTGTGGAGGAGGTCTACCCAGGACCGTCCCCCGCCGCACGCGGGGCGGGGCGCGCTACCGAGCCGGCGGCGTGGGTGCGGCGGTCGTCCGCTCCGTGACCCGGATCGGTGAGGTCACCCGGCGGATCCTGATGATCTCCTCCTCATCGCTGATGGCGATGGGGACGGCCGGCTGGAGGTGTTGGCGCGGGCGGCGCTCCACGGTGAGGTCGTCGCGGTGGCGAGGAACGGTGAGGGAAGACTGAGTCATAGCAACTTGCCAATCAGTGGCGGAGACTCCAGTAAAGCACACATGTGCCACGCTGGGAAGACCGATTTGAGCAGATTGCTAAGTCTTTACGCGCCCGTAACCTGCGCGACTCAGGGATCGATGCCCGCGACCGAGTCGACCACCTTCCACGGCCGGTACGGGAAACGATCAACATCTCTTTCCGACGTGGAACCGCTCAACACAAGCACGGTCCGAAGGCCCGCCTCCAACCCCGCCACGATGTCGGTGTCCATGCGGTCACCCACCAGGATCGTGTGCTCGGAGTGGAGTTGCACCGCGTTCAGCGCCGAGCGCAACATGAGGGGGTTCGGTTTGCCGACGAAGTACGGATCGATGCTGGTCGCCTTGGTGATGAGCGCCGCGACCGAGCCGGTGGCCGGCAGCGCCCCGTCGGGTGACGGCCCCGTCTCGTCCGGGTTCGTCGCGATGAAGCGCGCGCCGGCGTTGATGAGCTGGATCGCGCGGGTGATCGCCTCGAAGCTGTAGGTGCGCGTCTCACCGAGCACGACGTAGTCGGGCGTGCGCTCGTCGAGCACGTAGCCAACCTCGTGCAGCGCGGTGGTCACGCCCGCCTCGCCGACGACGAATGCCGAGCCACCGGGCCGCTGGGAGTCCAGGAACTGGGCCGTGGCCAGCGCGGAGGTCCAGATGCAGCGCTCGTCGACCTCGATGCCGGTCCGCGAGAGGCGGGCGCTCAGATCGCGAGGGGTATAGATCGAGTTGTTCGTCATGATGAGGTACGACAGCCCACGCTCGCTGAGCGCTTTGATGAAGGTGTCGGCGCCGGGGATCAGCCGCTCCTCCCGGACGAGCACACCATCCATGTCGAGCAGGTAGCCGTGCACCTCGGGCTCGTGCGTCTCGTCTCCCATGCGGGGCAGCGTACGCGGCGCCCCGGCGAACGGGGGGATCGCCCCGTGGCCAAGTCGTGAGATCTGTCTAGAGTGAGCGGCCGTCGTCGAAAGGGAGCAGACGTGTCGCTGCCGCTCTCCATGCGCCTGGTCGACTGGCTCGGACCAAGGGTCGAGAAGCCGATCGCCCGGATGGGCCTGGACGAGATCCGCGAGGCCCAACGCCAGTCGATCCCCCGCAACGCGTTCACGCACTGGTTGTACGGCAAGCCGTCGTCGCGCGTGCGGATCGTTGTCGACCAGGCCGTCGGGCGGGCGGGAGCGATCCCGTTGCGGCTCTACCGACCCGGGGGCTCGGGGCCGCACGCGGTCGTGGTCCACTACCACGGCGGCGGATGGGTGCTCGGCGGGCTGGACGGCGCCGACTGGCTGTGCAGCCGGCTCGCCGAGCGGACCGGCGCGCTGGTCGTCTCGGTGGATTACCGCCTGGCCCCGCAGCACCCATTCCCCGCCGCCGTCGACGACGCCTGGGACGCGCTCACGTGGGTGGCCAGTCACGCCGACCGACTGGACGCCGACCGTGACCGGATCGCGGTGATGGGCGACAGCGCGGGGGGCAACCTGGCCGCCGTGGTCGCACTGCTCGCACGCGACGAGGGCGCGCCGCGCCTACGCCGGCAGGTGCTCATCTACCCGGCCACCGACGCCACGATGAGCCAGCCCTCGATCGAGGAGTTCCGCGACGGCCCGCTGCTCACCCACGCCGACATGCGGGTTTACCTGCACCACTACCTCGGGACCGAGACGGATCGCCAGGATCCACTGGTCTCGCCGCTCTTCGCCGAGGATCTGTCCGGCGTCGCCCCGGCGCTGGTCCAGACCGCCGAGTACGACCCGCTGCGCGACGAGGGCCGCGCCTACGCCGAGCGGCTGCGTGCGGCGGAAGTGCCGACCCGTTTCACCGAGTACGTGCGCGCGCCGCACGGCTACTGCTCGCTGCCGAACCTCGGCGAGGGCGCCTGGCAGGCGCTCGGGGAGATCAGCCAGGTGCTGCGCGCCGACTTCGCCGAATCAGACGACCCGCACATCCAGTGACCGGTAGCCGCGGAACTGGAAGGTCGGTCGGATCGCCGGCTCCTCGATCAGCTCGAGGCGATGCTCGAGCAGGACGCTGAAGGCCTCCTGCAGCTCGATCCGCGCCAGTGGCGCTCCGAGGCAGAAGTGGATGCCCGCGCCGAAGCCGACGTGTGGATTGGGGCGGCGCGCGACATCGAGGTCGTCGGGTGCGTCGAAGGCCGCATCGTCCCGGTTCGCGGCGCCGAGCAGCAGGCCGACGCGCTCTCCCGGCTCGAGCTCCCGACCGCCCACCTCGGCGGGCTCGAGGACCGTGCGCTGGAAGAGGCTGAGCGGGGTGTCGTAGCGGATCAGCTCCTCGACCGCCGAGCCGAGCAGCTCGGGCTCGGCGCGCAGCGCGGCGAGCTGCTCCGGATGGCGCAGCAGCGCCAGCGCCCCGTTGCCGAGCACGTTCACGCTCGCTTCGTGGCCCGCGTTCAGCAGCAGCACCGCGGTGGCGACGAGCTCGTCATCGCTCAGGCTGTCACCGTCGACGGCCTGGACGGCGAGCGCGCTGTACAGGTCCTCTCCCGGTTCGCGGCGGCGGCGCGCGGCGAGGTCACGCAGGTAGGCGTCGAACTCCTTTGCGGCCTGGATGGCCCGGTCCGCGGTCTCCTCGTCGTGACCCAGCTCGTACAGCGCCACGATGGCGTTCGACCAGGGCCGGAGCCGGTGGCGGTCGCGCTCTGGGATGCCGAGAAGCTCGGCGATGACTGCGACCGTCAGCGGTTCGGCGAGCTCGGCGACCAGGTCACCGCCGCCGCGCTCGATCACCGGAGCCAGCAGGCCGGTCGCGGTCTCACGGATCCACGGCCGCAGCCCCTCGACCCTGCGAGGGGTGAACGGGCGAGCGACCAGCCGGCGCAGGCGGGTGTGATCGGGCGGCTCCATCTCGAGCAGCGCGTGGATGTTGACGCGGTTCCAGGGGCCGTACCGCTCAGCCGGCTCGTAGGGGGTGAAGTCCCGCCCGAGTCGGCGATCACGCAGCGCGGCGTCGACATCGGCGTGGCGGGGCACCAGCCAGAAACCTGCCGGCTCGTGCCAGTGCAGCGGCCCTGTCTGTCGCAGCTCGGCGTACGTCGGGTAGGGATCGGCCACGAAGTCCGGGTTGTCGGGCGCGAACGGCGGGGCCACGGTCACCATCCGGTGGGCAGGGGCTGACCTTCGGTGTAGCCGGCCCGGCTCTGCGTGCCGACGACGGCGCGCTCGTGCAGGTCCTCCAGCGAGCGCGCGCCCGCGTAGGTGCAGGCGCTGCGGACGCCCGCGACGACGCGGTCGATGAGGTCCTCGACACCGGGGCGCTCGGGGTCCAGATACATGCGCGCGGACGAGATGCCCTCTTCGAAGAGCGCCTTGCGGGCGTGTTCGAAAGCGTCCTCGTCGGCCGCCCTGTCCTTCACCGCCCTCGCCGACGCCATGCCGAAGCTCACCTTGTAGGCGCGCTCGTCGGCGTCACGCTGCAGATCCCCCGGCGACTCACAGGTGCCGGCGAACCACGAGCCGATCATGACGTTCGACGCGCCGGCGGCGAGGGCGAGGGCGACGTCGCGCGGGTGGCGGACGCCCCCGTCCGCCCAGGCGTGGCGTCCCAGGCGGCGCGCCTCCGCCGCGCATTCGAGCACCGCGGAGAACTGCGGGCGTCCGACGCCGGTCATCATGCGGGTCGTGCACATCGCTCCGGGCCCGACCCCGACCTTCACGATGTCCGCACCCGCGTCCACGAGGTCGGCCACGCCGGCCACCGTGACGACGTTGCCTGCCACGATCGGCACGGGCGGCTCCAGCGTGCGGATCGCCCGCACCACCTCGAGCGTGCGCTCCTGATGCCCGTGCGCGGTGTCGACCACGAGCACGTCGACGCCGGCGGCCAACAGCGCCTTGGCCTTGCGCTCCGCTTCGCCGCTGATGCCGACGGCCGCGCCGATCCGCAGCCGGCCTTCCGCGTCGAGCGCGGGCTCGTACAGCGCGGACCGCAGCGCGCCCTGGCGCGTGAGGATCCCCTCGAGTCGGCCGTCGACGCCGACCACCGGCGCCAAGCGCCGCCGCGCTTCGTGAAGCACCGTGAAGGCGTCGCGCGGCGAGGTCGTGTCGGGCACGGTCATGAGGTCAGCCGACATCACCTCGCGCACCTGCGTGAACCGGTCGACGTCGGCGCAGTCGTTCGGCGTGACGACGCCGACGGGGCGCCCGTCGTCGACCACGACGACGGCTCCGTGCGCGCGCTTCGACACGAGACCGAGCGCGTCGCCCACTGTGTCGGTCGGCGCGAGCGTGAGCGCGGTGTCGAAGACCGGATGGCGCGCCTTCACCCAGTCGACGACATCGCGCACGATGTCGACCGGGATGTCCTGGGGGGTCACGGCGAGGCCGCCCCGCCGAGCGATCGTCTCGGCCATCCGCCGCCCCGAGACCGCGGTCATGTTCGCCGCGACCAGCGGGATGGTCGTGCCCGTGCCGTCCACGCTCGCCAGGTCCACGTCCAACCGCGAGCTCACCGCGGAGCGCCCCGGCACCATGAAGACGTCGTCGTAGGTGAGATCCGCCGCCGCGCTGCTTATGCTTGCCTGCAGGAACCGCATGCTGACCTCCTCAACCGCCTGGCGCGCGCACTTACCCTAGCCCGCGCGCGGCGCAAGCCGAAGCAGCCCGAAGGAGGTCAGCGTGAGCGGTGAGCATGATCCGGTGTACCGGGAAGACCTCGCCCTCGTTCACCACCGCGGGTTCGGTTTCCACGCTGACGCCTGCGCCCCTGGGATCCTGAAGCTGCTCGAACCGGTCCGCCGACGCGGCGGTCAGGTGCTTGAGCTGGGCTGCGGGAGCGGGCTGCTCACCCGCCATCTGCTCGATGCCGGCCACCGGGTGATCGCCACGGACACCTCACCCGCCATGCTCTCACTCGCCGAGGAGCACGCGGCGGAGGCCGAGGTGCGCCAGCTCACTCTGCCCGACGATCCGCTGCCGCCCGCGGATGCGATCGTCTCGGTCGGTCACGTGCTCAGCTACCTCCCCGACGAGGCCGCCGTCGACCGCGCCCTGGTGGCGGCCGCCCACGCGCTCCGCCCTGGTGCGGTGCTGGCCCTGGACATCTGCGATCTGGCGTGGGGAGCGGCCCGCCGCGACGCTCCGAACCACGGTCGCGTCGCCGCTGACTGGGCGTTGGTGACCGTCTTCTCCCTCCCCTCGCCGGATCGGTTCGTCCGCGACATAGCGACCTTCACCCGCATGCCTGACGGCGCCTGGAGGCGGGACGACGAACGGCACGAGAACGTGCTCGTCGAGACCGGCCGCATCCCGGCGCTGCTCGCGCAGCACGGTGTCGAGGCGACCATCCAGGCGGCGTTCGGCGCCGAGGAGCTGCCCCGGGGGCTCGTGACGGTGATCGGCCACCGCGCCTGACAACACAATCGCCATCATGCTCGGCTACGGGAAGAGCCCGCGGATCCGCGAGTTTCTTCATCTGCCAGCTGCCTGGAGCCCCAGCCCCCAGGTCGACGCCTACGTGCGCCCTGTTAGGCATGGTCTGCGCGATCGAAGCCGCGCTACTGGTCGGCGCGGCGGGCCTGCTCGACGGCGTCGGCCATCCGCCCGTGCCAGGGCTGCCCGTGTCCGGGCAGCAGCGTCTCGACCTCGACGCTCTCCAGCGTCTGCAGCGAGCCGCGCGCTTGTGCATGATCGACATTGAGCGCCTTGGGCATGAGACGCGGTCCGCGCTCACGGGTGAGCACATCCAGCGTCGCCAGCGCGTCCCCGGTGAAGACGACTCCGCGATCGGCGAGCACGTAGGCCGTGTGCCCCTCGGTGTGGCCGGGCGCCGCGAGCGGCCGCGGTCTCCCCGGCACATCCAGGGGCGCGTCGCCGTCGAACGCCACCACCTCGCTGACCCACTTCGGCGTCATGAACCCCCGCCCGGTGGCGTGCAGGACGAACGCCAGCGCCGACGGTTGCCACAGATGCGGCAGGAGCGCAGGGACGAGCGCGAACGGCGACGCACCGTCCGCCTTCCCCTGCGCGCGTTTCACCTCGTCACGGTGGGCGTGCACGGGTGCGCCGAGCGCGGTCCGCATCTTCTCGGCGATCCCGAGATGGTCGGGATGACCATGGGAGAGCAGCACCGCCTGCACGTCGGCGAGTGTGCGCTTCAGCTCGCCGACGGCTCGCTGCAGATGGGACCAACTGCGACGCCAGCCCGCGTCGATGACGGTGAGCTGACCGTCCTCCTCGACGAGGTAGAAGTTGACGAGCCCGTCGGCGCAACGGTGCACCCCGTCGGCGACCTGCTCCAGTGGCGAATCCACAATGGCTTCCTTTCGGCGCCCTAAGGTTGGGCGCGCCCCATCACTCTGCCCGCTCGGCCGACCGCTCGCACCTCGCGGACCCGGTCGACATCCACGGGTGCGGCCCACGCGTACCCGCCCTCGGGGATCGCCCGCGGCACGCTCGACACCACCCTTCCCGAGCCCAGCTCCAGATCGACCCGCGCGACATTTTCCGTGGTCGTGCCAGCCGTCACCGCGATCGGGGCGACCGGAGCGAGCACGGCGACCGAGAGCTGCCCCGCCGGCTCGGCGCGGAACGTGCAGTCGGTGAAGATGCGCTGGCCGATGGCAAGGCCGAGGCAGACTCGGCGCCCCTCCCGCCGATGAGCCGTCACCTGGAACGCCTCCGGACCGGCCACCCGCAGGACGACGTCTGACGTCGGGGTCGTGGTGAACACCAGGCTGGCCATCATGTCGTCGAGCACGCCCTGGAGCTGGCCGTACTCACCGGGTCCGGTCTCGTCGGTGGCGGCCGTGAGCACCGTGTCGCCGCCGAGCACGTCCTGCAGGTCGATGACCCAGGTGGTCCGGCGGGTGCCGGCGGGCAGCGAGCCGGCGTCTGCCGTGACCGTGCGCAGCCGTACCGCCGCCATGCCGCCGACGGCGCCCACAGCCAGGCTGCGGACGCGGCCGAGCCCCTGGCCGGCGCTGGCCGTGGCAAAGGCCGTGCTCTCGACGGCGAGCGTGATCGCGGCTTCGTCGGTGACGCTCTGCGGGTCGAACAGGGTGCACGGAGCGGGATCGGAGCCGGACGCGGTGTTCGTCACCCAGTCCTCGGGGTAGCTCACCGTGTACGCGGCCCGCTCGTTCGTGCAACGGCTCGCAGCCGTGTCCGATGGGTTCGCCGTACCCAGTGCGGACGGCGAGGCGGAGGGAGTAGCTGTCGCCGGGCCCGTGGAGCTCTCCAACGGAGCGAGCCTGGCCAACGCCTCGCGCTCGGCTTGTTCGTCCTGGCAGGCGGAGACCGCCAGTGCCAAGACCAGAAGCAAGACAGACCATCGCAAACCGCACACCTCCTGCGGTGCCCGCACGTTGCCGACGGCAACCCCGCGCGGCGCTTTTTCACCTTCTCGACCAACACGCTACCGTTGTGCCCACCCAGGGAAGGACCTCTTGCCCACGTGTGGGTTGCGGCGAGCTGCGGACCAACCATCGCCCGTCGACGTCACGGCGCTCGCACGCATGGGCGCCACCATGGACTCGACGGGGCGGGGTTGTGGACCAGGTGATGCTGGTCGAGGACCCGGTGAAGCGTCCCGAGCGACATGGACGCGGTGCGCACGGTGAGCCTGCGGTTGGAGGCGGTGATGAGGGCGCCGTCGATGGCGGCGGCGGCGGCGGACGCCACGGTTCGCGCAACCGCTCCCGCCGCTTCTGCAGCGCCGGCTGCGGCAACCGCTCAAACGTCGCCGCCCACCGCCGGCGTCAGCGCGCCGACGAGGCGTCCAGCCGCTCGTAGGCCAGCCCGGTGGCAACGACGTAGACGGTGTGGTGCCACGCGTCGACGGCGATCTCCTTCGCGCCCCACTGCGTGAGCGGCGGTGCGACGTCGAGCGCCGGCAGCATCATCTGCTCAGAGCCCCAGACAACCAGGCCGTGCAGACCGTTCGCGACGCGGGGGCCGAAGCCGAGCCCGGAGAGCAGCCCCCGGACGGCTCCCCCACCGGTGCCGTAGCCCCAGTGAACCATAGTGCCGAAACGGGCCTTGGCGTCGTCATCGGTGAAGCTGGAGATGCCGAGCATCTTCGCCGCCGCGTCCGCAGGCGCGCTGCTGCCGCCACGGCCACGGAGCTTCATCTCGAGGGTGCTGGAAGCAGTCATGGCCACCGTCCCCGCCAGGCCGGCCAAGAGGCCTTTCCCAACGTGCTGCGCGGCGCGCGCGACCGGACCCCGCTGCGGCCGCGCCGCCGTCTGACCGGGCAAGACGCCACGGATGGCACCCCGCGCCGCCCCCTGGGCCGCGCGGCGCGCCGCGGCGCGTGCGGCCTGCTTGGCAACCTGCTTCGCCGGGCCCTGTGCCGTCTGCGTCATGCTCACCGGTCTCCCTTCGCGTCCTGGCTGTCGGAAGGGTAATCTATCCGCCGAGCCGGGTGCGGGCGCGCTCCCGCATGATCGCTCGCACCCTGCGGACGTTTTCCTTGAGCAACCTTCCCTCGGCGCGCGACAGGCCGTCCCACTGTCGCATGCGCTGGAGGCGACGCAATGCCTGGGCCAGTGTGATCCTGTCGTCACGCAGATCGGCGTCGATGGCGGTGAGTGCGTCCTTGAACCGCTGCGAGAGCTCAGTCCGGGGCTCTCTGGCGCCGGGACGCTTCTCTGGTGCTGCAGGCGCGGGAGCTGGCTCGACCGCGGCAGGCGGCTCGGGCGTGCCCGCCGGTGTCGGCGTCGGGGCAGGAACGACCACCTCCGCCCCTGAGGGCGAGTCCTCGGTCGGCGCGACCGGGACCGTCACCGCAGCGGTGGCGCCCGACGCGGGGGGCGGGGGCGGCACGTAGGCATCCTTCGCCTGACGCAGCGCCGCCATACGAGCCTTCGTCCAGTACTTCGAGCGAGGCCGCCCGACCTCGCTCGGCGGGCTCGATGGCGCACTCGGTGCCGCGGCCGGCGTGGTGGTGCTGGCCACCGGCGTGGCCGTCGGTGAGCCGCAGGCCGAGGCTATCAGGACGAGGGCCATCGTGGCCGTCGCCAACGCGCGCCTGCCCATCCGCGCTTCCTCTCGCTCGAACTCACCCGCGAGAGCTGTCCGCACGGAATGCCAACGCGCCCAGCCCGCGGGACGTCGGCTAGAGAGTTCGGCAGAGCGAGCCGTCAGCTTGAGCAGACGGATCTCGTGCGCACCTAGGAGCGGCACCACGGAGCGAGGTACGGCGGACCGGTCAGCGCACCGCCACGCTCGGCCACCACCGTGCGCATCGGACCAAGCGCGAACCCGCCACCCGTTCCTGCCCACTCCACATAGTGCAGCACGGTGTAGTAGGCGTCGACGGGGACGCTCAACCGCAGGGCGGTGGCCTGGCTGTCGTCGGCGAGACGATGCCATGCAGCGGCCGGACCCGCCTGCAGCGGACCGCCGACGCCGACCAACTCCGCCAGTGGTCCAGCCGCGCGACGCGCCTCCTGGCCGAAGGCGAGTCCACGGAAGTACCGCTGGGACGAGAACAGCTCCCAGCGCGAGCCCGTCCAGCGGTAGACGACCGG
This sequence comes from Euzebyales bacterium, assembly GCA_038233095.1. Lineage (GTDB taxonomy): Bacteria > Actinomycetota > Nitriliruptoria > Euzebyales > Egibacteraceae > JBBSMR01. Next base: position 51,738 of record JBBSMR010000009.1, read on the forward strand.
TTGCCAGAACACGGTCTGGGAGCTTCCCGATGCCGCCGCCGACGTGGACGCCACCGACGTCGGGGCCGTGATCGTCAGCTCGGACGGTCCGCCGGTGGTGACACGGCAGGTCGAGGAACCGGCTGTGACGTCGGCGGGGAGCGCCTCCGCGACCTGACCTTCTCCGTCGCCATGCTCAGCGTGACCGGTCTCGGCGTCCATCGCCACGAGCCCCTCGACGAGGGAGTCCCACGCTCGTCGCATGGCGTCGGTCTCGGGCGCGTGGTCGCTCCGCTCAGAGCCGTCCGTCTCCGGACCGTTGCCCTCACCGGGACGCTCACAGCGTCGCGCCGTCTCGGCGTAGCACGTGTCGAGGCCTTCCCATCCGTCGGCCTCATCCACGCCCCATCCGCCGAAGAGGTAGTCATCACCGGCGTATCCACGCAGGTCATCGGCTCCGGCGCCGCCCTCGAGGCTGTTGCGCGCCGGCGTCCCGAGGAGCACATCGGCGAAGCTGGTGCCCTGGGCGCCCTCGATACCGCGCAGCCGGTCGCGGTCACCGGAGTCGACGCGCTCCATGGCGTAGCCCTCCTGCAGGTCGACGAAGATCCCGCGGTCGAGCTCACCGAAGGCCGCGACGTCCACGTCGAACCCGCCACCGCCGAGCAGTTCGTCTGGGCCGCGGTCGCCCGCCAAGCGGTCCCCTCCGGGGCCTGCGCGGAGATGGTCTTCTCCCCAGCCGCCGAAGAGGGCGTCCTCGCCACCGCGGGCCAGCAGCCGGTCAGGGCCGACACCTCCGACGAGCGTCTCCGCGCCAGGGCCGCCGACGATCAGATCGTTGCCAGCGCCGCCGACGAAACCCTCGAGAGATTCGAGCCGGTCCTGTCCCTCCCCGTTGGCGAAGCCGCGGCGAAGGTCGACTTCGACTCCGCCGGCGGTGAGCGTCAGGCCGAGGTCGACGCCGCCCCTTCCATCGAGCAGGTCGCTGCCGCCACCGCCCGCCAGCACATTCGCCCCCGGATCGCCGAGCAGGACGTCGGCGAAGGCTGTGCCGAGCACCACCTCGATCCCGCGCAGACGGTCACGCTGGCCGCCGAGGCGACGCTCGACCGCCCGTCGCTTCGCCAGATCGACCGCCACACCGGCGCGTGCCCTCGAGAAGTCGGCGCGGTCCAAGTCCCCAGGCCCGCCATCCAAGAGGCCGCGGCCCCGGTCGGCGGAGAGCTCATCGAACGCTCCAGGGCCACCGAAGAGGCGATCAGCGCCGCCGCCGCCGATCAGGCGGTCGTTGCCCTCCTCACCGAGCAGTCGATCCGCTCCCCGGCCGCCACAGACGACGTCGTCCCCGCCGCCCGCGTGAATCCGGTCAGCGCCGCTGCCGCCAAAGATGACGTCGTCGCCCGGTGTTCCCACGAGAACGTCGCGACGCGCCGTTCCTTCGATCGTGACCGGCAGACCAGCGCACGTGACCGCCGACGCCTCCGCCCGCCCTGTCGGCGCGGCGGCGAGAGCGGCCGCAAGCACGGCAGCGCTCGCCATCGTAAGCAACCTCAACGCATGCTCCCCTTCACACTGCACGTCCACACTGCACGTCGTGGAACGTCCCGCGCTGGCACCGACGGCGCCGCGCAGACCCCGCTCCTGACCGTGCCACTCCCCGCTCCCACACACCATAGCCGGTTTGGGCCATTGTCCGCCCCAACCCCGCCGCTCTTCACCGTATGGTGGCGGGCTCCAGCAGGTCAAGGAAGCCTCTCCGAGCGTCCAGTTGCGCCCGCACGCCGAGCGGAAGCGCGAGCTGGCCGGGGCCGTGCCCGAGCGGCGCGCCGGCGATCGTCGGCACGCCGAGCTCGTGGGCGAAGACGGTGACCACCTCCTCGACCGTCTGCGAAGAGCGCTGCGCCCGCCGCTCCTCACAACCGACAAAGGCGCCGAAGACGCACCCGGCGAGTCCCTCGAAAACGTCCGCGCGCAAGAGATGGCGCAGCATCCGGTCTACGCGGTAAGGCCGCTCCCCGACCTCCTCGATCAGCACGATCGCACCCCGGAGGTCCGGCTGGTCCGTCGTCCCGACCGAGGCGGAGAGCAACGAGAGGTTGCCACCGTAGAGGACGCCCTCGGCGACGCCGTCGACCAGCACGTCGCACGGTGGGGACGGCACACGGCCGAGCGGCCGCGGTTCGGTCAACAGCCTGCGCAACCAGGCGGCCTGCTCCGCGCCGGTGCGGGCGTCATCCCACTCCCCCATCGGGCCGTGGATGGTGACAAGGCCGGCGCGACGGCCGAGCGCGGCGAGCAACGCGGTGAGATCGCTGAAACCCACGACCAACTTCGGGTGCGACCGCAGGCGCTCGTAGTCGAGGCCGTCGAGCAGCCGTTGGACGCCGTACCCGCCACGGGCGCACCAGATCGCGTGAATGAAGGGGTCCTCCAGCGCCCCGCGGAGATCGGCCAGCCGTTGCGCGTCGGTCCCCGCGAGAAAGCCGTGCTGACCGTGCAGATGCGGCATCGTGACCGGTTCGAGGCCCCAGGAGGTCAGCAGCTCGACGCCGCGCGCGAGGCGATCCGGGTGCAGCACCGGCGAGGACGGGGCCAGCAGCGCGACGCGATCACCAGAGCGCAGCGCGGGAGGACGAACCAGCTTCACCTGCGCCCTCCCTGCGACGGCGGTAGCGTGAGCACCATCCCGTGATCCTCTGGTGCCTTCGGGCAGGAGTCTGACACCACTATGGCCACCAACCCGTTCGCCTCGGTCGAGTCGAGCACCCGCATCTTCGCGATCGCCTCCGGCAAAGGGGGCGTCGGCAAGTCGTCGCTCACCACGAACCTCGCCGTCGCACTGGCCCAGCAAGGACACGCGGTGGGAGTCCTCGACGCCGACATCTGGGGCTATTCGATCCCCCGGATGATGGGTGCCAGAGGGCAGGCCACCGCGGTCAACAACAGGGTCGTGCCGCTCACGGCGCACGGGGTGAAGATCATCTCCATCGGCTTCTTCCTCGACGAGGAGAAGCCGGTGATCTGGCGGGGCCCGATGCTGCACCGCGCGTTGGAGCAGTTCCTCTCCGACGTCGACTGGGGTGAGCTCGACTTCCTGCTCTGCGATCTGCCGCCCGGCACCGGCGATATCGCGATCTCGCTGGCGCAGATGCTGCCCGGCGCCGAGATGATCGTCGTGACCACGCCACAGACGGCCGCTCAGCGGGTGGCGCTGCGGGCCGGCCAGTCCACGGCGCAGACGGGCATGCGCGTGGGCGGGGTCATCGAGAACATGTCGGTCTTCATCGCTCCCGACACCGGCCATGAATACCGCCTGTTCGGCTCTGGCGGGGGCGAGCTGCTCGCCGCGGAGCTCGACACGAAGCTGCTGGGCACGGTGCCCATCGATCCCCGTCTCATGAGCGGGGCGGACACCGGCGTGCCACTGGTCGTCAACGATCCCGACACGCCGGCCGCCAAGGCCATCATCGGCATCGCCGCGGCGATGGCGAGCACGAAGCCGTCGCTGGTCGGCCGGAGCCTGCCACTCTCGCAGTAGCGCACGGGGCACGCACGCGAGCCCTTCAGTCCCGGGGCGCACGCGCCGACAGGTCAGGGCGTAACCCGACCCGATGACGGTGGTATGCCCTTGCCCGCCCGCGCGACTCGACGCCCGCTCCGCGTGACCGTTGCGATCACGCTGGTCTTCGGCTGCGTGCTCGCCGTGGCGGGTCCCGTCGGTGGACCGGCCGCACACGCCGCACCACGCCCTCAGCCCTCTGAGCGTCTCGAGAAGGTCCAGCAGAAGCTGAAGCGGGCGCAGACCGGCCTGGAAGACGTGACGCAGCGGAGCAGCGCCACCCTGGCGGACCTCCAGACGGTGGACGCCAGACGCAACTTGCTGGCCGGTGAGCTCGCGGAGCTGGGAGACGAGCTGAGCCAAGCGCAACGCGGGCTCGCGACCGTGCAACGCACGGTGGCAGGAGCCAACGCGGCGCTGCTGGAGAACGAGCGCCGCGCGCTCGCCACCCGGTCCAAGCTGGACCAGCGCACGCAGAACGCCTCGGCGCGCGCGCGCCTGGCCTCGGAGCTGAGCGGGCAGGGCTACGCCACGATCGTGCTCGGCGCCCGGTCGTTCACGGAGCTCGCGCGCTCGGTGGACTATCTGGAGACCGTGCTGGAGGCTGATCGGGTCGCGGTGACCGAGGCCGCCGAGGGCCAGCACAGGCTGGCCGCCACCGAGGCCGTGCTCGCCCGGCTGCGCGACCGCCACGCCAAACAGCGCCAGCTCGCCGCCACCGAGGAGGCGCGCGTGCGCGCGCTCGTCGACGAGCGCACGGCGCTGCGAGCCCAGGCCGACGCCTCGGCGCGCGCGCATCGCGAGGTGCTCCGATCCATCGAGGGCGACCGGGAGAGCTACCGCCAGCTCGTGGCGGAGCTGCAAGCGACCGAAGAGCGCCTGCAGGAGGAGCTGCGCACACGGATCCGGACCGCTCCTGGTGGCCCTGCGGCCGTGCCGATGGCCGCCTCAGGGCGCTTCTTCCATCCGATTCCCGGCATGACCGACAGCAACTTCGGCTGGCGCGTCCACCCGATCTTCGGCACCCGGCGCTTCCACGCGGGCATGGACACCGGCGCGCCGACCGGCACACCGATCCATGCGGCCCAGAGCGGCGTCGTCTACTCGGCGGGCAGCCTGGGCGGCTACGGCAACGCCGTCATCCTCGATCACGGCGGCGGTCTCACGACCTTGTACGCTCACCAGTCGCAGGTCGCGGTCAGCGCCGGTCAGACGGTCGCGCGGGGCGAGGTCATCGGCTACGTCGGCTCCACCGGTTACTCGACCGGCCCGCACCTGCACTTCGAGGTGCGCGTCGGCGGCGAGGCGCGTGAACCCCTGGAGTGGCTCTGACGAAGATCTGATGCCAGACTGCGCTCCGGGAACTCGAAAAGGTGGCCGGTGTGGAGGAGCAACTGGCGGCAGAGCTCGAATGGGACGACGAGCTGTGGGACCACGTCTGGGAGCGGATGCTGGATCCCCTCGAGCGACGCGACATCGCCCTGCATGTCTGGCGCCGGCAGCCACCGGATGATCTCTTCAACGCACGCGTGGCCGCCGAGCTCGCGAAGCGCTGGCGCCGAAGGGCCATCGCGCTGGCCCTGCTGTATACGCTCTGGACGCTGCTGTGGGGGGGCATCACCTGGAACGACTGGCGTGAGGATCAGGCGCTCTTCTCGCTGGTGCCGCTCACCATGGCACTGATCGGCGTGCTGCTCATCATCGGCTGCTTCCGGGCCCGAGCGCGCTTTCGACCGATGTTGTGGCGGACGAGGGAGCGGTGACAGCAAGCGGGGGCGCTGCTGCGCAGCGCCACGATGAAGAAACTCGCGTAGCTTCAGACGGCCGTTACAGGTTGGGCGCCAGTTCGTCCCGCCAGAAGCGGAAGAAGCCGTCCTTGTCGTCGCCGACCTGCACGACCGCGACCTCGTCGTAGCCCGCCTCGACGAAGCCGTTGATGGCGTCGAGGTGGACCTGGGGGTCCGGTCCGCACGCGACGATGCCGGTGATGTCGTCGTCGCGCACGATCGCGGTCGCCGCCTCGAAGTTCACCGGATTGGGCAGCTCGGCCATCACCTTCCAGCCGGAGATGCCGAACTTGAACCGGTGCGCCAGCTCGACGGCCTTGGCCTGATCGGTGTCGTAGCAGAGCGCCACCTGGCCCATCGAGCGTGCCGAGCCCCCACTGGCCTCACGGTAGGAGCTGACGAGCTCGGCGTCGTCAGCGATCGCCACGAAGCCGTCTCCGAGGCCCGCGGCCAGCTCGACGGAGGCGGGCCCGCTGCCAGCGATGAGGATCGGAATGCGCTGGTCGGGCAACGTGTACAGGCGCGCGTCCTCGAGCTGCAGATGGCGTCCGCGGTAGCTGCAGAACCCGCCGTCCCACAGCAGGCGCATGATCTCCACCGCCTCGGTCAGCATCTCGTGGCGGATCGTCACGCTCGGCCAGCCCTTGCCGACGACGTGCTCGTTCAGCCGCTCCCCCGCCCCGAGCCCAAGCGTGAACCGGCCGTCGCTCATGATCTGCATCGTGGCCGCCGCCTGCGCGATGACGGCCGGGTGGTAGCGGATGATCGGGCAGGTCACCAGAGTGGCCAGGTCGACCCGCGACGTCCGTTCAGCCACCGCACCGAGCACGCTCCACGCGAACGGGCTGTCGCTGTGGCTCTCCAACCAGGGATGAAAGTGGTCCGACACGACCTCGAAGTCGAAGCCGGCCTCCTCCGCGGCGACGGCTTCGCTGACCAGGGTCTTCGGTCCGTTCAACTCGCTGAACAGGGTGTAGCCAAAACGGGTCATCGCGGTGGGCTCCTGGAGTTCTTTCGATGGCAGAGATGGGCAGCGCATGAACGGCATCGACCCCGGGTCCGCGCGCGCCGACGACCTGCCCGGCCAGCTGCCCACCCAAACGCGCCCGTCGAGGCCAGCGGCCAGGCTGCGAAGGCGCGATCGGCCCCGGTCCGCGTAGGCTTCGAAGCGTTCATCCGCAACCAGGAGCCACGATGCCACTGGACGCGTTCGTCCTCGTCGATGAACAGCACACGCTGGGCACGGCGCTGGCCGAGCTCGACGAAGCGGCGGTGATCGGCGTCGACGTCGAGCGGGCCGACTGGGACCGCTACTGGCGCACCGCCGCGCTCATCCAGGTCGGCTCGGCCGGACGCGTCGTGCTCGTCGATCCGCTGAAGGTGGAGGACTTGTCCGCGCTCGACGCGTTTCTGGACGGCCGGGTGACCGTGCTGCACGCCATGTCGAACGATCTCGGCCCTCTGGCTTCCGCCGGCGTGCGACCCGAACGAGTCGAGGACACCGCGGTCGCCGCCGAGCTGCTCGGTCTGCCGACGGGTCTCGAGACGCTGCTCACCGAGCTGCTGGGGGTCACACTGGCCGCGGACAAGGCCTCCATGCAGCGCGCGGAATGGGAGGAGCGCCCGCTGCGCCCGGAGATGCTCGAATACGCCGCAGCCGACGTCGCCGACCTCCCCGCGCTCTGGGCGGAGCTACGGCGCCGGCTCGTCGCCGCGGGTCGACTCGGCTGGTATCACGAACAACGTGACGCGGTGCGCCATCAGCCGGAGATCGAGGAGCGCCGCACCTGGACCAACCTGCGCGGCATCGGGAGACTGGAGCCGGCGGCGCGGGGGCGGGTGCGGGCACTGTGGGAGACCCGCGAGCATCTGGCACGCGAGCACGACACCGCGCCCGGCCGCATCGTCTCCGACGGCACGCTGGTCGATCTGGCCGTCAAGCCTGCCAGCAGAGCCAGTGAGCTGGGACGCCGGGGAGTGCGCAGACAGTCCGTCCGGCGGTTCGGAACGGCGCTGGTCTCCAGTCTGAACGACGCGCGGGCCGAGGCGCCAGCTCCTCTCGCGCCCGCGTCGACGGCGTCTGATCCCAGAGGACGACAGCTCACCCGCGAGGATCGACAGGCCGCCGACGTGCTGCGCGCCCTGCGCGCCGCCCGCGCCCAGGCGCTCGGATTGGACCCGGGCGTGCTCTGTCCGAATCGGATACTCCTGCCGACCGTCCTCTCGGATCCCGCGACGCCCGCGCAGCTGCGCGCGGCGCTGGACCTGCGCGACTGGCAGTGGCGGATCGTGGGGTATGACTTCTGCGAGGCGTTGGGACTCGACACGGCGGGCATGACGCCACCGGACCCACTGCCCGACGCCGACGACCCATCCGAGGATCCGCCCGACGCCGCCCCCGAGGCCACACCCGACGCCGCAGCCGACAACGAAGAGGATGAGACCGATGGCTGACCTGCTGAACCCCGACGCGTTCCATCATGAGCTCGATCGCCTCGAACACTGGGAGGGCACGACCGGGGACGGCATCAGCCGGACGTATGAGTTCGACGACTTCGCGGGTGCGATCGCCTTCGTGAACCAGGTGGCCGAGCAGGCCCAGCGAGAGAACCACCATCCGGACATCAAGATCAGTTGGAACAAGGTGCGCCTGACCTACGTCACCCATTCCGAGGGCGGCGTCACGCAGGACGACATCGAGCAGGCACGCCTGATCGACGAGGACGAGGAGCTCTAGGAGCGCGTCGGGGCCCCGTTACGACGCCGAGGCGATCGGCAGCCGGCGCAAGCTGGCCGGCAGGGCGAAGTGCATCTGCTCGTCCACCACCTCGAGCGGCTCCACCAACGCACCGCCGGGACGGGCGCGCAGCGCCTCCAGCACGCCGTCGACCAGGACGTCAGGCGCGCTCGCACCGGAGGTCACCCCCACTGCGCGGACCTGGTCGAACCACTCCTCGCGCAGGTGGGTCACGTCGTCGATGAGGTGGGAGGGTGCGCCGTGGTCACGGGCGACCTCAACCATCCGCTGGGAGTTCGACGAGGTCTGCGAGCCGATGACCAGGACGAGATCGGTCAGGCGAGCCAGCTCCTTCGTCGCGTCCTGGCGGTTCTGGGTCGCGTAGCAGATGTCATCTCCGCGGGGACCACGGGCGTGGGGGAACCGGCGCAGGATCGCCCCGATCACACTGCTCGCCTCGTCCACGGAGAGCGTCGTCTGTGTGATGTAGGCCACGCGTTCAGGGTTGTCGAGCCCAAGCCGGTCGACCTCCTCCGGAGTGGCCACGACATGGATGGCTTCGGGAGCGTTGCCGGTCGTGCCGATGACCTCCTGGTGGCCCTCGTGGCCCACCAGGATGATGGCGTAGCCCTGCGCCGCGTAGTCGCGCGCCTCGTAGTGCACCTTCGTGACGAGCGGGCAGGTGGCGTCGATCGTGCGCAGGCCCAGGCGCGCGCTGGCCGCCTTGACCTCCGGTGAGACGCCGTGAGCGCTGAAGACGATCAGCCCACCCTCTGGCACCTCGGACTCGTCCTCGACGAAGACGGCGCCTTTCGCCTCAAGATCGGCGACCACGTGCGTGTTGTGCACGATGGCGTGGCGCACATAGACGGGAGCGCCGTAGGCGCGCAGCGCAAGCTCGACGATCTCGATCGCCCGCTCCACCCCGGCGCAGAAACCGCGGGGAGCGGCGAGCAGGACGTGCAGCGGCTGGGACGCGGAGCTGGTTGTGGTCACCCCGCCCAGTATAGGAGGGTCGCCAGGACGTGCCGTTCGCCGGGTGAGGGCGGCCGCGGTGGCATACTCCTGGCGTGGCATGTCCACGCAAGCGCCGGACTCCATGCCGCACCGACACCGCCGACACGACGGGAAAAGCGCCATGCACGTCATCATCGGAGGCTGTGGCCGCGTGGGGGCCGAGCTGGCGGATCGGCTCTCGGAGGGCGAGCACGACGTCGTCATTCTCGACCGTGATCCCTCCTCGTTCGACCGCATCAGTGGCTCGTTCAACGGCGAGACCTTGACCGGCGACATCACCGACAAGGACATCCTGCAGCGCGCCGGGATCGAGAAGGCCGACGCGTTGGCCGCGGTGACGAACCTCGACAACGCCAACCTCATGGCCGTGCAGATCGCTCGCGAGCTGTTCGGCGTGCCCCACTCCGTGGCCCGGCTCTTCAATCCCGAGCGGGAGTCGTCGTACCGCAAGATGGGCGTCGCCTATGTGTCCGGCACGCTGCTCGTCACGAAGGCGATCGTGAACGAGCTGCGGACCGGCACCTTCCCCCAGCACGTCGCCTTTCCCGACGCCGACGTCGAGGTCGTCGAGATGGTCGTGACCGAGGAGGGCCACGGCGTCACCCTGCACGACCTGGAGCGCAAGGGCGACATCAGAGTGGCCGCCGTCCGGCGCGGCGAGCGGGTGCGCATCCCCCGCGAGGACCAGGCGTTGGAGAAGGGCGACCTGCTGGTCGCGGCGCTGCATGCCGGCGCGCACCGTCATCTGGAGGGGCTCGTAGCCAACCCGCTCGGACCGGACGAGGCCAGGTAGCGCGCATGTACATCGTGATCGCTGGCGGCGGCAAGGTCGGACGGTTCATCACCGTCGAGCTGCTGGCCGACGGCCACGACGTCACGATCATCGAGAAGACCGAGGACCGCTGCGAGCAGCTGCTGCGCGACCACGATCTGCTGGTCATCCACGGCGACGCGTGCGATGTCCGCTATCTGGAGCAAGCCCGAGTCGAGCGCGCCGATGTCTTCGTCGCCACCACCCACGACGATGACGACAACTTCGTCGCCTGCCAGCTCGCGCTCACGTCGTTCGGCGTGCCGCGTGCCATCAGCAGGGTCAACTCGCCCCGCAACGAGGAGATCTTCGAGCGCATGAAGATCGAGGCCGTCTCGACGACCACGCTGATCTCCCGGCTCATCCGCGAGGAGCTCACGGTCGGCGACCTCGTGCACCTCTACACCCTGCGCGGTGGCAAGATCAACCTCGTCGAGATCGACATCCCGAGCAACGCGAAGATGCCGACCCACACGGTCGCGGACCTGCACCTGCCACGCGAATCGGTCCTGGTCTGCATCTTCCGGGGAGAGGACACGCTCATCCCTCGTGGCGAGACCGAGCTGCAGCCGGGCGATCAGGTGATCGCGCTGACGACCCCCGAACTCGAGGAGACCCTGCGCAACGCCGTGCTCGAGCATCGTGCCGAGCACGCATGAGCCCCTGCCACGCCTCAGCCGGCATGGCGCACGCGCATGCCTGACGGCCGTCGCGGAGCGGACCGGCCGCAGCGGGGGGACGTCTCGCTGCTGCGAGGTGGTCTCGCGGGCATCTTGGCCGTCACCGTCGCCACCTTGGTGCTCGCGGCGGTCGGCTTGCTGATCTCGTTCGTCGTCGCGCTCGTGTACTGAGGCGGCATGCTCTTCCGGCCTGACCACCGCGACTTCCGCCTGATCGGCTATTACTCCGGCAAGGTGATCTTCGGCGTCGGCCTCGCCATGCTCATCCCCCTGGTGATGGCCGTGCTGCTCGGCGAGCGCAACGAGTCCTACGCCTTCGCCCTGGGCGTCGGGCTCGCGGTCTCCGCCGGGCGCGCGGCGGAGCTCTTCCTGTACACGCGGCACCCGTTGTCGACAAGCCATGGCCTCGCGATCGTGGCCGCGTCGTGGCTGCTCGCACCCGTCTTCGCCGCGGTGCCGCTGCTGTTGTCGGGTCACTACGTGAGCTACCTGGACGCCTACTTCGAGTCGATGAGCGGGTTCGCCACCATCGGCCTCACGCTCGTGAACGACCTCGACCATCTCGCCCGCAGCATGAACCTGTGGCGCCACCTCATGCAGTTCCTTGGAGGCCAGGGCATCGTCGTCGTGGTGCTCACCATCCTCGCCAGTGCGGGTGGGCGCATCGGAGCGCTCTACACCGGCGAGGGCCGGGAGGAGAAGATCCTGCCGAACGTCGTGCGCACCGCCCGCTTCATCTGGCGCGTGGCCGTGGGCTACTTCCTGATCGGCTCCCTCCTGTTGTGGCTGGCCGTCTGGTCCGCTGGGCTGCCCGCCTTCACGGCGCTCTATCACGCGATGAACCTCTTCATGGCCGCGTTCGACACCGGCGGCTTCGCCACCCAGTCCGCCAGCGTCGGCTTCTACCACTCACCGCTGGTCGAGGCCGTGCTCCTGCCGATCATGGTCGCGGGCGCCGCTAGCTTCGCCCTGCACTATCAGCTCTGGCAGCGACGGGGAGGTGAGCTCTACCGCAACATCGAGACGCGCACGCTGGCGCTCTCGATCACCGGGCTGCTCATCATCACCGTCGTCGGGCTGGCCCGGACCGCGACCTTCGTCGACCTGGCCCCCCTCTTCCGCCACGGTTTCTTCCAGATCGTGAGCGCGCACACGACGACCGGGCTGGCCACGGTCCCTGGGCGGCTGTACGTCACGGACTGGGGGGTGCTGGCGCCCGCCATGATCGTGTCGGCGATGGCGCTGGGCGGGATGGCCGGCTCGACGGCTGGGGGGATCAAGGCCATCCGGGTCGGGCTCATCGTGAAGGGACTGCGCCGGGACATCCGCAAGGTGCTGCTGCCCGAGGACGCCGTGGTCGTCGAGACCTTCCACTCCACCACCAAGCGGATCCTGCGCAACGAACAGGTGCGCGCCGCGGCGACCATCCTGCTGCTCTGGCTCGTGCTCTATCTCGCGGGCGGCTTGGTGGGGCTGTTCTACGGCTACGATTTGCAGCTCTCGCTGTTCGAGAGCACCGCGGCCGCGTCCTCCGGGGGGCTCTCCGTGGGCGTCGTCCGACCCGATCTCGAGTGGCCTCTGAAGGTGCTCTACATCGCGCAGATGGTGATCGGCCGGCTGGAGTTCGTGGCGGTCTTCGCTCTTGCGGGCTACCTCGTCGCGATCGTTCGGGGGGAGGTATGAGCGACGTCCGCACCCGCCCGGTCGCCCGCGGGCGCGTGCTGCTGGCCAGCCTGCTGATCGTGGGCGGACTGGCAGGGATCGTGACGCTCGCCGAGCTGCTGCGACATCCCCTGCCCGACACGGCCCCGGGGGGCCCACCGGCCGACGAGCCGGCCGGGGACCCGCGCGCGGAGGTGACCTGCGACGAGCCGGTCCCACGGGAGGGTCAGGAACGCTCGGATGAGGACGCAGCGTCCGCATCCCGGCAGTTCGTGCGCTCCAACGAGCTCTACGATTGTCCCCAGCAGTTCGACGGGCGGCGCGTGCGGTACCGCGGCGAGGTCGTGGGCGCGATCCTGCGCAGGGCCGACGGCGCATGGGTGCAGCTGAACGACGACGTCTACGCCGACGCGCTCGGCCCCCTCCCGGCTCATCGCGACTTCCGCGGCGGCAACGCAGGCGTAGGGGTCTTCGTCTCCCACCAGGTGGCCGACGCCATCGAGGCCATCGGCGGACCCGGCGAGCGCGGTGACATCCTCGAGATCTCCGGCGTCTTCCACCGCGTCGATCCGGCCACCGCGGAGGTGGCGATCATCCGTTCCTCCGAAGCCAGCGTGAGCGCCGCCGGCGAGCCGCTCGTCGATCCAGCGCTCGCTGATCGACGCGCGGCAGCCATCCTGTTTCTGCTGCTCGCCGCCGGGCTGACCGTGGCCGAACGCATCGTCGCCCGGAGGCGCTGAGGACGATGCTGCTCCGTCCTGACCGCCAGGACCTCAGCCTCGTCGCCCGCTTCAGCGGCCGGGTGCTGCTCGGGCTGGGCGGGGTGATGTTCGTGCCGGCGATCTTGGCGGTCGCGTGGAACGAGACGAACGAGGCGGCCGGGTTTGTCATCGGCGCCTGCCTCTGCCTGCTCGCCGGCATGGCCACCCAGCTGCCGCCCCGGCCACGGCGTGCACCCGACTGGCAGCACGGCATGGTCGTCTCGGCCACATCGTGGCTGGTCGGGCCGTTCTTCGCCGCCGTGCCGCTCTACCTGTCAGGCCATTACAGCCGCTACCTCGACGCCTACTTCGACGCGATGAGTGGGCTGGCGACTGCGGGCCTGGCCGTCATCAACGATCTGGACCACCTCGCGTTGAGCGTGAACCTCTGGCGCCACGTCCTGCAGTTCCTCGGCGGCCAGGGACTGGTCGTGATGATGCTCTCGTTCTTCGCCGTCGGTGGCGGGGCCGTGGGCATGTACGCGGGCGAGGCGCGCGAGGACAAGATCCTGCCGAACGTCGCCCGCACAGCCCGCTTCATCTGGCGGGTCGCGCTCACGTGGTTCGTGGTGGGGGTGCTGGCCCTGTGGGCGGCGCTGGCCATCGCGGGCATGCCGGTCTGGCAAGGGCTCTTCCACGCGATCACGCTCTTCATGGCGGCGTTCGACACGGGCGGCTTCGCGCCCACCTCGGCGAGCGTCGCGCTCTACCACTCCTGGCTCGTCGAGCTGGTGATCGGCGTGCTCATGGTCGCCGGGGCGCTCTCGTTCGCCCTCCATTTCCACCTCTGGCAGCGGCGCACCGGCGAACTCGTCCGCAACATCGAGATCCGCTTCCTCGCCGCGTCGCTGTTCGCGCTCTTCGCCGTCGCCGTCGCCGGCCTGGCGAGCACGGGAGCGTACACCTCGACCGAGGCGCTGTTCCGGCGGGGGCTCTTCCAGATCGTCTCGGCCCACACCGGCACCGGCTTCAACACGGTGCCCGGGAGAATGTTCGTCACGGACTGGGGCGAGCTGGCACCCGCCGCGATCGTCATGGCGATGGGACTCGGGGCCATGGCCGGATCGACGGCGGGGGGGATCAAGGCGATCCGGGTCGCGCTGACCGCGCGTTCGGTCATGAGACAGCTGCTGCATCTCGTGCTGCCCGAGGACGCCGTCACCGTGGCGACCTTCCACTCGGGAGGCTCACGCCAGGTGCTGCGACCGGAGGTGGCGCGGTCGGCATTGATGATTCTCCTGCTCTACCTGCTGCTGTATCTGGTCGGCGCGCTCACCGCGATGTTCTACGGCTATCCCTTCGACCAGGCGATGTTCGAGAGCACGTCGGCCGCAGCCGCGGTCGGGTTGTCGGTCGGCATCACCGGGCCGAACCTCGAGACCGGCATCAAGATCGTCTACATCCTGCAGATGTGGATCGGGCGGCTGGAGTTCATCGCCGTGCTGGTGTTCATGGGCTTCCTGTGGTCCGCCGTGCGGGGGCGCACGTGACTCGCGACGCGGGGCAGCTCACCCCCCGCCAAGCCGTCATCGGGCTGCTCGGCCTCGCGCTGTTGTTCGGCGCCCTCGTGGCCGGTCTGGACTGGCTGCTCCCGCGCAGCGAGCGGATCGCAGCCCTGGAGGCGCCCGCGGAACGGCAGAATGACAGCGCGCCGGGAGTGGTCTCGTGCCCGTCCGCGATCGACCTTCCGTCACAGCCCATCGACGTGTCCGCCTCGGACGTCATCGACTGCCCCGACGTCTACGACGGCCGCCGCGTGCGCTACACCGGCGAGGTGGTGAACGCCGTGCTCCTGCGTGACGACCGCGCCTGGCTCCAGGTCAACGACGACCTGTACGCCTTGGTGGCGGGGCCGCTGCCCGAGCACCGCACGGGGCTCGGCGGCAACTCTGGCCTCGGTGTCTCGGTGCCCGTGGAGGCGGCCCGCTCGATCGAACGGGTCGGCTCGCGTCGCACGCGCGGCGACGTCGTCCGCCTCGAGGGGGTCTACCTGAAAGCGGACCCGCACGACGGAGGTGTGCCTGCGGTGCGCGCCGACCGCGTCGTGGTCGTCGAGCACGGCTACCTCGTGCGGCAGGCGACGGTCACACGACGTCTGCTGGTCGCCGGCGCGCTGCTGCTTGCTTCGGCGCTGGCAGTCGGGGCCTGGGCGCGCTCCCGACCGCGCCGCGTGCTCGCCCTGCTACGCCGCCGTTGATCCGCGCACCGCAGCAGTCGTGCGCACGATTCGCCCCGCGACCCAGCACGATCGCAGCGCCAGCGCGACGAACATCAGCGAAGGCAGATCGCCCGCGTGCACGCCGCGGCCGGGGGCGAACGTCATGAGCACGGGGCCCGCGAAGGCGTGCAGAGGAAGGACCCACCATGCGGTCAGGCCGATCAGCGCCGCGGCCGCGACGAGATGGGCGGCCAACCGGATCTTGTCGCTCCGCCGCCGCAGGCGGAGCGGCGCCCGGCCGACGAGCTGGTCGGACGTGTAGAGGAGCGGTTCGGGGGCACGCCGGTCAAGGCCGCGGTACTCCACCGGCGCATTGGAGTCCGCCGGCGCGTCGGCGGCGGTCGGCTCCTCCATCCAGGTGGTATCGGCAAGAAGCGGCTCGAACTTGAGCGGGCCCTACCCCATGGCCTTGGCCTGCCCCGCCTTGTCGCGGCAGTTCGCCAGCAACGAGGACGGACACAGCTCCTCGACGACACAGTCGGCGCAGCGGGGTCGCTGGGCGTCACAGACACGTCGCCCGTGCAGGATGATGCAGAGGCTGGCCTCGGGCCAGTGCTCACGCGGCAGCAGGCGCATGAGGTCACGCTCGATCTTCACCGGATCGTCGTGCTTCGTGAAAGCGAAGCGTCGTGAGAGCCGCTTCACGTGAGTGTCGACGGCGAGGCCGGCGTCGGGGTCAGCGCGATGAGCGTCGGGAGCCGCCGCGGAGAGCACGACGTTCGCCGTCTTCCGTGCGACGCCCGGCAGCGCGATCAGCTCCGCCATCGTGGTGGGCACCTCGCCCCCGTGGCGTTCCAGCAACGCCGCGCAGACGCCCCGCAGCGAGGCCGTCTTCTGCCGGTAAAACCCGGTGGCGTAGATCTCTTCCTGCAGCTCTTCGGGAGCGACAGCGAGGTACTCCTGCGGGCCGCGGTACTTCTCGAAGAGGTGCGTGGTGACCTCGTTCACCTTCTTGTCCGTCGACTGCGCCGAGAGGATCGTGGCGACCAGCAACTCGAACGGGGTGGCCCAGTCGAGCTCGACCACGCCTCCGTCGTAGGTCTGGAGCAACCGCTCGAGGATGATCGGCGCCCGCTTCGTCTTGCCGCTGCGGCGCGTCAGGCCTGGCTCTTCTTCAAGCTCCGGTGCTGCTGTCACGCGGGCTTGTCAGATTCGGACTCCTCGTCCTCGTGCCGCGCGTGGCGGTCGTGCGGCGGAACCTGCGGCTTGTCCGGCGGGTTCTCCTCGGACTGGTGCACCGCCGGATCCCCCGGGGGTGTGGCGACATCATCGAACGACTTCGCGGTGCGCCGCCGGTCTTGTGGCTGGATCGGGAAGCGCTCGCGTTCCTGACTCATGATTCCTCCGTGATCGGTCAACTGGCTTCTGCCTACCCGCCCATCAGCCCGTCCACGCGACCGGGATCGGCGCACGGGAGGCGAACCGTGAAGGTCGTGCCCTCTCCGAGGACACTGGAGACCTCGACCTCCCCACCGTGCCGCGCGACCGCGTGGCGGACCAGCGCCAGACCCAACCCGGTGCCCCCGGCCGCTCGGCTGCGACCCTTGTCGACCCGGTAGAAGCGCTCGAAGATGCGGTCCTGGTCGGCTTCGGGGATGCCGACGCCGTTGTCGGTCACTTCGAACTGCACGACGTCCCCCTCGCGGTGCACTCGTGCGCGCATCCAACCGTCCTCCCGGCTGTACTGCACCGCGTTGTCGACGAGGTTGCCGACGATCAGGCGCACATCCTCGGGCGCGGCGTCAACCATCGCCGGCTCTGGGAGCTGCCAGTCCAAGCTGACGCGCCGCTCCGCCGCCAGCGGACCGACGCGTTCGAGCTGCGCCCGCACGACACGGCAGACGTCCACGCGCTGCCGGCTGGCCCCGCCGTCACCCTCCTCCAGCCTTGCCAGGTCGAGCAGCTCGCGCACGAGGCTCGCGAGCCTGCTGGCCTCGCGCTGCATCCGCACGACCATCCGGCGGCCGCGTTCGGGGTCATGCGCCAACGCGAGACCGAGCGACTCGGCGAGCGCCTGAAGGCCGGCCACGGGGGTCTTCAACTCGTGGGAGGCGTTCGTCACGAAGTCCCGCCGCACCGCTTCGATCCGCCGCGTCTCGGTCAGATCGGTGACCACGAGCGCGACCTCGCCCGCCGTGGTGGTCGACGCCCGGCCCGCCAGCGCCCGCTCGTCGCGCCGGCCCTCCGCGCTGACGTCGCGGCCGGTGCGCGCGGCCTCCTCAACCGCATCCGCCAGTGCCTCCAGACCCAGCACCTGCATGGGCGTCCGCGCACGATTGCCGCTGGAGAGGCCGAAGAGACGGCGGGCGTTGGCGTTGGCGTAGGCCAGCTCCCCCCCGGTGAAGAGCAGAATCGCCGGACCGAGGCCCTCGAGCAGGCGCACCACCCGTTCGCGCTCCGTCGCGAGGTCGTCCAAGCGCTGTCCGAGCGAGCCTCCCAGCGCGTCCACCGCCTCGGCCAGTCGCCGCCATTCCGGGTCCCGGACCCGGAATGTGGGCAGCCGGTCCGCCTCGCCCTCGCGGTAGCCACGCATGCGTGCGACCAACCGGTCGACATCTCGTGCGATCGGACGGCTCAACAGCAGGGCGGCGGCGGACCCGACGAGTATGGCGAGCACGAGCGCGAGCAGCGGGCGCTGCGCCAGCAGCACGCCGAGCAGGCCCCCCGCCAACCCCGTGGCGGGGACGAGCACCACCAGTCGACGGCGCAAGCGCTCAGTCGGTGAACTTGTAGCCGACACCTCGGATCGTGGCGATCAGCTCAGGCTCGCGGGGATCACGTTCGATGCGGCTGCGCAGACGCTTCACATGCACGTCGAGCGTCTTGGTGTCACCCACGTAGTCAGAGCCCCAGACCCGGCCGATGATGACGTCGCGGGTCATCACCCTGCCGGCGTTGCGCACGAGCAGCTCCAGCAGCGCGAACTCCTTGGGCGGGAGCTCCACCGGGCGTCCCCTCACGGTGACCTCGTGGCGCTCAGGGTCGACGCGTACACCCTTCACCTCGTCGGGTCCCCCCTCGCTCTCCTCCGACTCGCCACCGCGGCGCAGCACCGCGCGAATGCGGGCGACGAGCTCGCGCATGGAGAAGGGCTTGGTGACGTAGTCGTCGGCGCCCAGCTCGAGCCCGACGACCTTGTCCACCTCGCTGTCCTTGGCCGTCAGCATGATGATCGGCACCGAGCTGGTGGAGCGGATGCGCTTGCAGACCTCGGTGCCCGAGAGGGTCGGCAGCATGAGGTCGAGCAGCACCAGATCGGGGGACTCCCGCTCGAACGCCGACAACGAGGCGCGACCCTCCTCGGCCGTCACGACGTCGTAGCCCTCGGCGGTCAGGCCGAACTCGAGAGCGTCAAGCAGCGCGGGCTCGTCCTCCACCACAAGGATTCTGGGCATGTGCGTGGAAGTGTAAGCGCCACCGCCGTGATCCAGCCGCCGCGCGGGGGTCACCGTCGCATTCTTCACCGGTTCGTCAACTCCTCGACACGTTCCGTTCGTCCGCCGCGCCGGCCGGCAGCTACCCGCGGCGTCCACCCGCCGCGCCTATGCTCCAAGCCATGGCTGAACTGCGACGAGCGTACCGCGAAGACCTCCGCGAGATCTCCGACGAGCTGCTGGCGATGGGCAGCTTTGTCCTCGACATGCTCGACGAGGTCACCCTCGCGCTGGGGGCCATGGACCCCGAGCGCGCGGCAGAGGTCATCGCCTCCGACGACGAGCTCGACCGCCGGTACCGCCAGGTGCAGGAGAACCTCATGACGACGCTCGCGCTGCAGGCGCCGGTGGCCTCGGACCTGCGGCGGATCGCCGCCTCGATCCAGGTGGCGTCGCACGTGGAGCGCATGGGCGATCTCTGCGTGAACATCGCCCGCTTCGTGCACGCCGGCGACATGCCGGTCGGCGACGAGTCGTTGCTGGCGCAGCTTGAGGAGATGAGCCGGCACGCACGCCGTCTGATCGCCCGGGCGCTGGAGGCGTTCGGGCGCGCTGACCTCGCGCAGGTCGCGGGGCTGCCGGCGCTGGACGACCCGCTGGACAACCTCAACCGCTCGGTCTTCGTCACCCTGGTCCGGCTGGCGGCCACCGACGAGGCCCGACTGGAGTGGGCGCTGCGGATGGTGTTGGTGGCCCGCGCCTTCGAGCGGCTGGGCGACCACGCCGTGGAGATCGGTGGGCACACGCACTACATCGTGACGGGGGAGATCGTCGAGCTGACGGGCGGCGAACCGGCCGCGGTTAGCCGAAACGGCCGGTGACGTAGTCCTCGGTCCGCTCGTCGGACGGGTTCTGGAAGATGGTCTCGGTGAGGTCGAACTCGATGAGCCGGCCCGAGCGACGGTCCTTGCCCTCGTCGTTCTGCACCTCGGTGGTGATGAAGGCGGTGCGGTCGCTGGCCCTGGCGGCCTGTTGCATGTTGTGCGTGACGATCACGATCGTGTAGCGCTCGGTCAGCTCGCGCATGAGATCCTCGATGCGCCCCGTGGCGATCGGGTCCAGCGACGAACACGGCTCGTCCATGAGGATCACGTCCGGGTCCACCGCGATGGCCCGGGCGATGCACAGCCGCTGCTGCTGCCCGCCTGAGAGGCCGTAGGCGCTGTCGCCGAGCTTGTCCTTGACCTCTTCCCAGAGCGCGGCGCGGCGCAGGCTCTGCTCGACGAGGTCGTCCATGCTGTCGACCTGCATGTTGTTCACCTTCGGGCCGAAGGCGATGTTCTCATAGATCGACTTGGGGAAGGGGTTCGGGCTCTGGAAGACCATGCCGATGCGCCGCCGGACCTCGACGGGATCCACCTTCTTGGCGTAGAGGTCGGCGCCGTGATAGGTGATCGTGCCCTCGACCCGGGCGCTCGGGATGAGATCGTTCATGCGATTGAAGCAGCGCAGATAGGTCGACTTGCCGCAGCCGGACGGGCCGATCAGCGCGGTGATCTCGTGCTCGCGGATGGCCATGGTGACGTCGCGGATGGCCGGAAAGCTGCCGTAGCGGACCGTGACGTCCCGCACGTCGAAGACGGTCCGGTGAGACTGTTCATCGACAGGGGTCGAGGGCTCGCTCACCTCGACCTTGGGGCCGAGGTCCTTTTCCTCGTCGCCGAGCTCCGCCACGTCGGTGCGACTGCGGGTCTCGGTCGTGGCCTTCTCCACCATCAGGTTCTCCTCGAGTAACGGTTGCGCAGCACGATGGCGACGGAGTTCATGAGCAGCAGCACCGCCAGCAGCACGACGATCCCGGCGGAGGCCGCCTCGACGCGAAAATCCTCGCCGGGGAACGACGCGTACTGATAGATGACGATCGGCAGCGCGCTGAAGTCACTGAACAACTCCCATGGCTTGACATTCTGACGGATCGAGAAGGCGGCGCCGACCGCCAGCAGCGGCGCCGTCTCGCCGATCGCGCGGGAGAGCGACAGGATGGTGCCGGTCAGCATACCGGGCAGCGCGGCGGGCAGCACCTGTCGGGAGGCCACCTGCCACCGGGTGGCGCCGAGCGCCAGGCCACCCGCGCGGATCTCCTGCGGTACAGCCTTGATGGCCTCGCGTCCGGCCACGATGATGACCGGCAGCACGAGCAGCGCCAGGGTCGCCGCACCCGCCAGCAGGTGCCGCCCGACGCTCAGGAAGTACACGAAGACCGCCAGCCCGAGCAGCCCGTAGACGATCGAGGGGACTCCGGCCAGGTTGGCGATGTTCACCTCGATCAGCCGCGTGAAGCGGTTGCGCGGCGCGAACTCCTCCAGGTAGATGGCGGCGCCGACGCCGATCGGGCAGGCGATCAGCGCGACGAGCACCATGAGCGAGAGTGTGCCGGTGAGCTGGGCGCGGATGCCCGTCTCGTCGGCAAAGCGGCTGGAGTACTCCGTCAAGAAGGCGGCGTTCAGCCGGGGGATGCCGTCCATCCCGACGCTGACCAGGAGCACGCCCAGCACCAGGCACGCGATGATCGTGCCGAACAGCAGCAGACCGCGGAAGGCCAGCTCACCGAACCGGCGCTCGGCCGGCCGGCCGAGCTGATCGAGCGCCTTGCGCGCGTTCGAACGCGGGGTCGAGATGACGTCCATCAGTACATCTCCCGGTAGCGCTCGACGAACTTGCGCGCGTAGAGGTTGATCGAGAAGGTCATGACGAAGAGCAGCGCCCCGACGGCGAAGATCGACTGGTACGCGGGTGTGCCGCGCGGCGACTCACCCGAGAAACGCTGCACGATGTAGCCGGTCATCGGCTGAGCCGGCTTCAACGGGTTGAACGTCAGGTCCGGCAGCGCTCCGGCCGCGACCGCCACGATCATCGTCTCGCCGATCGCCCGGCCGAACCCGAGCAGCACCGCGGCCACGATGCCCGAAAGCGCGGCGGGGACCACGACCTTCAGCGTGGTCTTGCGCTTCGTGGCCCCCAGCCCGAACGAGCTCTCGCGCAGCCCTCTGGGCACAGCGCTCAGCGCGTCCTCCGAGAGCGAGGCCACGGTCGGCACGATCATGATGCCCATGACCAGCCCCGGACTCAGCATGTTGAAGAAGAAGATGTTCTCCTGACCGATGATCTCCGTGAGGAACGGGGTGACGTAGTTCAACGCGAACAGACCCAGCACCACGGTGGGGATGCCCGCCAGAATCTCCAGGATGGGCTTAAGCAGGGAACGCACCCGCTCCGGTGCGTACTCCGACAGATAGATCGCCGCGGCGAGTCCGAGCGGGGCGGCGACGACCATCGCGATGACGGTGATGACCAGCGTGGCCGTCACCAGCGGCAGGACACCGAAGGTCCCGCCTCCGCCCAAATTCGAGCTGAGCTGCGTGCCCGTGAGGAACTCGACGATCGAGGACTGCCGGAAGAAGACCGACGACTCGACCGCGAGCACGATCACGATGCCGACCGTGGTGAGGATGGAGATGCCGCCGCAGACCGCCAGCGCGCCGAGGATGACCTTCTCCCCATAGCGCGGCGACGAGGAGGTCAAACTCGGCGGTTCGTCTCGCGCCGCCGTCTGCGGGCTCGTGGTCGTGGTGGCGCTCATCTGCGGATGGTTCCTCCCCCGGGCCGTCCGTGTCAGTCGTGTGTTCGTGCGTTCAAGCGCCAGCCGGGTCGGCGCGAATACCGGCCCGGCAGCACTGTACCGTGCTCATCGTGATTGAGTCTGCAGCCTTGTCCGTCTGTTGCCTGCGTTAGGAGGACATCTCGGACGGCGCCTCCGAGCCGCCTGAGGACGAGCCCCCGCCGGTCACGTCGTTCATCGACTCTTGGATTGCCTCTTCCGGCGCCGGGATGTAGCCGACATCGGTGATCAGGCTGTTCACGTTCTCCAGGTAGTAGGTCACGAAGTCCTTCACCTGTGGCTTCTCCTCCAGCGCGGAGTTCTTCACGTAGATGAAGAGCGGTCGGGCCAGCGGGTACTCGCCGGATTCGGCGGTCTCCACGGAGGGCTTGACGCAGCCGCTGTCGCCGCTATCGACGGCGAGCGCCTTCAGGCTGTCGGTGTTCTCCTGGTAGTAGGCGTATCCGAAGTAGCCCCACGACGCGGGGGTCGAGATGATCCCCTGCGCGATGATGTTGTCGTCGGCGTTGGCCTGGTAGTTGCCGATGACCTCCTCCGCGCCCTCCTCGGGGTCACCCAGCACCTCCTCGGTGAAGAAGTCGTACGTGCCCGAGTCGGTATCGGGGGCGAAGATCGCGATCTGCTCGTCGGGGAAGTCGCTGCGCACGTCGGTCCAGGTCTGCGCCGGGTCCTGCGCCCCCCAGATCTTGGCCAGCTCCTCGAAGGTCAGACAGTCTACGAAACCGGTCTGCGGGTTGGTGACCACGGTGAGCGCGTCGGTGCCGACCCGCACCTCGGTGTACTCCACACCGGCTTCTTCGCAGGCCTGCTTCTCCTCGTCCTCGATCGGACGGGACGCGTCGTTGATGTCGGTCTCGCCCGCGCAGAAGCGCTCGAAGCCTCCACCGGTGCCGGAGATGTTCACCGTCACTCCGACATTGGGTTGCACCTCGTTGTACTCCTCGGCGATGGCGTCCGTGAGTGGGCCGACGGTCGAGGACCCGTCGATCTCGACCGTGCCCGAGAGCGACTCGCCGCTTCCGCCATCGCCGGTCACCTCGTCGGCGCCCGAGCCGCCGCACGCCGCCGCCACCAGCGCGATGATGATCAGAAGGCCCATCCGGGCCCGTTCATATCTCAGCATGATGCCGCGTCTCCTCCATGGTGGGATGACGAACTCCAACGCTTACGACGGGGAACGTAGCCACCGAACCTGGC
>JBBSMR010000010.1:0-72306 GCA_038233095.1 Euzebyales bacterium
GCTGTGTACGCCGCCGCGGTCCTCGTGCTCGGGCAGGTGCTGGCGCCTGTCACCCAAGGCAGCGAACTGGCGGTTGCCGGGTCGACGCTCGTGGTCGCCGCGCTCTTCGGTCCGGTGCGGCGGCGCGTCCAGGCAGGCGTGGACCGTCGCTTCAACCGCAGCCGTTACGACGCCGAGCGCATCGTGGCGGCGTTCCGGGCTCGCCTGCGCGACGAGGTCGACTTGGACACCCTCTCGGCCGACCTGCTGGGAGCCGTCGGCGCGACCGTGGAACCGCGCCGGGTGGCGCTGTGGCTGCGTCCCACTCGTCGCTAGCCGCTTCTCGCCACGGTCGGGAGCCGCCGCAACAGCAGTGACGCGGACATCGCGCGAAGGCCGGCCGCTCACTACACTCGCCACTCTTCTCTCGCTCGAAAGATCCCCTCGTCATGGCCGTACGCGCAAACCTCCGCAATGTCGCGATCATCGCGCACGTCGATCACGGCAAGACCACGCTCGTCGACGGGATGTTGTGGCAGACCGGGACGTTCCGCGCCAACCAGGACGTCGCCCGGCGGGTGATGGACTCGATGGACCTGGAGCGCGAGAAGGGCATCACCATCCTCGCCAAGAACACCGCCGTCCAGCGCGGCGAGGTGACGGTGAACATCGTGGACACACCGGGGCATGCCGACTTTGGCGGCGAGGTCGAGCGCGCGCTGGCCATGGTCGACGGCGTGCTGCTGCTCGTCGACGCGAGTGAGGGACCCCTGCCGCAGACCCGGTTCGTCCTGCGCAAGGCGCTCGCCGCACAGCTCCCGGTGATCCTCGTCGTGAACAAGGTCGACCGCCCGGATGCGCGCATCGCGACGGTCGTCGACGAGGTCTACGAACTCTTCCTCGACCTCGACGCGACCGAGGAGCAGATCGAGTTCCCCATCCTGTACTGCAACGCGAAGGCCGGCGTGGCTGCGCTCAAGCCGGACGATGTAGGGGATACCGGCGATCTCACTCCGCTGTTCGAGACCATCATGCGGGTGGTCCCGGCGCCCAGTCACGACCCCGACCACCCGCTGCAGGCGCTCGTCACGAACCTCGACGCGTCACCGTACCTCGGCCGCCTCGCGCTCTGCCGCGTCCGACACGGCGAGGTCCGTCGCGGCCAGCAGGTCGCGTGGTGCCGCGCCGACGGGACGGTCGAGCGGGTCAAGCTGTCCGAGCTGTACATCACCGAGGGGCTGGAGCGCGTCGCCGCCGACGCCGCGGGCCCGGGCGATCTCATCGCCGTGGCGGGCCTGGAGGACGTCACGATCGGTGAGACGCTCGCCGACCCCGAGGATCCCCGGCCGCTGCCGGTGCTGGCGATCGACGAGCCCAGCCTCGGCATGACCATCGGGGTGAACTCCTCGCCGATGGTCGCCAAGGAGGGCGACAAGGTCACCGCGCGGCTCGTCAAGGCGCGGCTGGACGCCGAGCTGGTCGGCAACGTCTCCATAGAGGTGCTGCCGACCGAGCGGCCGGACACCTGGGAGGTCCGAGGCCGCGGGGAGCTGCAGCTCGCGGTGCTCGTCGAGACGATGCGCCGGGAGGGATTCGAGCTGACCGTGGGCAAGCCGCAGGTCGTCACCCGTGAGCTTGACGGCCAGATTCATGAGCCGGTCGAGCGGGTCTCGCTCGACGTGCCCGAGGAGTACTACGGAACGGTCACCCAGCTTCTGGCGTTGCGCCGCGGCCGGCTGGAGAACGTCGTGAACCACGGCACCGGTTGGGTGCGGCTCGAGCAGCTCGTGCCCGCCAGAGGGCTGGTCGGCTTCCGCACCGAGTTTCTCACCGAGACCCGCGGCACCGGCGTGCTGCACCACGTCTTCGACCGCTACGAGCCATGGGCCGGCGAGCTGCGCATCAGGCCGGCCGGTTCGCTCGTCGCCGACCGGCGGGGCTCCACGACCGCCTTCGCGCTCGCGCAGCTCTCCGAGCGCGGGCGCATGTTCGTCGGTCCGGGCGTCGAGGTCTACGAGGGCATGATCGTCGGCGAGAACGCCCGCGCCGAGGACATGGACGTGAACCCGGCCAAGGAGAAGAAGCTCACGAACATGCGTTCCTCCACCGGTGACGAGCTCGTGCGCCTGCCTCCGGCCACCGTGCTCTCCTTGGAGCAGGCGCTGGAGTTCATCCGCGTCGACGAGTGCGTCGAGGTCACCCCGAGCGCGGTGCGGCTGCGCAAGGTGGAGCTCGACGCCGCCCAACGCGGCCGTGCGGCGAAGCGCGCCAAGGTGGCCGCGCGAGCCTGAGCTGAGGCGAGGGCGCCGGCTCAGGAGCCCTTTCTCGAACGCTTGTCGGCGTACATCCGCTCGTCGGCCAGGCGC
The DNA here is from genome assembly GCA_038233095.1 of Euzebyales bacterium. GTDB lineage: Bacteria > Actinomycetota > Nitriliruptoria > Euzebyales > Egibacteraceae > JBBSMR01. The sequence goes on from JBBSMR010000010.1 coordinate 2,346, forward strand.
TCGGCGGTGACGAGGTCGCAGACGTTCTCGGCGATCGCGCAGCCGATCGCGATGGAGAGCCCGCTCGAGCACGGCGCTGTTTCGGCGGCCTGGCGGATGCGCTCCGTGAGCTCTGCACAGGTGTGCTCGTCGGCGCCGTGAATGAGCAGCCCGAACTCATCGCCGCCGAAGCGCACAGCCACGTCGTGCTCCCTGATCACGTTGCGGAGCAGGGCTCCCGCAGCCACCAACAACTCGTCGCCGGCGGCGTGCCCCCGCCGGTCGTTCACCTCCTTCAGCCCGTTCAGGTCGGCTATGATCACGCCGACTCGGTCGTGTCGGGCGAAGGCCGTCTCGAGCGCCTCGTGCCAGGCGAGCCGGTTGCCGAGTTCGGTCAACGCGTCGGTCCGTGCGACCTCGAGCGCCTCGGTCGCCTGGCGCCGCAGCAGCTCGCGGTGCGCTGCCGCTGAGAGCATCATGGAGGCGGTCTGCGAGATGCGGGTCCCGATCCGCTGGGACAGCAGCGTGAAACCACGCGGGGAGGCCACGGTGTGCGCGAGCAGGAGCGCCCCCCGCTCCCCCACCCGCAGCACATAGGTGGACCGCAGCCCGTCGTCGGCCGTGAACGGTCGCGGAAGCGGCGCCTGCACGGCATCTTGCCAACACGCCGGGATGGTGAGCTCGCCGAGCCTACGCATCGCGGCTCGCACCTCGGCCGCGGTGGCGTCCGGGGTCCAGCGCGGAGCCGCCGTCGCGAGGGTCTCGCTGTCGGCGTCCCAGAGGGCGCCGTAGTCGCAGGAGAGCGCCTCGACGGCTTGGCGCACGATGTGCTGACCGGCCTCGACGACGTCGTTCGCGTCCACGTTCATCACGGCCTCGACGGCCTGCTGCAGCTCGAGTTCGTCAGCCAGACGCTTGGTGGGCGAGACCTCCTCGATCGTCTTGACGAGGTCACACGAAAGCTCGCGGGCGGCCTCATCCTGCTCGGGGTGCGGCGGCCCCGCGGTGCCGAGCACCACGAACTGGTCGAGGGTCACCGGCACGATGAAGCCGTGACGGGACCAGTACGGACCGAAGACGCGCGTCGGCTCACGGGTCGAGTAGCGCTCGATCTGCGCCGTCTCGAGCGCCGTGACGATCCGGCTCTCCTCGTTGACGTCGATCTCGACGATGCCGGCCCACCCGACGCCCCTGCCCAGACCGCCGAGGTGCGCGAACTGGTTCGCTCGGATGCGCTGGAAGACGAACGCATCGACCACATCCAACGCTGCGTCGGTCTCCGGACCAGAACCAGCAACGATCGACACGTCAGACATGCGCAGCCTCCTCAGAGCCGGCCCCCCCGCGAGGCCTACCCAGCATCATCGGCTGATAGCAGGCGATCCTTGAGCGCCGCCCGCCGGTCCGGCGAGTCAGCGGGCGCGCTCGACGATCAGGTCCGCGAGCCGCTCGTGGGGGTCGAAGCCGAGGATCGTGGGAGCGTCTGCCACGAAGTTGCTCAACACGTTGACGTCGTAGAAGTAGGCGACGCCGTCACGGTCGTCGATCAGGTACTCGACGCCCCCGACGTCGGCCCCAGCGGCGGCGACCAGCCACTCGGCGGTGCGCGCCAGCTCAGCCGGCGGCTCGACGCGCTCGATCAGCGATCGCTCCGGGGCCTCGGGCGCGGGCTCAGTGTCAGCGCCTGCGTCGGGGACGCGGCAGTAGTCCGCGGGGCACAGGTTGAAGGTGCCGGGCTCCAGCTCCAGCGCGATCGCGTAGAGCATCCTGCCGTCGAGCACCTCGACCCGGACGACTCGGTTGCCGTGCGCGGGGAGACGTTCCTGGACCAGCAGGGTGTGGTCGACGCCGAAGTCGACGGCGCCGGCCTCGCCGTCGGCGACCAACTGCTCGACGGTCTCATACTCCACGATCCCCGTGCCGGAACCACCGATGTTGGGCTTGATCACGACGGGAAAGCGCAGCCCTTCGGCGGCGACGGCGAGTTGAGAGACGTGGTTCACCACCCGCGCCGCGGGATAGGGCACCCCGAGCTCCTCGAAGACGTCGAGCTGGTCGGCCTTCGAGAGCTCCAGCCGGAACGCGCGAGCGCCGTTCAGCACGTTCGCGCCGATGCGGTCGAGGTGCTCGAGATAGTGCAGCGAAGACCAGATCGCGTGGGCGTTGCCCCGGCTCCTCGCCGACGGGGACATGCGGTTGACGACGAGGGAGTACGGCGACTCGCGTTCGGTCGCGTCCCACACCAGCCGGGTCGCGTCGAGATGGGTGTAGTCGACGCCGCGACGGTCGAGCGCGGCGAAGAGCGGCTTGAACCACTCCGGGTGCTCGTACAGGATGGCGATCGGTTTCATCAGGGCGGACCTCAGTCGATGGACGGCAGCGTCGTTCCTCCAGGCTGCCACGCCACCTACGCGTCGGTCGGGGCCGTGAGCGCCTCGTAGCGGACTCCGGTCTCCTCCACGGAAACCTCCCAAAGGCGCCGAGCCGCGTCGGCGTCGAGCGCTTTGTCGTCCACCCGCGCCATCCCCACCGGCCCACGCGTCTCCTGAAAGCCCTGCGGACCCCAGTAGCTCGAAGCCGGTACATCGCTCACCGCCGCGTGGATGATGGGCAGCGCACCCTGCGCGGCCGACTGGCCCATGAGCGGGTTGCTCAGGCGCATGAAGAGATCGAGGGCCGTCGACCGCCAGCCACCGCCTCCCATGCGCACGCCGGAGGCCTGCAGGTTGGTCGCCGCGTAGCCGGGGTGGGCGGCGGTCACGCGGATCAGCGCCACCGCGGCGTCGAGGCGGCGCTGCAGCTCGAAGGTGAAGAGCAGGTTGGCGAGCTTCGACTGCCCGTACGCCGCGATCGGGTCGTAGGAGCGTGTGCGGAAGTGCAGGTCGTCGAACGCCATGCGCCCTGTGTGGTGGGCGAAAGACGAGACGTTGGTGACGCGGGCGCCCTCGCCGGCGAGGAGCGCCTCGAGAAGCAGACCCGTGAGAGCGAAGTGACCGAGATGGTTCGTGCCGAGCTGCAACTCGAAGCCGTCCGCCGTCTGCTTCTCCGGCGTCATCATGACGCCGGCGTTGTTCACGAGAATCGCCAGGTCGGGATGCGCCTCGGCGATCGCCTCCGCCACCGCGCGCACGCTGGCGAGGTCGGCGAGGTCGAGCTGCTGAAACGAGAGCTCGGCGCGCCGGTTGCGGGCCCGCAGCTCCGCGGCCGCGGCGTCGTACTTCTCCTCGCTGCGGGCGGTCATGACGACGTGGGCGCCGGCGCCGGCCAGGGCCTGCGCGGTCTTGAAGCCCAGCCCGGAGTTGGCGCCGGTCACCACGGCGGTCTGGCCGGTGAGGTCGGGCAGGTCGGAGAGGGTGAAGCTCACGATGGTCCTCCTCATGGGAGCATGGCGGGGGAGTGCGGCGGGGGAGTGTTGCGGGAGGGTCGCGCAGCCGGGTCCGACGCCGGATGCTGCGCTGGGGTGACCCGCTACCCTATCGGTCTTGACCACCTCGACCTCCTCCCCTCTGCGGGAGCTGCTGCGTAGCCCTGCCTTCCGGCGTTGGGCGGTCACGAACCTCTTCGCGCGCCTGCCGCTGACGATGAACCTGCTCGCGCTCGTGTTGGTCGGCGAGGCCGTCACGGGCTCGCTGGGCACTGGCGCGGTGCTGGCGGGCATCCTCACGGCTACGGCGGGCCTGGTGGCTCAGCCCCGGGGCCGGCAACTGGACCGCACCGAGCTGCGCACTGGTCTGCGCCGAGACCTGGTGTTGTCCGCGGCCGGCCTCGCCGCCTTGGTGGTGGCTGCCGTCGTGCAAGCTCCGGTCTGGGCGCTGGGGCTGCTCGCCGCCGCCGAGGGGATGGCGTCCGCTGCGGTGTTGGGCGGCTTCCGCGCGCTGCTGGTCCCGACCGTGACGGCGGAGCAGATTGAGCCCGCCAATGCGCTGGACGCGGTCTTCGTCGAGGTGGCCTTCGTGGCTGGGCCCGCGGTGGCGGGTATCCTGGCGCTCCTCGTCGGCCCCATCGGCGTGCTCGTGTTCCAAGCCGCGTCCTTCTGCGTGGCCGCGGCGCTGCTGGGCGGGCTGCCCACCCGGCCTCCGGTCGCCGATCTCACGGAGGCCGGTCCCGCCCCTCTGCGCACCCCCGGGGCGCGCAGCGTCTACCTGATCACGCTGGGGGTCGGTGCCACGCTCGGGGCGTGGGAGGCCACCATGCCCGCGCGGCTGGAGTCCTTCGGCTTCGAGCCCGCCGCAGCTGGCCCAATGCTCGCATTGACCGCGCTCGGCAGCGGCCTTGCCGGGCTGGTGGCGGCCAACCAGCGCGACCCGCTGCGCCGCGGGCGCGTCCTGGCGGCGTTGTTGTTGCTGGCCTTCGGCGTGGCCTTCCTGCCGACCGCGTACGCGCCGAACGTGCTGCTGCTCAGCCTGGCGCTGTTCGCGGTCGGTCTGCCGATCGCGCCGCTGAACGCGCTGGCCGGCCTGGCGCTGCAGCGCATCGTGTCCGTCCCCCGGCAAGCCGAGGGCTTCTCGCTCTTTCCCGCGATGATCCTGATCGGCGCGGGCAGCGGCCAGGCGCTGGCCGGTGCGCTGCTGCGCTTCACCACGCCGGCGGTGCTCGTCCGGACGCTGGCGCTCGTGCCGATGGCTCTCGGGGCGGGCGTGCTCGTCGCCCTGCTCCGGCGGCGACGGCGCGGCCTGCCCTTCGGTGTCGGGTTCCCCCACGATCCCGGGGTCCGCGATCCGGCGGTCTACGCGTTGCGGTCATGACCTCAACGGAGAGGCCCGCGGAATTCGGCGTGCGACGTGTCGCGCTGGCCCGTCAGGGCGGCGGCAGCCACTCGGCGTTCGTTGCCGGGGCGCTTCAGGAGCTGCTCGTGGCGCCCGGCTATGACTACGTGCGCTCAGCGGGACGTCCGGTGGCGCGATCTGCGCCATGCTCGCCTGGTAGGCCTTGCCCACGGCGACCCGGCCAGTGGAGCCAGGCTGCTGGGGGCCTTCTGGGACGACGTGCAGGCACGCACGCCCTGGGATGCCGCCTCGAACGCGCTGCTGGTGGGCCGTTACCGACTCGACGGCGTCATCGCGCTGCCGGCCGTTAGCCCGCAGCTGCTGCCCGCGTGGGGCACGCGCCGGCTGCGCCGTCTCATCGAACGCCACCTGCCTGCGAAGCGGCTACCCACGCTGCGCCGGCCGCTGCTGCAGCTCGGCGCGGTCGACGTGCTCTCCGGAGCGTTCAAGACATTCAGCTCCGCTCGCGGCGAGATCAGCGTCGAGGCGCTTCTGGCCTCAGCCGCCGTGCCGACGCTCTTCCCCGCGGTCGAGCTGGAGGGTCGGGTCTACTGGGATGGCCTGTTCTCCCAGAACCCGCCCGTGCGCGACCTCCCACGAGCGGAGCCGACGGAGCTCTGGGTGCTCCAGATCAACCCGCCGCGCAGCACGCTCCTGCTGGAGCGCAACCTCGACCTGCCTTCGAAGGTCGACCGCAGCCCCGAGCTCATCGAGGCGCTGCTCGCGGCGGGGCGCAGACAGGCGCGGGCGTTCCTCGCAGCGCTCGTTTCCTCACCCGGCGAGCTCGCAACGTGACGATTAGCCACCTCCGGCCGCGGTAACACCCTCCGGGTGTCGGCAAGCCAGGAACAGACAGGGACTCGCGTGGAGCAGCTCGTGTCCTGGCTCCGCCGTGCTCTGCGGTCGCGGTGGCTGCGCTGGCTCGGCGGCGGCGGCGTGGCGCTCGTGCTCATTTTGGTCGGACTCTGGTTCCTGCCCCCGGCGGTGGGCGCGGCTGTGCTGCGGCCGGTCCTGAGCGCGTTCGCTGAAGCCGATCTGCCGCGGGATCTGGAGATTCCGGCCGAGCGCAGCGTGCTGCAGAGCTCGAACGGCCAGCGTCTGGCCGTGCTCTTCAACGAGGAGAACCGCGTGCGCGTCGAGCCATCCGAGATTCCGGAGTTGGTCCGCAACGCCGTGCTCGCGACCGAGGATCAGGGCTTCGCGCGTCATCCCGGCATCAACCACCGCGCGATCATTCGAGCGGCGGTGGCGAACCTGCGGGCTGGCGAGATCGCGCAGGGCGGTTCCACGATCACCCAGCAGCTCGTGAAGTTGGCCTATCTTCCGGCGCGTCTGAAGGCTGGGGGTGAGGCGCGCGAGACGTTCGAGCGCAAAGCGACCGAGGCGCTGCTGGCGCTGCAGCTGGAGGAGCGGCTGAGCAAAGACGAGATTCTCGCGCGCTACCTCAACGAGGCGTACTTCGGCGGCGGGGTGTACGGCATCGCCACCGCCGCGCAGCGCTTCTTCAGCAAGCCGCTGGAAGCGCTGAACCCCGGCGAGGCGGCGTTGCTCGCGGGCGCCTTGCGTGCGCCGGGCGACCTCAACCCGCTGGAGCATCCCGAGGCGGCGCGGGAGCGCCGGAACACCGTGCTGAGTCAGCTCGCGGACACCGGCGTGCTGAGCGAGCAGCGCGCACAGCGGGCGCAGCAGCGGCCGCTCGGACTGCAACCGCAGACCCTGCCGCCGCCGCGCTTCCCCTTCTTCGTGCGGTACGTGGTGGAGCAGCTCACCAGCGACCCGCGCTACGACGACATGCTCGGGACGCAGTCTGAGGAGCGCGAGCGGCTCGTCTACCGGGGCGGTCTGACGATCACCACGACCCTGAACGTGCGCATGCAGCGCGCGGCGGAGCGGGCCATCCGCCGGGCCGGCTCCTCGGCGCGCACCGGGCCGATGATCGGGGTGACCAGTGTCGAGCCTGGCAACGGCCTGGTGCGGGTCATGGCCGTCGGGCCAAAGCAGTTCGGGCGCTGTCAGGGAGGCGGTTCGGACTGCGGCAAGACCATGGTCAACCCGTTGGCGCCGGGGCTGGGCGGCTCCGGCCGGCAGCCCGGCAGCGCCTTCAAGCCGTTCGTGGACGGTGCCGCGCTGCGCACCGGGGTGCCGCGCGGCTGGGAGCAGCGCACCGCCGGAGGGGTGAGCATCCCCGGCTGCGGGAGCGAAGGCTCGCCGTACCAGCCCGAGAACTACTCACGCGATCCCGGTGTCAAGGACATGCGCGAGGCGCTGGTGGCGTCGAACAACGTCTATCACGCCAGGATCGCCGGTCTGATCGGCCCGGGTGAGATCGTCCGGTTCGCGCGCCGCCTCGGACTCGAGGATGGCAGCCTGCCGACCAGTTGCTCGGTCGCCCTCGGCGCCGGCTCCGTCTGGCCGGTGCAGATGGCCGCCGGCTTCGCGACCTTCGCCGCCAATGGGCAGACCTGCCCAGGGCTGGCGGTGCAGCGCATCGTCGGGCTGCCGGGTCGTTCGCAGCCGTTCGACCCGTCAGCCGGCTGCAGCGGCACCATCAGCCAGGAGATCGCCGCGGAGATCACCGGCATGCTCACGGCGGTCGTCGACCGCGGCACGGCCACAGCGGCCCAGCTCGACCGTCCGGTCGCGGGCAAGACCGGAACGACCGACGACTTCCGCGACGCCTGGTTCGTCGGTTTCGTGCCGCAGCTCTCCACGGCGGTCTGGGTCGGCTACGAGCAGCCCGAGCCGCTCACCGGCGTGCTCGGCGAGGACCGGGTGACCGGCGGCAGCGCGCCCGCGCGGATCTGGGAGACCATGATGCGCCGGGCGCTGCAACCGCTGCAGAAGGCCGGGTTCCCGAGCCTGCCCTCTCGGCGCACGACCCAAGTGCCCGACCTGGTCGGCGACGGTGCGCAGCGTTTCAATCAGGCGCAGCAGCAGTGGCGACAGCAGTACACCTTCAATCCCGACGTGGAGGTCGTCGACGACTGGCGCGAGCGGGGCACCGTCCTCGCGCTCGACCCGGCGGCCGGGACGCAGGTCGATGCGGGCACGCTGCTGAGCATCCGCCGCTCCAGCGGGCGGGGACAGCCGCCGGCGGTGCCCGACGTGGTGGGCACGCCGCTGGCTCGCGCCCGGCAGATCCTGGAGGACGCCGGCTACCCGGTGCGCGCGACCAACCGACGGGTGCGGCTGCGCCCCGAGCAGGATCCACCGGTGCCGCCGGGCGCGGTTGTCGCCACGGACCCGGAGGCCGGCAGCCGACTGCGCCCGGGCGAGAGGGTGACGGTCGAGGTGCTGCGCGTCACGGTGGTCGAACCCACGCCAACGACTACTCCCACGTCGACGCCGACGCCGGCGGGGACCCCGACGCTCACCCCCACCCCGACGTCGACGCCGACGCCGACCTCCACCCCGACGCCAACACCCACGCCGACCCCGACGCCGGCGCCGGCGCGCACCGGGTCCCCCACGCCGACCGCGAGCGGCCCCCCGTCCCCCGCGCCGACCGCCACCCCGGCTCCGAGCGGTCCGCCGAGCCCGACGCCGACCGCCACGCCGAGCCCTCCCCCCACGCCCTCGCCACCCCGGGTGGCCGTCACGGCGGTGCGGGCGAACCCCGACGGCAACGACTTGGCGCGCGGCGCGGGCGAGTTCGTCGAGCTCACCAACCGGGGCAGCCGGCCCCTGCGCCTCGGCGGCTGGACGATCCGGACCGAACGCGGGCCGGTGCTGCGGATCGACGACGGTTACGTCCTCACGCCCGGGCAGCGCCTGCGCGTGTACAGCGGGCCGGGCACCGATCGGCGCACCGGAGATCCGCAGAAGCACTTCAATGGACGCTCTCGCCCGGCGCTGAGCAACGACGGAGGCAGCTTGCGGATCATCGACGACCAGCAGAACATCCGAGCCCGTCAGGAATATTGAGCTGCGCGGCGAACGATTCCAGTGTGGCTGAGCCCCGCTCTACAAGCGAACGAACGCCGCCTCATCGGGCGTAAGGTGCCCGTCGATCCATTGCGACGCGGTCGCCGCGGCGGCTTGGACGGGCCCAAGGTCGTCGGCGGACGGAGCTGCCGCCTCCGCATCCTCCAGGATGCGCCGTACCTGTTCGTGCAGTCCATCGCGGGCGGACTGCGGTGCGCGCAGCGCGACCTCACGAAGTAGCAGAGTGATCGATCGCCTCCACCGCGGTGTAGAGGTCGTTCAGGGAGGGGGACATCGCGCGGATCGCGACGTCGACCAGTTGGCGGAGCCCATACGTGACGTCACGGTCCAGAGTGTCGGGCACGATGACGGTGCCTTCAGGCGGTTCCGGCAGCGCGGACGAGTCTTCGATATCGCGCCGCTGCCACGTGGACTCTGAGCGCAGGGCGTCCGAGACGATACGGTCCATCGCCGAGCCGACGCGGATCGAGTTCGTGATGTGCTGCGCGTTGTAGGCCACCACACCGACGCAGAGAAGGAAGAGCAACATGCCGAGCGTGATCGCGAGGCGCGGTACCGGCTCAGGCGAACCCGGCGGAGGGATACGCCGCGCGACGGCGAGCAGATTCGCCGACACCCGCGAAAGTCGCCAACGTCACCTGCGCGCCCGCGTCCTGAATAAAGTTGCGCAGCAAGCGCGGTGAGTACTGCGAGTGCACAGGCTGCAGGCCGACGATGGTGATAGAGAAGACGACGCTGAGAGCGGTGACCAGTCCGCCGACCAACGCGGTCAGCACCGTGCGACCCGCTGCGCCGCTGCCACGGAAGAACAAGGCCGAGTTGCCAGCCTCCACCATGCTGAGCCCCGTGCCGATCCCCAACGACGCGGCGACCGTCACCAACGGCCAGACCCACAGCGTCCTGCGCGTATGGCGCCGTACCGAGGTCAGGTTGACGCGTGCCATCGCTTCTCCGTTCTCCCGGCGCTAGCCGATGACGACGAGCCAACCCCCGACCTACCCACGAGCCGCCCGCTGCAGGAACGCCTCCTCCAACGGGGCGCGAAGGTTGCCGTCGAACGCCGGGCCGTGAGTCGCGACCTACCGGCTGCGCGTGCGAGGCACTCACTCAAGGGTTTGGCCGGCGGTCGGTCAGGCCGCGCACGTAGGCGGCCTGGCCGAGGTGCTGCATGCCGTCGTGGATGACGCTGATCAGGCGCACGCCCACCGAGACGGGCGGGTCCCAACGCTCGTCGACGATGCGGTCGAGCTGATCCGTGTCGAGCGTGCGCACATAGGCGTGCGTCTGTCGGCTGACGGCCTCGTAATAGCCGATGAGCAGGTCGGGTCCGTCCGGACGCACGGCGGCCACCTGCTGGGAGGTGTGGCCGAAGCCGGTGTCCCCCTGGCTGAACGGCAGGTCGAAGCGATCGGCCCAGCCCTCGGCGGACCAGATCTGCTCACGGCTTGCAAGGTCAGCGACATGGTCGTCCTGGATGCGGCTGGTGTGCCAGACGAGCCACGCGATGGAGTTTGCCTCCGAGTCGGGGCGGTAGGCGAGCGTCTGCGCGTCGAGGTCCTATACGACACCGCGAACATCGCGGTCGGTGCGTGCGAAGGCCTCGCCGAGGAGATCCTGGATCTGCATGATCGACAACCTAGGCGCAGGCTGCCCGCGCTGCCGAGACGGAGGATTCGATGTTCATCCCGGGGCTGCCGACCGGGGTGAGCCGACGGTCACAGAGTTGGCGGGCGACCGTCGCGTCCCAGGCAGGCTCCTTCCCGGTCGGGACCGCCCACCTGCTCGTCGAGTTCACGCTGCCGCCAGGAAGGTGGGTGGATCTGGACACCATCCTCATGACGACCGTCGCCGGGCTGCGGGACGCCGGTGTCTACCGGCGCGGCCTGTCGCGCCTGGAGAGCGTCGTCGCGACGAAAGCCGTTGGCGCGGAGGTCGGTGTGTGGTTGGGACCCGCCGCGACGCTTGGAGCGTCGGAGCCTCCCGGACCGCTCCTGCTGCGGGTTGAGGCGCCCCGGCCGCCGGCGCCGGAGCTGTCCGCCAAGCGGGCCTGGCGTGCGCGCGTCCAGGCGGCCTGGGGCGAGCGTCCACCGCTCGGCGGATCCGTCTGGGCCGCGGTGACGCTGACGGGGCAAGGTTCGCTGCTCGGCCGGCTGGAAGTCGTCCTCGACGCCCTCGAGCCGGTCCTCGGCCGTGACCTCCGGGGGCGTGACTGGCAGGAGTTCTTCCCTGCCGACGACCGTATCGACTGGCTGCGGGTCAGACGGTCCGAGCAGGGACCGGGACTGCTCCTCCAGCTCGGGCCCGTCGAAGTCTGACTGCGCTGCCGGCGCCAGACGCCGCGGTCACACCTGCTAGCGTCGCGTCCGTGCAGGAGACAGCCAACCGCGTCACGTACCTCCTCGTCGATGGGGAGAACATCGATGGCACGCTGGGATCGAGCGTCCTCGGTCGTCGACCGCATCCCGACGAGCGCCCTCGCTGGGAACGGGTCCGGGAGTTCTCAACGCAAGTGTGGGATCAGCCGTGCACGGCCCTGTTCTTCCTGAACGCCTCCTCGGGGCAGTTGCCCATGAGCTTCGTGCAGGCGCTGCTCGCCATGAACTTCCGGCCGATCCCGCTGGCCGGTGAAGCGGGCCAGCAGGTCGTGGACATCGGCATCCAGCGCACGCTCGAGGCCATCGGCGAGCGCGACGGCGACGTCCTGCTGGCCAGCCACGACGGCGACTTCGTCGAGCACATGCTCAGGCTCTTGGGCCCCGGCCGGAGGGTGGGGCTGCTCGGGTTCAAGGAGTTCTTCAGCTCTCGCTTCGGCGAGCTGACAGAGGATGGGCTGCACGTCTATGACCTGGAGGACGACGTCGACTGCTTCAACGCCCCGCTGCCGCGGGTGCGGATCATCCCGCTCGACCGTTTCGATCCTGTGCGCTTCCTGTGACCGAACTCACCTCTTCGACAGCTTCCTGCGGGGGCCGCCCAATCGGGACCGCTCAACATCGGCCTCTACGCCCGTCTCATGAACGAAGCGTTCCGGAGCCGGACGGTCGCGGCACGCTCAGGCCCCTCGGGTCGTGAGCATGTCCAGAAGATTCCGTAGCCGAAAACCCGTGCCGAATCCCACGTACGTAAGAAGCTGGAAGGCCAGTGTTGAGCGATGTACTTTTCGCGCCCCACGGCGTCGAGGGCCCGTCGTGCTGTTGCCGACGCGCACGAAGAACTCGGTGCGGGTCTCCTGGGGCTGGTTCGGCTTCTGGTGGATGACCTTGGCGTCGACGGGGAAGCCGCACGGGCCGACCTCCACGCGGCACAGGTCGTGGTTGTCGACGTGGTGGAGGTGGGCACGCACGTTGGTGGCGGCGGCGTCGCCCATGGAGGCGCCGATTGTGTTGGACAGGTGCTGCTGGGCCGGTCGCGGGGATCGCGGTCGCTCTTGGAGAAGCTGGCGTAGTCGGACTCCAGACTGTTTGTCGTAGAACTCGGCCTCCTCCGAGGCGATCCACGGACGCTCGTGCGGGCCGCGGTGCCGTGCGGCTGCGCCTCTCTGCCCGGCAGACGCCGAGCGTCACGCAGGTAGCGCCGCAGCGTCGGAGGGGCGTCGCGTTCGGGTCGGCGTGGTCAGCCGGCCGCTTGCCGCGGATCGCGACGTTACCGTTGGGCCCGATCATCCGAGCGCCTCCTCCTCTCTCTGCTGGAACCTCGGGCTAGAACTTGCGTTCTACAACAGCACAGGTCTTGAGCGCGACGCACGATTTCCTGCCCCGCGTGCAAAGAAAGTCGAGCTTTCTGCTGAGTGGGGAGCCAGCATCGCCCGACCCCCGTTGGGCGCACGTGGCGTGCGCGCCGAGGGACGACTGCCTGGACGAGCCCCGCCTTCTCGTGGCACGGTGAGCACGGCCATGAGCGCACTTCCGAAAGCAGACTCAGACCGAATCGCCGCCCGACTCGACGAGCTGGCGGCGATCGGGGCGTCCCCCGACCGTGCCGGCATGTGGCGGGTGGCCTTCTCCGAGGCCGACCTGACGGCCCGAGCATGGTTCGCCCGCACCGCCCGGCAGCAAGGCATGGACGTCACAGGAGACCAGTGGGCGAACCAGCACGCCCGCCTTCCCGGCGCCAGAGATGAGATACGCCCATTCGGAACCGGCTCGCATCTGGACACCGTGCCGGGAGGCGGCAACCTCGACGGGGCGGCCGGCGTGGTCGTGGCCTTGGAGGTCGCCCGCTTGCTGGCCGGCGGCCGCCTGCGACACGGGCTGGTCGTCACGAACTTCACCAGCGAGGAGGTCGGTCGGTGGGGGAGCTCGACCATCGGCAGCCGGGGTATGGCGGGGCGGCTCTCCGACGCCGAGCTCGACCGCACCGACGCTCACGGCGAGTCGCTCCGCGCAGCCATCGCGCGAACCGGAGAAGAAGCCTCCGAACCACCCCGCTACGCCGCCTTCGTCGAGGTGCACATCGAGCAGGGAGAGCGGCTCGACGTTTCCGAGTTGGCGCTCGCGGCGGTGACCGGCATCACCGCGATCCGACGGATGGTGCTGCGCATCGAGGGGGCCGCGAACCACGCCGGCACGACGATCAGACGGCGGCGCAAAGACGCGCTGCTCGGCGCCGCGGCGATCCTGGCCGCCGTCGAGGACGCGTGGCAGCAGCTCGACCCCGCCGAGGAGGTCTCCCTCACCGTCGGCCGCTTCGACGTGGAGCCCAACGCCATCAACGTCATCCCCGCCGCCGTCGAGGCGGTGCTGGAGGTGCGGAGCCCCGACGCCGCGCTCGCCCAGACGGTCGAACAGCAGGCGCTCGCACACGCCAAACAGATCGGCCAAACGCGCGGCCTCACGATCGGCACGAAGAGACTGCTCGACCAGTCTCCGCAGGCATTCGACACAACACTCACCGAGCGGCTGCATGCGGGCATACGGGCTGCCGCAGGCGAGGCTCCCGCGCTCTGGAGCCTGGCCGGCCACGACGCCGGCCACATCGGCCATGTCTGCCCTGCCGGGATGGTCTTCGTCCGCACGCGCGGGGGGATCAGCCACGCCCCCGGCGAGGTGGCCGACCCGGCGGATCTGGCGCTGGCCGCCGACGCGGTCGCGGCTACCCTGCAGGCACTCGACGACGAGCACGACGAGCCTGTGTGAGGAGCGAACGTCAATGACCCCCATCCGAGCCGCACGCGGCACCGAGCGCTCCTGCAAGGGCTGGTTGCAGGAGGCCGCGCTGCGCTGCCTGCAGAACAACCTGGACCCCGAGGTCGCGGAGCGCCCGGAGGACCTCATCGTGTACGGGGGGCGCGGCAAGGCGGCGCGTGACTGGCCGTCCTATGAGCGCATCGTCGCGACGTTGCGAGACCTCGAGGACGACGAGTCGCTGCTCGTCCAGTCGGGCAAGCCGGTCGGAGTGCTGCGCACCTCGCCGATGTCGCCGCGGGTGCTCATCGCCAACAGCCTGCTCGTGCCGAAGTGGGCGACGTGGGAGCATTTCGACGAGCTGGATGCGGCCGGTCTCATGATGTACGGGCAGATGACGGCCGGGTCGTGGATCTACATCGGCACGCAGGGCATCCTGCAGGGCACCTATCAGACCTTCCTGGCGCTTGCCCAGCAGCGCTTCGGCGGCACCCTCGCCGGCACGGTCACCCTGACGGCGGGTCTGGGCGGCATGGGCGGCGCGCAACCGCTGGCGGTCACCATGAACGAGGGCGTCGCCCTCTGCGTCGAGGTCGACCCGCATCGCATCCAGCGCCGGCTGGAGACCAACTACCTCGACGAGCTGGCCGACGACGAGGAGGACGCCCTGCGGCGGGTGGCCGAGGCGAAGCGCGACCGGCGCCGTCTCTCGGTCGGTTTGCTGGGCAACGCGGCGGAGGTCTTCCCGCGCCTGCTCGACGCGGGTGCCGAGATCGACATCGTGACCGACCAGACCTCCGCGCACGACCCGCTGTACGGGTACGTGCCCGCCGGCATGGACCTGGACGAGGCCGACGCGCTGCGCGGCGACGACCCTGACGGTTACGTGAAGCGGGCGCGCGAGTCGATCGCGACCCACTGCGCCGCCATGGTCGGCTTCTCCGAGGCGGGAGCAGAGGTCTTCGACTACGGCAACAATCTGCGCGGCGAGGCGCAGCAAGCGGGCTACGCCGACGCCTTCTCCTATCCCGGGTTCGTGCCCGCCTACATCCGCGACCTCTTCTGCGAGGGCATGGGGCCGTTCCGCTGGATGGCGCTGTCGGGCGACCCGGCAGACATCGCGGCGACCGACGAGGCCATCACCGAGCTCTTCGGAGACAACGAAGGGCTCCAGCGCTGGATGCGCCTCGCCCGCGAGCGCGTCTCCTTCCAGGGGCTGCCGGCGCGCATCTGCTGGCTCGGCTACGGCGAGCGTCACCGTGCGGGCCTGGCCTTCAACGAGCTCGTCGCCTCGGGCAAGGTGAAGGCGCCGATCGTGATCGGGCGCGACCACCTGGACTCCGGCTCGGTCGCCTCGCCGTGGCGCGAGACCGAGGCCATGGCCGACGGCTCCGATGCGGTCGCCGACTGGCCGATCCTGAACGCGCTGGTCGCCGCCTCTTCTGGCGCGGCGTGGGTCGCGGTGCATCACGGCGGCGGCGTCGGCATGGGAAACTCGATCCACGCGGGCGCCCAGGTCGTCGCCGACGGCACCGACGAGGGCGCGCTGCGGCTCGAGCGGGTGCTCACGAATGACCCGGCGATGGGCGTGCTGCGCCACGCCGACGCGGGTTACGACCGCGCGCGAGAGGTCGCAAAGGCCCGGGGCGTGCGGGTGCCCATGCAGGACACCGCCTCCGACGCCGAGACGCGAGGATGACGGCCACTGACGTGCGCGCTCACCCGGAAGGCGGCCAGTCGCTGCTGGTCGTCGGCGCGAGCGAGGTCTTCGACGTGCCGGAGGCGACCGCGGTGCGAATCGAGGACGGGCTCATCACCGGCTTCGACGAGCGCGGCTGGAACGGCCCTGTGCTCGACGTCGAGGGGCGCGCCGTGGTGCCCGGCTTCGTCGACGCGCACACTCATCTGCTCTTCGCGGGCGAGCGGCGCGAGGAGTTCGCGGCCCGCGTGGCGGGACACCCTTACGAGGCCGGCGGCATCCAGACGACCGTGCGCGCCACCCGGGCGGCCTCCGACGACGATCTGGTGCGCACCGCGTCGGCCCGTGCCCGCCGGATGCTGGCGGACGGTACGACGACCGTCGAGGTGAAGACCGGTTACGTCCTCGAGACCGAGGGTGAGCTGCACCATCTCGAGCTGGCGGGCCGGATCACCGGCCCGCGCGTCGAGCCGACCTTCCTGGCGCATCTGCCGCCGTACGATCCGCTGCCGGCGCTGCCACGCCTGCCGGAGGGCACGCCGGTGGACGTCTTCTGCGACGAGGGCGCCTACTCGGTGGAACAGACCCGGGCCATCCTGACCGAGGCTCGGCGGCTGGGGCTGCCGACGCGGCTGCACGCCAACGAGCTCGGCCACACGGGCGGCATCGCGCTGGCCGCCGAGTTCGGCTGCCGCTCCGCGGATCACGTGCTCTTCGCGACCGAGACCGACGCCCGACTCATGGCCGACGCCGAAGTCGTCGCCGCGCTGCTGCCCGCGACGTCGTTCTGCCTCGGGGTGGAGTACGCGCCCGCGCAGCGCTTCCTCGACGCGGGGGTGCAGATCGCGCTCGGCACGGACTGCAATCCAGGAACGAGCTACGTCACGTCGATGCCGTTCGTGCTCGGTCTCGGGGTCAGCGGCTACAGGCTGCACCCGACGGTTGCGGTCCGGGCGGCCACGGCCGGCTCGGCGCGCGCGCTCGGCTTGCCCGACCGCGGCGAGCTGCGGCCGGGCATGCTCGGGGACCTGGCGATCCTGGACTCCGAGAGCCACCTAGATGTGGGCTACCGCCCGCCGCTGGGGGTGTGGGCGACCGTGCTCGGCGGGGAGGTCGTCGCGGGCCACGAAGCCACGGCCCGCTCAACCGCCGGCTTCGCCGGACCAGGCGGGTAGGACGGCGGCGAGCCACTGCAGCGACGCCCGCAAGCCGTCGTCGGCCAGCGCGAGCGCCTCGTTCCAGGAGAACCAGGCCACGTCCTGGCTCTCGCCGTCCGGCGGACTCGGCGCGCCCTCGGCGTGCAGGAGGTAGCGCAGATCCAGGTGGGTATGGCCCTTCGGGCCGGGATGGACGTCGAGGTGCACCAGCCGCGCCCCGCCGGAAGGATGCGCCGCGACCAGACCGGTCTCCTCTCGGACTTCCCGCAGGGCTGCGTCCTCGGGCTCCTCATCCGGCTCGAGATGGCCTCCCGGCTGCAACCAGAGGCCCAGGCGCTTGTGCCGATGCAAGAGCACACCCTGGGCGCCCGTCACGATCGCCGAGGCGGTCACATGAACCGGGTCGGCATCCTCGTCGAAGGGCGCCTCCAGCGCGTCGAGCCGCTCGAGCGCGAACGCGCACGAGGACCGGGTACGAGCATCCGGCGCCGGCAAACCGGAGATCGCCGCGCGCAGCGCCGCGACGCGGTCGTCGGGGCTGTTCACACGGCGACGTACAGATGCTCGGCCACCATGGGCGGCACGAGCACCGGAGCGTGCCCGCCGCCCAGCGCCAGCTCCTCGCCCTTCGCCGTCACCGTGACTTCTGAGCCCGGTTTGAGCCCGTGCGCCACCAGGAAGCGCATCATCTCCGGATCGGCCTGGAGGCGCTCGGAGATGCGCTCGATCACGGCGCTGACGCCGGCCCCAGCGTCGCCACGCTGCGCCCGCAGACCCTCGCGACCGGCCGCGGCCAGGCTGCGCACCGCAACGGCCGCCTCAGGTGGCGCCACACCGGGAATGGGGTTGCCGTGCGGATCGCGTTCGGGTGCGTGCAGAATCGCGACGAGCCGGTCCTCGACGGCGTCGGAGATGACGTGCTCCCAGCGGCAGGCCTCGGTGTGCACCTGCTCCCACGACAGCCCGATCACGTCGGTGAGCAGTCGCTCGGCGAGGCGGTGCTTGCGCATCACGGCGACCGCCAGCCGGTGACCCGCCTGGGTGAGCGCGAGCGTGCGGTCATCCTTGACGTGCAGCATCCCCTCTTGCTCAAGACGGGTGACGGTCTCGCTCACTGCCGGGGCCGAGAGCCCCAGCCGCTCGACCAGCCGCGCTCGGATCGGGGTGATGCCCTCCTCTTCGAGCTCATACAGCGTGCGCAGGTACATCTCCGTTGCGTCGATGAGCGGCGTCACCCACTGCTCCTTTCCCGACCAGTCTCCTCAGAGCGCGCGCTCTCATGCTAGCGAAAGAGGCGAGCGCGAAACGCATAAGAGTTGTACTATTCAGACGTTTCGCCCATTCTCAATCCGTATACGCTCGACTCCCAGACCCGGAGTCCCGAGGAAGAGCCCGCAGATGGTGCGCCTGACGGCCCTCTACGTCGACTTCACCTGCGTCGACAGCTACCGGATCTGGCGCTGGGTCTCGCGGCTGCCTGATCCGAGCACGGTGGAGGTGCGCCCGTTCCCGAACGACGCCGAGGAGCGCGGCAGTCCGTGGGACCGCCAGGTCGGCTCGGTCGGCATGGACCTGCTGGCGCTGGGCGAGCTGGCCCGTGAGCAGGGGGCCGACGTCCACCAACGCTACGTGCCAGCGGTCTTCCGCACGATGCACGATGATCCCGACGCCGCGTCCTCGGTCGAGGAGTGGCTGCGGCTGGCCGCGGAGCTCGGACTGGATCTCGGCGCGTTCACCGCCGACCCCGACCGCTGGCGCGCCGAGGTCGGGCTGTGGCACGCCGAAGCGAAGGACGAGTTGGGCGTCACGGGGGTGCCGACGCTCGTCTTCGAGGGAGCGTCCCGCGCTGCGCGTGCTGCTGCACGAAGATCCGGAAGAGGACCGGGCTGACGCGCTCGCCGAGCACCCGCCGCGCTCGCCACCCAGCCGATCGCGCTCGTGCGCCGCTCGAGTTGAAGGCGGACGGGCTAGGATCGCCTTCTCGCCGTGCGGCGGTGCGGCCGCCCATGCGAACCAGACCGAATCAGCGAAGCGACCATGCCACGACAAGGGTGAGCGATCATGGCGACCGATCATCGCGCCGAGCTCGGCACATACGAGTCCAGGCTCGACGACGTGAAGGAGTACCTTTGACGTTGCGGGCAAGCGCGCGCGTCTGACCAGCCTGCAGCAGCGGGCCGGGGCGCCCGATCTGTGGGACGATCCGGGCGCCGCCCAGCGCGTGATGAGCGAGCTGGCGGCGGTCGAGGACGACATCCGGATGGTGGACTCCTTCGAGGGCAAGCTGTCCGATCTGGCCGTGCTGGATCAGCTCGCGCGCGAGGAGGACGACGAGGAGACGGCCGCGGAGGTGGCGTCCGGGCTGGCGCAGCTCGCCGCCGACTTCCGCGACCTTGAGATCCGCGTGCTGCTCTCCGGCGAGCACGATCAGCGCGACGCCGTCGTCACCGTGCACGCGGGCGCGGGGGGCACGGACTCCCAGGACTGGGCGGAGATGCTCGAGCGCATGCTGCTGCGCTGGGCCGAGCGACGTGGCTTCAAGTTCGATCTCCACGACGAGCAGGAGGGAGAGGAGGCGGGCATCCGGTCGGCCACCTTCAGCGTGCACGGCGCCCGCGCGTACGGGCTGCTGCACGGCGAGCGGGGAGTGCATCGGCTGGTCCGCATCAGCCCTTTCGACGCCCAGTCGCGACGTCACACCGCCTTCGCGAGCGTCGATGTCGTCCCGTTGCTCGAAGAGGTCGACGAGGACGTGAAGATCGGCGACGACGAGCTGCGGGTGGACGTGTATCGCTCGTCAGGTCCCGGTGGCCAGGGCGTGAACACGACCGACTCGGCGGTGCGGCTCACGCACTTGCCGACCGGGCTCGTGGTCAGTTGCCAGAACGAGCGCAGCCAGTTGCAGAACAAGGCCACGGCGATGACGCTGTTGAAGGCCAAGCTCGCGGAGCGCGAGCGGGAGCGGCGCGAAGAGGAGCTCGCGGCGGTGCGCGGTGAGCAGCGCGACGTCGCGTGGGGCAGCCAGATCCGCTCCTACGTGCTGCATCCGTATCAGATGATCAAGGATCATCGCACGAACATGGAGACGGGCAACACCTCGGCCGTGCTGGACGGCGACCTTGATGGGTTCATCGAGTCCTACCTGCAATGGAAGGCGCGTGGCCAGGCCATCGGCGAGGGAGGCTGAGGCACGCCGATGTCCGATCTGCTCCCTTCTGAGCTCGCGCCGCGCTCGCTGCTCGACCGGATCGATCTGGCTCGACTGCGCTCCCATGCGCATGGGCTGCCGGGGACGTGGGCGACGGCGGTCGCCTGCCTCATCGACGGGGGCGCCCTGACCAGGGACGCGGACGATCCCGCGTGGGCCGACAGGGACCGGCTAATCGTGGGGACTCAGCGCGCGCTGCCGGCTGTGCGCGCGGCGTTCGACCCCGTCCTGCCACCGTCATTCCAGGCCGAGCCCCCCGCCGCCGCGCTCGGCGTGGCGGTCGAGCAGGCGAGGATGAGCGCCGCGGCCGGCGAGGCCTACCGGGTCCTGTGCCTCCTCGACGCGGAGTCTGGCGGGCAGGGCCCGGTCTGGGAGGCGGCGCTCGCGGCGGGACGAGCCCGGCTGAGCGCGCTCGTCCTGCTGGTCATGTCGGCGCCCGTGCTCGACGCCGAAGCCATGTTGCTGGCGGCCGGTTGGTCGACGCTGCGCGCTCGCCACGACGATCCGGTCGCGGTGTTGGGCGCGCTGGATCGAGCGTTCGGCCAGGCGGGCGTGCCCCACGCGGTGCTCCTGCGCGCGTGACGAATGAGCGTGACGGGCTCCGGGTGCTACCCTTGCCCCCATTCCTCGACCCGCCTGTTCATGCATGAGCGGGTCCTGATGTTTTCCGGGTGTGTGCCGTGATTCGTCTCGACAACGTCAGCAAGACCTACAAGAAGAGCGTGCCAGCTCTGCGTGACCTCTCGGTGGAGATCACGAAGGGCGAGTTCGTCTTTCTCGTCGGGCCGTCAGGCTCGGGCAAGAGCACGTTCATCAAGCTGCTGCTCAAGGACGAGGCGCCCGACCGGGGCGAGATCTACGTCGCCGGCAAGCAGCTCGGCCGCTTGAAGTCGTGGCGCGTGCCCGCGCTGCGCCGGGAGCTCGGCTGCGTCTTCCAGGACTTCAAGCTGCTGGAATCCAAGACCGTGTTCGAGAATGTCGCCTTCGCGCTCGAAGTGATCGGGCGCCCCCGTCAGGCCATCGAGCGCACGGTGCCGGAGGTGTTGCAGCTCGTGGGGCTGGCGCACAAGACCGACGCCTATCCGAACGAGCTCTCCGGTGGTGAGCAGCAGCGGGTCTCGATCGCTCGGGCGTTCGTGAACCGTCCTCGCATCCTCTTGTGCGACGAGCCGACCGGCAACCTCGACCCCACCACCAGCGTGGGCATCATGAAGCTGCTGGATCGCATCAACCGCACCGGGACGACCGTCGTCATGGCCACGCACGACCAGCACATCGTCGACTCGATGCGCCGGCGTGTCGTCGAGCTGGCCGATGGGGCGATGGTGCGCGACCAGAGCCGCGGGGTGTACGGCTATGGCTAGGTGGCGCTATGCCTTCAACGAGGTTGGCCTCGGGCTGCGGCGCAACCTGCTCATGACGGCGGCCACGATCGTCACGGTGACGCTCAGTCTCGTGCTGCTCGGCGCAGGCCTGCTGGTCGGTGAGCAGGTGGACCTGGCGCGGCGACTGTTCTACGCGCAGGTCGAGGTCTCGATCTATCTGCAGGACGGGATCTCCGGAGCGCAACGGACCTCGCTGGAGCAGGAGCTGCGCGCGAACCCCGAGGTCGAGGATCTGCTCTTCGAGAGCAAGCAGCAGGCGTACCAGACCTACCAGCGCATCTTCGCCGAGAACGAGTCGATGCGCTCGGCGGTCACCCCCGAGATGCTGCCGGCCTCCTTCCGGGTGAAGCTGGTTGACCCCGAGCGCTTCGACATCATCCGTTCGCAGTATCAGGGGTACCCGGGTGTCGACGACGTGAAGGACCAGCGCGAGGTGCTCGAGCGCTTCTTCCAGCTCATGAACAAGCTGCGCAGCGGCGCCTGGTGGGTCGCCGGCTTCCAGGGACTGGCCGCCGCCGCGCTGGTCGCGAACACCATCCGCATCACGGCCTTCGCCCGTCGCGAGCAGACTGGGATCATGAAGCTGGTGGGCGCAACGAACTGGTACATCCGGCTGCCCTTCGTCCTGGAAGGGGTGATCGCCGGGGTGGCGGGCGCCCTGCTGGCCGGAGGCGTCCTGGTCGTGGCCAACGCCACCCTCGTCGGCGGTCTGCGACGGGAGATCGGCTTCTTCCCGTTCATCGGCACAGGTGAGTTCCTCGCCGTGATTCCGGTCCTCGTGCTGATCGGAGCGGTCGTCTCGGCCGTCGCCTCGCTGCTCTCGCTGCAGCGCTTCCTGGACGTTTGACCAGGGTCGCGCCGCCGCCCGATGAGGCAGGCTGCGCGCTGGAGGACTCTTCCCCGCTGACCCCCCTTCGGACGCGCTCTGCGTGACACGACCGGGGGTTCGAAGTTTAAGGTACAGACCTTGGTCATGGTGATGCGCACGCTGCCACGCCTGCTCGCGCTGGTGCTTGTCGCCGGCGCGCTGCTCGCGACGACGCTGCAAGGCGCGGCGCCCGCCCAGCCCGCGGACGCCGAGGGAACCCAGGACCGTCTTGACAGCGTCGAGGACCAGATTCAGGGCGCTCAGCAGGAACTGCATGACATCGACCGCCAGAGCGGCGCCACGCAGGCCGACCTGGAGCGTCTGAACGCTCGGCAGGCCGAGCTGGCCGACCAGCTGCGGCAGCTCGAAGGTGAGCTCTCCGCGGCACAGTCAGAGCTGGATCGGCGCCAGGCCGAGCTCGATGCGACCAGGCGGGAGATCGACGACACCGAGCAACATCTGGCCGCCACCCGCAAGAGCCTGCGCCGCGACGAGCGCAGGTTCGCGGCCCGGACGCGGGCGACCTACATCGCCGGCGGCACCAGCCTGGCCGACTTCGTCCTCGACCTCAACAATCTGTCCGACGTGGCCGAGACGGCCGAGTACCTCGACGTCGTCCTGCAGAGCGATCAGGCTCGCGTGGAGCGCGTCGACGGTCTCAGAAGGCGCATCAAGGCCGATCTGGGCCAGCTCGATCTGTTGCGGGAGGAGCAGTCCGCGCTGCGAGTGGCAGCCGAGGGCGAGCGCGACCGCATCGCGGGGATCGTCGATGAGCGCCGGTCGGTCCAAGCGCAGGTCGCGGCCGAGGCGGCGCAACGCGAGGTCGTGCTCTCCCAGCTGGCCCAGGACCGCGAGGCTTACGAATCGCAGGTCAGCTCGCTGCAACAGGAGAGCGATCAGCTCGAGGCGCGGTTGCGGGCGATCGCGCTGGCCGAGCAACAACGCGCTGAGGAAGAGGCGCGTCGGGCCGCTGAGGAGGCGCGCCGTGCGGAGGAGGCCCGCCGTGCCGCCGAGGAGGAGGCTCGTCGCCGGGCCGAGGCGGAACAGGAGGCACCTGCCCCTGCCCCTGCCCCTGCCCCTGCCCCTGCCCCTGCCCCTGCCCCTGCCCCTGCCCCCGCCCCTGCCCCTGCCCCTGCCCCTGCCCCCGCCCCTGCGCCCGCTTCCTCCTCAGGCTTCATCTATCCGGTCTCAGGACCGCTGACCAGCCCGTTTGGGTATCGGATCCATCCGATCACGGGCGTGAGCACGTTGCACGCCGGCATCGACATCAGTGCGCCCAACGGGACGCCGATCGTCGCGGCCGCCAGCGGCACGGTGTACTCGGCTGGCTGGCTGGGCGGCTACGGCAACGCGGTGGTGATCGTCCACTCGGGTGGCCTCTCGACGCTCTACGCGCACCAGTCCAGCCTGGCCGTCTCGTCGGGCTCCTCGGTCAGCCAGGGTCAGACGATCGGCTACGTCGGCTCGACCGGCTTCTCGACCGGCAACCATCTGCACTTCGAGGTGCGGCTGAATGGATCGCCCGTCGATCCGTTGGGCTACCTGTAGGAGCTCAGCCTCCGTGGCAGTCTGGCCGGATGGACGTCTCTTCAGGTTCGCACCGCCGTCAGGCTGTGCTGCGCTGGGTGCTGGTCGCGGTCTGCGCCGGCGCGTTGGCGGTCACGCTGGTCGCCATCGGTTACCAGCTGGGCGCGCAGAACGACGCGGTCGCGGCCGCACCGCTGCCCGTGGCCGTCCCTCAGACGACTCCTGCCGCGGCATCAGGTGGCCAGCAGACGACCGCTGCGGGCGCCGAGGAGCAGGAGAACGAGCCCGAGGCCAGGCCTCGGGATGAGCCACGGGATGGCGGCGAGGCGCTCGCGCCGTTGGTGGAGCTGTACGACGAGCTCACGCGGCGCGCGGTTGACCCTCCCAATCGTCGCAAGCTCCTCGAGCAGGCGGGCGAGGCGATGGTCGAGGCTCTGGGCGACCCCTACGCCGAGTACTTCGACCGCCGCGAGTACCAGCAGTTCAACCGCTTCCTCGACGGGACGTTCTCCGGCGTCGGGATGGTGCTGGAGGAGAAGCCCGACGGTCTCGTGGTCGTCAGCGTCTTCGAGGACACGCCCGCCGCCCGCGCCGGGGTTCAACAGGGTGAGCGCATCGTCGAGGTGAATGGCCGCGACGTCACGGACGAGAGCATCGAGCAGGTCGTGAACCGCATCAAGGGGAAGGCGGGCACCACCGTCACCCTGGGCCTGCGCGGCGGAAGCGCGGGCGAGCGTACGCTGAGGATGAAACGGCGCCAGATCGATCTGCCCTCCATCGGCCAGCGGATGCTCGACTCGGGCGTGGGCTATGTCTCGCTCTTCCAGTTCGCCGACGACGCCGGGGCCAATGTGCGCCAGGCCGTGGAGGAGCTGCGCACCGAGGGCGCGAACGGCGTCGTCCTCGACCTGCGCGGCAATCCCGGCGGGCTGCTCAACGAGGCGGTCGACGTGACCAGCGTCTTCCTCGAGGAGGGGACCGAGGTGGTGAGCGTCCAGGAGCGCCGGGGCGAGCGCGAGACGCTGGAGGCGACCGGCCAGGGCCTGACCGATCTGGGGCTGGTTGTGCTCGTCGACGAGGGTTCGGCGAGCGCCAGCGAGATCGTCGCCGGCGCCATCCAGGACGCGGGACGGGCGCCGATCGTGGGGGAGCAGACCTTCGGCAAGGGCACCGTGCAGACGATCCAGCCGCTGGCGGGCGGCAGCGGCGCGAAGTTCACCACGGCGCGCTACTACACGCCTTCGGGCGACTCGATCGAGAAGGTTGGCGTCACCCCTGACCGCAAGGTCACCGACCCCGATGCGCAGTTGCAGCGCGCCGAGCAGATCCTCGGCGCGGGCAGCGCGGGGTAGGTGCAGCCCCGTGGCCAAGAAGCGGGCAGGTGGGTCGTTGATCGCGGAGAACCGCCGCGCCCGCTACGACTACCACATCGTCGAGACCGTCGAGGCCGGCATGGTGCTGACCGGCACCGAGGTGAAGTCGCTGCGCGCCGGCAAGGCCTCGATCGGCGAGGCCTTCGCCACCGTCATGGGGGGAGAGGCCTGGTTGGTGCAGGCCCACATTCCCGAGTACGCGTTCGGGAATCGGCAGAATCACGACCCGACGCGCCAGCGCAAGCTGCTGTTGCACCGCGACGAGATCGAAGAGCTCTCCCGCTTCACCCGTGAGCAGGGGCGCACGCTCGTCCCGCTGCGGCTGTACTGGAAGGACGGCATGGCCAAGGTGCTGCTCGGCCTGGCGACCGGCAAGGCCCAGCACGACAAGCGCCAGGATCTGGCCAAGCGCGACGCGCAACGCCAGATCGAGCGTTCGCTGTCGGCGCGTCGGAAGGGCTGAGCACTCCCGCTGGTAGCCGCCGGGCTTGAGGGACGCGCTATAGTGGCCGACTGGGTTTGTGTTGTCGCACGGATTCAGCCCTCGGGGGTGACTGGTTTCGACAGGTACCGGTCAGTTCTGGGAGAGCGAGCCGAGTACTCCTGGTCAACTCGTAAATCTGCCAGGGAACCTTATAGGTGCCAACGACGAAATGGCCCTGGCGGCCTAACTAACCGCCCGTCCTCCTTCGCCCGCCTGGGGTGGAGGGTAGGACGTCGCATCCAGGCTCACCCACCGGTCACCGCCTCGGGCCGGTAGGAACACCTCAGAGGTGTACGGCTGCCGAACCGCTTGGTTCCGGAGTGCGGCAGCCCGACAATGAGCCGGAACCTACGCTCGTAGCGCTCCTTGAGTTGAGGTACCTGGACCGGGGTTCGATTCCCCGCACCTCCACGCAGCTTCCGTATTCGAAGCGAGTTGGGCAGTAGAGGGCGTCGGCGTCGAGGCTGTCGAGTCGCTGTGTGCGGTTGGTTTCGCGGGTGATGCGGACGATCTCGACGCTGCTGATCGGCGCGACCGCGGGCGCGCTCGCGCTTTGGGTCGTGGAGGAAGCAGCGCTGCTGGTGGTGGTCTTCTCGCTGGGTGAGGTGCTGGAGGACTACGCGTCGGATCGGGCGAGGGGTTCGATCCGTGCGCTCATGGACCTCGCGCCACCCGTCGCTCGCCGGCAGCGCGACGACGGTGCGGACGTCGTCGCTGTCGAGGAGCTGGCGCCAGGTGATGTCTGCCTGGTCCGACCCGGCGAGCGCCTCCCGACCGACGGGGTGGTGGTCGCCGGGTCATCGGCGGTGGATCAGAGCCCGATCACCGGTGAGTCGGTCCCGGTCGAGGTGACCCCAGGCTCGGACGTGTTCGGCGGGACCGTCAACGTCACGGGCGCTCTCGAGGTTCGAGTGGCCAGGCCGCACGCGGACACGACGTTGGCTCGGGTGATCGCCCAGGTCGAGGAGGCGCAGGCCCATCGGGGACGGGCCCAGCGGTTCGCCGACCGCTTCGGCGCCGTGTACACACCGGCCATGTTCGCGCTGGCCGTGGCGGTCGCCGTGGCCGGGGCGCTGGTGGCCGGCGACGCCCGTGAGTGGTGTATCGGGCGCTGGCGGTATTGACCGTCTCGTGTTCGTGCGCGCTGGTGATCTCGGTACCGGTCGCCGTCGTGGCGGCGATCTCTCGCGCTGCCCGCGACGGGATTCTGGTCAAGGGCGGCGCCTATGTCGAGGCCCTCGCGCGGGTGCGAGTGGTCGCGTTCGACAAGACCGGGACGCTCACGCTGGGTCGTCCTGTCCTCACCGACGTCGTGCCGTTCGACGGCCGGACGACCGATGACGTGCTGTCGCTCGCCGCGGCCGTGGAGGCCGCCAGCGAGCATCCACTGGCCGCCGCGTTCGTCGACGCCGCGCGGGAGCGTGGCCTGTCGGTGCCAGATGCGACCGATCTGCGCGCAACCCCCGGCGTAGGGGTCGAAGCCACCGTCGAGGGACGGCAACTGTTCGTCGGCCGGCTGCCGGAGGGCGCAAGTGGCCCCGCCGTGCAGCAGCTCGTGCCGCTGGAGGAGGCCGGCAAGACCGCAGTCGTCCTGGCGGCGGGCGACGACGTCGTCGGGGTGCTCGCGGTCGCCGACGAACTTCGACCCGACGCTGCCGCAGTGATCGACCGGCTCCACCGCCTCGGCACGGGATCAGTCGTCATGCTGACAGGCGACAACGAGCGCACGGCGGCCGCGATCGCCGCCCGCTGCGGCGTCGATGACTGGCGTGCCAGGCTCCTACCCGAGGACAGACCGCCGCGGTGCAAGCCTTCCAGGCCGAGCACGGACCGATCGCAATGGTCGGCGACGGAGTGAACGACGCGCCAGTCCTGGCCACCGCCGATGTCGGCATCGCCATGGGCGCAGCGGGCACCGACGTCGCGCTCGAGGCCGCCGACGGCGCCCTCATGGACGATGAGCTGACCAAGCTGCCCGACGCTATCCAGCTCGCCTGGCGCGCGGTGACCAACCTGCGCCAGAACATCGCACTCTCACTGGCGGCCGTGGCGTTCCTCGTGGTCGCGGCGCTCGGCGGCTGGCTGTCGCTTACCAGCGGACTGCTGCTCAACGCGGGCACGGCACTGCTGATCATCGCCAACGGACTGCGGCTGCTCCGCAGCTCCGAACAGCCGCGGTAGATGGGCGGGCGTAGGTCTTCAGCCGATATGGAATGCGGAACGGCAGGTCGCACAACGCCTCGGCACATGCTCGCACGGAGCGGTGCCAGCTCAGCAGGCGCAGTCTAGGTCCAGCGGCGAGGACAGGGTGTCGTATGCGGAGAACCACCTCCACTTGACTGCAAAGGCGTGGCTCGGTGGTGTCCTTGGGTTGGCCCTGGTTCGTCTCGCTGATAGCCCAGAGTGCTATCATCATCGTATGTCTTCAACACGCACCACCTTCACTCTCGACGACGAGATGGCCGAGCGAGCCCGGCGGTTGGACATCAACATCTCGGCTGCTGCGCGCCAGGGAGTCGCGGCTGCGGTACGCGCTGCCATGGCCGCGAGTGATCGAGCGGCATACGAACGCCACCCCGAACGTCCCGATCCGTTCTGGGACAACGCCGAAGCCTGGGGTCAGGAGTGACTCGGGCCGAGATCTGGCTGGCGCAGGTTGGCCGCAAGACGCGCCCGGTGCTGGTGGTCACCCGACCCGAAGTGATCGATGTCCGCGAGCTTGTCACGGTCGCCGAGGTCACCACCGCCTGGCGAGGACTCGCCGCAGAAGTCGAGTTCGACCACGACGCGGCGGGGCTTGACCGGCCGTCGGTCATCAACACCGACGGTCTGCACACTGTCGCGAAGTCGTCGCTGACCACGCACGTCGGGACCGTGGACGCCGAGACCATGCAGCATGTGTGCTCGGCTGTTACCTACGCACTCGGCTGTTGAGCCGGCCAGGTATCCGGCGACCGCGCGATGTGAATGATGCGCAGGACATCGATCCTTGTCGGCTGGATGATCTGATAGAACAAGGCAAACGGGAACCGTCGGAGCACTGCCCGGCGGAGCGGCTCGTACCTGATGACCACCGGAGCACTGCGGGGGAAGGCCTCCAGCCGGGCGAACAGTCGATCAAGGTCCTGCGCTAGCTGCTCGTCAAGTCGCGGGTCTGCGTCCGCGTAGTAGTCGCGAGCAATGCGGATGTCCTCGACCGCTGCTGGTCGAAGAAGCAACTTCACCCAGTTGGCCAGTGCTCACGGCGTACATCGTCCCAGGGCCGTCCGGACTCGGGATTTTCACGCAAGTCGGCGAGCGCCCGGTCGAGCATCCGGCGCTCATCCTCGGTGGGGACGTACACCGGCTCACCGAAGTGCGTCCGTAGCGCCTCCTGGATGAGTTCGGAGCGTGATCGATGCTCGATCTTGCGTGCCCGCTCGACCATCTCGAACAGTTCCTGGGGCAAGGTCACGGCGACCTTCTTGACGGCCATGGCGAGGACCCTTCTTGAGTACGGCGATCGCGAGTATGACAGCATCATACTGGGGGTTCGGCCCGCAACGCGCCCGTCCGGTTCCGTCAACCGGGGCGGGTCGCCGGGTGGTCGTTCACGCTGTCAGCCGTCTACGGGGAGCAGGGTGAACGCTGGGTCGCCCCAGAGGGGCGCCACCGCGCGGAAGTGCCGTTGATCGAAGGTCAGCAGGTGCAGCGTCTCGAAGCGTGCGGCGATCACGACCAGGGACGCGTCGGCGATGCCGATGCCGATGTCCGCGTAGCGGTCGATGATCCCGTTCGCCGACCGGACGTCCCCGGAGTCGAAGTCGATAAGCTCATACGCTTCGGTCGCGACGTCGTCCAGGAACTCACGTGCGGCCGCCTGCCCGAGCCTGTTGGTGGGTCGAGGTCATGTCGACGTCGCCGAGCAGCGCGGGCGGCATGGCCGCAACGCTGCGCAACCGCAGCGCCTCGTGAAAGGTCATCGCTCATGACGAGCGGGCAGCCTCGGGTCAACGATCGCGGCCAGGAGGTCGGCGAGCAGATTGGCCAGGATCACCGCCGCGGTGATGAGGGTGACGGCGGGGACCAGGAGCGCGCGGTCCTGGCGCTGGATCGCGTCGAAGACGAGACCGCCGAGCCCCGGGAGATCAAAGACACCTTCGACGATGATCTGTGCTGCGACGAGGAGGCCCAGATTCGCCGCGGCCAGGGTAAGGATCGGCAGGAGCGAAGCCCGCAACGCGTGGACAGCGATCACACGGCGCTCCGGCAAACCATGGGCGAGAGCGGCGGCGATGAACCGCTCGCGCATGGTCTGTGTGAGCTCGCGCCGGCTCAGCAGCGCGATGTACCCAGTGGCCGTCGTGGCCATCGCCGCCGCCGGGAGCAGGTAGCTCACCCAGCCCTGGGAGACGCCGCGCACCGGCAGCCAACCGAGCTCGAATCCGAACGCGACCTGGCCCGCGTACGCGAGAACGATCGCCGGAGCGGAGACGGCCACGATCGCGGTCGCATACGCTCCCTGGTCGAGCACGTCGCCAACCGACGGGCCGCGCGCGGACCGCCGGCTCGCGCGACGAGACCGCGACCGCCGACGTGCGAGCACGGCGCCGACACCCGCTGCGACGCCGATCGCGAGGTGCGCGAGGAGCGCGGCCAAGAGCAGGCGGATGCTGACGGGCACGGCAGCTCCGAGAAGATCCGCGACCGGCGCCCCTTGGCGGGCGACCGACGAACCCCGTGCCTCCCGCGGATAGCTGGTGCCCAGATCGCCGCGCGCCAGATCGCCCAGCCAGGACGCGTACTGCACCGGATAGGGATCATCGAGCCGGAAGTCCGCGCGGATCGCAGCCAGCACGTCAGGGGGTGGCGTAGACGGACCCCAGATCGCGCGGATGGGATCGCCGGGCAGCAGCGTCACCGAGGCATGAAACACCAGGCTGGCCAGCAACAGGGTCGCCGCACCCTGGCCGAGCCGACGCACCACGAATCGTCCCATGTTCTCAGTGCTTCCCGAAGTGCTGTTGCGCCCGCATCGCTATGCCTCACCACGGGGATCGAGCGCGTCGCGCACCGCGTCACCGGCCAGGACGAAGCCGAGCACCGCCAGCATCACGAACCCACCGGGTATCAACAAGTGCGGCGCCTGCCCGATGTGCGTCTGCGCCGCCGCGAGTTGCAGTCCCCACGAGATCGCGGGCAGTTGCAGTCCGACTCCCATGAACGACAAGGTCGCCTCTGCGGCCACGATGGCTCCGATCAGAGCCGTTGCGTACACCAGGACCGGTCCGATCGCCGCCGTGAGCACGTGGCGTCGCAGGATCCGCCATCTGCTGGCCCCCAACGCTCGGGCGGCCTCCACGTAGCTGGTCTGCAGCTGCGAGATGACCGCGATGCGCATCAGGCGCAGCATGGCCGGCCAGGACAGGGCTGCCA
Source organism: Euzebyales bacterium (assembly GCA_038233095.1). Classification (GTDB taxonomy): domain Bacteria; phylum Actinomycetota; class Nitriliruptoria; order Euzebyales; family Egibacteraceae; genus JBBSMR01. The sequence continues at coordinate 33,275 of JBBSMR010000010.1, forward strand.
GCACGAGCGCTACCTGCACCATGCCCCGGTCCTCCTGCAACGCGAGGATCACCAGCCCACCGAGCACGACCGGCACCCCGAACACGACGTCCGCCGCACGCGAGATGACAACGTCGACCGCGCCCCCGGCGAGACCCGCGAGCGCGCCCAACGCCACGGCGACCGCCATGGCGAGGATGACCACCATGACGGCGATCGTCAGGGATGACCGCGCGCCGTACACGGTGCGAGAGAGATAGTCGCAGCCCAACAGGTCGAAGCCGAAGGGGTGACCTGCCTGGGGAGAGCCGAGCGAGCGCGCCAAACGGCAGTCCACGGGCTCGACACGGGTGAAGAATCCAGGAACCATCGCGAGCATGACGAACGCGGCCAGCAACGGCGATGCGATCCAGAACTTCGGGTCTCGCAGGAGTCGCCGGACCACGGGCGAGCCGCGCCGCCCGCCAGCGGTCGTCTCTGCGGCGGGAAGATCGCGGGGACGGTCAGCTGCGAGGATCCCGTCCAAGTCTGCGGCCCGCGTCCTTGCGCGCGGTGCGTTGCCGGTGGCGGTCTCAGCGGCGACGTCCGGCCGCTCAGTCAACAGCGAGCTCATGCGCCGTAGCTTGCCACCGGCAGACCCGGCTGTGCCAGACCGGTGAGATCCGAGTTAGTTCTCGCTTGCCAGACGGCGCAAGAGCGACTCCACGGTGTGCATGCCGAGCATGAGCGCGCCGAGCTTGTCGTCGATGGAGTCGAGACGGGCGTCGATGGAGTCGAGACGGGCGTCGATGGAGTCGAGACGGGCGTCGATGGAGTCGAGACGGGCGTCGATGGAGTCGAGACGGGCGTCGATGGAGTCGAGACGGGCGTCATGTGAGTCAAGGCGTCCGCTGTGCGCGGTCAGGATGTGAGAGTGCTCGTCCAAGATGCGGGTGTGCTCCGCCAGTGTGCGGGTGTGCTCGTCCAGTGTGCGGGTGTGCTCGTCGAGGGTCTGGCCTTGCTCGAGCTGGGTCTGGCGGAGCGCGTTCAGCAGCTCGATGTTCTGCTGGTGGGCCTCTCTTGCGGTCAGCGCCTCGCGCGCAGCGGTCAGACCCGTCTCGGTGGCATGAGCCGTCTGTGTAGCGAGCTGGTCAACGCGCGTCTCCAGTGATGTCACGCGTTCCTCGAGGTCTGCCATGGCGCTCCCGTCGCGTTCTTTCAGGTGTCTGGCGGATGCTAGCGACCAGGCGAGCCGTCGGAGGCCACGGCGCGGCCGGCTGTGGATAACCGCGCGGCGACCTCACGCGCAGTCGCGCTCGCGCGGCCCCAGCGGTGCGCCCTCCACCGCGCAGTGCCACTGCGCGGCGGGTCGGCGCGAGCCGGCGATGGCGGCGACCGGTTGGGGACGCTCGGTCTCCGCGCCCTCGCTCGGCTCGGTCTCGGTGTCGTCGGCGAGGACGTCGTTGCTGATGGTCGTGAACGCGAGCACGGAACCGGCCGCCGCAAGGCCAGCGGCCATGAGCATGGCGTTGCGGAAGCCGGCGGCGAAGTCGGTCGGTGCGATCTGCGCGTCCACGCTGGTGAGCCCAGCCAAGACCGGAAGCAGCGCGACCGCGAGCAGCTGCGCGACCCGGCTGACCGCGTTGTTCACCCCGGACGCGACACCGGAATGGCGTTCGTCGGCGGCGGCCAGCACCGTGGCCGTGACGGGCGCCACCGTGGCGGCGAGCCCGAGCCCGAAGACGACGACGGCCGGCAGGACGGCGCCGACGTAGCTGTCGCCCGCGGAGATGAGCGCCATCAGCAGCATGCCGACGGCGATCAGCGCCGGGCCGACGGTGAGCGGCAGCTTCGGGCCGACGCGCTGCGCGAGCGCCCCTGAACGCTCGGAGAGCACCAGCATGAGCCCGGTGACCGGCAGCGCCGCCGCGCCGGCGAGGGTCGCAGAGTAGCCGAGCACGATCTGCAGGTGCTGCACAAGCAGGAAGAAGACCCCGCCGAGCGCTGCGTAGACGACGAAGCAGAGCATGTTCGCGGAGGTGAACTGGCGGGAGGCGAAGATGTCGAGGGGCAGCATCGGGTGCCGCTCGCGGCGCTCGACCACCACGAACGCGACGGACGCGGCGAGCCCTCCGAGCAGCGCGATGAGGATGAGCGCCGAACCGATGCCCCGCACGGGCGCTTCGATGACCGCGTACGTGAGCCCGCCGAGGCCCACCATGCTGAGCAAGGAGCCCGGCACATCGGGCCGTCCTGAGACCGTCGCATCTCGGGACTCGGGGACATGCCGGACGCCGACGTAGACCACGGCGATCGCGAGCGGGAGGTTGATGAGGAAGATCCAGCGCCAGGAGAGTGCGTCGATCAGCAACCCGCCGAGCAGCGGGCCGACGGCGGCGCCGATGCTGCCGAGCGCCGACCACGCCCCGATCGCCCGGGCGCGGTCGCCCGGCACGAACGTCGACTGGATGATCGCGAGGCTGCCCGGTGTGAGCAGCGCCGCGCCGATGCCCTGCAGCACCCTGGCGGCGATGAGCAGCGGCAGGGTCGGCGCCGCCGCGCAGAAGAGCGACGTGACGGCGAACCACACCGCGCCGATGAGAAAGACCCGACGGCGTCCGTAGCGATCGCCGAGCGCGCCGCCCAGCAGGATCAGCGCCGAGAGCGTGAACAGGTAACCGGTGACCAGCCACTGCCGCCCGGCGACTCCCGCCCCCAGGTCCTCGCCGATGGCGGGCAGGGCGACGTTCACGACCGTGCCCGTGATCATCGCCACCGCCGAGCCGAGCACCGTCGCGAAGAGCACCCATCTGCCCGCCGCCTCGTCGAGTCTGACCGTGGATTCGGCGCCGGCGCTCATCGCGCCGTCCTCGACAACACCCATGTCGTGCCTCCTTCGTGCACCCGCACGCAGATACGGCCGCATTCGCGTCACCGCATTTCCGTGAGGGCGCACTTGGCGACGGCGTCAGCGTATCCGGCCTCCCAGCGGGCGCGGGCCAGGCAAGCGCAGTAGGCCTCCACGCCTTCGCGAGCGCATACCCGCCACGGTCAGGGGGTGACCGAACGGTGGCCGAAAAGTGGGCCTTGCCTCCCTTCAGGGAGGGTCCCCTATACTGGTAGGAGGGTGGAGGCCATGCAGCGCCACCATGAAGCCCTGGCGGCTGCGCGTGAGCATGCGGCGGTCCCGAACGGCGGGTGGAAGCCCGAACCGGAGACAGGGGAGACGACCGTGAGCATTCAGGACTACCTGGCGCGGCGATGGGAGGAGGTGCTGCAGCTCACGATCGAGCATGTGCTCGCCGTGGCGCTGTCGGTGATCCTCGCGACGGCGATCGGGCTGATACTCGGCTCGCTGGTGTACCGCAACGAGAAGGCGACCAGTGTGCTGCTCAACAGCTCGAGCACGCTGTTCACCATCCCGGCGCTCTCCTACTTCGGGTTCATGGTGCCGCTGATCGGCCTGGGCTGGCTCAGCACGATCATAGTGCTCACCATCTACGCCACCCTGCCGATCGTGCGCAACACCGTCACGGGATTGCAGGAGGTCGACCCGGCGATCGTGAAATCGGCGGTGGGCATGGGCATGAACCGGTTCGAGCGGCTGTGGCGCATCGAGATGCCGTTGGCGTGGCCCGTGATCATCACGGGCATTCGCGTCGCCACCGTGATGACCGTGGGGATCGCCGCGATCGCCGCCTATGTGGCCGGCCCCGGCCTCGGCGCGGAGATCTTCGGCGGTTTGTCAGCCATCGGCTCCACCCGGGCGGTCGCCCAGGCCATGACGGGGACGGTCGCCGTGATCGTCGTGGCGCTCGGCCTTGATGGTCTGCTTCTCGGTGTGAGCCGGCTGACGACATCGAAGGGGTTGCGATGACAACCAGCGAGCAGCAGGTGCAGGACGACCGGTCAGCGGCGAGCGCGGAGGAGCGCGAGCCCATGATCGTGCTCGATGGCCTGACGAAGCGCTTCCCCAGTCAGAAGCAGCCTGCGGTGAACGAGCTCTCTCTCGACATCCCCGAGGGCGAGATCGTCATCCTGGTTGGGCCGTCCGGGTGCGGCAAGACGACCACGTTGGAGATGATCAACCGCCTGGTCGAGCCGAGCTCCGGACGCATCTATCTGGAGGGGGAGGACGTCACCGACGTCGATGCCGATCAGCTCCGACGGCGCATGGGCTACGTCATCCAGCAGATCGGGCTGTTCCCGCACCAGACCATCGCGCAGAACGTCGCCACAGTGCCACGCATGCTCGGCTGGGAGCAGCACCAGATCGAAGAGCGGGTGGACGAGCTGCTCGACCTGATCGGCCTGGAGCCCGGCGAGTACCGGGAGCGCTACCCCAAGCAGCTCTCGGGCGGCCAGCGCCAGCGTGTCGGCGTCGCCCGCGCCATGGCGGCAGACCCTCCGGTCATGCTGATGGACGAGCCGTTCGGCGCCACCGATCCGATCACCCGTGAGCGGCTGCAGAACGAGTTTCTGCGCATCCAGCAGGAGATCCGCAAGACCATCGTCTTCGTGACCCACGACATCGACGAGGCGATCAAGATGGGCGACCGCATCGCGATCCTGCAGGTCGGCTCGGAGGTCGCCCAGTACGACACGCCGGCGCACATCCTCAGCAACCCCGCCGGCCGCTTCGTCGAGGATTTCCTCGGTTCCGGCATCGTGCTGAAGCGCCTCAACCTCTCCCGCGTGCGCGACGTGGAGCTCTCCCACGACTGGCCGACCGCCAGCCTTGACATGACCCGCGACGAGGTGCGACGGACGATGGTCGAGGCGGATCAGGGCCATGTCCTCCTGCTGGACAGCCAGCGCCGTCCACGGCGCTGGGTGGGGTCCCGCGACCTCGACGCCGACCGCCCGCTGGCCTCGTCCGGCACGCCCGTCGGTCACCCGTTGGAGGCGCACGTCGCCCTCTCCGACGCGCTGCAGGAGATGCTGGTCGCGCGCACGGGCACAGCGGTCATCGTCGACAGCGACGGCGTCTACCAGGGCACGCTCGATCTTGAGACGCTGAACGGCGCCATCCGCGCGATGCGCCAAGAGGCGCACGAGCGCGACCGCAAGGAGGCCCGTGCCTCTGCCGCGCCGAGCCGCGACGGGGACTCCTCCGCATGAGCGCGACCGACGTCTCGGCTCCGACCGCAAAGCAGGAGGAGGGCGCGCAGCAGGAGGAACTGAGCCAGCGCAGGCTCGTACGTCACATCGTCTTTCCGCTCCTCGTCGCCGCGGCCCTCGGCCTCCTGTACCTGTACATCCGCTCCCAGGAGCTCGACTCGATCGAGCAGCGGTTGCTCGACAGCGACGGGATCAGAACCGCTGTCCTGGAGCACATCAGCATCTCGTTGTGGACGGCGCTTTTCACGCTGGCGGTGGCGATTCCGTTGGGGGTCGCCCTCACCCGCCCCTGGGCCCATCGCATCACGCCCTTCGTGATCGGCATGGCGAACGTCGGCCAGGGGGTTCCGGCGGTCGGCACGATCGTGGTCATGTTCCTGCTGTTCTTCCGGGACGGCTCCAAAGCGACCATCGCCGGACTCGTCGTGTACTGCCTCTTGCCGGTGCTGCGCGGAACCATGGTCGGGCTGCAGCAGGTGGATGAGGACACGGTGAAGGCCGCACGCGGGATGGGCATGAGCAAGCGGGCCGTCCTCTGGCGCATCGAGCTGCCGCTCAGCATCCCGATCATGCTGACCGGGGTGCGCACCGCTTTGGTGCTGGCGGTGTCGACCGCGGTGCTCGCGGCGTTCGTGGGCGGTGGCGGCATCGGACGACTGCTGACCGGCGGGTTCGCCCAGACCCGCCCGAACGTGGTGTACGTGGGCAGCGTGCTCGCCGCCGCGCTCGCGGTGCTCGCCGACTGGCTGGGCGGGCTGGCGGAGGACTATCTGCGACCCAAGGGCTTGTGAGCAGGGCCTCGAGACGACCACCAATGATCGAAAGGAAAAGGATGGACCGCACACAACGACGACATGGACGGCTACTGGCGCTGTTGGCGCTGCTCGCATTGCTGGCCACGGCTTGCGGTGGAGGAGGAGCTCAGCAGGCGGCGGAGCCCGAGGGCGCCGGGGAGACCGGCGACATCGTCAGCTCGCCTCAGGCCAGCGGAGCGACGGGGGGCGGCGACAACGAGCTGCTGTCGGAGACCTACGACCTGTCCGGCACGAATGTGCGCTTCGGCTCCAAGGACTACACCGAGCAGCTCATCTTGGGCGAGCTGGCCACGGCCGCGCTCGAGGCGGCCGGCGCCTCGGTCGATCTGACCGATCAGCTTCCGAGTCCTGCCGGCGCCAGAGAGGCCATGCTCGCGGGTGAGTTGGACGCGACCTGGGAGTACACCGGCACCGCCTGGATCAACTACCTCAAGCACGAGGATCCCATCGCCGACCCTATGGAGCAGTTCGAGGCGGTGAAGGAGGAGGACCTCGCGGAGAACAACGTTTTCTGGAGCCCTCCAGCCCCGTTCGACGATACCTACGGCATCACGGCCCGCAGCGAGTTCGCGGAGGAGAACAACCTGGAAACCCTCGAGGACGTCGCCACGTTCGTGGAGGAGAATCCCGGGCAGGCCACGTTCTGCCTCGACTCGACGTTCGGTTCGCGCGATGACGGGCTGCCCGCGGTGGAAGAGGCGTACGGCTTCACGTGGCCGGATGACAAGCAGATCGTCTCGGACTTCGGGGTGATCTACGATTCCACCGACAAGGGTGATCCCTGCAACTTCGGTGAGGTTTTCACAACCGACGGCCGGATCGAGGCGCTGGACCTCACCCTCTTCGAGGACACCCAGAACGCCTTCATCAGCTATCTCTCGTCGGTGACGATGACGAAGAGCTTCGAAGAGGCGAACCCGGAACTGCCCGAACTCTTCGAGGCGATCGGCGCGGACATCACCGAGGAGATCATGACCCGGTTGAACCGGAGCGTGGACGTCGACGGTGAGTTCCCAGAGGATGTCGCCGCCCAGTACCTGCAGGAGCAGGGCTTCATCGAGTAGGCGCTGCGGCGAGGTCGTCCTTGGACCAGCGGATGCTGGTCTTGACCGACATGACGCCGTCGAGGGCGTGCACCTGAGCGGGCAGCGTGGCCGCCCGGCTGCGCGCCGCGACGGTGCCGTCGAGGGTGACGTGGCCGTCGACCACCGTGGCGACCACGTCACCCTCGTCGAGGTGGCGCAGCAGGCGGCTGATCGCCGCCGCGAGGGCGTCGTCGGCGCGCAGCAGGCTGGCCAGCGCGTCGTGTCGGCTCACGATGCCTGTGATGCGACCCTGGGAGACCACGACCAGACGGGCCACGCCGTGCTCCAGCATCATCATCCGCGACGCCTCCCGCACGCTCGCCTCCGGTCGCTTCTGTCCCCGGCTCCACTGCCTCCATGGCGAGACTCAGCTCATCAGCGAGCCGGTCGACCAGCCGCTGCGCGGTCTGCCGGGCCAAGTCCTGGAAGACGGTGGTCTCCAAGGCCGCGCCGACCGGCCCGAGCGGAGGCTCGTACGAGCCGGCGACGGCGAGCAAGCTGGACTGGCGGCTCATCGCATCCAGCTCAAGGGTGCCCTCGAAGCGTGGAAACGCCTGACGGCCCGGCTCCGCCTCCCACGAGATCGGGAAGACGGTGCGCCGGTCGCGATGGCTCGCCACGCCGACCCGCACGCGGATCTGCTTCGTCAGCTCGCGTGTCATGGAACTCACCGGAGAGGATGATCGCTGGCTCGAAGCCGAGCTCACCCTGTGTCGGACGCAGACGCGTCGCCAACGCCTGGAGCTCAAGGCCGGTGGCGAAGAGACGCTGCATGACCGCGTCGTGCACGTCGCGGTCGATCCGCTCGCGCTCCCGCATGCGCATCCAGTCCCGCTCTTCGGTGTCCTCGCTGATCAACCTCAACGCCACCCTCCCTGGACTCTCTCGCGCCCGCTTCTACGCGTCACAGCTTGCGCCCGACCGGCGTGTCGAACAGGGCCGAAGGTCCCGGCTTGTAGCGTGACGAAAGGCAACGATGGGGGCCATGGAGTCCGTCAGTGGGAGGGCCGGTGCCATCCGAACCCCCCACGGACCTGAGCAAGGAGGACCGCCGTGGACGTGCGTGACTGGATGACGTGATCGACGCCGATCGGGAGCAGGTCGGGATCATCACCACGGTGGACTGCCTGCTCGCGTCGCTCGATCGGCGTGAGTACGCCCGCTAACCTCTGTGACATGTCCGACGACGATGCCTCCACCGTGACGCGGGTCATGCTGGTCGACGACCACGAGGTTGTGCGCGCGGGCCTGCGCAGCCTGCTGGACGCCGAGGATGACCTTCGGGTGGTCGCCGAAGCGGCGACCGCGGGGGAAGCGGTGCTCAGGGCGCGGTCCTATCACCCCGATGTGGTCGTCATGGACGTGCGACTGCCGGATCGCTCCGGTGTCGAGGCGTGTCGTGATATTCGCTCCGAGCATCCGAGCATGGCGGTGCTCATGCTCACGTCCTTCTCTGACGACCAGGCGCTGTTCGACTCGATCATGGCCGGCGCCGCGGGTTATGTGCTCAAGCAGATCCGTGGTTCGGATCTCATCGACGGCATCCGCCGGGTGGGCGCCGGCGACTCGCTGCTGGACCCCGCGGTGACCGCTCGCGTGCTCGACCGGCTGCGTCACCCTGGGACTCAAGGCGACGCGCGTTTGGCGCGCCTCACGCCGACCGAACGACGGATCGTGGAGATGATCGCCGACGGGCTCACCAACCGGTCCATCGGGGAACAGATCGGGCTGGCCGAGAAGACCGTCAAGAACTACGTCTCCTCAATCCTGTCCAAGATGCACATGTCGCGGCGGACCGAGGCGGCCGCGCATCTAGCCGAGCACCGAGCCCGGCAAGGCTCCGCAGGCGGATAACCGCCGTCAGGCGTCGGTGCGCTCACGCACGTGCGCGGCGATCTGGTGCAACATCGACTCGTCGGGGCTCTCCATGCCCCAGAACGCGTGCTGCGAGTAGCGGCCGACGCGTTCGTACAGCTCGGCGAGGTGCCACTGCATGGGGTCCCAGTTCCCGGCGGCCCGCAGGAAGCTGCGACCGTCGAGGCTGTAGAGCACCAGCCGATTCTTGGCGTCGCCCATGAAGTGGCCCTCGTGGCAGGTCAGGTCGAAGCCGGCGTGCACCTCGGCGCCATCGGGGATGGGTTGCTGCTCGTTCGGGCGCTGGCCGAAGCCGGTGCGCACGTCCTCGACCCAGGCGTCGCGTGCCTCGGGATCGTCGGCGGTCACCAACGAGGTGATCGTCACATAAGCACGGGTGAACACAGGGGTGCGCGGGCTGGGGAAGCCGACCACCTCGATCTCGAAGGTCTGGCCCGCGAGGCCTGTCCGGCGCAGTGGGGTGAACCGCCCAAGCTCGCTGGCGTAGTCCGGCCAGTGCTCGACAGCGAGCACGGCCTCGGCCGTGGCGGTGGCGTCGGGCACCTCGACCGGCGGGTAGGTGTGCCAGATCTGCTCCTCGGCCGGTCGTTGCGGGGGTGTCACCGGGCCCAGACGGGCGCGCGCGAGACGCACCTCAGGGTCGTAGGCGGCCTTCTCGTCCGCGCTCGCGAAGGCGATGCCCCAGCCGCGCCGATCCCAGTCGTCGGCGGCCTCGGCGAACCAGTCGCCCAACAGCCGAACGCCGCCCGCGAGCAGTGACGCGTGGTCCAACGTGCCGGTGCGCCCCCCGGTTCCCCGGAACCGGGCCGTGCCGAAGGCCTGGTGGAAACGCAGGACGTCAGCGGCACCGAGCTTGCGGGTCCCCTTCTGGTGCCAGTAGGTCGTCAGCACGGTGAACGCCAGACGCAGGTCGTCCAAGTCACGTCGACTCGCCGGCTTGGCGTAGTACGCGGCGTTGAGGAAGTCGGTGATCCACGTCGCAGCCGTCGGGGCCGCGAGCGTTGATCCACCCATGCGGGCGAGCAGACCGGGCTGGGACCGCAGGGCGCGTTCGGCGACGAGCGCGACGCCGGCGCCGGCGGCGGCGGACATGAGGTGCGTGCGGGCCAAGGGACACCCTTTCCTGGATTGCGGCGGTCTCGAGGCTGACGAATGTCGGTGACGGTAGTGGGATCGCCAAGCGCCGGGGCGGACAAACGTCCGTAATGCTGCGGGACCTTCCTCCTGAGAGCCCCGGTCACGTTTCTGTTGTGGGACCTTCGGTCCGGAGCGTCGGGCCTCTTGCCTCTCCGGTTGGCCCTCCCAGATTGCGAATGTGTTTACAAGGCCCGTAGTGGGCGGAGGCAGCAACGCTTTGGAGGACGTCGTGGAGAGGGACAAGTTCGACGTCAAGTGGCCAGCTTTCATCGCGATCGGCAGGCAAGACGGTCGAGGCCGTCGCCTACAACGGTGTCGTGCCGGGTCCCACGATGAAGGTCGACGTCGGCGACAAGGTCACCATCCGCGTGCGCAACGAGTTGGACGAGGAAGGGACGAACCTGCACCCCCATGGATTGAAGGACCACAAGTTCGAGCTCGACGGCGTGACCTTCATCTCTCAGGATCCGATCGGCCCCGGTGAGTCGATGGACTACACGTTCGTCGCCGACCAGGAGTCGATGGTGACCTACCACAGCCACCACATGAGTCTGCATCAGGTGCCCAACGGCCTGTTCGGCGCGCTCATCGTCGGGGACTACGCCGACCTCGCCGGCGTCGAGGGCGTCGCCGACGAGCAGGTGATGATCCTGAACGACGCCGGCAACCTGGGCTTCACGCTCAACGGCAAGTCGTTCCCGGCGACGCAGCCGTACGTCTACAAGTCCGGGGACAAGGTGCTCGTGCACTACGCCAACGAGGGGCTCATGGCCCACCCCATGCAGCGAGCGGCTCAGTGTCGTCTATGACATGGGCCGAGCCCGGCACTTGGGTCTGGCACTGCCACATCCTCAGCCACGTGAAGCGGCCGGACGGTTCCATGTTCGGCATGCTGACCGCGGTCATCGTGGAGGAGTAGCGCAACGGAGGTCACCCACGCGGCGCGGGTTCCAATCTGGGCCCGCGCCCATATTGGTGCATCTGGCGGGCGGCTCTCCACACGTCAGCGGCTTCATCGCGCCCGGCGGCGCGACGAACCGGGGGAGATCGACGGCCGCGAGAGGGGGCGGACCCTCCAACGAAGACACCGTAGCGGCTGCTAGCCGACCGCGCGCACCGTGGCCATGTCGGGCTGGTAGTGCAGGTGGAAGAGTTCGCTCATGAGCTCACCGCGCGAGCCGACGCCGACCTTCTCGAAGATCGACTTCACGTGGTCTCGAACGGTATGCACCGAGATAAACAGCTCTGCGGCGATCTCGCGCGTGGCGCGTCCTTGAGCGAGCAGGCTCACGATCTCCTCCTCCCGCTGTGACAGTCCGTGCGCGGCGACGAAGAGGGGGAGGACGTCGGTGTTGCGTGAGGCCTCGACGACGAGCGCGGTGGCGGCGACGTCGCCCCGATGGTCGAGCGTGCACTCGCCGCGCAGCGTGAGCCAGCCGCCCGAGCGTGCCTGGACGCGGGCGGTCGGCTCTGGACCGTCGCGTCCCGCCGCCTGCGCCCGCGCGCGAGCGCAGACGATGTAGGCCTCGGCGGGCAGCGGGAACCCGCCTTTGTGGACCGGCAGCTGGTTGAGCTCCTCCATCAAGGTCGCCGCTGTCTCGGTCATGGAGGTGACCCGTCCGTCGCCGTCGAGCAGGATCACGGCCGCGGAGGTGGCGTCATGAGCAGTCGGCATCCCACCGGTGAGCACGGCCCGCCGCAGCCCCTGCGCGATGAGCGGGCTGACGTCGTCCACGAACGCGAGCTCGTCGTCGGTGAAGTCTTCTCGGCCCGTCTCGCGCAGCAAGTTCATGGTGCCCCAGCAGGCGCTGCCCAGCGACATCGTGGCTCACAGCTCGGTCCCGAAGCCGACCTTCGTGTTGATCTCGTTGCGCCTGCTGCTGCGCAGCGGCCGATCGAACGTCGACCGGTGCAACGTCACCGCTCCGCTCGACGAGCCGTGCAGATCCACGAACTTGTTGAAGTCGTCGGCGAGGAACTCGTTGTCGAAGTACGGGGCACAGGTCCAAGCGGGTAGCCGCTCGATGACGGCGGCGGACGCGAACAGGGTCGTCGCCGGGTCGGTGGCGGCGAAGAACGCTCCGTCGAACGGTGCGACCTTGCGCAGTGGAGCGCGGACCCGCTCCAGAAGCGTGGCGGCGTCCAGATCCTGCCTGCACAGCGCAGCGATCTCTGACCGCTTCCGGGCCACGAGCTCCGCCGTGAGTCGCATGTCGGCAGCGTAGTCCTGCCAGAGATCGCTGGGCAATCCCTCAAGTGAGGGGGTCCTCGCCGGCCGAAACCCCTCAGCGGTGGGATGGATCATCTCCGCCGGCTCCCGCAACGTGGGGTCGTCCCCAACGAAGGAGGAGACCATGTCCCTGCAAGACCCCACGCTGCTCGCGCCCGGCGACGGCGAGCACTCCTGGTTCCTGAACAACCTCTTCACCCTGAAGGCGGGCGGGGAGACCACCGGCGGTCTGATCACGGTGATGGAGTTCACCGGCCCGGCCGGCTGGGGACCGCCGCCCCATGTGCACCACGTCGAGGACGAGATGTTCTACGTCGTCGAGGGCGAGATCAGCTTCTGGTGCGACGGCAAGAGCGCCACCTACGGGCCAGGGGGCTTCGCGTGGCTGCCCAAGAAGCTGCCGCACCGGTTCGAGATCGGTGCGGACGGGCCGGCACGAGTGCTGCAACTCACGACGCCCGCCCAGTTCGAGCACTTCGTCCGCGCCCTCGGCGAGCCGGCGACCGAGGCGAGGTTGCCCGAGCCGACCGAGCCCGACGTCGAGCGACTCGTGCGCGTGTGTGCGGAGTTCAACATCGACATCTTGGCTCCCGAGCACGTCGAGGCGACCCGATAATCCCCCGGGCATCTCCTACGAGTCGTTCGTTGGAGGGTCGACGGCCTCAAAGAGGGGTGCACCCTCCAACGAACATGCGGTAGAGGGTCGTCAGGAACCCTCGTCGAGCGCCGCGTGCGCCGCCGCCAGCCGCGCGACGGGCACCCGGTACGGCGAGCAACTCACGTAGTCCAGTCCGTGCGCGTGGCACCAACCGATGGAGGCCGGGTCGCCTCCGTGCTCGCCGCAGATGCCGGTCTCGAGGTCGTCGCGCGCTTCACCGCCGGCGGTCACCGCAGCCTCGACGGGCGCTCCCACGCCGTCGACGTCGATCGACGTGAACGGGTCGTGCTCGAGCACGCCGAGGCGCAGGTACTCGACGAGGAAGCTCGTCTCGGCGTCGTCACGGCTGAGGGCGAACATGGTCTGAGTGAGGTCGTTCGTGCCGAACGAGAAGAAGTCGGCGTGGGCGAGCCGACCGGCGATGAGCGCCGCGCGGGGCGTCTCGATCATGGTGTCGACCCGGTAGGTCAGGTCGCTCTCGCGCTCGGGCGAGCACGGCGCGCCACTGATCCTTCTGTGGCCATATAGACACTTTCAACTATCGCCTCAGGAGGACGTCCGGACGCGTCGCGTGCGGCGCGCTCAGGTCTCGGCCGACCGTCGTGGGGCTGAGCGTGTTCAACCGCCGCGGTCTCATGGTCTCGTCCACCCGACGAGTCACTGAGGAGTTGCGGGCTTGACAGCGCCCACGCGGTCGCGGATTGTAGTACGTACATTTCATCCGCCCGAGAGATCCGGGTCGTGACACCCCACGGAGTGACCATGAGCGCAGTGCTGCCCGATCGGCCAGCTGGAGCATCGACGCCCTCCTACGTCAAGGTCCTTGACCAGACGAAGTGCATCGGCTGCCACGCCTGCACAACGGCGTGCAAGTCCGAGAACGAGGTGCCGGTCGGGGTCACGCGGACCTACGTCAAGGCGGTCGACGTCGGCGTCTTCCCACAGGTCAGGCGCAACTTTCAGGTGACGCGATGCAATCAGTGCGAGGACGCCCCGTGCGTCACCGCGTGTCCCACCTCGGCGATGTTTCACCGCCCCGACGGGATCGTGGACTTCGACAAGCTGGCGTGCATCGGCTGCAAGGCGTGCATGGCCGCGTGCCCTTACGACGCGATCTTCATCAATCCTGAGGATCACTCGGCGGAGAAGTGCAACTTCTGCGCGCATCGCGTCGATCTCGGTTTGGAACCGGCGTGCGTGGTCGTGTGCCCGGTGGAGGCCATCCTCATCGGTGATCTGAACGATCCGGCCTCGAAGGTGGCGGCGGAGATCGGCCGCCATCCGACTGCCGTGCGGCGACCGGAGAAGGACACGCGACCGAAGGTGCACTACAAGGGCGCCGGCCAGTCGACGTTGGATCCGTTGGCGGCGCGGCGTCCGGGCGCTGATCTCTTCGCGTGGGCCCAGCAGCATCCGGCGAGCGACCCGCACCGGATCAACTCGGGCTTCCCGGTCGACCCGGTCGCGCAGCGCGACGAGGCGGGCTCGCGCGCCAACAGCTCGGCCGCGGCGCTGCTGAGCTACGACATCGGCCACGACGTCCCGTGGGATTGGCGGGTCAGCCTGTACACGTGGACCAAGTCCATCGCGGCGGGGGTCTATGTCGTCGCGGCGGTCCTGTTGCTGGTGGGGCTGCTCGAGGGCTCCGGGGGCCTGTGGCGTTGGGCGGTGCCGCTCGTCTCGGCGGTCTTCCTGGCGGTCACGGGCGCCGTGCTGATCTGGGATCTGGAGCACCCCGCGCGCTTCTACTACATCTTCACGCGTCCGCAGTGGCGCAGCTGGCTGGTCCGTGGCGGGGTGATCATCGCGGTCTACGGGGCCGTTCTCGCGCTGCACGTGCTCGTGAGCCTGTTCGGCGGCGGGGCGGTGCAGACGGCGCTGATCGTTGTGGGGCTGCCGGCGGCGATCATGACCGCGGTCTACACCGCCTTCCTCTTCGCCCAGGCCAAGGCTCGGGATCTGTGGCAGAACCCGCTGCTGCCGCCGCACCTGCTCATCCAGGCGGTGCTGGCCGGCGCCGCCGCGCTGCTGCCGCTGGCCGTTTGGCTTGAGCCCGCCGCCGCGGACGTGATCGGCGTCGTCCTCGCGGGCTCGGTCGTGGCGCATCTGCTGGTCGTGCTGGGGGAGCTGACGCTGGCGCATCCCACGGCGCATGCCCGGCTCGCGGCGCACCATCTGGTCTCCGGCCGCCATGGCCGATTCTTCTGGAGCGGGGCGCTGCTGGCCGGGTTGGCCGCGCTGGCGCCGTGGATCGGCGTCGCGGCGGCGCCGCTGGCGCTGGCCGGTCTGCTGGCGCATGAGCACGCCTACGTCCAGGCCGGGCAGTCGGTCCCGCTGGCATGAGCAGCCACGAGCCCGATCTGGAGGCGCTCAACGCCCGCGTCTCGGCCGCGCGAGCCGAGACCGAGGCGCGCGGGGAGACGTTCTATCAGGGCCCGAGCCGGGTGCACCTGGCGATGTTCCCGCCGAAGGAGCGCTGGGACGACTGGGTGGAGTACGACAGCAGAGCCTGGCCCCGCAAGGTCGAGAAGCGCTTCATGCTCGTGCCGACGACGTGCTTCAACTGCGAGGCGGCGTGCGGCCTGCTGGCCTACGTCGACCGGGACTCGCTGCAGGTGCGCAAGTTCGAAGGCAACCCCGAGGCGCCCGGGTCGCGGGGACGCAACTGCGCGAAGGGGCCCGCGACGATCAACCAGGTGACCGACCCCGACCGCATTCTGCATCCGCTCAAGCGCGCGGGTGAGCGCGGCGGCGGCAGGTGGGAGCGGGTGTCGTGGGACGAGGTGCTCGACGACCTGGCGGCGCGGCTGCGCAAGGCGCTCGTCGAGGAGCGCCGCGACGAGATCACCTACCACGTGGGTCGGCCGGGGGAGCTGGGCTTCACCGAGGACGTCCTGGCCGCGTGGGGGGTGGACGGGCACAACTCCCACACGAACGTCTGCTCCTCCGGCGCGCGGGCCGGCTTCCAGTTCTGGTGCGGGCAGGACCGCCCGAGCCCCGACCACGCCAACGCCGAAGTGATCCTGCTGATCTCCAGCCACCTGGAGGCTGGCCACTACTTCAACCCCCACGCACAGCGCATCATGGAGGGCAAGGAGAAGGGCGCGAAGCTCATCGTCATGGATGTGCGCCTGTCCAACACCGCCACGCACGCCACCCACTGGCTGGCGCCGTGGCCGGGCTCGGAGGCGGCGATCTGCCTGGCGATCGCCAACCACCTGATCGCCACCGGCGCGTACAACCGGGAGTTCGTGCGCCGCTGGTGGAACTGGGAGGAGTACCTGCGGGCCGAGCACCCGGAGCGCGAGCCGAGCTTCGAGGTCTTCGAAGAGGTGCTCGCGACGCTGTACGCCGAGTACACCTTCGACTTCGCCGCCGCCGAGTCGGGCGTGGACGCCGACACTTTGGCGGCGGTGGCCGAGACCGTGGCGGGCGCGGGGACGCGCTTGTCGACCCACAACTGGCGCTCCGCGGCCGCCGGCAACGAGGGCGGATGGCAGGTCGCCCGCACCCTCTTCCTGCTCAACGCGCTCCTGGGCGCGGTCGCCGTCCCGGGCGGGTTCTACCCGAACGGTTGGAACCTGCTCTCGCCGAAGACGCCCGTCAACCCTGACCCGCCCGCGGTCTGGAACGAGCTGCACCTGCCGCTGGAGTATCCCCTGGCGATGTACGAGCTGTCGTTCCTGCTGCCACACCTCCTCGCCGAGGGCCGGGGGCGGATCGACACCTACTTCACCCGCGTCTACAACCCGGTCTGGACGAACCCGGACGGGTTCAGCTGGATCGAGGCGCTCACCGACGAGGAGAAGGTCGGCTGCCACGTCGCGCTCACCCCGACGTGGAACGAGACCGCCTACTTCGCCGACTACGTGCTGCCGATGGGCCACGCCAGCGAGCGGCACGACATCGTCTCCTACGAGCAGTACGACGGGCAGTGGATCGGCTTCCGCCAGCCCGTCCTGCGCGCGGCGCGGGAGCGGCTCGGCGAGACCGTGACCGACACCCGCCAGACCAACCCCGGAGAGGTGTGGGAGGAGAACGAGTTCTGGATCGAGCTCTCCTGGCGCATCGACCCCGACGGCGCGCTCGGCATCCGCCGCCACTTCGAGGCGCCCGACCGTCCGGGCGAGAAGATGACCGTGGACGACTACTACGGCTGGGTCTTCGCCCACGGCGTCCCCGGCCTGCCCGAGGCCGCCGCCGCCGAGGGATTGAGCCCGCTGGCGTACATGCGCCGATACGGCGGGTTCGAGGTCACGAAGGGCGTCGGTGAGATCCACGAGGAGGTGGTCGGTGACGCCGAGCTCGAGGACGTCGCCGTCAGCGACCTCGGCCGCGTCTACAGCCGCGCCCCGAAACCCGACGTCTCCTACTCCACGGGCGCGGCCCCCGATCCCGACGACCAGGGCCGGCGCGCGGCGGGGGTGGAGATCGACGGGGTGGTCCGCCGCGGCTTCCCGACCCCCTCGGGCAAGCTCGAGTTCTACTCGTCGACCCTCGTGGACTGGGGGTGGGCAGAGTACGCGCTGCCGACCTACATCCGCAGCCATGTGCATCCCGACCACCTGGAAGAGGGCGAGGTTCCCCTGATCTCGACGTTCCGCCTGCCCGTGCAGATCCACACCCGCAGCTCCAACGCCAAGTGGCTGGACGAGCTCGCGCACACCAACCCGCTGTGGATCCATCCCAGCCACGCCCGCCGGCTCGACCTCGCCACGGGCGATCTCGTCCGCGTGGAGACCCACGCCGGCCACTACGTCGTGAAGGCCTGGGTCACCGAGGGCATCCGGCCGGGGGTCGTGGCGTGCAGTCACCACATGGGGCGGTGGAAGCCGCACGGCGAGACGCAAGGCCAACGCGAGACCGGTCCGCGCATGCAGACCTCCGACGTCACGCTGGAGCACGATGCCAACCGCTGGGGCTTGACCGGCCGCTCCGAGCACGGCGCGTTCCGCTCCGCCGACGCCGACACCACGCGTATCTGGTGGTCCGACATCGGGGTGCACCAGAACATGACGTTCCCCGTCCACCCCGACCCGATCTCGGGACAGCACTGCTGGCACCAGGCCGTGCGCATCCGCAAGGCCGAGCCGACGGACGCCTACGGTGACGTGGTCGCCGACACCGAGAAGATGCGGGCGATCTACCGCGAATGGCTCGCCAAGACCCGCTCGGCTGACCTGGTCTCGCCGTCCGGGGAGCGCCGCCCGCACTGGCTGAAGCGGCCGCTGCGCCCCCAGCGTCAGGCCTGGACCCTGCCAACCGACCCGCGCGAGCCGAGCGGGCGGCCTTGACGGAGCTCCTGCGGGCGCTCGCCGCTTTCGCCGAGGAGCCGGGCACGGGTCACGAGCAGCTCGCCCGCTCTCTACAGCTGCCCGGCACGCCGGACGCGGCGGCGTTCACCGAGGTCTTCGTCTTCAATCTCTATCCCTACGCCAGCGTCTACCTGGGCGCTGAAGGGCAGCTGGGAGGGGAGGCGCGCGACCGCGTGGCCGGGTTTTTCCGCGCGGTGGGGGCGGTTCCGCCGCCGGAGCCGGATCACCTCGCCACCCTGCTCGTCGCGTACGCGCAGCTGGGTACCGACGCCGACGCCGACGAAGCCGGGCCCCGCGGGCACGCGGCGCGGACGCTCTTGCACGAGCACCTGCTGCCGTGGCTCCCGCTCTACCTCGCGCGGATCACCGAACTGGCGTCCGCGCCCTACGCTGAGTGGGGGCTGTTGCTGGGGCGTGTCCTCCTCTCCGAGGCGTGCCGATTCGGCGAGCCTCCGCGCCTGCCGCTGCACCTGCGGGCGGCGCCGCCGCCGGATCTGCGGACCGACGACCTCGACGGGTTCGTCGACACGCTGCTCGCCCCCGCGCGCTCCGGCATGGTGCTCACCGGCTCCGACCTGGTGCGCGCGGCCCGCGACCTCCGACTCGGCCTGCGGATCGGGGAGCGCCGCTTCGTCCTGCGAGCGCTGCTCTCCCAGCAGCCCCCGGCGACGCTGGAGTGGCTGGCCGCGCACACCGTCACGACGAGCCGGGCCTGGTGCTCCTGGGCGGCCGCGCTGCCGGGGACAGCCGCGTGGTGGACCGGCCGAGCCGAGCACACGAACGTCCAGCTGCGGGAGCTCGCGAAGGAGGCCGGGGCGCAGCCCCACGATCACACGCGGGAGCCCATTGTCGTGCCCCGGCCGTGATCGTTATGCCGTCTCCTGCCCCTCCACCCGGGGGACGACCGTGCCCTCACCCGGCCATTGCGACAAGAGGGTGAAGCGTCCGGCGCGCACGAGCGTCACGCGGCATTCGATCAGCCTCGCGCCCGCGTGACCCAGACGGTCGATGCGCAACACGGCTTCGTCGGGCTCCAGCTCGAGCACCTCGCTGAGGTCGTCACCGGGAATGAGCGCCGTGATCGCCTCGGTGCCCCGATCGACCACGACGCCGCTGCGCCGCTGCAACTCCGTGTAGAGCGCCGTCCGGCTGAAGTCGGCGTGCAACAGCTCTCGCCCGATGTCAGGCGGCAACCAGACGGTGTCCAGTGCCAGAGGCACGGCGTCGGCGTAGCGCAGACGCTCGATGTGCACGAGGGTTGCGTCGGACGCCAGGCCGAAGCGTTCGGCCGCGCGGGCATCGCTCGCCTCGCCCAGTGAGAGCACCATGCTGTGCTGCTCCATGCCCGCCGATTCCACGGCCTGGAACAAGCTGTACAGGGTGCCGAGGGATTGGCTCAGGCCTCCCGACTCTACGAAGCTGCCGCGCCCGCGCTCGCGCTTCACGACGCCGCGCGCCTTGAGGGAGCGCACGGCTTCACGGACTGTGTGTCGGCTGACCTGGTAGGAGTCCACCAGCTCGCGGTCCGAGGGAAAGCCGTGCTCGAAGTCCCCGCGGGCGAGGCGCTGCTCCAGATCTGTGAGCACCTGCTGCCACAGCGGCTCGGACGACGCCTCGTCGGGTCTTCGGATCATGGCGCGCGCACCTCGGGGTTGCGGTACAGCAAAATGTACGTACAATATAGCCCACCATTTTTGGTAAGCAAACTCACCAGGGGAGAGGACCGGCGATGGTTTCGGTGATGACGCTGGAGACATCGAGTCTCGGAGATCGCAGCTACCTCGTGAGCGACGGGTCGAGCGCGGCGGTGATCGATCCCCAACGTGACATCGACCGCATGCTCGCCGTAGCCCACGAACAAGGCGTGACAATCACCGACGTCTTCGAGACCCACATCCACAACGACTACGTGACCGGCGGCTTCGAGCTGGCGCGCCAGACGGGGGCCCGCTACCACGTGGCCGCGGACGACGAGGTCTTCTTCGAGCGCTCCCCGCTC
Source organism: Euzebyales bacterium (assembly GCA_038233095.1). GTDB lineage: Bacteria > Actinomycetota > Nitriliruptoria > Euzebyales > Egibacteraceae > JBBSMR01. The sequence goes on from JBBSMR010000010.1 coordinate 53,468, forward strand.
GCGGACGGCGATGAGGTCAAGGTCGGCCAGCTCATCGTGAGGGCGCTGCACACGCCCGGCCACACGCCGACGCATCTCTCCTATCTGGTCATGGAGGGCGACCGGGAGGCGGGTGTGTTCACCGGCGGGTCGCTGTTGTACGGCACGGTCGGGCGCACCGATCTCGTCTCCGTGTCGATGAAGGAGACCCTGACGCGCGCCCAATACCGTTCGGCTCACCGGCTCGACTCGGAGCTGAGCGACGGCGTCGAGATCTATCCCACGCACGGGTTCGGCAGCTTCTGCTCCTCCACGTCGCCGGAGGAAGGCTCAGCCGACGCCGATCAGCCGAGCACCATCTCCGACGAGCGGCGGGTGAACGTGGCTTTGACCACCGCCGACGAGGACGACTTCGTGCAGAGCCTGCTCGCCGGGCTCGGCGCCTACCCTCGGTACTACGTGCACATGGGCCCGCGCAACCGGATCGGGCCCGCACCGGTGGACCTGTCGGCTCCGATACGGGCCGAGGCCGGCGAGATCGGGGAGCGCATCGCAGCGGGGGAGTGGGTCGTGGACGTCCGCGACCGCGAGGCCTTCGCGCAGGGGCACGTGGTCGGCACGATCAACGTCGAGCTGGGTGACTCCTTCACGACCTATCTGGGCTGGCTCGTGCCCTGGAACCTGCCGATCACGCTGGTCGGCGACGACGCCGACGCGATCGCCGACGCGCAACGCCAGCTCGTGCGCATCGGCATCGAGCGTCCCACTGCGGCGGCCGTCGGGGGGATCGAGTCGTACGGCGAGGGCTTGCACCGCGGCAGCTACGAGGTGACCGATTTCGCGGGTCTCCTGGCGGCACGCGACGACGACGGCGACCCCTTCGTCCTGGACGTTCGGCGCGACGACGAGCGGCGCGAGGGAGCGGTCACCGGCTCGTCGCACGTTCCCATCCATGAGCTCGAGCGGCGCGTGGACGAGGTGCCGGACGACCGCGACGTCTGGGTGCACTGCGCGTCGGGTTACCGGGCGTCCGTCGCGGCCTCGCTGCTCGCCCGCGGCGGCCGGCGTCCCGTTCTCATCAACGGCGAGTACGCGACAGCCGTCCAGCTCGGCCTGACCCGCTGAGAGGGGAGTCGCTCCCGGGTCGCTGCCCTGCCATTCCGAGCGCGAGGCCGTCGCCTTGCATATGACAGCGATCCGGCGCGCGGTCGGCGCTTCACCACCCAGTGCGCCTGGCGCGTACCCTGACCGCCGATGGGAGGAGTCGAGAGCCGAGCGTACGGGAGGGGGCGGGGGAGACCACTGGTCGGCGTGACCGCGTGGCGGCGCCCGCTCGACACGGTGGTCGCTGAAGCGCAGCCGCTCTACACGCTGGGTGTGGACTACGGCGACCGGCTCGACGCGGCAGGGCTTGCGGTCGTGGTGACGCCCGTGGTGCGCGCGGCCGACGTGGACGGGCTGCTCGACAGGCTGGACGGCCTGGTGCTGTCAGGCGGTCGCGACATCGATCCGGCGCTCTACGGGCAGCGCGTGTCCGGCGCCCGTGACACCGATCGGGAGGTCGACGAGTCCGATACTCGCCTCGCTCGCGCCGCGCGGGCACGCGGCCTGCCGCTGCTCGCGATCTGCCGGGGACTTCAGGTCACCGCGGTCGCCTTCGGCGGGACGTTGCACCAGGAGGTGGCCGGCACCAGCCAGGAGCATCCCGCTCGCGGGCCGGACCGCGCGGTGGCGCTGGCGTATCGGCATGACGTGCTCCTGAGCGGCCGCCTCGCTGCGATCTCCGGGGCCGACCGGCGGGCGGTGACCTCGCTGCACCATCAGGCCGTCGATCAGGTGCCCGAGGGCTTCACCGTCACCGCCCTCGCCGACGATGGCGGAGTAGAGGGAATTGAGGCGGTCGATCCCGCGTGGTGGGCGGTCGGCGTGCAGTGGCACCCGGAGAAGGTCGGCGAGCGGGAACAGGCGCTCTTCGACGCGTTCGCCGATGCCGTGCGGAGGCGTCCCAAGGACACCATAGGCTGACGCTGACCGGGTTTGCCCGTCTAAAGTGCTTCCTCCCAGCCGCGCGCCCGTTTGGATCTGCTGTGACGAGAAGCCCTCTTCTGCCGTTCGCTCCGGTGGTCGCGCTGCTGACCTCGCTGCTGCCTGCCGCGGGTCGGCCGGCTGCCGCGCAGACGCCTCCACCGCAGACGGCTCCCCACCGGCGGACGCCGCGCCGGACGACGCCGCGCTCGCAAGGCCGAGCCTGCGGCAGAACACCGACGAGGTCTTCTACTTCGTCATGCCCGACCGCTTCGCGGACGCCAAGTCCACTTCGGCACGAACGCCGAACTGAAGCAGCCGCTCGCGGGCGTGGACGACTACGGGCGCTTCGCGTGGGCGAAGCTCGCCGAGGACGCCCAGCAGGTGGGCGTCGCGGTGACCTCAGGACAGACGGTGCAGCTCGAAGCCGGTTACAACCCGAGCGCCACACCCGAGATCTGGCTGAAGGACGGCGACGAGACCGTCTACACCTCTCCGGCCGCGGCCCAGGGCTACGTCGAGGTGCGCTACCAGCGCCCCGACGGCGCGTACGACGGCTGGGGGCTGCATCTGTGGGGCGAGGCGATCTCGGACGAGGTCGCCACCGAGTGGGCCGCCCCGCGCATGCCCGACCGCGTCGACGAGTACGGCGCGTCCTGGCAGGTACCCATCGTCGACGCGACGAAACCGCTGAACTTCATCGTCCACTCCGGCGACGAGAAGGACACCGATGAGGACCGCAGCTTCGTGCCCGCCCAGCAGCCGCACGCCTGGCTGCGGTCAGGCGAGTTGCCGGTGTACGCCACCCGCGCCGCCGCGCTCGACCTCGCCGTGCTGCACTACCGGCGCCCCGCCGGGGACGACGAGGGCTGGGGCCTGCACACCTGGACCGGCTCGCAGAACCCGACCGAGTGGACCGATCCGCTGCAGCCCGTTGGTCAGGACGCCTACGGGCTGATCTTCGAGGTGCCGCTCACGCAGGACGCCACCGAGTTGGCCTACATCCTGCACAAGGGCGATGAGAAGGACCTGCCGGCGGATCAGATCCTGGACCTGGAGACCTACGGCAACGAGGTCTGGATCCTCTCCCGCGTCGAGGAGTACCTGCTGCCGATCCCCGGCGAGGGCGGGCCCGACGCGAACCTCTCCGAGCCCCGGGCGCACTGGATCAACGCCACGACGCTGCTGTGGAACCTCTCCGAGCCGAGCGCCGCGAAGGACTATGCCCTGGTCTATGCCGCCGACGGCGGCTTGGAGGTGACCGACTCCGGCGTCACCGGCGGCGAGCGCATCCCGCTGGCCTACGCCCGTCCCAGCCTTTCCAGCTACGACCCTGAGATCGCCGAGCGGTGGCCGCACCTGTCGGAGTACGCGGTCTTGCGGGTCCCCCCCGAGGATACGCAGGCGATCCCACAGGCCCTGAAGAGCCAGCTCGCCGTCACCGAGTCCGTCGCCGGGCAGTTGCGCACCGCCACCGGCGTGCAGATTCCCGGGGTGCTCGACGACCTGTACGCCAACGACACCGAGCTCGGCGTGACCTGGGACGGCGGCGTCCCGTCCCTGCGTCTGTGGGCGCCGACCGCCCGCTCGGTGAGGCTCCACCTGTTCGACGACCCGCAGACTGATCCACTGGGTCAGACCGTCGCCATGGAGCGCGACCCCGAGACGGGCGTGTGGAGCGCCAGCGGCCAGCCCGGCTGGGACCGCCGCTACTACCTGTACGAGGTCGAGGTCTTCAGCCACGAGACGGGGCAGGTCGAGCGCAACCTCGTCACCGACCCGTACTCGCTCTCGCTCGCGACGAACTCCACGAAGAGCCAGATCGTGGACCTGTCAGACCCGGACCTGGCGCCGGACGGCTGGGATCGCCTGCGCAACCCCGCCCCGCGGGCGCCCGAGGCGGCCAGCATCTACGAGCTGCACGTGCGTGACTTCTCGATCACCGACGAGACCGTCCCGGAGCGGCTGCGCGGCACGTACAAGGCCTTCACCCGGTACGGCAGCGACGGCATGCGCCATCTGCGCACGCTCGCCGACCGTGGCCTCAGCTACGTCCACCTGCTGCCGAGCTTCGACTTCGCGACGATCGACGAGATCGACGCGCACTGGCTGGAGCCGGAGAACGCCGAGGGCTGCGCCGATTTGGAGCGCTACCCGCCGGCGTCGCCGCGCCAGCAGGAGTGCGTCATGTCGGTGGCGGACAACGACGGTTACAACTGGGGCTACGACCCGCTGCACTACACCACGCCCGAGGGCGGTTACGCCGTCGATCCGAAGGGCGCCTCCCGCGTGCGGGAGTTCCGTGAGATGGTCGCCGGGCTGAACCGCTCTGGGCTCGGCACGGTCATGGACGTGGTCTACAACCACACCCACGCCTCGGGGCAGGAGAGCGACCGCTCGATCTTGGACCGGATCGTCCCCGGCTACTACCACCGCCTGCTCGAGGACGGCGCGGTCGCGACCTCGACCTGCTGTCCGAACACCGCCACCGAGCACGCGATGATGGAAAAGCTCATGGTCGACTCGGTCACGACTTGGGCGCGCGCCTACAAGGTCGACGGCTTCCGCTTCGACCTGATGGGCCACCACTCGAAACAGAACATGCTCGCGGTGCGGGCAGCGCTGGACAGCCTCACCCTGGCAGACGACGGCGTGGACGGCAGCGAGGTCTACGTCTACGGCGAGGGCTGGAACTTCGGTGAGGTGGCCGACAACGCTCGCTTCGTCCAGGCGACCCAGGCGAACATGGCCGGCACCGGCATCGGGACGTTCAACGACCGGCTGCGCGACGCGGTGCGCGGTGGTGGGCCGTTCGACGAGGACCCACGCCAGCAGGGCTTCGCCTCCGGGCTGTACACCGACCCGAACGAGGCGCCGCAGGGCACCGAGGCCGAGCAGCGCGACCGGCTGTTGTTGGAGATGGACCGGATTCGCGTGGGGCTTGCCGGCAACCTGGCGGACTACACGTTCGTCAACCGCAACGGTGAGCGGGTGACGGGCGCGCAGGTGCCCTACGGCGGTGCCCCGACCGGCTACACGGCCGACCCGCAGGAGAACATCGTCTACGTCTCCGCCCACGACAACGAGACGCTCTTCGACGCGCTGGCGTTCAAGCTGCCGATGGATCTGCCCATCCTGGAGCGGGCGCGCATGCAGCAGGTGGCGCTCTCGACGGTGGCCTACGCCCAGGGCGTCTCGTTCTTCCACGCCGGAACGGACCTGCTGCGCTCCAAGTCCTTCGACCGCAACAGCTACAACTCTGGGGACTGGTTCAACGAGCTCGACTGGTCCAAGCGGACGAACAACTTCGCCAGCGGCCTGCCGCCGGCGCAGGACAACGAGGAGAAGTGGCCATACGCCGCGCCCCGGCTGCGCAACGAGCAGATCGACCCGCCGCCGTGGGCGTTGCGCTGGTCGACGCGCCGGTTCCAGGAGATGCTGCTCATCAGCCAGACCTCACCGCTGTTCCGGCTCGCCACCGGCGAACAGGTGCAGCAGCGGCTGCACTTCCACAACACCGGCCAGGACCAGCAGCCGGGGCTGATCGCCATGACGATCTCGGACCGTGACGAGGAGGAGCAGCTTGACCCGCTCTTCGCGTCGGTCACGGTCGCCTTCAACGCCAGCGATCGGACCCGGCGCCTGCGTGTCGACGCGCTCGCGGGCCGACGCCTGCTGCTGCACCCGCTCGACCGCTTCTCCGTCGACCGCCGGGCCCGCCGGGCCCGCTTCGAGCCAGCCACGGGCACGCTCGTGGTGCCGCCGAGGGTGACGGTCGCCTTCCTGGAGCCGGGACTTGGGGTGCGCAACCTGACCGAGCGCCTCCGCGAGCGCATCGACGGCTAAAGCAGCCCCGGCGAGCAGCAGGATCATAGACACTGAGCTGTGGATCTGGTAGATTGTCAATTCGACAAGCAGGGGTGAAGCATGGCGGACGTGGCAGCACCGGTGGTCGCGCTGAGTCGTGAGGGCCGGGTGACGCTGCCCGCGAAGATGCGGCGCGCGCTCGGGCTGGACGAGGGCTCAGAGCTCTTCGTCGAGCAGCGCAACGGCACGATCGTGCTGCGGCCGGCCATGCGCGTGCCCCGTGACGACGCGTGGGCCTACACCGCCGAGCACCGGGCGCGTCTGAACCGCGCCCGCGAGGACATGGTCAACGGTCGCATCCTGCCCTTCGGCGAGGAGGAGTTGCGGGAGCTCATCGCTGAACACGGTCGCGGTGGGGGCGAGGTAACGGTCACGGTGCAGGGACCGCAGGGCGAGCGGACCATCGCGCTGCCGCGGCGACGGGAGCCGTAGCCGGGATCTGTCGTTGGCGGCTGCGAGACTCACGAGCATGCCGCCCTACCACCACCTCCATCTGACCGCACAGTTCACCAGCGACCTGCTGGAAGGTGACTTCACGGCCGAGCAGTACACCGACCTGCTGGAAGCGTTGCGCTCGCTCGATGTCGATGAGCAAGCCGCGCGCGAGGCCTATGGAGCGCATCGCTTGCCGACGCTGGACTGGTGGGCGATGGACGTCTCCGCGACCGTGCAGCTGACCTTCGCCGAGATGGGAGACCAGCTGTACCTGCTGACGGTGATCCGGGTCAGCTGAGATGAGCCCGCCCGACTGGATCGCGCTGGCCGGGGTGCTGGCGACCGTTGTCGGCACGCTCGCCGGCACCGTGCTCGGTGCGACGCTCGCGGGCCGTCAGGAGCGCGCGGCCCGACAGGCGGTCGAGGAGCGCCAGCAACGATTGGAGGTTGCCGCGGCCTTGGCAGAGGCCGACCTGGCGCTGGACGAGTTCAACCCTCAGACGCTCGCCGTCGCTACGGCTCAGGATCGCAGCCAGGGCATCGACCGTTCGGTCGCGCGGCTCGCCCGACTGGAACGCGGCGAGCATCTCGCTCGTGCACAGAGCCTGCTCGCGGTCGTCCACGTCCGCAACCCCGCGACAGGCGTGCGCGCGGGTGCCGGAACGCTGGCGACGGAGCTGGGCTGGCTGCAGTTCCACGTCACCGCGTGGTACCGGGCAGCCGTGGTCACGCAGGGTTGGTGGTCGCGGTTGACCGGTCGTGATCCGTTGGGCAGAGCTGCGCGCGAGGAGAGCCAGGAGCAGGCCGCCGCCGCCCTGGAGGCGACGCGCGCGGCGCGCGGTCGGCTGGCAGACGCGGCCTACGACCCGCCACCGCACACGCCGGAAGCAGACGCTCAGACCCGCTGAGCAGGACCGTCCTGGGTCAACCACTCCACGAACTGACGCAGTCGCGCGACGGTCTCGTCGTCCATCTCGGGGCGGCGCTCAGCGAACGCGCTCCTCATCCGCTCATACGTCGCCGCCTCCATCCCGCAGCGCCGGCAGGCACGCAGATGCAACTCCACCTGCCGGGAGGTGGCATCCGGAACCTCCCCGTCGAGATAGGCCTGGAGCACCTTCCCGACCTGATGGCAGGTCAGCTTGCGCGCGCGCATCGTGGGCCGCCAGGAGATCATGTCGTTCCCTCTCTGCGTTGTGCTTCAAGCCGGCGCCGCATCCGCTTGCGGGCGCGATGGAGCCGGCTCATGAGCGTGCCAACGGGAATACCGATCGCTCGCGCGGCCTCGGCGTACGAGAGCCCGTGGACATCGACGAGGACGACCGTCTGCCGGGCCTTGGCGGGCAGCGCGGCGAACGCCGCCTCCAGAGGGGCATCGAGGTGTCGTTCCATCACGATCGTCTCGGGGTTGTCCTCGGCGAGCGTCGGGGCCAGTCGCTCGAGGCCGTCGTCGCCGTCGAGCAGGAGCAGCGGTCGGCGGCGACGCCCTTGGTTGATGGCGGTGTTCCGCAGGATCGTCAAGAGCCAGGCTCGAGGATGCTCCCCGTCGAACCGGGCGATGCCGCGGTAGGCGCGCAGGAGCGTCTCCTGGACGAGGTCCTCCGCGTCCGCCACGCTGCGCGTCATCGACCGTGCCACCCGGAGCAGCACCTCGAGCTCGGGCACCACGTAGCGGGCGAAGGCTTCCTTGTCGCGACGCTCGAGCGTTGATGGTGGGCTTTCCATAGTGAGGGAACCGCTTTCGGCCCTGCGCCATTCCATGAGAAGGGTGGAATGCACGCCCCCCAGAAGGTTCCCGGCCCGTAGCCGTGCGTGAAGGCGATGCACATGCCAGCGCTTCGGCGAACTCCCTGGTCTTTGCGACCTTGTGCAGGCCTCTCAAAAACCGACACGAACATGGAGAATACGGTCGCCCCAAGGGCCAATCACGTGTCAAAGTTGAGCGGGTTCACGGACGTCTGTACCGGTGAGGCGGGCAACCAACGGGGGCAGCGCGTCGCTGAGGCTGGCCTCGAGCTTCAGCGTGACGTCGCCGTCGCCCCGTGTCGGGCCCTGATTGATGACCGCGACGGGACGTCGGTCTCTGGACGCTCGGCGCACGAACCGGTAGCCGGACATGACGGTCAAGGACGAACCAAGGACGAGCAGCACCCGCGCCTGCTCCAGCATCGCCCAGGCCGCCTCGACGCGCACGACGGGCACCGACTCGCCGAAGAAGACCACGTCAGGCTTCAGCACACCGCCGCACACCCGGCACGCCGGCACGCGGAAGTCCGAGACGGCCGAGGGATCGATCTCGGCATCGCCGTCCGGCGCGATCCTCACCGCGTTACGCTCGAAGTCGGGGTTCAGCGCCGCCAGGCGCCAGGCCAGACCGAGGCGCGACCGCCGGTCGCCGCAGTCAAGACAGACGACGGCGTCGAGCCGGCCGTGGAGGTCGACGACGTTGCGAGCACCGGCGGTCGAGTGCAGCCCGTCGACGTTCTGGGTGACGACGCCGTGGACGAGCCCGGCGGCTTCGAGCTGCGAGACCGCCTGGTGGGCGGCGTTCGGGCGGGCCGCGGCGACGTGCCGCCAGCCGACATGGCTGCCCGCCCAGTACCGCTGGCGCGCCTCCTCGCTGCCCGTGAACTCGCGAAAGCTCATCGGCTGGCCACGCCGTCTGGCTCCGGTCGGCCCCCGGTAATCCGGGATGCCGGAGTCCGTCGAGATGCCCGCTCCGGAGAGCACCATGACCCGACCACCGGCGAGCAGCTTCTCCAACTCGTCGAGCATGGCTCCAGCGTAGCTACGCGACCGGACGTGGCACCTGTGGTCGCGTGACTCTCAGCCGCTGCGTCGTGAGCAGCGCCGCCACCTCCTCGGAGGGCAACGGCTCGGAGAAGTAGAAGCCCTGCACGTAGTCGCAGCCCATGCCGACCAGGGCCGCGAGCTGCTCGGCGTCCTCGACACCCTCCGCGACGGTCCGCGTGTCGAACGTATGCGCCAGGTCGATGACGGCGCTCACGATGGCGGCGTCCTCGCGCTGGTCGCAGATGCCCGTCACGAACGACCGGTCGATCTTCAGCACGTCGACCGGGAAGCGCTTGAGGTAGGAGAGCGAGGTGTAGCCCGCGCCGAAGTCGTCGATGCTCAGCCGTACACCGAGGCGTCGCAGCCGGTGCAGCGAGCGTGCCACGGCCTCAGCGTGCTCGAGCATGACGTTCTCCGTCACCTCCAGACAGAGCCGCCACGGTTCCAGATCGTGGCGGACCAGCATCCGCTCGACCGTGCGGTCGAAGTGGGCCTGCCGGAGCTGGCGCGCCGAGATGTTGACCGAGACGCTCAGCTGGCGCCGGCCCTCATCGCGGTCCCTCCACGTTCGCAACGCCGCGCAGGCGGTGTCCAGCACGAACTCACCTATGGGCGCGGTCACCCCGAGCTCATCGGCGCGATCGATGAAGTGCCCTGGAGCGATGAGGCCGCGCTCCGGATGCTGCCAGCGCACGAGCGCCTCCAGGGAGACGATCTCGCCGGTCTTCGCTCGCACGATCGGCTGGTAGTGCACCCGGAACTGCTCGGCCGTGAGGGCCCGGTGCAACCCGTTCCCGGTCTCCAGTCGCTGCAGCGCCGCCTCTCGCATCGTCGAATCGAAGACCTCGATACGGCCACGGCCACGGTCCTTTGCCAGATACATGGCCGCGTCGGCGTCGCGGATCATGCCTTGGGGATCGTCGTCGGGTCCCGAGGAGAACGAGACGCCGATGCTCGGCGTGACGCGGAGCTCATGGCCGTTGACCGTGAGGTCCTGACTGACGGAGTCCTTGGCCCGTTGCACGATCTCCAAGGCGGCGCCCCGCCCGGAGAGCTGCTCACAGACGACCACGAGCTCGTCGCGCCGAAGCGGGCGACGATGTCTCCGGGACGGACCGCCTGCCGCACGCGTGCGGCGACGGTGCGCAGCAGCTCGTCGCCGACCTCGTGCCCGAGCGTGTCGTTGATCTCCTTGAACCGGTCCAGGTCGAAGAACGCGACCGCCACGGAGTTGTGTCCGGAACGCTTCAGGACCGCTTCGAGGCGTTGCAGCAGCAACACACGGTTCGGCAACCCGGTGAGCGCGTCGTGCAGCGCCTCGCGTTGGAGGCGGTCCCGTGATCTCCGATGATCGTCGACGTTGCGGAGATTGCCGACGAGCCCCGAGATCAGCGGATCGCGAACGCGGTCGGTGAGCAGCAGCTCGAACCACTGCCACCCGCCACCGCGACGGCGCAGCCGCAGAGGTACGCGGGCCACGCCGGTCGCATCGGTTCTGGCCCACTCGCACGCGGCACGAACCTCGGGCACGTCGCTCAGATGGACGTGGCTGTGCCAGGTCGTGTGCTCGACCTGAGCGGGGCGGGCGCCCAGCACCTGTTCCACCGAGGGGCTGACATAGGTGACGTAGCCGCGCTCGTCGACGATGCACGTGATGTCGGAGCTGTGCTCCACCAACGACCGGAAGCGGTGCGCCGTGCGCCGGTGGGAGGCGCGCTCGGCATCCCGGGCCGAGCTCACCATGATCGTGCGCAGCACGATGAGCGCGCCCAACGCCACCCCGAAGAAGGCTGTGTCAGGCCATCGAGCGTCCGAGCGCCGTCGAGGGCGCCGAGCAGGTCGGCGTAGGGCAGGAGCAGGAGCGCGACGGTCAGCGGCACGAGGCGGATCAGCCGCAGGCGCTGCGTGCGTGCCGAGCCGGTGCTCATGAGGTCCGAAGCGGTGGGCATGGCGAGCGCGAGCGTTAGGAACAGCCCCGTGGCGATGACGAGCAGCGTCTGGACGGCGCCCCCCGGGCGCGCTCCGAGAGCGAGCAGGAAGCCGCCGGTCCCCTCGAGCGCGAGCGCCCCGACGGCGAGCCAGAGGGCGCGGGGGCGCGGGCCTGGGGAGAGGATCAGCAGCACGACGGTCACGGCGACCAGGACACCGATGACGAGCGGTGCCCCGAAGATCAGTCGCTCGCTCAGCGCCATGGCCAGCAGTCCGAGCGCGCCGAGCGTGAACGCGCCGAGGTCAAGACCTTCGGCCCAGTCCTTGCCGCGCGAGCGTTCGAACAGCACGGCCCATCCGGCAGCGAGCATGAACACCGAAGCACCCATGTGCAGGCCGAGCGCGGATGTGCGAACGGCCCTGCCGGCACCGCTACCGCGCCTTCCTGTTGGGGATCGTCCCCTGTTCTCTCGGCAGGTTCAGCCGGAAGGTGAAGCAGCGTGCGGCTACGAACTGTCTGCGGTCTTGTCGTCGGAGCGTGGGAAGGCGGTCAGCAGGGTGATCACGACGTGGGCGAGTCCCAAGAAGATCGAGATCGTGAGTTGGGGGTCCTGGTTGCTGTAGCCGAACAGAAAGGGTGCGAGCACCAGGAACGCGCCGAGCAGGTAGTCACCGCCCGCATGCGCGGCGTGGGGCAGGACGTCGGCCACCGAGAGCGGTCCCCGCGAGAGCGCGGCGAGCAGCAGCACGTACAGGCCTGAGGCGATGAAGAGCGGGAACGCCACGGAGCCGGCGAACTCGAACACGAACGGTGCCAAGATCAGGAAGATCCCGACGAGATACTCGATCGCTTCGTGCAGGAACCAGGGCAGCAGCCTGACGGCAGACACGCGGAACCTCCTCTTTCCCCGATAGGAACATTAGGTTGGGGGCATGAATCCTGCCACACGGCGGCTGACAGAGTTCAGCCATGGCGCGGGGTGAGCCTGCAAGCTCGCTCCCGGCGAGCTGGCGCAGGTGCTGCGCCATCTGACCCCCCAACACAGTCCGGACCTGCTCGTCGGCGTCGAGGCCGGCGACGACGCGGCGGTCTGGCGGCTCGACGACGCCCGCGCGCTCGTCGCCACCGTGGACATCATCACCCCGCTGGTGGACGACGCCCGCACCTGGGGGCGGATCGCCGCGGCGAACGCGTCCAGCGACGTCTACGCCATGGGCGGCCGGCCGCTCTTCGCGTTGAACATCGTGGGCTGGAACCGCGACGAGCTCTCACTGGAGCTGATGGGCGAGGTGCTCGACGGCGCGGCGGAGGCCGCCCGAGAAGGAGGGTGGATGGCCGTCGGCGGGCACACCATCGACGATCCCGAGCCGAAGTTCGGCCAGGCCGTCATCGGTGAGGTGGCGCTGGCATCCCTGCTCACGAACGCCGACCTCTGCCCCGGTGACGATCTCGTGCTCACGAAAGCGCTCGGCATCGGCGTCATCTCCACCGCGCTGAAGCGCGGAGAGGCGCCCGATGAAGTCGTGCACGCGGCGGTGGCGTCGATGACCCGCCTGAACGCCGAGGCGGCCGCGGCCGCCAGGGGAGCGGGAGCCCGGGGGGCGACCGACATCACCGGCTTCGGGCTGCTCGGGCATCTGCGCCGCATGGTGGAGGCCTCGCAGGTCGCCGTGGAGCTCGACGTCGAGCGCGTGCCCGTGCTCGACGGCGTGGCCGAGCTCGCGGGCGACGGCATGGTGCCGGGAGGGACGCGGCGCAATCTGGCCTGGGCGAGCGAGCTGCTCGACGACGGCGGGCTCGACGCGACGAGGCTGCTCGTGCTGGCTGACGCGCAGACCTCCGGGGGGCTGCTGTTCGGTGCCCCGCCCGAGGCGGCGGCGAGCGCGGCCGAGCAGCTGCGCGCCAGCGGACATGAGGCGGCCGTTATCGGGCGCGTGCACGCTGGGCAGACGGGGATCAGCCTGCGGACTCCGAGCAGCCGAGCGTGACACGGGCAGCCATCGACGGGCGACTGGACCTGGATCGAGAGACCTTCGACGCGCTCGTCGCCCACGCCCGCAGCGACTCTCCCTACGAGGTCTGCGGGCTGCTCGCCGGCTCCAACGGGGCCGTTGCCGGTCACTACCGCATCCCGAACGCCGCGCGCTCGATGACCTACTACAACATGGACCCGAAGTCGCTCCTGCGCGCGCTGCGCGAGATCGACGACGCCGAGCTGGATGTCCTGGCGATCTACCACTCCCACACCCACACCGAGGCGTTCCCGTCCGCGACCGACGTCGAGCTGGCCGCCTACCCCGACGCGGTGTATCTCATCGTCTCGCTGCAGGACGACGAGCCCGTGCTGCGCGGCTTCAACATCCGAGAAGGGCGCATCACGGAGCGGGTTCTCACCGTCGGGGGGGAAGAACTCGCCACCGGTCCGCGTTAGCCTCGATAGTCCGCCATGGAGCGCCATGGAGCGGGAGAGCTTGCGAGAAAGCGAGTCGATGGCCATCGAGGTTCGCGTCCCCACCATGCTGCGCACCCACACCGATGGGGCGAAGAAGGTGCACGGCGAGGGCGAGACCCTGCGTGAGCTGCTCGCCGACGTCGAGCGTCGCTATCCGGGTCTCGGCAGCGCGGTGCTGGACGAGGGCGGCAAGCTGCACCGGTTCATGAACGTCTACGTCGACGACGAGGACGTGCGCTTCCTCGGCGGTGTCGAGACCCCGCTGTCCGACGGCATCGAGGTCTCGATCCTGCCAGCGGTCGCGGGCGGGAGCTAGAGGATGCTGCACCGTGACGTGAGCGGGGCGGTCGGCGACACGCCGCTCGTGCGCCTGCCCAACCTGTCTCCGGCGGGCTACGAGCTCTACCTCAAGCTCGAGGGAGCGAACCCGACCGGGTCCATCAAGGATCGCGTGGCGCGGTATCTGCTCGAGCAGGCCGAGCGCGAGGGGCGGCTGCATCCCGGCAGCCGGATCCTTGAGCCCACCAGCGGCAACACGGGGATCGCGCTGGCGGCGCTCTGCGCGCCCAAGGGCTACAAGCTGACGTGCGTCATGCCCGAGAACACCTCCGACGAGCGCCGCCGGCTGCTCGACCTGTACGGGGCCGACATCGTCTTCTCGCCCGCGAACGAGGGCTCCAACGGCTCGGTGCGTCTGGCGAGAGAGCTGGCCGAGGGCGACCCCGACGTCTTCATGCCGTTCCAGTACGGCAATCCGGCCAACGTCCGCGCGCACTACGAGACGACCGGTGCGGAGCTGATCGCCGACCTGCCGGAGGTCTCGGCGCTCGTCGCGGGCCTCGGGACCGGCGGCACGGTCACCGGCGCCGGTCGGCGGCTCAAGGAGCACAACCCCGACGTCAAGATCTTCGCCGCCGAGCCCGAGTACGGCGACCTGGTCTACGGCCTGCGCAACATGGACGAGGGCTTCATCCCCCCGATCTTCGACGCGCAGGTGCTCGACGGTCGGATCAAGGTCGATTCCCTCAAGGCGCTGCGGGCGACGCGCGAGCTGATCGCCGCGGAGGGCATCTTCGCTGGCGTCTCCACCGGTGCCGCGGTGGCCGTCGCCCTCAAAGTATGCACCCCGCGGCGTCTGCCCGAGGGCTCGAAGGTGGCGGTCATCTCGCCCGACGGCGGCTGGAAGTATCTCTCCACCGGCGCCTACGACCCCGGCGATCTGACGGCGCTCGCCGGTGAGCTGGAGGACACCCTCTGGGCCTGAGCGGGCCCCTCGTCGCCCGCGGCGCTAGGGAGCGAAGCCGAACGGGGAGCTGACGTCGCCGGTGCGCTCGCGGTCGAGCGCGCGGATCGCCGCCATACACGACCAGCAGACCGCCTTGGACTGGAACATCTCAAGGTGCTCCGTGCCGCTGCAGAACGCGCACTGGTCGGCGGCGACCCGCATCACCACCTGGCCGTCCTCGACGTGCACCTCGACCTCGTCGCCCTCGCGGATGTCCAGCAGCTTGCGGATGCTCGACGGGATCACGACGCGACCGAGATCGTCGACCTTGCGTCGGACGCTGGAGAAGTCGCCGGGGCGGCTGTTCGGCTGCGCGCGGCGGGATGCTCGGCTCGACATAGCTGCGGATACTATCCACCCCATGAGCTCCGCGGACTCCGCCGGCCCCGAGGCCTCCTCTTTCTACGTCACCACGCCGATCTACTATGTGAACGACGTGCCCCACATCGGGCACGCCTACACGACGGTGGCCGCCGACGTGCTGGCGCGCTGGCGGCGGCTGAACGGCGACCGCGTCCACTTCCTGACCGGGGTCGACGAGCACGGGGAGAAGAACGCCCGCGCGGCCGCTGACCGGGGGCTTCGTCCCCAAGAGCACGTCGACGACATGGTGCCGCGCTGGCGTGAGCTGCTGGAGCGCCTGCGGATCTCCAACGACGACTTCATCCGCACGACCGAGCAGCGCCATCAGCGGCGCGTGCAGGACTTCATGCGCCGGCTCTACGACCAGGGCGATCTGTACAAGGCCACCTACGCGGGCCCCTACTGCGTGCGCTGCGAGGCCTACTACACGACCGAGGAGCTCGTCGACGGCGAGCTCTGCCCGATCCACCGGCGGACCGTGGAGCACCTTGAGCAGGAGAACTGGTTCTTCCGGCTCTCGAAGTACGCGCCGGACCTGCTGAAGCTCTACGCCGACCACCCCGACAGCGTGCAACCGGACGTGCGCCGCAACGAGGTCCGCGCGTTCGTCGAGGCGGGGCTGGAGGACATCTCGGCTTCGCGGTCGGCCTTCGACTGGGGCGTGAGCGTGCCGTGGGAGCAGGGCCACGTCTTCTACGTCTGGTTCGACGCGCTGCTGAACTACGTCACGGCCATCGGGTGGGGCGAGGAGCCCGAGACCTTCGCGCGCTGGTGGCCGGCAGGGGCGCAGCTCATCGGCAAGGACATCCTCCGCTTCCACGCGGTGTACTGGCCGGCCATGCTGATCGCGGCGGGGGTCGAGCCGCCGGAGCAGGTCTTCGCGCACGGCTTCCTGCTCGTCGGCGGGGAGAAGATGGGCAAGTCGAACGCCACGGGGATCGCCCCGGCGCAACTGCTCGACCACTTCGGTCGTGACTGCTACCGCTACTACTTCCTGCGCGAGATCTCCTTCGGGCAGGACGGCACGTTCTCGTGGGAGTCGATGCAGGCGCGCTACACCACGGATCTGGCGAACGATCTGGGCAACCTCGCCAACCGGGTGCTCAGCATGGTGGGCTCGTACTGCGACCACGTTGTCCCCGAGCCGGCCGGTCAGGAGGGCGAGGCCGAGCAGGCGCTGCACGCGGACCACGCCACCGCGGTCGAGGGGCTCGCCGCGTTCGACCGCCTGGACTTCAAGCGCGGGCTCGAGGCGCTCTGGGTCTTCGTCTCCGGCGTGAACCGTTACGTCGAGGCGCGCGCCCCGTGGGCGCTCAACAAGCAGGGCGCCACCGACGAGCTCGGGCGCACCATGTACACCTGCCTCGACGCGCTGCGGATCATCGCGGTGCTAGCCAGCCCGGTCATGCCCGACGCCGCGGAGGCGCTGTGGGCGAAGCTCGCGCTTGACGGCGCCCCCGATGAGCAGCTCCTGCCTGGGGGCGCCGAGTGGGGGCAGACGCCGGTCGGCCGGCGCGTCGAGCGGGGCGCGCTGCTCTTCCCCAAACTCGAAGAGGACGAGTAGCAACCTGTCGCCCCCGCTGTGCGTCAGTTGGGTGAGACAGGAGGGTGACGCCGTGAACGTCGGACCGGCCAGATGCGAGCGATGACGCTCGCGGCGCTGACCGGTCGCACGACGACGGATTTCGCGGAGGTCTTCGCCGACCACCACGACGCGGCGTTGCGGCTCGCCTACCTGCTCTGCGGCGACCCGCACCGCGCCGAGGACGCGGTCGCCGACGCGTTCGCCGACGCGTTCGTGAAGGTCTTCCGGCGTTGGGGCCGCGGTCAGGTCGACAACCCCGGCGCCTACGTCCGGCGGTCGGTCGTGAACGAGGTGAACTCGCGCTTCCGCCGGCTGGCGCTGGAGCGTCGCGAGGCGTCGAAGCGCTCGGGTGACGACCGCGGCGCCCGCGGCTTGCAGGAGCAAGATCGCCGACAGCGACGAGCTGTTCGCGGCGCTGCGGCTGCTGCCCGACCGGCAGCGCACCGCCATCGTGCTGCGGTTCTACGAGGACCTGTCCGAGCGGGAAGCGGCCGAGGCGATGGCCGTCTCGGTCGGGACGGTGAAGTCGAGCGTCTCGCGCGGGCTGGCGAAGCTGTGCGTCACGCTCGGCCCGGAGGTGGTCTGAATGGCCGACGAGCTCGAGCGCCGGATCCGGTCAAGCCTGGCGGCGCGCGCCGGCGACGTGGCGCCCGACCCCCACACGTGGGAGACGGTGCAGCAGCGGCTGCGGCGCAGGGATCTGCTGCGCTGGGGGCTCGGCCTGACGACGGCCGCCGCTGTGGCCGTCGTGCTGGTGTTCACGCTGCCCCGCCTCGGCGGGACGACCGGGCGCTTCCCCGAGGTGGCCGACCAGGTGACGCATACCCCCTCGGACCCGAGCTTCTCTCCCGATGGCTCGGACCTGGCGTTCGTCCGTCGGCCGCAGGGCGTGGACGTCGGCGCGGTGGTGGTCTCGGGCCTGCGTCGGCCGCTCGAGGTCTCCGTGGACGCCGGACAGGACCCGGCCTTCGGGCCGCAGGGCACCCTGGCCTACATCGACGATGTGCCGAACGACGGTCTCCAGCCGCGCATCGTCGTGCGGACGGATATCAGCGAGTTCATCAACGGCATGCCCGCGCCTCGGCCGGAGGGCGACGAGCGGACCTTCCCGGCGACGTTTGTGCCCGACGGCGCTGAGGAGCTGACGGCACGGAACCTCACATGGGCGCGAGCGGCGAGCGGCTGTGGTGGGAGGCGGGGTATGAGGCCTTCAATCTCCACACCGCGGATCTGACCGCTGAGGGGGTGCTTACGCAACAGGTCGACGCGGGGCCCGACGTGGAGCGTCTGCTGGCCCCAGCCGCGGCCGGGGACGGCTCCGTCGCCGCGATCCACCAACGCGGCGGGGTGGAGGGCGCCCCGATCGAGGATCTCGAGTTCGGCCTCGTCACGCTCGGTCGGCTCACCGACGATGGTGATGTAGACCCGGGCGATCCGCGGGCAGTGGAGGCCACGTTCGAGCCCATCCAGGGATTGAACGAGCTCCTGACGCCGCTCGATCCGGAGGCTGGGAAGTTCTTTGCGACCGCCGCAGGGACGATCGACGTGGAACCAAGCCAGGGGGCCCCCTTCCGTGTGGTGCAGGGCGACGCCCCCGCGTGGGTGCTCGGAGACGGCAGCGAGACGCATCTCATCGACGCCAACGGTGAGATCGACGACCTGAAGAGCTCATGGTCGGGCGTCGCGGTGAGCCCGGCGCTCGATCGCCCGCCTGGCGGATGAGGCTCGGCGGCGGCCGACGTTACGGCCGCCGAGTGCGATGGTGAGCCTTCACCATATGGTCTGCCCCGGTTTGCACCTGTGTCGATTCTGCCGGTGCCATCAGAAGATGCTCACGGTGCGGGCTCTACTGGCGGTACCAGCAGTTGGTGCACACCCAGAGATGTGACTCGAAAGGGGTCGCTTGTGGGTGCTGGATAGTGCCTCTCCCGGCAGAACGCGTCGGTTTCCGACGCGTTCTTGTAGCTGGGGCGCTATTGGACGCCGGCGCTTGCTGCGAGGAGAGGTCCCTCGCGCGTCACGCGGTATGATCGATGCTCCGTGAGTCTCGGACCAGCAACCTGCCAGCAACTGCGCAGCGGCTCCGGCGCGGGGGCTTGATGCGCTGGGCTGCCGGTCTCGTGAC
>JBBSMR010000011.1:0-69168 GCA_038233095.1 Euzebyales bacterium
CGCGCAGCGCCTCGCCCTCCTCGGTCTGGTGCTCGGTGCGGAAGTGCGCTCCGCAGGACTCCTCGCGGTCGAGCGCGTCCCGGCACATCAGCTCGCCCAACTCAAAGAAGTCCGCGACCCGCCCGGCCTTCTCCAGCGACTGGTTGAGCGTCTCGTCCTCGCCAAGGACCCGGACGTCTTGGTAGTACTCCTCGCGCAACGCCGGGATCTCGCTGAGCGCCTTCTCCAGGCCCTCGCGGTTGCGCTCCATGCCGCAGTACTCCCACAGGATGCGCCCGAGCTCGCGGTGGAACTGATCGACTGTCTTGGTGCCGCGGACCGAGAGCAGTTGTTTCAGGCCGTCGCGCACCTCGCTCTCGGCGGCCTGGAAGGCGTCTTCGTCGGTCGGCATCGGCCGCTCGCCGAGCATCGGCGCGAGATAGTCGCCGATCGTGTAGGGCAGCACGAAGTAGCCGTCGGCCAGCCCCTGCATGAGCGCGCTCGCCCCCAGCCGGTTGGCGCCGTGGTCGCTGTAGTTGCACTCGCCGATCGCGAACAGGCCCGGGATCGTCGTCATGAGGTTGTAGTCGACCCAGAGTCCGCCCATCGTGTAGTGCGGCGCCGGGTAGATGCGCATGGGCACCCGGTAGGGGTTCTCGCCGGTGATGCGCTCGTACATCTCGAACAGGTTGCCGTACCGCTCGGCGATGGTGCTCTGCCCGAGCCGCTCGATGGGGTCGGCGAAGTCGAGGTACACGCCGTTCTTCTGAGCCCCGACGCCCTGGTTGGCATCGACCACGGCCTTGGCGTTGCGGCTCGCGACGTCGCGCGGCACGAGGTTGCCGAACGACGGGTACTTGCGCTCCAGGTAGTAATCGCGGTCTTCCTCGGGGATCTCGTCGGCAGAGCGCTCGTCGTCGGCGTCCTCGGGCACCCAGATGCGCCCGTCGTTGCGCAGCGACTCGCTCATGAGCGTGAGCTTCGACTGGTGCTCGCCGCTCGGGGGGATCGCCGTGGGGTGGATCTGGGTGAAGCAGGGATTGGCGAAGAAGGCGCCGCGGCGGTGCGCCCGCCACGCTGCCGTGACGTTGCAGTGCATGGCGTTCGTGGAGAGGAAGAAGGCGTTCGAGTACCCGCCCGTGGCCAGCACGACCGCGTGCGCGGAGTGGGAGCTGATCTCGCCGGTCAGCAGGTCGCGGGTGACGATCCCGACCGCCCGGCCGTCGGCCACCACGATGTCGAGCAGCTCAGAGCGGATGTGCAGGTCGACCTTGCCGGCGTCGACCTGGCGCTCCAGCGCCTGGTACGCGCCGAGGAGCAGCTGCTGGCCGGTCTGGCCGCGGGCGTAGAAGGTCCGGGAGACCTGCGCGCCCCCGAAGGAGCGGTTGTCGAGCAGGCCCCCGTACTCGCGCGCGAACGGCACGCCCTGGGCGGTGGCCTGGTCGATGATCTCGTTGGAGACCTGGGCGAGGCGGAAGACGTTCGCCTCACGGGAGCGGTAGTCCCCGCCCTTCACCGTGTCGTAGAAGAGCCGGAAGATGCTGTCGCCGTCGTTGGGGTAGTTCTTCGCGGCGTTGATGCCGCCCTGTGCGGCGATCGAGTGCGCCCGGCGCGGCGAGTCATGGAAGGTGAAGGACTTCACGTTGTAGCCGAGCTCGGCCATCGTCGCCGCCGCCGAGGCGCCTGCCAGTCCGGTGCCGACCACGATGATCTCGAACTTGCGCTTGTTCGCGGGGTTGACGAGGTCGATCGAGAAGCGGTGGTTGTCCCACTTCTCCTGGATCGGCCCGTCCGGGATCTTCGCGTCGAGAACCGAGGAGCGGTCCATCGTGGGGGCGCTCATGCGACGACTCCAGTCATGACGGCGAGCGAGAAGGAGATGTTGCCGAGGGTGACGACGGCCGCGAAGGCGACGGCGAACCATCGGCGCCACTGGTTGAACCGGCGGCTGTTCAGGCCGAGGCTCTGGAACAGGCTCCAGGCGCCGTGATACAGGTGCAACCCCAGGGCGAGGTTGGCGAGGATGTAGAAGAGCGCGACCGGCCAGCGCTGAAAGCTCGCAACGATGTTGTGGTAGACGTTGCCCACCTCGAAGTCCGGGTTCGCGTAGCCCCAGGTCAGATCCAGCAGATGGAAGGCGATGAACAGTCCGACGATGATCCCCGACCAGCGCATCGTGCGCGCCGCGAAGTCCGCGGCCACGTAGTCGCGGTGGGACTGGTAGCGCTTGGGGCGGGCCCGGCGGTTCATGCGCGAGAGCGCCCAGGCGGCGTGCAGGTGCAGCACCAGGGCGGCGAGCAGCACGATCCGGAAGAGCCACAGGAACCCGGAGTGGGGCAAAGCCGGGTAGGCGATGTCGCGCAACCACTCGGCGTACTCATTCAAGGGGCTCGCCCCAAGGTAGAGCTTGAGGTTGCCGATCATGTGGGCCACGACGTAGCCCATGAAGATGACGCCCGTCACGGCCATGACGTACTTCTTGCCGAGCGCCGAGCGGTACAGCTCCAGCAGCCAGTTGCTGCGGCGCACGCTCTGGGGCGACTCGGCCTCCGCTGGCACGACGGCCCTGGGGCGGTCGCTGGTCTTCGCCATCTCCTCGCGCCTTTCGGTCTGAGCGGCTGCTCTCTCGCGTGGCGGTGCGAGCGGGCGCCTCGCACCGGTCAACCGTGCCGTTGGACCCTCTGACCAGGCTAGCACCGGGCGCTTTGTCGCCCTGTTGGGTGCGGCCGCTTCTACACTGCGCACCGTCAGCGATCTGCAAGGGAATGCGCGCATGAACGGCGAGGAGCACCGTACCGCTTCGGGCCTGCCCACCCGGCCGGTCTACCGCCCCGCGGACACGGCTGATCTCGACTACGCCGAGGAACTCGGGGATCCTGGCGAGGCGCCCTACACCCGCGGTGTCTATCCCGACATGTACCGGGGGCGGGCTTGGACCATGCGGCAGTACGCGGGCTTCGCCACGGCCGCCGAATCGAACGCGCGCTACCGCTATCTGCTCTCGCAGGGCCAGACCGGCCTCTCGGTGGCCTTCGACCTGCCGACGCAGATGGGCTATGACTCCGACCACGAGCTGGCAGCGGGCGAGGTCGGCAAGGTCGGGGTCGCGATCGACTCGCTGGCGGACATGCGGGCGCTCTTCGACGGCATCCCGCTGGACGAGGTCTCGACCTCCATGACGATCAACGCCCCGGCCGCGCTGTTGCTCCTGCTCTACGAGCTTGTCGGCGAGGAGCAGGGCGTCGATCCGGCGCAGCTGCGCGGCACGGTGCAGAACGACGTGCTGAAGGAGTACATCGCTCGCGGCACTTACATCTTCCCTCCGGAGCCGTCGCTGCGCCTCGCGACGGACACGTTCGGCTACTGTGCCGAGCGCCTGCCCCGGTTCAACACGATCTCCATCTCGGGCTATCACATGGCCGAGGCGGGCGCGACCGCGGTGCAGGAGGTCGCCTTCACCCTCGCGAACGCCATCGCCTATGTCGAGGCGGCGGTCGCCACCGGGCTGGACGTGGACTCCTTCGCGCCGCGACTCTCCTTCTTCTTCGTTGCCCGCACCAGCCTGCTGGAGGAGGTCGCGAAGTTTCGCGCCGCGCGGCGGCTGTGGGCGCGGATCATGACCGAGCGGTTCGACGCTCAGGTCGAGAAATCCCGGATGCTGCGCTTCCACACGCAGACCGCCGGGGTGCAGCTCACCGCCCAGCAGGCCGAGCTGAACTTGGCCAGGGTGACGATCCAGGCGCTCGCCGCGACGCTGGGTGGCACGCAGTCGCTGCACGCCAACGCCTTCGACGAGGCGCTGGCGTTGCCGAGCGAGAAAGCGGCGCGTCTGGCGCTGCGCACGCAGCAGGTGATCGCCCACGAGACCGATGTGCCGCTGGTCGCCGACCCGCTCGGTGGAAGCTGGTTCATCGAGTCGCTCACCGACGCGTTGGAGGAGCAGATCCTGGCCTACCTCGACCGCATCGACGAGCGGGGCGGGGCCGTGGACGCGATCGCGTCCGGCTATCAGAAGGACGAGATCGAGCGTTCCGCGTACGCCCTGACGCAGGCGATCGAGCGCGAGGAGCAGGTCGTCGTCGGGGTGAACCGGTTCGCCACCGACGAGGAGATCGAGCCGGAGCTGCAGCGCGTCGACGACGCGATCCGCGACGGTCAGATCGACCGGCTGCGGCGGGTGCGCGCCGACCGTGACGGCGATGCCGTCGCCAGCGCGCTGGCGGACGTGGAGAAGACGGCAGCCGGCGGTGAGAACCTCTTGCCGGTCATCCGCGGGGCCCTGAAGCGGATGGCCACGGTCGGTGAGGTCTGCGACGCCTTGCGCGCGGTGTTCGGCCGCTACCAGCCGACCTGACATTCTCCCAATTTCGCTAGCGGCGCTGCGCAGCGGCGCCCCGACATGCTGACACGCCAGTGAGCCGGCGTCCGAGACCGCTGACTGGCCCGTTCGCCCGTCGTTCAATCCTTACGAACTCCTGAACGGCGCCCGCTCCACCCTGGTGGCGTGGCACGCTGCGCTCTTTGTCGATGAGCGCGTTTCACGTGGGCTTGAAGCCCGGGTGAGTCGTTGCAGAAAGGCAGGCCGTGACCGCTGTGAACGATGGGTCGAGCGACGGCGCGATTGCAGCCTTTCCCGCCTTGGTATCGGAGGACGGTCGGGCTCCGGAGCCCCTGCCAGTGGACCGCTGGTTCGGTGTCGCTTCCGTGGCAGAGCGGCGCATTCTCGCCCGCGCGCCCTGGCCTGTGCTCGACATCGGCTGCGGACCCGGGCGCCATGTCGCGGCGCTGGCGGCCTTGGGCGTCCCGGCTCTCGGCATCGACGTCTCCGAACTGGCCGTCCGTCTGGCGCGGCGCCGCGGCGCCGAGGTCTGGCACGGCTCGGTCTTCGCCGCTCTGCCTGGCGAGGGCGCGTGGGGCGCCGTCTTGTTGCTGGACGGCAACATCGGGATCGGCGGCAACCCATTGGCGCTCCTCCGGCGGGCCGACGCGCTGGTGCGGCCCGGCGGCAGGGTGCTCGTGGAGGTCGGAGCTCCCGGCACGCCGCTCGTGCTGAGAACCGTGCGTGTCCGCCGTGGGCGGCGTGACGGTCCCAGCTTCCGGTGGGCCGATGTCGGCTGCGATGATGTCGCGTGGCTTGCGCGGCGGGCAGGGCTGCGCCCGCACAGCCCTTTCGAGCGGGAGGGGCGCTGGTACGCCTGGCTCGTCGCAGCTTGAGGGACTGGCGGTCAGCGGGTGGTGACGGCGTCGCGCAAGGGCGCGTGCGCGAACGCTCGGACACCCCCGGCGAACGACACCTGCGCGCGGAAACCCAGCTCGGTGGCGGCACGTTGCGGGGAGGCGTACACATGCCGCACGTCACCGAGCCGGAACTCGCCGGTGACGCGGGGCGCCACGCCAGGCCGTCCCGTCGCCGCGACGAGCGCGCGCGCCAGGTCGCCGATCGTCCGCGGCGCGCCGCTGGCGATGTTGAACGCGCCGGGGGCGGGCGCGGACCGAGTCAGCGCGAGGACGTTGGCGCGCGCGACGTCGGTGACGTGCACGAAGTCGCGGAGCTGGCCGCCGTCCTCGAAGACCCGTGGCGCCTGGCCGGCGGCGCAGGCGCTGCGGAAGATGCTCGCGACCCCCGCGTACGGCGTGTCGCGGGGCATCCTCGGCCCGTAGACGTTGTGGTAGCGCAGCGAAGTGACCTCTGCGCCGGTCTGACGGCCGTAGACGGCACAGAGATGCTCCTGGTGCAGCTTCGTCGCGGCGTAGGTGTTGCGGGGATCAGGTGCGACGTCCTCGGTGACGGCCACCGGCTCGAGGTCGCGTCCGCACGCGGGACAGCTCGGCTCGAATCGTCCCGCCGCGAGCTCGGCGCGCGCACGCGGCCCTGGGCGCACGCCGCCGTGGGCTTCACAGCGGTAGGAGCCCTCGCCGTAGACCACCATGCTGCTGGCCAGCACGAGCCTGCCGCGAAACGAGCGCTCCGCCAAAGCGCGCAGGAGGACCGCCGTCCCGGTGTCGTTCGCCGCCACGTAGTCGACCATGTCGCCGAGGTGCAGCCCGAGACCGACCTTCGCCGCCTGGTGCGTGACACCGTCAACGCCCCGCACTGCGCGTCGGACCGCTTGGGGGTCGGTCACCGACGCCCACAGGTAGTCCGCGGCGGGATTCAGGTAGTCGGGCCGCTGCGCGTGGGCGCCAGGATCCAGGGAGTCGAGCACCCGCACGCGGTGGCCGTCCGCCACGAGCTGATCGACCACGTGTGAGCCGATGAAGCCGGCTCCGCCCGTCACCAGGTACGTCGATCCCGTCGGCATGGCCTCCTCTCTCAGGTGAGCTTGCGATCCCCGCTCTGAAGGGCGAAGGCCGCGGCGAGCACCACCATCGTGACGAGCGACACACCGAGCCCGGCGTACAGTCCACGGGGACGGTAGCGCAGCTCGACGACGTGCTCTCCTGAGGGGAGCGCCAGAGCCCGGAACGCGTGGTTCGCCGTCAACAGCTCAGCGGGCCGACCGTCGAGGGTGGCGCGCCACCCCGGTGTGATGATCTCGGAGAGGACGAGCAGCGAGTCGGCGCTGCTCGCCGTGCGCACCACCATTTGGGAGCTGTCGCGCTCGACGATGCGCACGCGGTCAGCGTCGGGATCGCCGGGATCGGACAGCGGCGGTGGGGCGGTCTCCAGCAGCACCTCGCGGCGGGCGTCCACGGCGCCGTCGGCCAGCAGGTCGAGAGCCTCTCCCGGTGCCACCCGGCGGGCGTCGTGCACCAGCCAAGCGCGCGGCAGTGCCTGAGGGTTGGCAAGCACGCGTACGCCGCCGCCCGTGAAGACGGTCGGCAGATCACGGACGAGCTGGTCGATGCGCGCCGGATCACCGCTCTCGACCTCGGGTTCGGCGGGCACCAGGACCCAGCGGACGTTCAGCAGGTCCAACAGTGGGGAGTCGAGACCCGTCGGGCGCACGTCGGTGAAGTGGTAGTCCTGATCCCGGCCGTTCAACGCCGCGATCACGTCGTCGTACTGGGCCACGTGGGTCGGGTTGTAACCCTGGATGTCGTCGATGCCGACCAGCATCGCCTCGTTGTTCACCTCCAGCGCCTGAATCGCCGGGTCGTTCCAGCGCACGGAGTAGGCGTACGGTCGGGCCACGCCGTCGCTCACCACGGGCCGGTAGCCGAAGTAGCGACCCGGCCGCCGACGGCTGGCGGCGCGGACGAACGCGCCGGCAGGGCTAGCGGCGTACCGTTCGTCCAGATCGACGCGCACCAGCCGTTCATCGCCTTTGCGCGAGCCTCGCAGCTCCGCGACGGCGGCGACGTTCGCGGCCAGCAGATCAACGACGACAGCGAGCGCCAACGCGGCCTTCAGCCACCTCCGCGGTCGGGTCCGGAGCCGCAGCGCGCTGACCGTCGATCCGGCCAGCAGCGCGGCCGGGAGGTAGAAGATCAGCAGTACTCGCTCCGGCCGGGTGGGGTGCAGCCGGTCGGCGCCGGGGATCAGGAACAGCAGCTCGTGCAGAGGGGTTCGCGCCTGGCTGGCGAGCACGAGAGCGGCGAGGCAGAGACACGCGAGAAAGAGCGTGATCCCGAGCCGGCGCGCCCGGCGCGCAAGGAAAGGCGCCACCGCCGCGAGCACGAGCGTGACCCTGCCCGCGTACCAGACGCCGGGTCGCGCCAGGCGTGTCCATTCGGTGACCGACCAGCCGGCCACCTGGTTCGCGACCCCTTCCGCGCCGGGGTATCCACCGGCGAGGTTCGACGACGCGTTGAAAGCCAGGCGGGGCAGCAGGCCGGCCGCCGCCAGCCCCAGTCCCACCGCCAGGACGGCCCCACCGTGCCACGACAGCGCCACCAAGCGTGCCCGCAGTGTGCGGCCCGTGGCACGCAACCCGCCAGCTTCCGCCGGGCCGGCCGCGACCGGCAAGACCGCAGCGCGCCGTTCTGGCGACACGACCGTCCACCACACCGTCCAGGCGCCCGTGGCGACCAGGACATAGAGGCTGCCCTGACCCGGCCAGGCCGCGATCACTTGTGAGAGGGCGACACCGGCCAGGCCCCAGGCCGCGATCCGCCCGCGTCCCGACCCGGCGCGCGCGGCCAGCAGCACGCCCAGGAGCGCCAGCGGCCACCAGGCCTGCACGGCGGCGAAGGCGAAGCAGCAGGTGTTCTGCAGGAACAGATAGCCGGTGAACTCGTAGGCGACCGAGGCGACGAACGCTCCGACTGGGTCGAGCCCGAGCGTGCGCGCGAGCAGGTACGCGCCGACGCCCGCGAGTGTCATGTGCAGGATCAGATAGAGAGGTGTGGCCGCGGTGATCGGCAGGGCGGTGAAGAGCAGCATCGCGGGCAGGTAGGTCCAACCCGACAGCGGGTCGGCGATGAACGGGGCGCCCGCGAAGACGTGCGGGTTCCAGACTGGCAGGACGCCCGCGCGCAGCTGCTCGCCGAGGTGGGCGTACCAAGGGACGAACTGGGTGATGGCGTCCATGCCGAGTAGCGGACCGCCGAGCACCATGGGTAGCTCCGCGAGGAGGGTCAGTCCGAGCAGCCCGATGACCGCCGCGAAGCTTGGCTGGGCGCGGAACCTGGCCGACGCGCGGTCGATGGCACGCCTGGCCTTGCCGGAGGCCGGGCTCCGCGCGTCATCGGCCACCGTCCGCAGGTCGCTCACGATGGCCGGGGCGTTCCGGTGCCGCCGGAGCGTGTCAGGCGCCGAAGCCGCCGTGCGGCACGGCGCGCCTCGACCGCGTGCACGAGCAGGACCCGGAGCATCTTCGCCGCCGCCTTCATGGTGGGCCACGGTCGACCGGTCACCTTCGACGTGCCGACGCGCACCCGGTACGCGATCTCGGCCTCGCGGATGCGCAGCCCCGCGGACGCCGCGCGCAACACCATCTCCAACGGCCAGCCGTAGGTGCGGTCCCGCATGTCCAGGGCGAGCAGAGCATCGCGGCGGACCGCCCGATAGGGAGCGAGGTCGTGCAGGCGCACCCCCGCCAACTGGCCGCACAGGCGGCCCAACAGCAAGTTCGCCGCCGCCACGTGCCAGGTCAGCGCGCCCGGCTCTCGACGTCGTCGGACGCGGTGGCCGACGATGAGGTCGGCCGCTCCGTCGAGCACCGGCCCGGCCACCGCGTCGAGGTCTGCCCAGGCAAGCGATCCGTCGGCGTCCATGAAGACCACGATCTCAGCGCCATGGGCGGCCTCCAGCCCTCGGCGGCAGGCGGCGCCGTAGCCGCGGAACGGCTCGCTCACCACCTCGGTGCCCAGTCCCCGCGCGACGGTCGCCGTGCCATCGGCCGAGGCGTTGTCGACCACGATGATGCGCAGCCCATCCGGGCGGCCCGCCAACGCGGCCGGCAGTGCGTCCGCCTCGTCAAGCGCCGGCATGACGACGCACAGCCGCGTGAGGTCAAGAGGGCTGACTGACATTCGGACCCCCTATGGTCGGTTGCCGCGGGGCCGTCGCCGCCACCCTGCCACTCTCGCAGGCCAACTCCGGGTGTGCTGCCGGCGTTCAGAACCACGTAAGGACTCGCCTGACCAAGCGGACCTACACTCGGCGTCAGACCGGACTCGGAAAGGCCTCGCGCTTCCGCTGTCTGTCATTGCGTGCCGACGGAGAGGACGGTGCTCGGACGTGCTCGGCGCAATCGGACGAACGCTGTCCCGAGCGGTGCGGATCCTGGCGTCGACACCGGCGGCGGAGGCTGGCGTGCCGCCTTTCCAGAAGGGCTCCTTCCGCAGTCGGCTGCACGATGAGGGACCCGCGGCCTGGCTGGGCATCGCGCTGGGCGTGACGTTCACGATCTGCTTCGTCACGGGTGTGACCTCGCATCTGATCCAGCACACGACCCTGCGCACGCAGCCACTCTTCAACGCGGGGGGCTGGTCACTCTGGCCGGCGCGACCGGCGGGTCTGTACCGGCTCAGCCAAGGCTTGCACGTCGCCACCGGCATCGCCGCCATCCCGTTGCTGCTGGTGAAGCTCTTCGTCGTCTACCACCATCTGTGGCAGTGGCCTCCTGTGCGGGGGCTGCGCAATGCGGTCGAACGGGCGAGCCTGCCGCTGCTGGTCGGGGGCAGTCTCTTCCTGCTCGCCACCGGCGTACAGAACATCTTCTATTGGTACGCGTGGCGCTTCTTCTTCCCGACCGCCCATTACTGGGCCGCGTGGATCACGATCGGTGCGTTGGTCATGCACGTCTTCGCCAAGGCGCACATCACGCGCCGTGTGGTCGGCGGGCGGGCGCGGCGCCGGGAGGCACCCGACTCAACGGCGGGCGCAGACGGACATGGACCGCTCACCGGGGGGTTGACGCGACGCAGCGTGCTGACGCTGGCGGGGGGTGCCTCGGGCCTGTTCGTGCTCTCCACGGTCGGCCAGACCGTCGCACCGCTTGAGCGGCTGGCGCTGCTGGCCCCCCGACGACCGTCGATCGGTCCGCAGGGCTTTCCCGTGAACAAGACCGCCGCCGGCGCCGGGGTCGTCCAGGCCGCGATGGACGAAGGCTGGACGGTCAAGATCGTCGGCCGCGTCGCGAGGGAGCTGGAGCTCTCACTCGCGGACCTGCGCGCGCTGCGCCTGCGCGAGGAGGAGCTGCCGATCGCCTGCGTCGAGGGTTGGTCTGCGTCCGTGCGGTGGCGTGGAGTGCCGATCCGTGATCTTCTGGTCATGGCCGGGGGGGCGGAAGGCAGTCGCGTCAAGGTCAGCTCGCTGCAGCGCAACGGCCTGTACACGTCGTCGACCCTCGGCGCGGCGCACACCTCCGATCCCGCCACGCTGCTCGCGCTCGAGGTCGAAGGCGAGCCGCTGCACATCGATCACGGCTTCCCGGCGCGGCTCATCGCACCGAACCTTCCGGGCGTCCTGAACACCAAGTGGGTGGGGACGGTGGAGGTGCTGTGACGCGCGCGAGGCAACGAGACGAACCCAGCCCGAGAGTCTTCTGGGCCGGGGTCGTACTCGGTGGAGCGGTCGTCGGCTGGGGCGTCTTTGGTCTGCTGGAAAGTCGGGACGTCTCCGTGACCGGGGTCAATCTGCGTCCCTGGCTGATCTGGTTCTTGGGGGCCGTCATCGTGCACGACGCGGTCGTCGCGCCGTTGGTGCATCTGGTCGGCAGCGGGGTACGGCGGCTGCGCCCCGTGGCGCTGCGCACGCCGCTGCAGATCGGGCTGGCGTTGACCGCCCTGCTGGTCCTGTTCTCGTTCCCGCTGCTGCGAGGGTATGGCGTGGGAACTCAGCCAGGCAACGCCTCAGTGCAGCCTGTTGACTACGCGACCTCGTTGCTGGTCCTCCTCGGCGTGACGTGGACGCTCGCGGCGGGTCTGGCGGTCTACGAAGCGCTGCACGCAAAGGGAAGTGGGGAGGGGAGCAACGCCGACAATGGGGGCTGACGCACCCGAGGCCGCGCCGACGCCGGCCTCCGCGGAAGGGCAACGCGGGAACGGCGCGGCGCAGTCGTTGGCGGTGCGGCCCCTCGTCGGCGGGGTGCGTCGAGCGGCGGCGAGCTGGCGGGTCGCGCTGGTGCCGTTGGCCGTCTACGCCGCCTCACGTGCAGTCACGCTGATAGTGGTGCTCGCGGGACTGGAGGTGAGGGGCCGCGCAGGGCTAATGGGGGCGCTGCTGCGCCGCGACGGTCGGTGGTACCTGCAGGTCGCCGCGACCGGCTATCCGCCGCTGGACCCTGCCAGCGCGAGCGACCAGCTCGGCAACCTCGCAGGGAACGGGGCCTTCTTCCCGTTGTATCCGCTGCTCATCCGCGTGACGGGCCTCACCGGCCTGTCCCCGGGCGCGTCGGCGCTGACGGTGTCGGCGGTGTTCGGCGCCGCGGCCACCGTGCTGCTCTGGCTGCTGGTCCGCCACCTCGCCGGCGAGCGGGCGGCGGATCGCTCGGTGGTGCTGTTCTGCTTCTTCCCCGGCGCGTTCGTCTTGTCGATGGCCTACGCCGAGCCGCTCATGTTGTTCTGGTCCATCGCGTGCCTGTACGCGCTCGTGACCCGCCGCTGGTGGACGGCCGGGATGGCCGGCGCGTTGGCGAGCGCCACACGCCCGAACGGCGTGATCCTCGTCGTGTCGTGCCTGTGGGCGGCGGGCGTGGCGATTCGGTGCGGACGCGAGTGGCGTTCGGTGGTCGCCCCGCTGCTCGCGCCGGTCGGCTTTCTCTCCCACCTCACCTACCTGTGGCTGGTGACCGGCGAGCCCCTGGCATGGATGACGATCCAGCGTCAGGGATGGCACGAGTTCGTGGACTTCGGCCGCGCGACCTTCGTGCGCACCGCCCGCTACCTCGGTCTCATCGAGACGCCGTCGTTCAGCGCGCGTGGCCTGCTGCCAACCCTCGGCCTGGCCTTTGTGATCGTCGCCGCGGTGCTCCTGCTGCGCTGGCGGCCACCGGCGGTGCTGACCTGGTACGCCGCGGGGATCATCGGTCTGGCGGTCATCGCCCACACGCTCGGGCCCCGACCCCGGTTCGTCCTGACAGCTTTTCCGTTGGTGGTCGCGGCGGCGGTCTCCGTCAGGGGGGTGGCGTTTCAGGTTCTCGCGGCCGCTTCGGGTGCTCTGCTGTGCGCGACGACCTTGATCTACGTCGTGGCGGGCACCGCGATCCCGTGAGCCGATCGGGCCGGACGACCGACGTCACCGTCGCAGCCGTCGGAAGAGTGGGCGTGGCAGATGACGCAGGACCGCCATCACCGGGCGCAGCGCGGGCGGTACCCAGACGACCGTGCGGCCGCTCGCCACGCCGCTCGCCACCGCCCGTGCGACGTCCTCCGGGTCGACCGCGAAGGGCGCCTCGGGCAGTCCCGCCGTCATGCGGGTCCTGACGAAACCCGGTCGGACCACGAGCACCGACGCTCCCGTGCCGACGAGCGCGTCGGACAGTCCTCGGGCGAAGGCGTCGAGCCCGGCCTTGGTGGCGCCGTAGACGAAGTTGACTCGCCGGGGACGCTCGGCGGCGACGGACGAGATCACCACCAGGGTGCCGTGGCCCTGCTCGCGCAGTCGCCGGGCGGCGTGCAGGCAGACCGAGAGTGGCCCGACGAAGTTGACCTCCCCAGCGTGGACGGCCACGGCGGGATGTGCCTCGCAGTCGGCCTGGTCAACGAGCGTGCCCACGGCCATCACGACCACATCGACGTCGCCCGCTTCGAAGACCGCATCGATTGTCCCGGCGTGCTCGTCGGTGCGCGTCACCTCGAACGGCGCCACGGCCACGGTGGGCCCCGGCCGAAGCTGCGTGGCGGCCCGCTCCAGGCCTTGCGGATCACGGCCGGCGAGGATGACCCGTTGCGCGCCCCGCGCCACGAGGGCGCCCACCGTCGCGAGACCGATCTCGGAGGTGCCGCCGAGCAACAACACGCTCTGGATCCTGCCGAGGGCGTCGGTCACCATCGCCGCGGTCCGGTCCCCATGTCCGCCCCGGCACTCACGCGAGCAGTTCGAGCCGGCGGCCAAGATCAGAGCGCATGCGCCCACCCGGATCCAGTCGGGCCTGCACGGCGCGCCAATCGGCCCACCGCGGATACATGGCGTGGAAGACCTCCCGGCGCAGGCGAGCGTCTTTGGCCAGGTAGACCCGTCCGCCCGCCTGCAGCACCCGGCGGTCGAGTTCGTCGAGCAGCGAAGCCAGCTCGGGCTCGTCTCTGTTTCTCGGCACCCGGTGGCCTCGGAGCGGAAGGTCTACGGAGAGGGTCCAGCCCGGCAGCGGGAACGACAGGGGACCACCGCGCGATCCGAGCCGCTTGAGCACGGCCAGCGCCGGCGTGGCCGGGCCGGCCGAGAACCGCTCGGCGACGGTGCGCACGACGTCCTCGGCGCCGAAGGGCACCACGATCTGGTACTGCAGAAATCCGCGGCTTCCGTACAGCCGGTTCCAGTCGCGCACCGCGTCGAGCGGGTAGAGGAAGCCAGCAAGCGATTCGAGGCGTTGGCGTGGCCGCTCTGGAGCCGCCCGGTAGTAGAGCTCGTTGAAGCCGCGGACCAGGCTTGGGCGGATCATGCCGGACGGGAACCGCGCCGGCGCCGACCAACGGGAGGCGCTCGGGGCCTGGAGGACACCGCCGGGGGTGGTGCTGGGCAGGTCGTCCACGCGGGCGTGGTCGCCGCTGCTGAGGATCCCTCGGCCGCCGCGGCGGCTGTCCGCGAGGTCGAGCCACGCGGCGGCGTAGCGGTCGTCACAGGCGTGCAGGCGGGCGAGCGTGTCGTCGAGATCGGCGGTGCGCTCAATCTGCACGCGCATGACGGTGGTCTGGATCGGGGTCAGCTGAAGGGTTGCCTCCGTCACGACTCCGGTCAGTCCCATACCGCCCGCCGTCGCCCAGAAGACCTCCGGATCGTGGTGGGCGGTGACGGTCCGCCGCTCGCCCGTCGGAGTGGCGAGGACGAACGTGCGCACGTGTCGGCAGAAGCCGCCGTCGCGAGCGTGGTTCTTGCCGTGGACGTCGGCGGCTATCGCTCCGCCCACCGTCACCCACCGGGTGCCCGGGGTGACCGCCGGGAACCAGCCCTGCGGCACCACAACGCGCAGCAGTTGCGCGATGCTGGTCCCGGCTGCCACGGTGACGAGCCCCCGGCGCGTGTCGAACCGCCTGACCCCGGTCAGACCGGTCAGATCGTACACCAGGCCACCGGCGTTCTGCGCGGCGTCACCGTAGCTGCGCCCCAGCCCTCTCGGCAGGCAGCCGCGCGAGGGCGCGCGGTGCGGGCGCGCGTCGTCGTCATCAGTGACCGTCACCACGTCCGCACGCGTCGGGGGTCCGCCAGCCCAGCCACGCAGGAGGCGCTGCTCGACCGTCATCTCACGCGCACCGCCTCGACAGACCGTGGACTCTGCACCACGCGGTGACAACGTTACGTCACATACAGACCGAGGGCGAGGAGGGTGCCCGTCGTCACGACGGCAGCCTGCAGCCCGCGATCGGTGAACAGGACCTCGACAGGGTCACCGGCGCCTCCCGCCAGCGCCACCACGGTGTAGCGCCACAGCGCCGCGGCGAGTGGGAAGATCGACGCGATCACCGCGATCCGGCTGGGGGTGTCGCCGAGCGCCCATAACGTGTAGGCGCCCACCGTCACGCCTCCGGTTGCGACCAGCATCTGCCGGCATGCTCGAGGCGTGTAGTGCGTCAGCGCCGCCCGATGAGCGTCCTGGGGTCCCACAACCAGCGTCCGCAGCTCCGCGTAGCGCTTGCCCGTGACGGCGAAGAGCGCCGCGCATGACGTGACGACGAGAAACCAGTTCGAGAGCGGGACGTCGACCGCGAGCCCGCCGGCGACCGCGCGGAGCGCGAAGCCCACGGCGACGATGAGCGCGTCCAGATAGGGGACGCGCTTCAGTCCGAGCGAGTAGGAGACGGTCAGCAGGACGTAGAGACCGACCGTGATCGTCACCGCTGCCGGCACGAGGACCAGGCTGAGCGCGACCGCCCCGACCAGCCCGGCCCCGGCCACAGTCAGGGCCGTGCGGACGGAGACGAGACCCCGTGCGACGGGCCGCCGGCGCTTGACCGGGTGCAGGCGGTCGGCCGGCGCGTCCAGCGCGTCGTTCAGTAGATACGTCCCGCTGGCAGCCAGGCAGAAAAGTGCGAACGTGGCGATCACGGGACCGAGCGCGAAGGGATCGTCGAGCACCCCCGCGGTCGCCGGAGCGACGAGCACGAGCGCGTTCTTCGTCCATTGACGCGGACGCGCCGCTCGCAGCACCGCACGCCATACCCGACTTCGCGACGCAACGTTCGCATCGGAGGCCGACCCCGAAGCGCTCGGCGTGGCCCCGGACCGGTCGGCGCCTGACAGGGCGGTCGGCTCCGACGCGACGTGGGTCATCGGCTGGCCTTCTCTGCGGCGGGCTCGGGCGGACCCAGAGGCCTTGCCACGCTGAGCAGGTCGGCGCAGGCGGCGCGCGTCATCGGCGCGTGCGCGAGCGCACCGCTCAAGAGCGCCTCCCGCAGGTCCGCGGCCGTGTCCAGATCTGAACGCGGCTCGAGCAGATGGGTGGGCCAGCCGAGCACGGACGCCTGCGCGACCGTCTGCTCGAGGACACGGTCCGTGCTCATCTCGACGTCATCGAAGAGCCGGGCCTCCGCCGCGCTCGTGGCGATCAGCACGTAGCCACCGTCGAGCGCCGGCCCGACCACCAAAGGTGCGTTGTCGAGCGCCACGACGGCCGCCACGAGATCGTCGCGATCAACCGTCGGACAGTCGGCGCCGAGGAGCACCACGTGGTCGTAGCCCAACCCGAAGAGGTCGGCCTGGGCGTTGGCCAGCCGTTGCGCGAGGCCCCTGCCGCGCTGTGGCCAGAAGCGAACGGCCGGCGCCAGCAGCCGGCGCAGCGGCTGACCAGCGCCCGTGTGCACGCACCAGGTGTCCCAGCCGGTCGACAGCGCGGTGGCCGTCGTGTCGACCACCAGCGCCGCCGCGACGCGCGCGGCTTCGGCGGGCGTGAGTGGCGGACACAGCCGGGTCTTCACCGTCCCGATGACCGGCGATTTCGCGATGACACCGATCGTCGTCCGCGCCATCTGTCGGCGGCCCTCGCTTCTGCCGGCGCTGCCCGTGCGATGGGACCGCGACGGCCTGGAGGTCACGCGCTATCCGCCCCCGGTCGCGGTGGAGGTCGCCGTGGGCGCTGCGCTGGAGGTCGTCTTTGGAGTGGGTGCATGGACATGACACTTCCTCTTGGGTTCACCGGACGGCAGGATGGTCGCCCTGCCGGCACTCCCGGAAGCATCGCACGCTGACGGTGCAGTGACCCCGTTGTTCAGCGGACGATAAGGATTCGGTCGGGAGCGCGCAACGGGAGTGAGCCCAGGGACATGTTCACCGTTCGGTAATGTCACTGGCGGCCGGGTCGGCTAACGTGCGGCCACGGCCGATTGACTGATGGCACGAGAGGCGAGGGACGGCGTGACAGAGGCCTCCACCAGGATTCTCGTCGTCGAGGACGATCCCACCGTGGCGGAGGTGGTCAGCCGGTATCTGACGCGCGAGGGCTACACGGTCGAGAGCGTCCGCGACGGGCGCGGGGCGCTGGCCCGCGCCTCGACCCGCATGCCCGATCTGGTCGTGCTCGACCTCATGCTGCCGGGGCTCGACGGGCTCGAGGTCTGCCGTCGGCTGCGCGCGCTCGCTCCCGTTCCGGTCATCATGTTGACGGCGAAGAGGGAGCCTGGCGATCGCATCATCGGGCTGGAGCTCGGCGCTGACGACTACGTGGGCAAGCCGTTCTCTCCACGGGAGCTGGTCGCGCGTGTGCGCTCGGTGCTCCGCCGCGCTCACGCTGAGCCCCTCTCTGACGCTGAGCTCGCCGGCACGCCGTTGCGGGCCGGTCGACTTGAGCTCGACGTCCGCGCACGGCAGTTGCGGGTCGGCGACCAGGTCGTCTCGCTGCGAGTGCGTGAGTACGAGCTCCTTGCGTTCCTCATGCGTCATCCCGGTGAGGTCTTCCGTCGTGAGGCGCTGCTGGAGAACGTCTGGGGGTACGCCTTCGGCGACACCTCGACGGTGACGGTGCACGTGCGCCGGCTGCGTGAGAAGATCGAGCGCGACCCCTCGAACCCTGAACTGCTCTGCACCGTCTGGGGCGTGGGTTACCGGTTCGCCACGTCGCCTGCCCTGGCGCACGACGGTGTGACCGGGGTGGGAGCGTGACCTGGCCTCGGATGGTTGCGGCTGTGGTCAGCGCGATCGCTCTGATCGCGCTCGCGGCGGCGCTCTCGGGCGCTTCGACCGCGGCGTCCCTCAGCATGGTCGCCGCCGCGGGAGGCGCCGCCCTGGCCGTGGCGCCGGTGGGGGCGGGGCTGCTCACGCTCAGCCGGGGACGGTCTTTCGGCGCCCACGTGGCCATCGTGGTGCTGAGCGCGGTGGGGGCGGTGGTGGCCGGTTCCCTCGTCGCGGCCGCCGTGATGTTCCAGTCGGCGCACGACCAGGGGGCGCTGTGGGTGGTCATCACGGCCGCTGCCGTGGCCGGTTGCGTCGTGGCGCTCGGGCTCTCCCGCAGGGTGATGGCGGCGACGACCCGGCTCGGGGAGGCGGCCCGCGATCTGAGCGTGCGGGGCGCTCCCTCGCCCTCGTCGGAGGTGTCGCAGACGAAGGACGACACGGAGGACGTGCCACACGTGGCCGTGGGCTCACCGACGATCGCGGAGTTCGATCGGCTCGCCGACGACCTGGACCGCACGGCAGCGCGCCTGCAGGCGCTCCACGCTCGGGAGCAGAAGGTCGAGGCGGCCCGTCGTGAGCTGGTCTCATGGGTCTCCCACGACCTGCGGACCCCGCTGGCCGGCATGCTGGCCGTGACCGAGGCGCTGCAGGACGGCATCGTCACCGACCCCCAGACGGTGGAGCGCTACCTTCACACCCTCCACCGTGAGATCGAGCGGCTGCGCGACCTGGTCGACGACCTCTTCGACCTGTCGCGGATTCACGCCGGTG
The DNA here is from genome assembly GCA_038233095.1 of Euzebyales bacterium. GTDB lineage: Bacteria > Actinomycetota > Nitriliruptoria > Euzebyales > Egibacteraceae > JBBSMR01. The sequence goes on from JBBSMR010000011.1 coordinate 18,401, forward strand.
CGCTGGATCTGCACCCGCAGCGTTGTGCCTTGAAGGATCTGGTCTCGGACGCCATCGCCTCGGCGAAACCCATGGCCGACGCCAAGGGCGTGCGCCTGGAGGGCCGCGTGCGCGATCCAGCGCCTGTGCTCAGCGTCTCCGTCGCAGAGATCGCGCGGGTGTTTCAGAACCTACTCTCCAACGCCGTCCGGGAGACGCCCCCGGGCGAGTCCGTCTGCGTGCGCTCCGGCGTTGCGGAGCGGCTGGCGTTCGTGACCGTGCAGGACAGTTGCGGAGGGATCCCCGCCGGCGACCTGCCGCGCGTCTTCGATGCTTCCTTTCGAGGTGAAGACGGTCGCGCCTCAAACCAGCACAACGGCGCCGGCCTCGGGCTTGCCATCGCCCACGGCATCGCGCTCGCCCACGGTGGTGAGCTCTCGGTGCGCAACCGCGGCCCCGGCTGCGAGTTCACCCTGCGGCTGCCGCTCTCAGAGTCCACGCCGAACGAGACGCTCTCGGCTCCCGAGCGCTGAGCGCCACTCCGTCAAGGAAGAAGCTCGCGTATCCGCGAGCTTTTCCAGCGCTGAGGCCGGTCAGCTGGCAGACGCCCGCGTTGGGAGGGGAAGACCTCGCGCATCCGCGAGTTTTTCCACTTGGACCGGGCCCGAGCAGCGGCCGTCGTGGTCAGCCGCGGACGTCGACGGAGTCGGGCTCGACCTGGACGATGACACGCTGCTCGCTCTCCTGGAGCGGATAGTCCTCGCCCATGTACTTGTGCGCAAGGCTGTGGATGTGCTCCTCGGCGCCCTCGTGGACGAGCTGCGCGCGATCGCGCACCTGGACGTACCGGTAAGGGTTCTCGGGATCATGCACGCTGATCGCAACCCTCGAGTCGCGCTCGAGCTTCTCGGCCTTCACCCCACCGCGCGCGGTGTTGAAGCGCACCACATCGCCGTCGCGGTCGATCCAGACCACCGTGGTCTGCGGCGAGCCGTCGGACATCAGCGTGGCGACGTGCGCGAAGTGGACGCCGTCGAACAGGTCGTGAGCTTCAGTGGGGAGCGACATCAAGGAGCCCTTTCGCGGATGGGAGATGACGAGACGCTTGCCGTGAGAGTCTTCCACGTAGGCTGGGATCGTGAAAACCATGCGGATTGTCATCGTTGGCGGCGGGCCGGCCGGGTACGAGGCGGCGTTGGTCGCGGCCGAGCACGGCGCCGATGTCACTTTGGTCTCGCGCGAGGGTCTCGGTGGCAACAGCGTTCTCTGGGACTGCGTGCCCTCGAAGGCGCTCATCGTCTCGGCCACCGCCATGACCTGGGTGGAGTCTGCCTACCGGCTCGGCGTGCGGCTGGAGACCGGCGCGGACCTCGCGACCCAATCGGCCGTCGACATGGCCAACGTCATGGAGCGCATCGAGAAGCTGGCGTCCAACCAGTCGACGGACGTGGGCAAGAAGGTGGAGGCGTCCGGCGTGCGCGTCGTGCGGGGCGAGGCCCGGCTGCTCGATCCCACGACCGTGGGTGTGACCGAGAACGGGAACGAGGAGCGTTCGCTGGGGGCGGACGTGGTGCTGCTGGCTACCGGCTCGAGCCCCCGCATTCTCGACTTCTTCGAGCCCGACGGGAAGCGCGTGTTTACCGCCCGCGAGCTCTTCAGCCTTCATGAGCTGCCTGAGCGCCTGGTCGTGGTCGGCTCTGGCGCCACGGGGGCTGAGTACGCCCACGCGTTCGCCCGCTTCGGCAGCGAGGTGCATCTCATCTCCAGCCGAGAGCAGATCCTGCCGAGCGAGGACGCCGACGCGGCCGCGGTCATCGAGGAGAGCTTCGAGCGGGCCGGGATGGTGATTCATCGGGAGCGGCGCGCGGTGGACATGGAGCATATGGCCGACGGTGTCCGGGTCCAGATCGGCGAAGATGAATGGCTCGAGGCCTCCCACGCGCTGTACTGCATCGGACAGGTTCCGAATGTGGAGAATCTGGGACTTGAGGAGGTCGGCGTCGAGCTGGACGAGAACGGCGGCGTGCCCGTCGACGGGGTGAGCCGGACCAACGTGCACACGATCTACGCCGCCGGTGACGTGACCGGCGGGATGATGCTCGCGAGCACGGCGGCGATGCAGGGCCGCAACGCCATGTGGCATGCCCTCGGCGAGGCGGTCGCTCCGCTGCGTGCCGACGTCGTCGCCAAGTGCGTCTTCACCGAGCCCGAGGTGGCAACCGTCGGCATCACGGCCACGCAGGTCGAGAAGGCGAGCACCGAGATCGAGACCGTGCGGCTGGCCTTCGAGGGCAACCCTCGCGCGAAGATGGCCGAGCACACCGCGGGCTTCGTCAAGGTGCATGCCCGCAGGGGCTCGGGCACCGTGCTCGGCGGCGTCGTGGTCTCCGCGGGCGCGAGCGATCTGATCCCCCCGCTCAGCGTGGCGGTCCACAACCGCCTGACGGTGCAGCAACTCGCGCATGCCTTCACGATCTACCCGTCGATGGCGGGCAGCATCCAGGAGACCGCCCGACAGCTCCTCAGCCGACAGCCGGACGAGGTTGTCTACTAAGCATGCCCTTGCGGCTCGCCCAGCCTGGCCTCCGGACGCAGCTCCGCGGCAAGGGGATCGCCCACGGCGGCGCGCGCCAGCGCGCGCCCCAGAGCCGGCGCCTGCTTGAACAGGTTGTGGCCAGCGATGACGAGGATGTTGTCCGCCTGCCAGACCGCGACCCCGTCGTCGCTCCAAGGCAGCTGCGTGACCCAACAGTGGCGATGGTCCACCGGTTCGGGGTCCAGTCCTGGCAGCGCCCGGGCCACGTACGTGCTGGCACGCTGGACCAGGTCGGCGAGGTCGTCCGGCGCGAGCAGGCTGCCGTCCTCGCGGACGGCCGCCGTCTGGCTCAGGCCGACCGCGTAGCGGTCGTTGCCGGGCAGCGCCGCGGCGTACGTCCCGACCTCACCGAAGGCGCCGCTGGAGTCCTGCAGACACGCGAGACGCGGGGGAGGATCCCCCCGGACCGCGAACGTCAGCCGCCCATGCGCCGCGAGCCGCACAGGCAGGGTGAGCCCGACGGTGCGCGCCAGCAGCGCCGTCCGCAGCCCGGCACAGACCACGACGCGCGCAAACTCGGCCCGTCCGCCGCCGGAACGCACCTCCACGGTCTGCCGCGCGGTCGGCCGGAGCGAGATCACCTCGTCGGCCACGAGCGCGTCGCCGAGCGCGACGCTCAGTCTCTTGATCGCCGCACGGGTCCGGATCGCTCCGCCGGCCTCGTCGATCACCGCGGGGCCGGTGTAGGAGGTGAGGAGCGGCAGCCACTCGGCGAGCTCGTCGGCGTCGAGCTCGCGTGCCGGCACGCCGCCGGCCTCTTGGAGCACCGCAAGTCGCGGCCGCGCCGTCGAGCCGATCATGACGGCGCCGTCGGCGGAGATCAGCTCGACGCCGAGGCGCTCGCCCCACTCGTCCCAGAGCGCGCGGCTCTCGCGCGCGAGCGCCACCATCCGCGGATCGTCGTGCGCGTGACGGAAGATGCGCGAACGACCGCCGGACTGGCCGTTGCCGGGCACGCCGTGCTCGTACACCGTGACCGTGGCGCCCCGCTCCTTCAGCGCGTACGCGGTCGAGAGGCCGACGATGCCGGCGCCGACGACCGCGACCCGGTGGGCGCGCTCCAGCGCGCTGATGGTCACGCCGGGTCCTCCGCGGGCTCCAGCGTGACGAGCGCGTCGCCGGTGTTCACCGTGTCGCCCTGCTCGACATGCACGCTGGCCACGCGGCCGGTGAGCGCCGCCCGCACGTGGTTCTCCATCTTCATGGCCTCGAGCACGACGACCAGGTCGCCGCGGGTCACCTCCTTGCCCTCCGCGACACCGATCTTCACGATCGTGCCTTGCATGGGCGCGGTCACCGTGCCCGCGCTGCCCGCGGCACGACCGCGACCGGTCGCTCGCCGGCGGCGCGGCGGCGCCTGGTCCGGCTCGAAGACCGCCACCTCGACGCGCCTGCCGTCGACCTCGACGGTCACGACCTGGGAGGGCGCGGCCGGCGGATCGCCCGGCTCGGTCGGCGCCGCCGGCGCGATCTCGTCCAGCTGCCACTCGCGTTCGACGCTGATCGTGGAGACACGGCCCGCGACGAAATCCGGGTGGGTGAGGGCGAAGCGATGGAAGTCCAGGGTCGTGGGCACGCCCTCCACGACGAACTCGTTGCAGGCGCGCACCAGCTTGCGGCGCGCCTCGTCGCGGTCGGCGCCCCACACGACCAGCTTGGCGAGCAGCGAGTCGTAGGCGTTGGGGACGGTCCAGCCCTCCGCCACCCCGGCGTCCAGCCGCACACCGGGTCCCGACGGGGTCCGCCAACGGGTGATCTTGCCGGGCGCGGGCACGAAGCCTGCGCCGACGTCCTCCGCGTTGATGCGTGCCTCGATGGCGTGACCGCGCACCGCGATCTCGTCCTGCTCCCACGGCAGCGCCTCGCCGGCCGCGACGCGCAGCTGGGCGTGCACCAGGTCGATGCCGGTCACGAGCTCGGTGACCGGGTGCTCCACCTGCAGGCGCGTGTTCATCTCCAGGAAGTACAGGTCGTCGGCCTCCACCAGGAACTCGACCGTGCCCGCGCCGACGTAGCCCACGTGCTCGCTCACCGCGACCGCCGCCTCACCGATCGCGCGCCGCAGGTCGGGGTCAAGATGCGGGGCGGGCGTCTCCTCGATCAGCTTCTGGTGGCGCCGCTGCGTGGAGCAGTCCCGCTCACCGAGGAACAGACAGTGCCCGTGCTGGTCGGCGAGGATCTGAGCCTCGACGTGGCGTGGACGGTCAAGGTAGCGCTCGAGGTAGACCTCCCCTCTGCCGAAGGAGGCTACCGCCTCGCGTTGAGAGGCCTCGAAGGCGTCGTCGATCTCGCTGATGTCACGCACGACCCGGAGTCCCCGGCCTCCACCCCCGAACGCGGCCTTCAGCGCGAGCGGCAGGCCGTGCTCGTCAGCGAACGCGCGCACCTGCTCGGCGCGCTCGACGGGCTCCGCGGTGCCGGGGACGACCGCCACGCCGGCGCGCTCGGCGGCGCCGCGGGCGGAGAGCTTGTCGCCCATGACGGTGATGGCGTCGGGCGGCGGGCCGATCCAGGTCAGGCCGGCGTCGATGACGGCCTGGGCGAAACCCCCGTTCTCCGACAGGAAGCCATAGCCGGGATGGATCGCGTCCACGCCGGCGCGCTCGGCGACGTCGAGGACGCGCGCGATCGACAGGTAGCTCTCCGCCGCGGGCGTGGGGCCGAGCAGGTAGGTCTCGTCGGCGCCGTCCAACCAGGGGGCGAAGCGGTCGGCTTCGGAGTAGACGCCCACCGCGCGGACGCCAAGATCGCGGCACGCCCGGAAGACGCGCAGCGCGATCTCTGACCGGTTGGCCACGAGCACTGCGGTTAACATCCGTCCTCCTGGTCGGATCGGAGCGCGTCCCTGCAATGCGGGCGCGTCGGCATGCTACGTCTTGCATCCTGTCTTGCAGTGTGGCGCTAGCATCGGCGTCTCGCCGTCGCGTCTCGTCTCCCGAAAGGAGCCTTGTCATGTCCCGTCTCGTCGCCGCGGCCATCCTTGGTGCGGTGCTGCTGCTAGGCGGCTGCGTGAGCTCTGAGCCGAAGGTGGCGTTGGTCGAGCAAGTGGGGGCCGAGCAACGTCAGGCGATGGAGGCGGCCAGTGAGGGTGGGGGCAGCGAAGGCGCCGGGGACCCCTCGAGCCTCTTGTTCGTGGCCGTCGAAATTGACTACGAACAAGCGCCCGACACCGCGCCCGCTGGCGAGCTGACGCTGAACTTGGAGAACGAGGGCGCACAGGTGCACAACGTGGCCTTTGACAGCGTGCAGGGAGGCGAGCCCATCGTGGAGGCGCCAGCCGGGGCGTCCGAGGAGGCGACGGTGACCTTGGAGGCGGGCAACTACACCTACTTCTGCACGATCCCCGGCCACCGGGAGGCCGGTATGGAGGGCCAACTCACGGTCGAGGGTTGAGCTCGCCCATGTCGGATACGTCGGCGCATGAAGCGCTGTTCAAGAGGGCCGGGAGGCGACCGCTCAGCACGGCCTCCCCGGGCACCATGGTCGTGATCGGGTCGCTCAGCTTCCCGCCGACCGAGCTGCGCAAGATCGTCGGGATCGAGCGCTACGAGGAACGCCTGCTCTTCCTGCTCCTGCTGCTCGACGATCCGAGCATGCGCATCGTCTATGTCACATCGTTGCCGGTCGATGAGGCCGTCGTCGAGGCCATGCTGCAGCTGCTGGACGACCCCGTCAGCGCGCGAGCGCGTCTGACGATGATCGCGCTCGGGTCCTACCACGGGCAAGGGTTGGCCGGCGCCACGGTGAAGGATGAGCGCGTCTGCGCACGTGTGCGGAAGGCGGCTGGCGCCGACGGGTTCATCCTCCCGTTCAACGTGACGCGGGATGAGGAGCGCCTGTCCGACCGGCTGGGGTTGCCGGTGTACGGAACACCCGCCGATCGTCAGGCGCTCGGCTCCAAGTCGGGTTCCCGGCGGCTGGCCCGGGCGGCCGGCGTCGCCGTCATGGACGGAGCAGAGCACATCCGGACCAGGCCGGAGGTAGAGGCGGCGCTGGCGCGGTTGCGAAGCGCCCACCCCGCGTTGACGGGCGCGGTGATCAAGCTCAACTACGGCTTCTCCGGGCAAGGCAACGCGCTCGTGGAGCTCGCCCGCGAGGGACCGCTGGAGCGTCGCTCACAATTCTGCTCGGCCGACGAGGACTGGCCGTCGTACTGGGAGAAGCTCGCCCGCGCGGGCGGCATCGTCGAGGCGCTCGGAAGGCCCGGCCTCGCCTCACCCAGCGCGCAGGGCTGGATCGGCCCGGATGGCGCGGCCGAGGTGGTCTCGACGCACGAGCAGATCCTCGGGGGCCCTGGCGGGCAGGTCTACCTCGGCTGCCGATTCCCCGCCGACGCGGCGCACCGGGAGCGGGTGATCACCGCGGGGACGGCCATCGGCAAGGGGCTCGCCGAGGCCGGCGCGCTCGGCCCGTACAGCGTCGACTTCCTGGTCGACGACGGCGAGGTGATCGCGACCGAGATCAACCTGCGTCTGGGCGGCACGACCCACCCGTTCGGGATGGCGCGACTCGCCACAAAAGCCGGTTACGACCCCACCACGGGGCTGCTCCAACGCGCGGGCAGCCCGATCTACTACCGCGCATCGGACAACCTGAAGGCGTCTCATCTGCGCGGTACGGCCCCCGAGGCGGTGCTCTCGCGCCTCGCGGAGCGCTGCCTCGCCTTCGACCCGTCCACGGGCCACGGCGCGGTGCCGCATTTGCTCGGAGCGCTGCGCGACCACGGCAAGCTCGGCCTGACCTGCATCGCGGGGTCAGCGGAGGAAGCCGCCGAGCGCTTCGCCGAGGCCGAAGCGGTGCTGCTCGCGCCGTAGTTGGCTCAGTCGAGATCGGCGGGCGAGCAGGCCGGGGCGGCGCCCAAGCCCTCGCGCAGCGCGGCGCGCTGCCATGCCGAAGTGTGCTCGGCTTCCTGCCGCCGGGCCGCGCGCAACACGGCGATGATCGCCGCCACCTCCGCGGTGGTCGGCTCGCCACGCACCACCTCGATCCTCACAGCGGGATGTTCCCGTGCTTGCGGGCGGCCGGTGGTTGGCGTTTCGTCCGTGTGAGCCGCAGGCCCCGGATGAGCCGCGAGCGCGTCTGCGAGGGCTCGATGACATCGTCGAGGTAGCCGCGTTCGGCTGCGCGCCACGGGTTGGCGAGCTCACTGCTGTAGTGCTCGACCAGCTCGGTGCGCCGCGCCTCGGGATCGTCCGCCTCGGCCATCTCGGCGCGGTAGAGGATGTTGACCGCGCCCTGCGGTCCCATGACGGCGATCTCGGCGGTCGGCCACGCCAGGTTGAGATCCGCCCCGGCGTGTTTGGAGCCCATCACGTCGTACGCCCCGCCGTAGGCCTTGCGGGTGATCACGGTGAGCTTCGGCACCGTCGCCTCGCAGTAGGCATAGAGCAGCTTCGCGCCGTGACGGATGATGCCACCCCATTCCTGCTCGGTGCCGGGCAAGAAGCCCGGAACGTCGACGAACGTCACGATCGGCAGGTTGAACGCGTCACAGGTGCGCACGAAGCGCGCCGCCTTCTGTGACGACTGGTTGTCGATCACGCCCGCGAGGTGCAGCGGCTGGTTGCCGACGACGCCGACAGGCTGCCCGTCGAGCCGGGCGAATCCCACCACGATGTTCTGCGCCCACTGCTCGTGCAGCTCGAAGAACTCCCCGTCGTCCACCACACGGGCGACGATCTCGCGCATGTCGTAGGGCGCGTTGGCCGCGTCGGGCATGAACGTGTCGAGCTGCGGGTCGTCGGCATCGGTCTCCGTCGCGGCTCGGCTGCGGGGCGGCTGTTCCAGATTGTTGGACGGCAGGAAGCTCAGCAGGTGCTGGATGTCGGCGAGACAGGCACGCTCGTCGTCGGCGGCGACGTGGGCGACGCCCGAACGGGTGCTGTGGCTGTCCGCGCCGCCCAGCTCCTCGAACGAGACCTCCTCGCCGGTGACGGTCTTGATGACCTCCGGTCCGGTGATGAACATGTGGGAGGTGTCGCGGACCATGAAGACGAAATCGGTGATCGCCGGCGAGTAGACCGCGCCTCCCGCGCAGGGCCCCATGATGGCTGAGATCTGCGGGATCACGCCCGAGGCCGCGACGTTGCGATAGAAGATCTCGCCGTAGCCGCCGAGGGCGACGACACCCTCTTGGATGCGGGCCCCTCCGGAGTCGTTCAATCCGATCAGCGGCACGCCCGTGCGCAGCGCCAGGTCCATGACCTTCGTGATCTTCTCGGCGAAGACCTCTCCGAGCGAGCCCCCGAAAACCGTGAAGTCCTGGCTGAAGACGCAGACAGGCCGTCCGTCGATGGTGCCGTGGCCGGTCACGACGCCATCGCCGGCGATCTTCTTCTCCTCCATGCCGAAGCCGGTCGCCCGGTGCACCGCCAGTCGGTCGGTCTCGGTGAACGAGCCCTCGTCAAGCAGCAGGTCCAGCCGTTCGCGGGCGGTGAGCTTGCCGCGCTCGTGTTGCTTCTCCACCGCGCGCTGCGAGCCCGCATGCTCCGCATCGTCGACGCGTCGGCGCAGCTCTTCGAGTTTCGACCGGGTGGTTTCCATCGGGCAGGCGAACTCCTTTCATGATGGCGAGAGGCGGTCAGGGGCACGGCGAGGAGTCTAATGGGGGGAATCTGGCATGCTTGCGGGATGGCCTCAGGCAGCGCTCCCCCGGATGAGCTCATCCGTTCCCTCATCGACGGACCGAGCCTGATCCGGGGTGTCGAGTGGCACGACACAATCGGGTCGACCAACGTTCGGGCCGCGGAGCTCGGGCGCCAGGGCGCCGAGGAGATCCAGCTCGTCCTCGCGGACGTCCAGACCGAGGGGCGCGGGCGGCGCGGACGCCAGTGGCAGGCTCCGCCCGGGACGTCGCTGCTGGCGAGCTGGCTGCTGCGACCGCGCGCCTCCGCGCCCAGCCACGGGCTGCTCTCGCTGCTCGCGGGGCTGGTGGTGGCCGAGGTCGCCGAGCGCCACCTGGCAGCGGACGTGGCCGCCGCACCGCACCGTGCTCGCGACAGGGTCGCGCTGAAGTGGCCGAACGACGTGCAGGTCGGGCAGACGAAGCTGGCCGGTGTGCTGGCCGAGAAGGTCGCTGACTGCGTGATCGTGGGCACCGGGGTGAATGTAGACTGGCGGGGGATGGCCCGCTCTCCCCGGATCCGGGTGGCGACAAGCCTGGCGGAGCAGCTCGGCCGTCCGGTCGATCGTTGGCGTGTGCTCGCGGGCATGGCCGGAGTGTTCAGTCGGCGCTACGAGTCGTGGGGGGAGCACCCCGAGGGCTTCCTTCTCGACTACCGTGCCCGTTGCGCCACGCTTGGTCGCCGCGTGCGTATCGATCACGGGGGAGGCGAGTCGGTCGTCGGTGTCGCGACCGCCGTGGAGTCCGATGGCCGGCTGGCGGTCGTGACGGACGACGACGAGACGGTGCGGGTCTCCGCCGGCGATGTGGAGCACCTCCGGCACGCTCCCGTCAGCGCACCACCTCCACCTGCCGGCGGGTGACGAACGGCGAGCGTCCCTCACCGCCGGAGGGGTCGGGCTCCGAGGCCACGATCGTCCAGGTTCCCAAGCGGTTGAGCCGCGTGTCGAAGTTGTGGCGGAAGCGTCCGCGGCAGCCCGTGCCGCAGCTCGCGGTCGCGAAGGTCTGCTCGACCAGCTTGCCGCGGGGGTCGCGCAGGGCGAGCTTCACGGTCGCTTCGAACGTGTTGGCGGTGCCGGCCACGGTCAAGGGTCCGCGAGTCACCCGCGCGCCCGGTGCCGGTCTCGTGATGTCGATGGGGGAGAGGGCGAAGAGGTCCGGTTCGAGCGGCTCCGACCATGGGGCATGGCCCCATACCGATTCGACCATCCTTCCGCCCAGCAGCACGCGGACCCTGTCGACGGTGGGGAACTGCGCACCCGTGTGCGCGATGGCCTGCTGCAGCGCCTGCTCCGCGGCGCCGCCGAGCGCGGGGCGGCGGATCGAGGGGTCGAGATTGACGCGCAGGGTGCCCCCGCGTCGGGACACGCCGAGCACCCGAACGGGTTCGGGCACGACCGGTCGTAGCCCCGGTGCGCGCGGACTGGCCTGCAACAGCTCGCGCAGCGCCGCCGTGGCGACGGCGAGGGTGGGCTGGTCCAGTCGGCGTCGCTCCGGCTCGACCCAGAGCGTGCCGCCGCCCGGGCGCACGTAGAAGGCGGTGACCGTGCGGGTGCCGTCGCGCTGGCCGGCGTCCTGTCCGCTCTCCTGGGGTGCAGGGACGGCCGTCGTTCGGTTCGGCGTGGGCGCGGGCGGGGCAGACGACGGGCGGGGGACCGCCGCTGGGCTGGGCGTACCGGTGGCGGTCGCCGTGGTCGTCGGGCTGGGAAGGTCGGTCGCCGGCGAGGGGCTCGCCGGACTCGTCGCCGTCGGCCCCGTGCCGCTCGGCGCGGACTGTGGCTCCGCCGCGGGATCGCAGGCCGTCAGCAGCGCGGCCGCGACGGCCACGACGGCGGCGACGCGCGCGGGCACGGTGCTCACGGTCCGATGCGTCCCGCGCGGATGCGCGCGAAGGCGTCTCCAGGGTTGAGCAGCACGATCGATGCGCCACCGGCCCCGGTGGTGATCGCACCGCTGAGCGGGACCTGCTGCACATCGCTGGGCTTGAGCCGGTTCGCGAGCAGCCCGAGTTCGAGCAGGCGCGACAGCGGGATGTCCGTCACGGTGTTCCGGCTGAACGCTCCGGCCAGGCGGACCAGCTCGATGAGGCCGCTGCCCCGCAGACGCCGGTGGGCGGCGCGCAGCAGCTCTCCCTGGTTGCGACTCCGCCCGAAGTCACCGTCCGGGAGCGAGTGCCGGTCGCGGCTGAACGCCAGCGCGTTCTTCGGTCCGAGACGGCGCGGACCCGTGCTGAACGCCGAGCCGGAGGAGCGGTCGTACATGGGGGTATCGATCGTGACGCGCAGTCCGCCGAGCGCCCCGACCATGCGCTCGAGGCCGGAGAAGGAGGTGAGGACGTGATAGTCGATCTCGATGCCCGTGTAGTCCTCGAGCACGGCGACCATGGCGTCAGGACCGCCCGTGTTCAGGTGGGCGTTCACCTTCGTGCCCGTGATGAGTGAGTCGCGTGGGATGTCCACGATCGTCGCACGCTCCCGGCGGGTGTCCACCGCGATGAGGTGAATGGCGTCCGCTCGGCCCCTCCGCGGGTCGCCCGCACGGTTGGGCGGGCCGATGTCACTTCCGAGCGCCAGGATGACGAGCTTGCCGTCGGCGTCGTAGGCGGGGAGGACCCTGGCCTGCTGCTGGATGGCCGCCCATGCTCCAGCCGGAGCGGCCAGCAGCAGGACCAGGCCGAACAGCGCGACGCGCGTGCGGCGCCTCATCGCTCACCCCGCTGAGCCTTCAGACCCCTCACAATGAGGTTGACGTTCAGCGCCTCCGCGCGCCACGTCTGGGCCGGTTTGGCCAGGACCGCGGTGCCTCGCTGCACGATGGCGACACGCTGGTCACGCGCTCCGCGGCCCTCCAGCACCGCCTTGTACCGCAGGGCCACATTGACGGCGTGGGCACCGTCCATCAGCACCGTCGCGTTGGCCCGGCCCCGCAGCGGCTCGACATCCTGGATCCGCGGGGAGAGCCGGCCCAGCGCGCGCTTCGCGGCTCGGGACGCGGTGACGCGGGCGTCGCCGTCGAGGAAGCTGCGGAAGGGCGTCGCGGTCGTGCGGGTGCGGCGATGGACGAACGCCTCGGACACGTAACGCTCCAACCGGGTCGTGGCGGCCTGCGCCGCGCGGCGGGCGGCGCGCTGCTCGGGGCGTCGTTCGCGGGCGTCGAACAGGATCGCGTTGTCCGAGCCGATGGCTTTCACGGCGCCGAGACGGATCCGCACCGGCGATGGCGGTGGCGGTGGCTCGGTGGCAGGGGTGGGCGCCGGCGTGGGGGGGCTGGTCGGCGTGGGGCTCGGCGTCGGCGTGGCCGTCGCTGTTGCGGTGGGCTCGGCGGCGGTGGGGCTGGCTTCGCCCGCCTCCGGGCGCGCCGCGTTGCAGCCGGCCAGCATGAGCGCAAGGCATGTGAGCGCGAGACATCGCGAGAGCAATCTGTGCATCCGTTCAGAGTGCCGGTCCGATCGCGCCGCGGCAACGACCCTCACCGTCTGACGGGACGGGCCTCACCGCAGATGCGCCGCAAGTGGGGCCACGATGCCGGCTCACCCACTGCTGTGCTCGTCGGATCGGGTCGGTCACACCTTCGTCGCGCAGCGCGCTCATCGCCGGGTCACCCTTCGCCGCCCGCCGCATCGATTCCTTGCGAGCAGCGCTCCTGCCACCAGAGGATGACGTTCACGACGTCGCTGCGGTCGGTGAGGCCGTAGGCATCGCACACGACACGAATCTGGCCGTCCCGCCTCCACGGCATCGGCGACGGCGGGGCCGAGGTCGAGGTACTGCCAGCAGACGTGTGCGATGTCATGGATGCGGCGTCCGGGCGCGGCCAGGTCCCGGTCCATGAAGGCGTGCGGGCGCAGTTGCTCACCGGAGGGGGAACCTAGCGTCGCTCCCCGACTCGAGGCAGCATGACATATGAAGAAACTCGCGCCGGCGCGAGTCTTGCCTCCTCGGGGGCAGCACATACCGTGGCTCTTCGTCGTGGCGGGTTGTCCCGGCGGGTGAAGCCTGTGAAGAAGGGATTCGGCGCGAGTGACGACGGGGAGAGCTTCCGGCGGACGATTTTGATGCTTTTATACTGGTTTAGGTAGGTCGAAGTGGTGTCCCGGTCGTCATTCGCCCAAATCGAGTCAAAGATCGCGCGCCCGACACACCCAAGGTCAGGCTACGTCGGGCCGCCGGCCGCTGCCGCCGGGTTCCGTGCGACCGGCGGGCCAGCATCTCAGACCGCGCGGAACGACACTGTGGATCAGGCTGAACTGACCATCGAACGCATTGCCGTGGCTCCTGGCGCGCCTCAGGCTCCGCGGTACGCCCCGAGCGTCCAGAGGTTGCCGTCGGCGTCGCGCACTTCGAACTGGTGGGAGCCGTAGTCGGTCTCGTGGAGGGCGGTGAGGACCTCGACGATGTCCATGCCGCTCACCCGGGCCCAGGCGGCGTCCACGGTCGCAGCTTCCGCGGCCACGACGTAGACACCTTGCGGGCCAAGAGCGCCCCAGTCGCCGGGCTTGCCTCGTGAGCCGAACATGACGCCGCCGCCGTCGGGCCAGCGGGCCTCGGCGTGCACGACGGTCGCCTCGTCGGTGCGGTAGACGGCGGTCACGACGAAGCCGAGACCCTCGGTGAGGAGACGCATGCCCGCGTCGATGTCGACGAAGCCGACGCTGGGCCAGACGGTCGGTACGGGCGGGGATTCCAGGCTACCGTTGTCACTCATGGGGCGCATGCTGCCGGATTCAGGTGCCGTTGTCTTGAACGAATGGGAGCTCCTCGCGCAGCCAAGTGGCCACGCTGCAGCCCGCCAGCGACTTCCATTCGCGGGCCAGGTGCGGCTGGTCGGCGTAGCCGCACTCGACGGCGAGCTGCGCCAGGGAGGGTTGCTCGCGGCTGGCCAGCATTCCGCGGGCCACCTCGAACCGGGCGATGCGAGCCGCCTGCTTCGGTGTCAGGCCGGTGACGATGCGGAATCGCTCCGACAAGTGTCGGCGGCTCCAACCAACGTGCTCGGCGACGCCCGCCACCGACACGCGGCCTTCGGCGGCGAAGATCAGGCGCCACGCCTCCACCACTTCGTCAGCGACCGTGGGTCGCGTGCCAAGGCGCTGGATCAAGAAGGCGTCGACCACACTGAACCGCTGCTCCCACGACTTGGCGTCTGCAATCCGTTCGACGAGTCCACGCGCAGACCGGCCGAGGACGTCCTCGAGGTCGACAGCCATTCCTTGGAGCTCAGCCGCGGGCGCCCCGAGGAGCGCCGACGCGGCCAGCGGGGACAGGGCGTAGTGCAGCCCCTCCTGAGGGGCGGACGCATCGATGAGTGCAGGAGCGGTGTGCAGCCCGCCCACGACCCCGTGTGCGGCAACGGTGCGTCCAAGCCCGGCGACGCGCAGCGGCGCGCGCAGCTCGATGACCAGCGTGAGGTGCCGGGACGGCAGCCCGCGGTGCAGCCCACTGGGATTTGCCGGCACCCCGTAGCCGACCGCGTCTGCGACGAAGGGGCTCAACGCCGTCGGGGGAACGTGCGTGTTGAACGGCACCAGCCCATCCTGTGTCGAGGGGTTGAGGAGATGCAACCGACCTGACAGCGGACAGTCGCTTCGGCCTGGTCCGACGGTGGGCACAGAACTGCGCGGTGCTCTCGAAGGTGAGCGGCTGCCTCAGCGATCACGACTCGCTGTGATGTACACCGTCTTGGGCGTCCTCGTCCTGGCTGGTCAGGCTTTGCCGCTCATCATGCTGATGTCTCGTTGACCCGTCGGTTGACGGCGGGAAGGCGGTCCGCCAGCCTCCCCAAATGGTGAAGACGTCCTGAATCCGTCGAGTCAGCTGTCGCCGAGGCGTCGGGAGGCGAGCGCCGCGAGCGCGAGCAGCGGCACGACACCGATCAGCAGGGGCGCCCGCAGCCCGAAGCCGCGGGCGACGAGTCCTCCGGCCACCACGCCCAGCGGGGCCACCCCGATGGCTGCGGTCCGGTATGCGGCGTTGACTCGGCCGAGCAGCTCGTTCGGCGTGACCACATGGCGCTCCGTGGCGCTCACGGTGTTCCAGATCGCGAACGCGCCGCTGGTGACGGCCAGCATCGCAGCCACGAGCGGGACGTTCGCGGTGACGGCGATTGCGACCTGCGCTGCCGCGGTCGCGGCCAGCGCCGACGCCGCGGCCGCCGCGCGTCCGTACCGTGCGATGCAGCGACCGGCGAGCACGCCGCCGAGGATGCCACCGAGCGCGCCGACCGCGAGCAGCGCACCGAATGCCGCCGGCTCCAATCTGAGCACCTCCTCGCTGTACAGGACCAGCAGGGAGAACCACGCCGCGTCGGCCATGCTCAGCCCGGCGCCGATGAGCACGACCGCTCGCAGCCGGCGATGCCGACGGACGAACTTCACACCCTCGACGATGCTGTCCCGCACGCTCCGTCGCGTCCCGACCGCAGGCGCTGGCCCGCTCATCGCCGGCAGGGACAGCAACAGCGCGGTGGCGACCCCGAGCGCGGCGCCGTCCACGGCCACCGGCAATAGGAGCGCGTAGGAGAACAGCACGCTGCCCAGCAGCGGCCCGACGAACTCGTTGCCCGCCACTTGCGCCGAGACGAGCCGGCCGTTGGCCCGGTCCAACTGCTCGGTCGGGACCAGCGTTGGCAGCATCGTGAGCACCGCGTTGTCGGCCAGTGTCTCGCCGGTGCCGACAACGAAGGCGACCGCGTACAGCCACGCGACGTTGGCGGTGCCCGACGCCAGACCCACGACGAGAGCGGCCAAGGCGGCGGTGCGTACGGCGTTCACCGTCCACGACAGGCGCCGCCGGTCCACCCGATCCACGACGGCGCCGCCCACCAGGCCGAACGTCAGCCACGGCAGATAGGCGGCGACCGTCAACCCGCCGACGACCAACGGATCACGTGAGAAGGTCGCAGCGATGAGCGGGAACGCGGCAGCGCGAACGCCGTCGCCCATATTCGCCGCCGTCGACGCGGACCACAGCCGCCAGTACGGCGGTGGCCAGGTGATCGCGCTCATCCCGTCATCCGAGCGGGTCGCTCGCCTGCTGGCGGCACCGTGAGCGGACCAAACGTGAGCATCGGCTGCAGACTCGACTGGCGGGCTGTGAGGGTCGCCGCGATCGCATCTCGCTGATCTTGGTTCGAGGCGGGCGTCTGCAGCCGCAACCCGCGGTGAACCAGATCCGCGAGCGCCGCGCGCGTCCAACGCGCCCGGGTGCGACCACCTCGCGCTCCGGCCCATTGTTGCCATGATGCGGTAGGGAAGCATTCGATCGTTGGCGTCCGCAGCTGCCGGAGGCGGGCCCAGAGCTCAGCGCCGCACGAGATCCACTCAAAGTACGTGTCGGTGCGCGCCCGTGCTCGAGACTGCGAACGGCACCGTCGGCGTCGACGACGGCGACGTGGAAGCCCTTGCGCCGCCCTCCGACGTCAATGCCGATCCACACGAAGGGTTATCGTCTGGCGTTGACAGCGTCAGCGCAACCCCAGCCGTGCGGAGCAATGTGGCCAGGCGCCCCAGCCTTGCCGGGCTCGCAATCGCTGACCGCGCTTGATCTGTTCGGCTCGGCTGGCCCTATGCGGGTATCCCGAGCCGCCGACGGCGCGCCAGCTGGAAAGGCTGAACTGGAGACCCCCGTAGTAGCCGTTGCCGGTTGCGGCGCCCCAGCGCCCGTCAGACTCACAACGCGCGAGGCGATTCCAGACCCGCTCGGCACGCCGGCGAGCCGCCCGTGCCCTGCGGCGCTGGACGACGCGCGCTCGCCGGGTCTCACGAGCCCTCCGGCGCTTGGCCGCGCGGGCACGCTGGATCCGGCGAGCCTTCTGGCGCTTGATGGCGCGGGCGCGTCGCAGCGCACGCGCCTTGCGACGACGGCGGGCCAGCTCAGGGCTGACCTGGTCGGAGTCTGACTGGGCTTGGACGGTGTTGGCGGTGCCGGCGTGCGCCTGAGCGGTTAACGCCGGCAGCAGCGTCACGGCCAGCGCCGCGACGATCAACAGGTGGAAGATCCGTCGCGCGGCGCGCGCGATCTTGGGGAACATCGTTGCTGAGCTCATTGAAGACTCGTCCTTTCTGCACGTCGGACCGGCTCTCGCCGGTGTCGTGATGGAGGGACGGGCACGCCCTGGGTTCGCACGCAGAGGTCACGCCTCGCACCCCGCCCGCAGCGGGGAGGAAACGTGGCGGGCTGTGCATCAGCCGGCGCGACTTGCCAAAGGTTGGCCGTCTGCAGGCTGATCGAGGGACCGCGAGCACGTCGGCTCACAGCACCCGGCCGGGAAGGTCGGTTGTTGCGATGATGGTGCTCTGCGCGAAGTCGGTGACTGTAGACGCTGAGCCGGCGGATGTCAGCCGCGTCCGAGGGGTCTCGACCTGTCCCTGTCTCGCCCGCCCGGACAGGGGTGAATCTCTAGGCTGATGCTCAACGGGACATCAGGTTGGAGCGCGATGGGAGCGAACGGACACGTCGAGCAGCACGAAGAGCTGGTCGTGGACCTGCGCCGACAGCTCGAACAGGCCGCTCTCGGCGGCGGTGAGACCGCGCGTGAGCGGCATCGCGGGCGCGGCAAGCTGCTGCCACGCGAGCGCGTCGACGAGCTCGTCGATCCCGGCACGCCGTTCTTGGAGCTCTCACCGCTCGCTGCCCACGGGCTGTATGACGGGCAGGCCCCTGGCGCCGGGCTGATCACCGGGATCGGTCGGGTGGCCGGCCGCAGCGTCGTGGTGATCGCGAACGACGCCACGGTGAAGGGCGGCACCTACTTCCCCATGACGGTGAAGAAGCATCTGCGCGCCCAGGAGATCGCGCTCGAGAACCGTCTGCCCTGCGTCTACCTCGTCGACTCCGGCGGCGCGTACCTGCCGCTGCAGGACGAGGTCTTCCCCGACCGCGAGCACTTCGGGCGCATCTTCTACAACCAGGCGCGCCTCTCGGCGCTGGGGGTGCCCCAGATCGCCGCTGTGCTCGGCTCGTGCACCGCCGGGGGGGCCTACATCCCCGCGATGAGCGACGAGACGGTGATCGTGCGCGAGCAGGGCACGATCTTTCTCGGCGGACCGCCGCTGGTGCGGGCCGCAACCGGTGAGGTCATCTCCGCGGAGGAGCTCGGCGGCGGCGAGCTGCACACGCACGTCTCCGGCGTCGCCGACCACCTGGCCCGCGACGACGCCGACGCGTTGCGGATCGTGCGGCGCATCGTGAGTGCCTGCGGGCCGGCCCCGTCCTCGCCGTGGGAGATCACGCCCAGCGAGGAGCCGAGCGTCGCTGACGGGGCACCCAGCCTGTACGACGTCGTGCCGACCGACTCGCGCACCCCCTACGACGTGCACGAGGTGATCACCCGGATCGTGGACGGCAGCCGTTTCCACGAGTTCAAGGCGCGCTACGCGACGACGCTCGTCACGGGCTTCGCGCGCATCCACGGCCACCCTGTCGCGGTCCTGGCGAACAACGGCATCCTCTTCGGGGAGTCCGCGCTGAAGGGCGCTCACTTCATCGAACTCGCCGACCAGCGTGGGATCCCGCTGCTCTTCCTCCAGAACATCAGCGGCTTCATGGTCGGGCGCGAGTACGAGGCCGCGGGCATCGCCAAGGACGGCGCGAAGATGGTCACCGCCGTCGCCACGACGCGGGTGCCGAAGCTGTCGGTGATCATCGGGGGCTCGTTCGGGGCCGGGAACTACGCCATGTGCGGGCGCGCGTACGGTCCGCGCTTCCTCTTTCTGTGGCCGAACGCGCGCATCTCGGTGATGGGCGGTGAGCAGGCCGCGACCGTGCTGGCCACTGTGCGCCGGGAGCAGTTCGAACGTCGGGGTGAGGACTGGAGCGACGCGGACGAGGAGGCGTTTCGCGTGCCCATTCGCGAGCGCTACGAGACCGAGGGGCACCCGTACCACGCGACCGCGCGCCTCTGGGACGACGGCATCATCGATCCACTGGACACGCGTATGGTCCTTGGGCTCTGCCTCTCGGTCTGCGCTCAGGCGCCCCTGCCCGAGCGATTGACCCCGGTCTACCGCATGTGATGGGGTTGCGGCGAGCCTGTCAGCCGCTGCGCGACACCGCGCGCTTGAAGGAGCTGCGGGGGTCGTGCAACGAGCCGAGGTGCACGACGTCGCGGCGGAAGGCCAAGCCCACCGTCCAATCCACGAGCACCCGCACGCTGCGGTTCCAGGTCGGGATGTTCCATGCGTAGTAGCCCCGGCGCATGAACCACGGCACGAAACCCGAGAAGGGCTTGCCGAGGACCTGAGCGACGGCCTTGCGCTCTCCGAGCGTCACCATCTGTCCGAGCGCCCGGTAGCGGAACGGCTCGGGCTGCTCGCCGCGAATGACCTTGGCGACGTTCTCACCGAGCTGGCGGCCCTGACGCAGGGCGTGCTGCGCGGTCGGGGGACAGGTTTCCTCGTTCACGAGGTCGGGCACGGCGGCGCAGTCGCCGGCAGCCCAGACGTTCTCTGCGCCTGCCACCCGCAGGAACTCGTCGACCGGCAGGCGGCCCATGTCGTCGGTGGGCAGGCCGAGCTCGCCGACGACAGGATTCGGCATGATCCCAGCGGTCCAGACCAGCGTCTCGGCGTCGAACGCCTCGCCGTTGGAGAGCTGCAGATGGCAGTCCTCGGCGGAGTCGAGGGTCGTGTTCAAGTAGACCTTGATGCCGCGCCGACGGAGTTCCGTGAGGGCGTAAGCGGAGAGCTTCGGCTCCACGACCGGCAGGATGCGGTCCGTCGCCTCGATCAGCACCCAGCGCATGTCCTCACGGCTGAGGTGGCTGTAATAGGGCAGGCAGGCCCGCGCCATGTCCTCCAGCTCGGCCAGCGCCTCCACGCCTGAGTAGCCGCCGCCCACGAAGACGAAGGTGAGGTTGCGCCGGCGCCGCTCGAGGTCGCTTTCGTCCGCCGCCTGCTCCATCTGGGCGAGGACGCGGTTGCGCAGGTAGATCGCCTCGGCGACGGAGTTGAAGCCCACCGCATTCTCAGCCAGCCCGGGGATCGGCAGCACCCGCAGCAGAGAGCCGACGCCGATGACCACGTGGTCGTACTCCAGCTCGATATGGCGACCGTCCTCACGGGCGATGTCCGCGACGCGCCGTTCGGGTTGCAGGCCTTCGAGCCGTCCACTCACGAGATGGGTCGAGCGCAGCGTCTGGCGCAACGGCACGACGCCGTGCCGGGGCTCCAGCGTGCCGGACGCCACCTCGGGCAGGAGCGGCTGGTACAGCATGAAGTTCTCGGGATTGACCAGGACGATCTCGATCTCGCCCGCGCGCAGGCGCTTCTGCAGGCGCATCGCGGTGTGGACACCGACGTAGCCGCCGCCGGCGATGAGCACCCGGGGTGGACCTCCGCTGACCATGCACGCCTCCGCCTCGACTGGAGTGGGTGCAGGTCTACCCGGTGGCGAGGTCATGAATCCACTCGCCAAGGTCAGCCGTGTTCGATCTTCAGTCCTGAGATGGCGGCCAGGCAGCCGGTCTCGGTGTCGAGCAGCGCCTCGAGCGCCGCGGCAGACTGCGGGGCGGCGAAGTGGTAGCCCTGAGCGTGCTCGCATCCGAGGTCGCGCAAAGCGTCGGCCTGATCGGTCTGCTCCACGCCCTCCGCGACGGCCGACAGCCCGAGGCACCGGGAGAGGCCCAGTGCGGCGGCCACGACCGACCAGCTCTCCTTGGCCTGGTGCAGCGTCGAGACGAGGCTGCGGTCCACCTTCAGCACGTCGATGGGTGCGTTGGTCAGATAGGAGAGGGAGGAGAAGCCGGTGCCGAAGTCGTCGACCGCGAGCGTGACGCCGAGCCGCTTCAGCGACCTCAGCGTGTCGATCGTGAGCGGTGCGTCGTCCATGAGGACCTGCTCGCTCACCTCCAGACACAACCGCTCGCCTGGGACACCGGTTGCGTGGAGCGCCGCGCGCACCGTCTCCACCAGGTCGGTGTGTGCGAGTTGCTGACACGAGAGGTTGACGGACAGGGTGCAGCGCTCCCAGACGCCGCCCCGCGTTCGCCAGCGCGCGAGCTGGCGGCAGCTCTCCTCCAGCACGTACTGGCCGAGCGGGACGATCAGTCCGGACTCCTCGGCGACGGCCAGGAACTCGGCCGGTCGCACCAACCCGAGCTCGGGATGCTGCCAGCGCACGAGCGCCTCGACTCCTGCCAGCGCCCCGCTGATCAGCGACACCTTCGGCTGGTAGTGCACCCGCAGCTCACCCTGCGCGATCGCCGTCCGCAGCTCGTCCTCGAGCTGCAGACGCTTCGTCGCACGGGCGCGCAACTCCTCGTCGAAGACCTCGACGCGGTTGCGGCCCTTCTCCTTCGCGCGGTACATGGCGGCGTCGGCCTCGCCGAGCAGCAGCTCCGGCGCGCTGGAGGGGTTCGTCGTGACCGTCAACCCGACGCTGGCTGAGATCTGCACTTGCTGGCCGCTGACGACGATCGGCTCGCGCAGCGCCTCAAGAAAGCGCTCCGCAATGGTGAGGGCATCGCGCTCGCTGGCCAGATCGGTGCAGAGCGCGACGAACTCGTCGCCGCCGAAGCGGGCGACGGTGTCGTGCGCGCGGACCGCCTCTTGCAGGCGCCCCGACACGACCATGAGCAGCTCATCCCCGGCGGCGTGACCGAACGTGTCGTTCACTGGCTTGAACTCATCCAGATCACAGAACAGGATCGCGAGCGCCGTCCGGTTGCGGTCGATGCGAGCCAGGGCGTGCTCGAGGTGCTCGAGCAGCAACGAACGGTTGGCCAGACCGGTCAGGTCGTCGTAGAGCGCCTGGCGTGTGAGCATCGCCTGGGTCGTGCGGTCACGGAACGTCATCACCGAGCCGATCTGCCGACCCTTCTCGACGACGGGGTGCCCGGTGCATTCGACTGGGAACGCCGCGCCGTCGTGACGCCGAAAGGTGGACTTGGCGCTGCGGCCGGAGATCTTCGTCGTCACCGCGCAGGCCATGCAGACCGAGCGGTCCTCGGCGCCCGGTTCGCCAGCGTCGTGTGAGAGCGCGTCGTGATGGTCACGGCCGAGCAAGCGCTCCTCGTCGCAGCCGAGGATGCGCCCGACCGCCGAGTTGGCGAAGGTGATGCGCCCGTCGGTGTCGACCTCGTAGACGCCCTCGGCCGTCGAATCGAGGACCCGTTCGGCGCGCTCGCGCTCCTTCTCGATGAGCCGCCACGCCACCATGCTGGCAGCGCACGCGGCGAGGATGTAGCCGCCGTGGACCGCCGTCCACAGCAGCGGACGCTGTTGGGCGGCGGGGGTGTCGAAGACGACGTCGGGTGCCAGCACGCCGATCACGGCGTGGTGCAGCAACACGAAACCGAAGGCCAGACCGAAGGTCGACCACTGCTGATAGAGCGCGATGATCGCGATCATGACAAAGAAGTGGAAGTGGCTGTCGGTGCGTCCGTTCGTCGCCTGCAACAGCAGCGCCGACGAGCTGAGCAGACCGAGCACCGCCGCGAAGGAGCGCCATGAGCGACGGAGCCAGGGCGCAACGGCGAGTGCCGCGGCGGCCGCTGGCGGACCCGCCTGGAAGGCGATCGCCGGCGCACCCGCGTTCGTCATCGCCCCGTACACGGCGAAGCCGACGGCATGCGCGACGATGAGGACGACCATGCTGCGGTGACGTTGACGCCACACGGGATCGGCGAGGCGCCGCCCACGCGGGACGAGGTCCGACACGTTCGTGTGGAGGAGCTGGAGGACGGTCGTTCGGGTCACGCTGCGTAACATCGGTCGAACTAGTCAATTTCTGTAGGGAACAAAGAGCCGAGCGCTGCTCCACCGCTCGAGGGAGCTGGCAGATGAAGAAACTCGCGCCGGCGCGAGTTCTTGCCTCCCCGGGCACGATACAGACCCGATAAACGCGACATCGACCAGGAAGAACTCGCGGATACGCGAGCTTCTGCCGTAGCCGAGCTGGGAGCTCTTCGCGTTGCAGCACTTCACCCCGCCTGGCGGCGTGACCCGGAGATGATGAGAGGGTGCGAGCCTCCCCAAGCTCCGGGGGGCGTCGCTAGGATCGAGCCACCCGGGCGAGCTGAGGCGGTGCCAGTGACGACAGCGCGAACCATCCGCGTGGCGCGCGACGAGCAGGGCGTAGCCACGGTGACGCTCGACCGGCCAGCCGTGCGCAACGCGTTGAACCCCGCGCTCGTGGCTGAGCTGACGGCCGCGGTCGACGAGCTCAAGACCGACGAGGCCGTACACGTCGTCGTGCTCACCGGCGAGGGCGAGGTCTTCTGCGCTGGCGCTGACCTGGCGTGGGTGACCGCCGACGAACCGCCCGACGAGGTCGCGGCTGGAGCGCAGCGCCTCGCCGCGCTGCTGCGGGGGCTGCACGAGCTGCCCAAGCCGCTGATCGCCCGCGTGAACGGGCCGGCGCTCGGCGGCGGCGCGGGACTGCTCGCGGTCTGCGATCTCGCCATCGCGGTCGACGACGCCGTCTTCGCCTTCACCGAGGTGCGGCTCGGTCTGGCGCCGGCGGTGATCTCCCCGTACGTCGTCCGCAAGATCGGCCGCTCGCAGGCACGCGCGCTCTTTCTGACCGGCGAGCGGTTCGACGCCGAGCGCGCCGAGCGCGTCGGCCTCGTACACCGTCGCGTGCCCCGCGCCGAGCTGGACGCCGCCGTCGACGCGGCCGTCGAGGCGTGCCTGCTCGGCGCGCCGCTCGCTCAGGCCGCCGCGAAGAGGCTGGTCCACGAGGCGCTCAGGCCGCTGGATGAGCGCGAGCGGGCCACCGCTCGGCAGTTCGCCGCGTTGCGGGGCGGCGAAGAAGCGCGCCAGGGGATCGCGGCGTTCCGCGAGCGGCGACCTGCGCCGTGGGCGGAGTGAAGCCGTGACCATGACGTTCGACACGGTGCTCATCGCCAATCGCGGCGAGATCGCGGTGCGCATCATTCGGACGGTGCGCAAGCTCGGGCTGAGAGCCGTCGCCGTGTACAGCGACGCCGACGCCGAAGCGCCCCACGTTGCGAGAGCCGATCTGGCCGTGCGGCTCGGACCGACCGAGGCGGCGCGCTCCTATCTCGACGTCCAGCGCGTGATCGCGGCGGCCCGGAGCACCGGCGCGCAGGCCGTGCATCCCGGCTACGGCTTCCTCTCCGAGAGCCCCGCGCTCGCCCGCGCGTGCGCGGAGGCCGGGCTGGTCTTCGTCGGTCCCAGCGCAGCGGTGATCGAGGCCATGGGTGAGAAAAGCCGCGCCCGCCGGATCGCCGAGGAGGCAGGGGTTCCCGTCATCCCGGGCGTCGATGGACGTGGCCTGGACGACCGCGACCTGATCGCCGCGGCGGAGCAGATCGGCTATCCCGTGTTGGTGAAGGCCGCGTCAGGAGGCGGCGGTCGCGGCCTGCGCAGGGTGCACGAACCACGGGAGCTCGGAGAGGCGTTGGCAGCGGCGCGGCGCGAGGCGAGGGCGGCCTTCGGCGATGACACGCTCCTTCTTGAGCGCTATCTCGAGTCTGGACGTCACGTTGAGGTACAGGTGATGGCGGACACGCGGGGAGCCGTCGTCCATCTCGGCGAGCGTGAGTGCAGCCTGCAACGCCGCTACCAGAAGCTCATCGAGGAGTGCCCGTCCCCGTTGGTCGACGAGCAGCAGCGCGACCGCATGGGCGCCGCTGCGGTCGCCCTCGCCCGTCACTGCGGCTACGTGGGGGCCGGGACGGTCGAGTTCCTCGCGCACGGCCAGGACTTCTTCTTCCTGGAGATGAACACCCGGTTGCAGGTCGAGCACCCCGTGACCGAGCTGGTTTACGGCGTCGACCTCGTCGAGCAGCAACTGCGGGTCGCCGCGGGCGAGCCGCTGCCGCGCGAGCAGGAGGAGCTGCGCGCCTACGGTCATGCCGTCGAGGCGCGGTTGTACGCCGAGGACCCCGCCCGCGGGTTCCTGCCGACCGGCGGGACGGTGCTCGCGCTGGAGTGGCCGTCGGTCTTGCTGGCCCGCGTCGACGAGGGGATCGTCCACGGCAGCGTGGTGGGCAGCGCCTACGATCCGCTGCTCGCGAAGATTGTTGCGCACGCCGATGACCGGGCGGGCGCGCTCGCCCGACTCGAGACCGCCATCGCCGGCACCACGGTCCTCGGCCTCGTGCACAACGGCGCCTTCCTCTCCGCGCTCCTGCGGGACGAGGCGGTGATCGCCGGCCGGCTCGACACCGGTCTCGTCGAGCGGCGGCTCGACGACCTGGTCCAGACGGCGGGTCTGAACGAGCTGCCCGACGACGTGGCCGCCGCGGCCGGTCTGATCGAGCTCGCGGCGTCCGTCCCGAAAGCGGGCTCCGTCATCGACCCGTTCGACCTGCTTGGCGGCTGGCGTGTCGGCGAGCCCGCGTGGACGCGACGACGGTTGCGCGCGCAACAGACCGAGGAGCGTGAGGTCGCGATCCGCGGCGCCCCCCATCAGGCCGAGGTCAGCATCGACGGCGCGCCGGCACTGGCGGCTCGCCTCAGCCTGAGTGGCAGTCATGTGGCGAGCGTCGAGTTCGCCGGCCTGAGCAGGCGCTACCACTGGGGCCGGGAGGGCGAGGCGCTGTGGATCGGCCGTGACGGCCGCTCCTGGAAGGTGAGTGAGCAGCGCGAGGCCGAACGGGTTGACGAGGAGCCGGGACTGCTCGACGGTGCGATACGGGCCCCGATGCCCGGCAGGGTCGCCGCCCTCGTGGCCGAGGAGGGGGAGCGGGTCACCGCCGGGCAGCTGCTCCTCGTGGTCGAGGCGATGAAGATGGAGCATCCGCTCACGGCTGCGTTCGACGGCACGGTCGAGCTGGCGGTGACGGCTGGCCAGCAGGTCGCCATGGACCAGCTCCTGGCGACCGTGAGCCCCGAAGCCTCGGAGACACCCGACACGCCGAGCACAGGAGCAAGCCCATGACTCTCTCGTTCGCGCTGACCGACGAGCAGGAGGAGCTGCGTCAGGTGGTCCGCCGCTTCGCGCTCGAACGCGTCGCGCCGGCCGCCGAGTCCTTCAACCGCGAACGCCGCTTCCCGACCGAGCTGGTCCGGGAGATGGGCCAGATGGGCCTGTTCGGCCTGCCCTTCGCCGAGAAGGACGGCGGGATGGGCGGGGACTACCTCAGCATCTGCCTCGCCATCGAGGAGATCGGGCGCGTCGACCAGTCGCTCGGGATCACGCTCGAGGCGGCGGTCGGGCTGGGCGCGATGCCGATCGCGCGCTTCGGCACGCCGGAGCAACGACAGCGCTGGCTGCCGGCGCTCGCCCAGGGCGAGCAGCTGGCGGGCTTCGGCCTGACCGAGCCTGGCGGCGGCTCCGACGCCGGCTCGCTGCGCACGACGGCTGCGCGCGACGGCGACGAGTGGGTGCTGAACGGCTCCAAGCAGTTCATCACGAACGTCGGCACCGAGCTCTCGGCGTTCGTCACCGTCGCCGCGGTCGTCGAGGAGGGCGGCGAGCGCGCCGTGACGAACTTCGTCGTTCCGACCGGCACCGCCGGCTACACGGTGGGACCAGGGTATGACAAGGTCGGCTGGCACGGCTCGGACACCCGCCAGCTCTTCTTCGACGACTGCCGGATCCCCGCCGACCACCAGCTCGGGGAGTCCGGTCGCGGTCTCGCGAACTTCCTGGAGATCCTGAGCGAGGGACGCATCGCGATCGCCGCGCTGGCGACCGGATCGATCCAGGCGTGCGTCGACGAGTGCGTCCGCTACGCCAGCGATCGCGAGGCCTTCGGCCGGCCCATCGGCAGCTATCAGGCCGTCGCGTTCAAGATCGCGGACATGCAGGTGCAGGCCGAGCTCGCCCGGACCGCCTACTACAAGGCCGCGTGGCTCATGGCCGAGGGCCGTGACTTCCAGCAGGCCGCCAGCGTGGCGAAGCTGTACGCCTCGGAATCCGCGGTCACCGCCGCGCGCGAGGCCTGCCAGATCTTCGGGGGCTACGGCTACACCACCGAGCAGCTGGTCGGCCGGCTCTACCAGGACGCGAAGATCCTCGAGATCGGCGAGGGCACCAGCGAGGTGCAGCGCATGCTGATCGCCCGCTCGCTCGGCCTGCCGCGCTGATGGAGCGCTCTATGCGCAACAGTGGCGCTATGGCGACCATGCAGGTGCGTGAAGTCCCGCCGGATGTGCATCGCGTCTACCGTCAGCGCGCCGCCTCGGCGGGAGAATCTCACCGCGTACGACGCGTGGTATGTAGCCCTGGCGGAGACGCTGAACACCTCGCTGGTCACCGCCGACGAGCGCTTGGCGCACGCGCCGGGGCCGCGCTGCCCGGTCGTGACGGTCCAGGCGTGGAACCGCTCGCGCGGGCCACGCTGAGCTGAGATCAGCTTCGGGAGGCCCCGGCGTAGACGTCCTCGGGGTCGCGCCGATCCCCCGCGAGGTCGCGGAGCCGGCCGACGCCCTCCTCCGGGCCGGTGACCAGGAGCCGGTCGTCCACGCTCAGCGAGCGCCCGGGACGCGGCCGGTACAGCCACCGTCCGGCGCGCTGGATGGCGAGCACGTGCATGCCGGTGTCGGTCTCCAAGGAGAGCTCTCGGAGCGTCCGTCCCTCGCACTCCGAACCGGCGGCCACCACTGCATCGGCGACGATCTCGTCTGATTCCTGCAGCGCGACGGCGATGACCGGGTGCGGCTCTTCGGGGTTCTCGACCAGCCGGGTCATCTCCTGGGCGGCGTCAGCGATGCGCTCCGAGGACTGCCCGATCTGCAACAGGCCACGCAACTCGTCGAGCTCGTCGGCCTCCAGGTCAGCCGCGGCGCGCAGCACCCAGCGCTGCAGCTCGTAGTACAGGTCGTCGCAGCGGTCCTCGGCACCCGAGACCTCGCGCACGAGCCCGAGATCGCGCAGCATGATCGCGGAGTAAGCCAGGCCGACCGCCACCTCGGCGGTGTTCTTCAGCTCGATCAGCAGGTCGACGGCGCGGTCGAGGTTCGTGAGCCGCCCCTGCCCGGTGGGCGGTCGCAGCCCGAACGGCTCGCCGCCCGCCAGTTCGCGCGCCAGGTCCACGCCTTCCGGAGGGCCCTGCAGGAAGAGCACGTCGCCCTCCTGCAGCACTGTGTCGCCCGACGGTCCGTAGATGAAATCGACGTCGCGGCGGATCGCGATCACCCACATGCCGCTGCGGGCGGGCAGCGCGAGATCGCGCAGGGCCGCGCCAGTCAGCTCGTTGCCCGCGCGGACCTTCACCCGCGCGACGACCTCCTCGGCGTGACGCAGATCGTCGCGCAGCTCTCCGGGCACGTCGAGGTCTTTCAGCACCACCCGGGCGATGTCCTCCGCCGCGTCGCCGATCTCCTCGACCGCGCCGACCATGCGCAGGATGCCCGCCATCTGCTCGGCCTCGTCGGGCGAGCGGGTGGCGACCATGCACAGCACACGCAGCTCGTGGACCGCAGCGTCCATGCGGTCCTCGAGGTGGATGACCTCGCGGGCCAGGTCGTCGTCACCGAAGAAGACCGCCGCGTAGGCGAGGTCGAGCATCAGCTCCGAGGCGTCCTTGGCCTCGACCAGTAGCTCTTTCACATTGCGTCTCATCAGTTCGCTCCTGCTACGGCTATGCCCACGATGAGGCAGACGATGCCCAGAAAGTCCATGGAGGCGGTCACGATGGGAATGCTTGAGTTGTCGGGGTCCAGACCGAACCGGTAGGACGCGGTCGCGGCGTAGTACCCGACTCCGAAGACCGCGCCGGTCGCGAGCAGCCCTCCGACGAGCGTGGTCACTAGCATGCGGACGAGTCCGGGCGAGGGGATGCCGGTGATCGCGGCGAGCAGCCAGGCAAGCACGCCGAGGGTGAAGAAGCCCGCGAGGGCGAAGAGCACGGTGATGCTGCCCTCCATCATCGCCGGGGCGCGTGGCAGGCGGGTGGGTTCCAACAGGCCGAGGTGCAGCTGGCTGGCGAGACGGGCCGAGAGGATGCCGCCCAGCGCCCCGGACACGGCGATGAAGGGGGGCACGACGACCAGCAGCGCGGGCGAGGTGACCAGCGTCTCCAGCCGAGTCTCGAGTACAAGCCCGGCGAGGACGTCGGCCACGGCGGTGTAGCTGAGCACCGGCAGGCTCTCGCTGAAGATCCGTCGCGCGAGCCGCTCAGGATGTCGGAGCCCGAATACCGCGGCCGCCAGCGCCCCGAGAACTAGTAGGCCGGCGAGAACCGGGTCGAGCCACCCGAAACCGATGATCAGCGCGCCGACGACCAGGGCCGGCAGAGAGGTGAGGTCCGCGGTGGCACTGATGATCGGCGCGCCGATCGCGTCCATGTCCCAACTGCGGGTCTGGGCCGTGCGGGCCAGACCGAGGGTCGCGAACAGCACCAGCACGCTGGAGAGCGCCGCGCTGACCGTCGAGACGATGACGAGCTGCGTGAGCGGGATGGTCTCGGAGCCGAGCAGCGTGGCGGCCACGAACGCCACCAGCGCGCTCAAGAGGGCGGTTGCGACGGTGAGCAGGCCGGCTGCTTCCACGTTGGAGCGCGTGAAGGTCCCCGGCTCGAAGCCGGGGGTGTACTGACCCACGAGGATGCCGGTTCCCAGGCGGGCACCGAGCGCGCCGAAGATGGCACCCCGCATGCCGATCGCCGCTGGCACGAGCACGAGCAGCCCGGGGAGACGTTCGAGCAGGTTCTCCATGCCCGCGAGGATCAGGCCCGCGGCGAGCGTCACGCCGATGCAGATCGCGATGGCGGTGAAGCCCTGGCGCAGGGTGGTGCGCTCTCTGGCCCAATGCGAGCTGATACGGCGCAAGAGGGCCAGGGTGAGCTCGACGGGGCGCGGCATGGAAGTGCGGGAGTCTAGCGCTGCTGCAGGGAGGGCCGGAACAGACGGAGCGCGTCCCTATAGCACGGCCGCGGACCACAACCGTTCACTTCGTGGCCTTCCGGACAAGCCACCGCCGGTTGCGTGCTCGCTACGGTCCCCCGTGGCCGCCTGCTCCCGAGACCCGGACACCCATGCGCAGCCATCCTCCTCTTCCCCACGCCCTTCCGCGCCTCACCGTGGTGCTGATCACGGTGCTGGCCTTCTCCCTCCTCACGCCGGCCGCCTTAGCGGGCTCACCTGATCCCAGCACCGCGCTGCAACAGCGGATCAACGCCGAGCGCGCCCGCCGCGGTGTGGGCCGCCTGCGGGTCTGCTCCGATTTGGACGCTGTGGCTGAGCGCTGGAGCGAGCGCATGGCGCGCTCCCGGTCGCTGTCGCACAATCCACGCCTGAGCGCCGCGGCGGCGCCGTTTCGTGCCCTGGCGGAGAACGTCGGCTACGGCGGATCCCTGTCGAGGGTGCACCGCGCGCTCATGAACTCTGCTCCTCATCGGCGCAACCTGCTGAGCAGCGGTTATTCCGAGGTCGGCGTTGGCCTGAGAAGGCGGGCTGGCATCGTCTGGGTGACGCAGGTCTTTCGACGGCCTGCCGGTCGCGGGTGCGCCCGGCCGGCGGGACCCGGCGTGCCGCTGCTCGGCGACTGGAACGGCGACGGCGTCGACACGCCCGGACGGTTCACGAGCGGCGTCTTCCGCCTGCACAAGCGACTGCGCTCGGGGGGGACGAACCGGCGCTTGGCGTTCGGTCGGCGCGGCGACGTTCCGCTGGTCGGCGATTGGAACGGCGACGGTCACGACACGGTCGGGATCCGGCGTGGCAGCTGGTTCATCCTGCGGTTGAGCAATCGTTGGCGCAGCCGGGTCATCCGCTTCAGCTTCGGCCGACAGTCGGACCGCCCGCTGGTCGGCGATTGGAACGGCGACGGTCGCGACACACTCGGGCTGCAGCGCGGCAATCGGTACCTGCTCCGCGACCTGCTGGGAGGCGGGCGCGTGCACCCCAAGCTGCGCTACGGCCGTGCGTCGGATCGTGCGGTGGTCGGTGACTGGAACGGCGACGGCGTCGATACGATCGGTCAGCGCCGCGGCCGACGCTTCCTGCTCCGCAACGCCCATCGCCGGCGCCTGCCGCCTATCCGGTTCCGGTTCGCGGGCAAGGGCCGACCGCTGGCGGGTGATTGGTCTCGCGGTCCGCGTGACGCGGTCGCCGTGGTGCAGGGCAAGCGCTGGCGGCTGCGGGCCCGCCGCGGCGGCCTCTGGCGGTCGTTCTCCTTCTAGAGAGCCCGCCTTCACGCGCTGGTCGTCCGGCTCCTACACTGCCTCAGCCAGCGAGAAGAGGAGCCCGCATGAGCGGTCTGTTCACCCTGACCGAGGAGCATCACGCGTTCGCCGATATGGTCAGGCGGTTGTGCGCGGACAAGATCGCCCCGCGCGCGGCCGAGATCGACGCCACCGCGGAGTTCCCGTCCGACATCGCGCGCGCGCTCGGCGAGAACGGGTTGCTGGGGCTGCACATCGACGAGAAGTACGGCGGTGCGGGCGCCGACACCCTCACGTTCTGCATCCTGGTCGAGGAGATCGCGAAGGTCTGCGCGTCCTCCTCGGTCATCCCGTTGGTTCAGAAGCTCGGCAGCACCCCGATCTCCCTGGCCGCCAGCGAGAAGCAGAAGCAGGAGTGGTTCCCGTCGATCGCGAGCGGCGAGACGCTCATCTCCTACTGCATCTCCGAGGCCGAGGCGGGCTCCGACCCGGCGGCGATGCGCACGACCGCTCGTCGTGAAGGCGAGGGGTGGGTGCTGGACGGCACGAAGTTCTGGATCTCCATGGCCGGAGCGTCGTCGGCCTACACCGTGTTGGCCAAGACCGATCCCGAGCAGGGCGCGCGCGGCGTCTCGGCATTCTTTGTACGCGACGACGATCCCGGGTTCAGCGTCGGAAAGGCCGAGTCGAAGCTCGGCATTAAGGGATCGCCGACCTGTCAGGTGCACTTCGACGGCTGCCGCATTCCCGCGGACCGCCTCATCGGCGAGGAGCACGCAGGTTTTCGCTACGCGATGCAGGCCTTCGACCACACCCGGCTCGTGGTCGGCGCCCAGGCCGTCGGGATCGCCCAGGGCGCCATCGACTTCGCCGCCGACTACGTCAAGCAGCGTGAGCAGTTCGGCCGGCCCGTCGGCGCCTTCCAGGGCGTGCAGTTCATGCTCGCCGACATGGCGATGGAGACCGAGGCCGCCCGGCAGCTCGTCTACGCTGCGGCCGCGAAGGCGGACCGGGGCGACGACGACCTGACGCTGTTCAGCGCCTACGCCAAGTGCAAGGCCGGTGACGTGGCCATGCAGGTGACGACCGACGCCGTGCAGTTGCTGGGCGGGTACGGCTACACGAAGGACTATCCGGTGGAGCGCTTCATGCGTGACGCGAAGATCACGCAGATCTACGAGGGCACCCAGCAGATCCAGCGGGTGGTGATCGCGCGCCAGCTCCTCGGCCGGCTGTAGGGCTCATGTTCGGCTCTCGAGGGCCGACACATGCAGAATCGGTCGGGTGCAAGGGAGGCGGGATGGCAGCGCGGGGACGAAGCTGGCGTGTGGTGGCAACGGCCCTGGTGCTGGCGTCGGCGGCGTTGCTGATCGCGGCACCCGCAACCGAGAGCCGCGCCGCCGGCGATCCGGCCCAGCCCGATGAGTTCTTCGTCGCGCCGAACGGACGCAACGGGTGGTCGGGGAGCGAGGACCGGCCGTGGCGGACGCTCACGCACGCTTTCTCGCAGTTGCGGCGAGGAGACACCCTGTACATGCGCGGAGGCACCTTCATCGAGAAGGTGACGAAGGCCCGCTACTGCCCAGACCACGTCGACGGGTGCCCCGCCACGTCTGAGAAGCGCATCAAGGTGAAGGCGTATCCCGGTGAGCATCCGATCCTGAAGGGAGTCCTGCAGATCCGTCGCGCGGACTACTGGATGTTCAGCGGGCTCGACGTCCGCTGGGACGATCGTCGCAACAAGGAGTCGGATCATCAGACCGTGAAGATCATGGACGGGATCGGCTGGCGGCTGCACGACTCGGTCGTCTCGGGCTCCCGCAGCTACGCGAACGTCTTCGTAGGAGACGGACGCTTCCCGGGCCCTGGCAAGTGGCGCATCACCGACAGCTGCATCCACCACAACAAGGGCGCGCGCACACATCGCGAGCGCACCGACCACAACCTCTACCTGGCCACCGGTCGGCGCAACACCGGAGGCGTGGTCGAGAACACCATCCTGTTCTCCGCTCCGAACGGGCAGAACGTGAAGATCGGCATCGGTGCCGAGGCCTCGAAAGGCGCGAACAACATCAAGCTGCGGTACAACACCATGCACGACGCCACGCAGAACGTGCTCGTCGCGTTCGCCTCCAGCAACGTGATGATGTCACGCAACCTGCTCGGCAAGACCGGCAGTCGCGCCTCCGGTGGACGCAGCAAGAGCTGGTACCCCAACTTCAGGGGGTACGATCTGACCGGTCGCCGGGTCGTGGCGCGGGAGAACTCCGGCTACCTGTCGCCGCACATGGTCCGCAACAGCTTCGGCAGCAACTACCACGGCGCTCGCGGCATCAAGAACGGCCCGAACAACCGCATGCGCCCCAACCCCCGCTACAACAACACCCGCAGCTGCCGGACCGGCTTCTGGCCGGCCAACCGGCGGCTGCCGTTCGGAGCCTGGTACGGACGCTCGCACTGAGAAGTTCCGGCGTTCGCCGCCCGCAGCCAAGGAGAGCCATGCCCGCAGAAGGAAAGCCTCCGAGCGCCAGCCGGGTGACCTTCGCGCGCATGATGACCCAGCTCGACGCGAACATCCTCGGTGCCATCCACGGCGGGGTGATCATGAGGGAGGTCGACAGCGCCGCGGGCACCGCAGCCGCCCGCCACACCGGCACGGTGTGCGTCACCGCGGCGATCGACGAGCTCTCGTTCCTCGCACCGATCGCGGTCGGCGACGTGCTGGTCGTGCAGGCCCAGGTCAACGATGTGGGCAAGACGTCGCTCGAAGTCGGCGTGCACGTCGAGGCCGAGCCCTGGCACGGTGGTGAGCGGCGGCATACGACCACGGCGTATCTGGTGATGGTGGCGTTGGACGATGACGGCAAGCCCGCTCAGGTGCCGCCGCTGATCGTCGAGACGGAGGAGCAACGTCTGCGACAGTCCCACGCGCGGATCCGCCGACAGATGCGCAAGGAGCGCATCGAGCGCCTCGGTTCCTATGGGCCGGGCCCAGCCGCGAGTTGACGTCTTGCCCGGACAGCCGTCCGGTTCCGGCCGCGTGGCTCGGGAAGCGTCCGATGCTAGAGTTCGATGATTCTTTCTTGATCGGTTGTCCGCTCGGTCGACCGTGGAGAGCCGGAATCGGGCGAGGTGCCTAGCGGGCCCATACCGAGACAGGTCGTCGGCGAAAGGTCGCTCTTCCCTTGTCAGCGAAGTCTGCCTCTGATGACGGACACGGTCCGGTCGCGAGGGGCCACGCTCACCCGCGTCGCGTCGGTTGGCGTCGCGCTCTGGCGCTGGTGGTCGCCGCCGTGGCGATCTTCTCCCTCGGGCTCGTCGCCACGGCGGGCGCGTTGCTGCTGCGTGGCGACAGGGCGATCGACCGCATCCAGGTGGAGGGCGTCCAGGCGGCCGGTGACCTCGACGGCGACGGCGAGGTCGAGGTCGGAGAGACCAAGGAGGTCCTGCAGGTGCTCGTGGTCGGCTCTGACGCCCGCGAGGGCCTGACCCCCGAGCAGAAGCGCGAGTTCGCGACCGGCGAGGCTGACGGTCTGCGCACCGACACGATCATGCTGGTGCGCGTGGACCCGGTCACCGATCAGGCGGCGATCCTCTCCTTCCCGCGGGATCTCTTGGTCGAGCGCTGCGACGGGACCGTCGGCAAGATCAACGCCGCGTACGGGATCGGCGAGGAGACCGGCACCGGCGGGGCCTCGTGCCTGCTGCGCACGGTCAGTGCGCTCACGAACATTCCGATCCAGCACTACGTCGAGGTCGACTTCTCCGGCTTCGTGAACGTGGTCGACATCGTCGGCGGCGTCAGCCTCTACCTCGACGAGCCGTTGGAGGACCCCAAGTCCGCGCTCGATCTCCCGGCGGGCTGCGTCACACTCCAGGGCGCCGACGCGCTGGGCTTCGTCCGGACCCGCTCCGAGGACAGCGACTACGGCCGCATCGCCCGACAACAGCGGTTCCTGCGCGAGCTGGTAGCCGACCTCACCAGCGTCGACACGCTCACGAACGTGCCGCGTCTGTTCGCGCTCGTCGATGCGGCGGCCGGCTCGGTGACCGCAGACGACGGGCTCTCGCTCGGGGTGATGCGCCGCTTGGCCTTCAGCCTGCGCGACCTCTCCGCCGACAGGATCGCCACCCGGACCGTGCCGGCCGAGACGATCATCTCGAATGGGGAGTACGTCGGCGAGGAGCCGATTGAGGAAGAAGCCCAGCAGCTCTTCACCGCCTTTCGGACCGGCGCCCTGACGTCTCAGCCCGAGAAGCCGGCGGAGCCGAAGAAGCTGGGTCCCGCCGACGTGCCCCCCGCGCTGGTGCTGAACGGCGAAGGCACCCCTGGGCTCGCGACCGAGGCGGCGGAGGCGCTGCGCGCGCAGGGCTATGAGATCGCCAGGACTGGCGACGCCGAGAGCTTCGACATCGCCGCGACCGTCGTGCGCCACCCCCCCGAGCTCGCGGCCGTGGCCGAGGTCTTAACCGAGTCGCTGCCGGGTGTCGAGCTGGAGGAGGTGGACACCGGCGAGCCGCTCGCGCTCGTGCTGGGTGACGATTTCGACATGCAGACGATGATCCCCGCGCCTGAGGCCTCGGCTGGTCCGAGCGCGGCCACGCCGAGTGAGCCGGCGCCCACACCGTCGCAGACGCCCACCCTCGCGCCGGAACCCACACCCGACTTCGCCGGCGCGCGCGACTCCGACATCGACTGCTAACCACACCACGCCATGACATCTACGGCGGAACCCTGAGGCCCTTTCTAGGCTGAGCCCGCGATGTCAGGGGCAACCCAACCCCGATAGCTCCTCGTGCGAGAGCCGGGCAGTCTGACGGCGAGTGGCTGTGACGACGCGGCCCGACGAAAGAGCGCACAGCATGGACGCTGCACAGCGGGCCACCGCCGTCGACCTCGCGGCCCAGGCCACCGATCTCGTGAAGGTCTACGGCGCGAAGGGCACGCAGGTGCGCGCCCTGGACGGCGTCACGATCGACTTCCCGGTCGGCCGTTTCACCGCGATCATGGGGCCCTCCGGCTCAGGGAAGTCGACGCTCATGCACTGCATGGCTGCGCTCGACCGTCCGACGTCGGGCTCCGTGCGCATCGGCGAGACCGACGTGACCACGATGAAAGACAAGGAGCTGACCCACCTGCGCCGCGATCGCATCGGGTTCGTGTTCCAGGCCTACAACCTGCTGCCGACCCTGACGGCCAGAGAGAACATCGAGCTCCCCCGACGCCTGGCCGGAGCGCGGAGCGCCGGCGACTGGTTCGAGCGCGTGCTGGACGCCGTGAAGCTGCGTGACCGGTTGTCGCACCGGCCCGCTGAGCTGAGCGGAGGCAGCAGCAGCGTGTGGCCGTGGCACGGGCGCTCGCGGGGCGTCCGGAGATCGTCTTCGCCGACGAGCCCACCGGCAACCTCGATTCGGCCTCGTCCGAAGATCTCATGAGCCTGATGCGCAGCACGGTCGACGAGCACGGCTAGACGATCGTCATGGTCACCCACGACGCGCGCACCGCCGCTTGGGCGGACGCGGTCGTGTTCCTGAAGGACGGGCGGCTCGTCGACGGCCTGGAACGGCCCACCGCCGACGCGATCTTCGACCGCATGAAAGAGCTGGGGGCCTGAGCGATGCTACACGCCACGCTCAAGAGCCCTGCCGGCCCGCAAGCTGCGCCTGGCGCTGACCGCGCTCGCGGTCGTCCTCGGCGTCGCCTTCATCTCCGGCACCTTCATCCTCACCGATACGCTGCGCTCGTCCTTCGATCAGCTCTTCAGCGGCGCGGAATCCGGGGCCGAGCTGCAGCTCGCCGGCGCGCAGGGCGACGACCAGCTCGGGCCGCCCGCGAGGGTCTCGCCAGCGCTGGTCGACGAGATCGCCGCGGTCGAGGGGGTGGCTTCGGTCTCACCCACGATCGAGGGCTCCGCCCAGTTGCTGGACACCGCAGGGGAGCCCGTCGGGGGCGAGGGACCGCCGACCCTCGGGCTCGCGGTCCCGCGCGACGAGGCGCTCTCCGACCTGCAACTGGCCGCCGGCCGGTGGCCCGAACAGGCCGGGGAGATCGCGGTCGACGCGCCGACGGCGGAGCAGGCGGGGTTCAAGGTCGGCGACACGGTCGGCTACGTCGCGGACGGACCCGCGCGACAGGCGGAGATCGTCGGCCTGACCACCTTCGGCGAGCTGGACGACCTGAGCAGCCAGTTGACCTTCACCACCTTCGACGCCGAGATGGCGCTGGACGTCCTCAGCACCGACGGCAACTGGTCAGCGGTGGACGTCGGGCTGGTCGATGGCGCGGAGCGGGCCGCCGTGACGGAGCGTCTCACCGCACTGGCAGGGGACAGCTACGAGGTGCTCACCGCGTAGGAGGTCGCCTCGCAAGGTCAGGCCGACTTCGACACGGTGCTCGGCTTCTTCACGACGGGGCTGCTCGTCTTCGCCGGGGTCTCGCTCTTCGTGGGCGCGTTCATCATCTACACCACGTTCACCATCATCGTGGCGCAGCGCACCCGTGAGCTGGCGCTGCTGCGCGCCGTGGGCGCGAGCCGTCGGCAGGTTCTCAGCTCGGTGCTGGTCGAGGCGCTCACCGTCGGTCTGGTCGGATCGCTCGTCGGGCTCGTGCTGGGCTTCGGCGTCGCGCCCGGGCTGTGCGCGCTGCTCGCAGCTTCGAGATCGAGCTGCCTGAAAGAGCGTTGGTCTTCGCCCCCCGCACCGTCGTGGTCGGGCTCCTCGTCGGGGTGGTGGTGACGGTGCTCTCCGCGCTTGGGCCGGCGTTGAAGTCGGTGCGCGTGCCGCCGGTGGCGGCGTTGCAGGCGGTCGCGGTGCCCCCTCCGGCGCGTCTGGGCCGCTGGCGCTCGGCGCTCGGCCTCGCGGTGCTCGGTGGGGGCCTGACGCTGCTCGGCTTCGGGCTCTTCGGTGGAGCCGGCATCCAGGCGACGGGTGGGGGCGCCGCGCTGGTAATCCTTGGCGCCGCCATGGTCAGCCAGTGGGTCACGCGTCCGGCGCTCGCGGTGATCGGATGGCGCGCTCGAGGTCGCCGCGGTCTACATCGACAACGGCGGGGTTGGCAGCGAGTTCCTGGTCGACGAGTCGGTGAGCGCTGAGGCCAACCCGGACGCCGGCGACCTCGCCGTCCTGGTGGCGCTCGCCGACGGTGTCGACGTCGCCGCCGGGCGCCGGGCCATCGAGGGCGCGCTCGCGGACCTGCCGACCGTGCGCGTGGACGACAGCCAGGACATCAAGGACCAGGTGGCCGAGGGCGTGAACCAGCTGCTCGGGCTGCTCGGGGCGCTGAGTTTCTTCCTCCCTGGGCGCGACGCATACCGGACAACTCGATGTCGACCGGGAAGAACTCGCGGATTGCGCGAGCTTCTGCGCCAGCGAGACCGGCCTGGCGGCGCCTCCCGGGCGAATGAGAATGCGGGGCAGCGCCCTCCAGCAAAGCACGAACCTGGATAAGCAGGACGCGAGTCTGACAGATGCACCTATCAGCACTTCACCGCGCCTGGCGGGCGCGTCTCGGGAGGATGGCATGCGCGAGGGGGGAGCGGTCGGTGCCCCTGCGGAGCCCGGAAGCGTGCAGACCTCCTCGATGGCGTCGTCGAGGAGGTGCACAAAGAGCGTGGAGATCAGGACGAACAGGGCGCGCTGGGCGTCGATCCGGGGCACCAGGCAGCCGGCAGATGAAGAAACTCGCGGATGCGCGAGTCTTGCCTTCCCGGGCGCGACACAACCAGACATACGGGATGTCGACCGGGAAGAAGTCGCGGATACGCGAGTCTTTGCCGTAGCCGGGCTTGAAGGCGATTCACGGATCAGCACTTCACCGCGTCTGGCGGGCGCGTCCCAGGAGGACGAGCATGCGCGGGGTGGCGCTGCGGCGTTTCCTGTGGAGACCCTGTCCGTTGGGGGCATGATCGACATGGAGCGTGTCAGTGCAGCAGGAGCCACTCCCGGCCGTCCGGGCCGATCTGCAATGAGCCCTGTTCGCCGGTTCGCAGCGCGTCTTCGGTGAGCGCAGGTGGCGGCCCGATGGCGCTCGCCACGAGCGGGCCGCCCACCCCCAGCTCGCCGGTCTCACCGTGCTGCTCGACCGGTTGGGTGCTGGCTTGCAGGATGGTCAGGCGGGCCCCGCTCACGGCCGTGCCCGCCAAGTGGCCGGGCTGGTCGGCCAGCCAGTCCAGCGTCGCGTCCACCGTCTCCACCGGCACCACGGCGCTGAGCAGACCAGCGTCGGGCCGTCCGAGGCTCGGGCAGACCGCAACCCTCAGACGCTCCCGGGCGGCTCGCCACTCACCGATGGAGAGCGGACCCGTGCAGAGCACGCCGCGCAGGTCCGCGCTCACGTCAGCGGTTGCGACGAGCTCAGCCAACGCCTCCGGCGCGGTCACGATCCAGGCCGCCCGTTCCTGGTCGGCGTGCCGCCAGATCGCTTCGGGGGACAGCCGCCGGCCGAGCGCGACCGCCGCGCCCGCGACGTAGGCGCCGAGCCCGACCAGTAGCAGATCCACCCGGTCGGCTGGTCCGGCCAGCAGCATCCGATCGCCCGGGCGCACGCCCAGGTCCAGCAACGCGGCACCGATCGCCAGGGCGCCTGCCTGATCGAAGACGAGCTCGCGCTCGCCGGCCCGGCTCGACACCAGCTCCAGATCGGGCTCGACATCCGGGTCGTCGTAGTCGTCGGCGTAGGCGAGCACATCCTCAGTGAAGGCGGGCCAGTCGCGCTCGGACTGGGGCCGTCCGCCCATGCCGTCCCCGACGATGTACACGTGCTCGCCAGGGTCGAACTGGTCCGCCACCACCTCGTGAACGACCGCCACGCCGCTGATCGCAGGTCGCGCCTCCCCGGTGCTCCAACTCACCGCCACGGCACCGACGCGCGCGCAGGCGTGCAGCACGATCGGCAGCGCCCAGTGGCCATCCAACGCCACGAGCACCGGGTTGCCGTGGTCGACCTCGGCGTCCTC
Organism: Euzebyales bacterium; assembly: GCA_038233095.1. Lineage (GTDB taxonomy): Bacteria > Actinomycetota > Nitriliruptoria > Euzebyales > Egibacteraceae > JBBSMR01. The sequence continues at coordinate 58,566 of JBBSMR010000011.1, forward strand.
GACCAGCATGTTCGCCGTCTTGGCGACCCAGTTGTCGAACGTGGCGTGGCTGAGCTCGGTGCGCTCGCCCGTCGCGTCGTCGAGGTAGGTGAGCCACGGCTGGGAGCCCTCCTCGGCCAGACGACGCGCGGCGAGCTCCGACCAGTTGCGTGCGTCCGGTCGTTGGGTCGCGCCGAGGCGGATGACGGCAGGGATCTTCATGACCAGCGCCCGTCGCGCATGACGGTGCGACCCTCGATCTCCTCTGCGGTCCGCCACACCTGCACCCGTTGCGGAGTGAACCGGATGTACGCGGTCTCCTCGTCGGTCCGCGGGTCGTAGCCCGACGCGACCGCGACGGCGTCGGCCTCGTCGTCGGGCAGGTCCTCTGGGAGATCGACCTCGCCGTCGAGCATCACCACGTCGCGGGTGTGCCCCAGGGCGACGCGCGCCCCACCGCCCGCCGCGAGATTGCGACACGTGCGGTTGCGTCGTAGCGTCGCCATGAGCAGCGCCTTCCCCGTCCAGTGGAACGACAAGGGCACCAGCCACGGCTCTGCGTCGCCTGCGGTCGCGACCCACAGGTCCGAGTCCGTGCCGAGATGCTCGAGCGCGTCGGAGACGCGCTGCTCGCGGTCACGAGGCTCCGCGGTTGCTGCCATGTCTGCTTCCTCTCATACCGAGACGGTTGCGTGACCACCATGACACAACCGGCGCAAGGTTGATGCACAGACGCGCGAACCGCACCCTGGCTGCCCTTACGATGGCGTGACGCTGCTTTCGCGGGGAGACTGCTCAGTCATGGCCGAACGCATCACGTTCAATCGCCCGACGCTCGAAGGCGATGAGCTCGCCTATGTCCGTGCCGCGGTCGAGGGCGGGCACACCTCGGCGAGCGGGCCCTTCAGCCGACGGGCCGCGGAGCTGCTGCGCGCGGCGACGGGCGCCGCGGACGTGCTCATGACCACCTCGTGCACCGACGCGCTCGAGCTCTCGGCGCTGCTGCTCGACCTGCAACCCGGCGACACGGTCATCGTCCCGTCGTTCACCTTCGTGTCGGACGCGCTGGCCTTCGTGCGCGCCGGCGCACGGATCGTGTTCGCCGATATCGAGTCCGAGACGCTCGGCATGGACCCCGGCCACGTCGCGGAGCTGTTGGACAACACGGTGCGGGCGGTGGTGCCCACCCATTACGCGGGCGTCGGCTGCGACCTGGCGACCCTCGAGAAGGTGCTGGGCGACGCGCCGCGGGCCACCTTGATCGAGGACAACGCGCACGGGCTGTTCGGCGCGTACCGCAATCGTCCGCTCGGCAGCTTCGGGCGCTTCGCCACGCTCTCCTTTCACGAGACGAAGAACTTCGTCTGCGGCGAGGGCGGCGCGCTGCTGGTGAACCAGCCTGAGGACGTCGCTCGCGCGTGGACGATCTACGACAAGGGCACCGACCGGCGGGCCTTCATGCTGGGGCAGGTCGACAAGTACTCGTGGCGCGAGATCGGCTCGTCGTTCGGCCTCTCCGACATCCTTGCCGCCTACCTCGTGGCGCAGCTCGAGCAGCGCGACGCCATTCTGGAGAAGCGGCAGGCGGTGTACGAGCGCTATGAGCGGCTGCTCGCCCCGCACGCGGACGAGCACGGCTTCCGCCTGCCCGTCGTGCCGCTCGACCGCGTGCCCGCCTACCACATGTTCTACGTCCTCCTGCCCGATCGCGCCGCGCGCGATCGCGCGCTCGCGTCCATGCGCGAGCGCGACATCCACCCCACCTTCCATTACGTGCCGCTGCACTCCTCCGAGGCGGGGCGCCGGTTCAGCGCCCGCTCGACCGACTGCCCCGTGACCGACGACATCAGCCGCAGGCTGCTGCGCCTGCCGTTCCACAATGCGCTCACGGCCGGCGACCAGGAACGCGTCGTCGAGGCCTTCCTCGACGCGCTCTGAGACCGACCGAGCGGCACGTCCAGCCAGGAACGAGACGAACGCAAGGAGCACGAGCGTGTCACGATCTTCGACCTGCACCTTCACGAACAGCCGCGGGCATCGGCTCTCGGCGCGGCTGGAGCGCCCGGAGACGGACCCACCACGCGCGACGGCGCTCTTCGCCCACTGCTTCACGTGCTCGAAGGACCTGAAGGCTGCCCGCCGGATCGCACGGGCGATGACGGACCGGGGTCTGGCCGTGCTCTCGTTCGACTTCACGGGGCTCGGCCGCAGCGAGGGTGACTTCGCCGGCTCGACCTTCTCCTCGGATGTCGACGATCTGCTTGCCGCGGCCGGGTACCTGCGTGAGGAGCTCGAGCCGCCGCGATTGCTCGTCGGCCACTCGCTCGGAGGTGCCGCGCTGCTGAGGGTCGCTCACCGGCTCCCGGAGGTGCGCGCGGTCGCGACGATCGGCGCGCCCGCGGACCCCTCCCACTTGGAGCACCTGTTCGCCGACGATCTGGAGACGATTCGACAGCGGGGAGAGGCGGACGTGACGATCGCCGGGCGGACCTTCCGCGTGACCAAGACGTTCCTCGACGATCTGGGCGAGCATCAGCTCGAAGCGGAGCTCTCCGAGCTCGACAAGGCGCTGCTCTTCTTCCATGCACCACAAGACAAGGTCGTGGGGCTCGAGAACGCGCGCCTCCTCTACGAAGCCGCCCGGCATCCGAAGAGCTTCGTCTCGCTCGACGGGGCGGATCACCTGCTCACCGACGAAGCCGACGCCCGCTATGTCGCGGAGGTGACGGCGGCCTGGGCGGCGCGCTACCTCCCATCCGCCGGCGGCGAGCAGGAGTCAGGCTCGCAGGAAGCCGAGAGCTCCTACGACGACGAGCTGGTGACCGCCCGCAACGACGGCGGGCTCGCGACCGCGGTCAGCGTGCGCGGCTTCGCTCTGCGCGTCGATGAGCCGGACTCGGTCGGCGGCACTGAGACCGGACCGACGCCGTACGACTACCTCGGTGCCGCGCTGGCCGCGTGCACCTCCATGACGGTGCGGATGTACGCCGATCGCAAGGAGCTCCCCCTGGAGCACGTCACGACGACCGTGACGCACGATCGGGTGCATGCCGAGGACTGCGCCCACTGCGAGCACACCGACGGGCGCATCGAGCTGCTCCGGCGCACGCTCTCGTTTGCTGGTGAGCTCTCCGAGTCCGAGCGGGAGAGGCTGCTGGAGATCGCGAGCCGCTGCCCGGTGCACCGCACCCTGGAAGGACAACTCGAGGTCCACACCACGCTCGAAGAGGGTTCTTGAGCGCTGCGCGTTCAGCCACTCACGCGAGCGCGCTGGTGTCCGCGTACAGGATCACCACTCGTAGGAATCGCGCTCTTGTCGGAGTGCATCGCTCAGGGCCGGGCCCGAGCCGCGGTTGCGGGCCAGCAACTCATCGAATGGCGGGACCTTCCCGTGTGGGCGGCGCCGGTGGCGGTGCATACAGTCCTGCTTGCTCTAGGAGCCGTTGGAGTCGCTGCCTCTCGGTCAGCCGGTCCGGCGTTGTGTCCTCGAGCGCGCGCACGGTGATCTCGTTCATGCTGTAACACTTCCTCATGGCGTGTGAGGGGTCAACACGTGGCAGGGAACGTCGGCGCGTGCCAGCCGCGCGTCGGTGGTCACCAGGGAGCACGAGCGTTCCTGCGCGAGGGCGACGTAGAGGCCGTCGAGCAGCCGGAGGCGCGGCGCCAGGAGCCGGGCCTGTTCAAGGTGCGCGAGCGTCGGGAGGATCGGCTCCTGCGAGAAGGCATCAAGCTCGACCAGCGCCGCGTGCCATGCTTCCTCGTCCAGCTCACCAGCGCGCATCAGCCGTCCCGTCGCCGAGAGGACCTCTGCGGGCTGGTGCGCTGGAGCGATGATCGCCTCGTCGTTCAACACGTCAAGCACCCACGCGGCCCGGTCTGTCGACACCAGCACATCGACGAGCGCTGAGGCGTCGAGGACAATCACGCTCCGAACTCGTCGCGCACCTCGTCCATGAGCTTCGTGGTGTTCACGGGGCGGGTCCCAGTCCGCAGGCGCGCGCGGGCCCGCTCGATCCAGGCCGCGTTTCGCGAAGACTCCACGGCCTCTCGGAGTGCGCGCTGCGCAAGCGCCGAGATCGGCAGATCTCGATCGCGCGCCTCCCGGTACAGCTCGTCGGGCAGATACACACTGACCTTGGGCATACCCCCACCATACCCCTAGCGACGGGTGGCGGCGACGAAGACCGAGGAGCCGAACGGCAGGTCTGCGCGTGCGAGGACGGCGGCGTCGAGTCGGGAGAGGCGCAGGAAGGTCGCCTCCAGCCAGTGCGGCAGTGCCGCGGTCGCGGCGCGCCGCGCGTCCCGTCCCGACAGACGTGAGCGCAGCCGATCGGCCGCGAAGAAGGGGAACGTGCCCGCGAAGGCGTAGGTCGCCCGGTCCACGCGGAAGCCGGCGCCGCGCAGGAGCGCGACGAGGCGGCGGCGTGTGTAGCGCCGATGGTGGCCGGCGGCCACATCATGCGAGGACCACGCCCACTGGTAGGCGGGCACCGCCGCGAACAGCCGGCCGCCGGGTCGCAGGACCCTGAATATCTCGGCGGTCATGGCCGCGTCGTTGGCGAAGTGCTCGATGACGTCGAACGCCGAGACCGCGTCCACGCTGCCGTCGCGGAGCGGCAGCTGGAGCGCCGAGGCGCACAGGCCACCGCGAGGCAGTCCTGCGGGGTCGACGTCGAGCGGCACCCTGCGCGCCATGTCGTCCATCCAGGCGACGCTCGGCCCGTCGGCGCTGCCGATGTCGAGCACGGTCATGCCCGGGCGCAGCTCGCTCGCGAAGACCCGCTCCAGCAGACCGGAGCGCGCCCGGTACCACCAGTACGTCGGGTTGACGAGCGACGAGGAGCGCCCGATCGGTACGTCGGAGCGCGTGCCCGTCACTGCCACGCCGGCAGGGAACGGCCGAGCAACCGGGCGAGCTCGACGTTCGGCGTCGCGTAGTGGCGCGCGAGCGCAGCCCGCACGTCCGGGGCGACGTCGGCGCCGGCGGCCGCGTTCACGACCCTGTCGAGACCCGTCGGCCGGAAGTCGGGGTCCACGTCCAAGCGCTCGTACACCGCCGCGATCACGGCGGGGTCGGCGACCAGCTCCTCGTACAGCAGCACCATGGTCTGGTCGTGAGGCACGTGCCGCCAGAGGCGCTCGAGCTGCTCGGCGTAGCGGCCGCGGCCGATGTAGTCGAACGGCGAGACCGAGAACTGGTCGCGGTCCCAGGCGCGCTCGTGGCCGGCCATCGTGGAGAGCAGCGCTTCGTCGGCCGGCAGCGACTCGACGCCGTTGAGCGCGGAGAACCGCCAGTGAGAGAGCGCCCGCTCGACCGGGTCGCGCAGCATCACGAGCACCAGCGCCTTGGGGAAAGTGGCGGCCAGGCGCTCCAGAGCGAGCGCCGACTCGACGTAGCTCGTAGCCTTCTCGACCCGCACGGGTGTCACACCGGAGAACCAGCGCGTGTCGTGACGGGCGACATCCCCGTCGAAGCCGGCCTCCAGGAACCATTTCGGCTCGGGCCGCAGCGGGCGCGCCAGCTCGATCTCCGGATGGGCGTCGAGCAACTCCGCGAGGTAGGTGGTGCCGCTGCGCTGCGCTCCGACGATGAAGGCGCGCTCAGTCATCGGCGCGCACCGCGGCGATGACGTGATACGGCTCGCGGGCGCTGGACTGCTGCAGCGTGCGCACGAGGTACTCCCCGAGCATGCTGAGCATCGCGATCGTCACGCCGTTGAAGAAGGCCAGCATCACCGCCAGCGTGGTCCAGCCCTGCACCGCCACGTCGCCGAAGAGGCCGAGAGCGAGGTAGACGACGCCGATCAGGAAGCTGATCAGCGAGACCGCGCAGCCGATCACCGCCGAGAGCCGCAGCGGGAACGCCGAGTAGCTGAACAGGATCGTGAGCACGAGACGCGCGATGCGCAGCGGATTGTAGGTGCTCTTGCCGATCGTGCGCGGTTCGTGCCGGACGGTCACGTTCGCGCGGTCGCTGGAGTACAGCAGCGCGAGGCCGGTGATGTAGGGGTACGCGGAGCGGTCCGCGCAGATGCGGTCCACGACGTCGCGCCGCAGCATGCGCACGTTGCTGACGACCAGGTCGCGCGGCTGACCGAAGATGCGCCGGTTGATGAGGCCGATGGCTCTGCTTCCCAGGCTGCGGTGCCGGCTCACGTTCTTGCGGTCGAAACGCCCGAAGACGACGTCGTGGCCGTGCGCCGCGGTGTTGATGAGGTGGATGATCTCCTCGGGAGGGTTCTGCAGGTCGTCGTCGATCGTGACCACGTACTCACCGCGGGCGTGACGGAAGCCGGCCAGGTTGGCGTTGTGCTGTCCGTAGTTGCGCAACAGGTTGAGCGCGACGACGTGCGGGTTCGAGGTGGCGAGCCTGAGCAACACCTCCCAGCTCGCGTCGTGACTGCCGTCGTTCACGGCGATGATCTCGTAGGGCAGCCCATGACGCTCGAAGAAGGCGGCGGTGCGCGCGATCGTCTCGCCGACGACGCCGGCACTGTTGAAGACGGGGATGACCACGCTCACCATGCGCCCGCGCATGCGCGGATCGACCTGCTCTCTCGCGTCGCGCGCCGAGGCGGCCGGTGTCCGTGGGTGCCCGCTGGAGGTGGTGCTGATGTCGCCGCCTTCCCCCATGAGTCCCGTGGGTCGCCTGAACGCGACAGTAGTCTAGGCGCGCGCAGTCACGAGGCCCACTGTCCGCGCCGGTGGGTGGCGCGGGCGAGTGGAGAGCTTCGGGTGGTCCGGGAGGAGATGGCGCGGCCGTCGGGCCGGCTCGCGTCGCTGTGGCGCTTCCGCCATGGCGTGGCCGACGCCGGCGCGCTCGCGGTCGGCACGGTGGTGAACGGCCTGGCGGCCTACGTGTTCGTCGCGCTGGGGACCCGCCGGTTGGGTGCGGAGGGGTTCGCGCCGATCTCGGTGCTCTGGACATTCTTCGCGATCACCGCCGCCACGACCGTCTTCCCGGTCCAGCACTGGATCCTGCGAACCCTCGCCGCGGAGGGTGAGGCCCGGGTTCGTGCCGGGCTGCCGTTCATTCTCGGTGGCAACCTGGTGCTCGCTCTCGTGCTGGGCGGCTCGACCTGGTGGTTCAGGGAGGCGCTCTTCGGCTCGGGCGCGCGGTGGTGGTATCCCTCTGCGATCGCTGTGCTCACCCTCAGTGCGGCCGTCACGGGTGTGCTCCGAGGGGGGCTGGCCGGGCGGGGGCGCTTTCTCGCGACGGCCACGGCGATCGGCGCCGAGAACTCGCTGAGGGTGCTGGCCGGGCTCGTCGCGGTGGCCTTCGGATGGGGCGCCGCGGGCTTTACCGGAGCGATGCTCGCTGGCGTGCTGGTCGCGGCGTGTTGGCCGTCCGCGTTTCGCTTTGCCGCGGTGCCCGTGGCGGACAACGCCATAGCCGGCCCCGGGGCCGTCACGCCCGCCGAGAGCCGCGTGGACCGGCGTGACTCGCTCGGCTTCGTCACCGGCTTCGCTGGCGTCTCACTGATTGCGCAAGTCGTGCTGACCTCCGGCCCCGTCGTGCTCGCGCTGCTCGGAGGGGCGCCCGGCGAGATGACGGGACTGTTCACGGCGCTGGCGCTTTTCAGGGCCCCCTACCTGCTCGGACTGGGGGTGGCCGCGCGCGTCACCGGCACGCTCACCGCGTTGGTCGTGGCGGGCCGGACGCGGGCGCTGCGCCGGCTGCGCTGGGCGAGCGTGGGACTGACCCTCCTCGCCGCACTGGCCGCCGGGCTCATCGCCAGCCTGGTCGGTCCCTGGCTGCTGCGGGTGGTGTTCGGCGGCGACGTGCGCCTCTCCCACGGCGTCGTGGGACTCGTCGCCGCAGTGAACATGCTGGCTGTCGGCTCGCTCCTGCAGTCGCTCTTCTTCATCGCGCGGAGCGACGCCGCGCGGGTGCTGCGGATCTGGCTCGCCGCGCTGGCGACCGCGCTGGTCTGGCTGCTGCTCAGCCCTTCCAGCGCGCTGGCCACCGTCGTCGGTGCGCTGGCGGCGGCGGAGTTGGTGGCGTTCACGGCGCTCGCCGTCACGCCGGACCGCCGGTGAGCGCGTGCTGGCCTACATCGACTTCCGCCGGTCGCTCATCGCCGGTGCCCCGGCGGCGTACACTTGTCTGGCGGGGACGATGACCCAGGAGGTCTTCGACACCAACCCCGACATCCTCAACGCGTGCCGGGACAGCATCTTCGGCCACGCCGCCACCCTCGAAGCCGACATCGCCGACGCGCTGACAGACGCCGCGCGGGCTGACGGGGTCACCGCCGCGAGCCTCGCGCTCCGGGCAGATCGCCGTGGTCGATCCCGACGGGACCGTCCGCGGTGTCGCCGACGGCTTGGCCTTTCCAAACGGAATGGCCATCAGCAGGGTCCGACGACCCTGGAGGCCTGCCCCGACGTGCCGTAAAGGAACGAGCATGACCCCGCGCAGCGGCACCATCAGTTCGACCTCGCCGACGCCATCCGCGAAGAACGCCTCGGGCTCTGTGACTTCCTGCAGGACATCGACGACGCAGGACGGCGCTCCGATTCGCTCTGCTCCAAGTGGACTGTCCACGACGTCGCGGCCCATCTGACCCTGACTACGCGCGAAGGCTGGTGGGACGTCGTCAGGGGAGCGATCGCCGCACGCGGGGACTTCGACCGAATGACCGCCGACGGGGCCCGCAGGCACGCGCAGCAGTTCTCTCCGACTGAACTGGTCGACCAGCTCCGGCACAGCGCAGGACAGACGCGTCGAGCACCCATGAGCAGTCCGCTCGACCCGCTCGCCGATCTCCTCGTGCACGGACAAGACATCGCCCGCCCACTGCGACGGGCCGCTCCCGATGCATCCCGACCACGTGGTACCGGCACTCGAGCACGTCGTGAACAGCCGGTGGTACGGAGCAGCGAAGCGGTTCGCAGGCCTGCGCCTGGCCGCGACCGACGCCGACTGGTCACACGGAGACGGTCCCGGCGACGTTCGCGGCTCTTCGGGCGATCTGTTGATGGTGGCCACCGGCCGCTCAACGCACTGGGCATGCTCGTCGGGGACGGCGTTCCCGTCCTGTCAGCCAGCGACGAGATCAGCCCGCGAAGTCCCTCCCTACGCTGCTGGTTTCCTGCGTCGCGCAGCTCCTTGATCACGGGGTTCTCGGCGGCGCCGTGTACTGCCGCGATGACAGCCTTGCTCGATGAGAACAGCGCGGTGGTCCACGCAGCGAAGGCCATCAGTTTGCGGTGCGGGTCCTGTTCCTCCGCGACCCGGCGGGCCCATCCAGCGCGGTCCGCGTCGTCTTCCATCTGCATCAGCACGGCCCGCGCCACGGCGCCTTTGGATCCGAACGTCGCGTACACCGTCGGCGCAGCGACTCCGGCCCGTTCGGCGATGCTCGCCACCGTGGTACCCGCGAAGCCGTGCTCGGCGAACAGCTCGTGGGCCGCCCTGGCAATGCGCTGGCGGGTGTCGGCCGCCCGCTGCTGCCGCAACGGGGAGTGATAGGGCCGGTCCCCGGTCCGGCCCTCGACGTCATGCGCAACGACCACAGCTCGATCCTTCCGATACTCGGTATAAACGAGCTATATTTAAAATGCTACAGTTACCCGATAAGGCAGAGGCTACGGCGTTAACGAAGGGACATGGCGTTCACCGTGGCGTTCCGACGGCTGACCGACCATCTGCGCAGCAGCCAGGCACGTCGACGTCGGGAGGAGGCCGACTTCGCCGCTGTGGCGATCGACGACCGGGTCGCCCCGCCGGCCGACGCCGGAACCCGTCGAACACGACGACAGCCTCGACCTGCTGGTCATGTGCTGCCATCCCGCTTTGACGGCGGCGTCGCAGATCGCCTTAACCCTGCGCGCCGTTGGCGGGTTGACGACCGCGGAGATCGCCCGTTCCTTCATGGTCCCCGAGTCGACGATGGGCTAGCGGATCAGCCGCGCCAAACAGACGATCACGGCCTCCGCGGCTCGGTTCACCGTCCCGCGAGCTAAGGAGCTGAACGAGCGACTGTCGGCCGTGCGCCATGTGCTGTACCTGATCTCAACGAGGGCTACACCACCACTGCCGGCCCCTCCCTGCAGCGACGCGATCTGGCGTCAGAGGCGATTCGGCTGACTCGGATGCTGCACCAGGCCCGACCGTGGGACAGCGAGACGACCGGGCTGCTGGCGCTGATGCTGCTGACCGACGCGCGTCACGCCGCACGCACCGACGTCCGCGGGGGCCTCGTACCACTGGCGGATCAGGACCGCTCGATCTGGGACACCGCGATGATCGCCAACGGGGTCGCCCTCGTGGAGACAGCGCTGGCCGCCCACCCGGTCGGCACGTTCGGGCTGCAGGCCGCGATCGCGGCGGTCCACGCCGAGAGTCCGTCCTTCGAGGCCACGGACTGGACTCAGATCGTCGCGCTGTACAACGTGGTCGCCACGATCGACGACACACCGGTCGTCTGCCTCAACCGGGCGATCGCCGTGGCGATGCGCGACGGTCCCCAGGCCGGCCGGGCGAAGCTCGACGCGCTAGCCGACGACCCACGCCTTGGCGCTGCGCGCTCCCCAGGTCGGACCGGGTCTGGTCAGCTCCAGCGGTTCGCCGAACGTCACCCGCACCGGCAGGTCGTGAAACGTCCCCAAACGCTGCGCC
>JBBSMR010000012.1:0-63896 GCA_038233095.1 Euzebyales bacterium
CACGCGTCAACACGGTCAGAACCGGGGTCCCACGCACCTCACACGTCTCCCGCCCCCCGGCCCACCTCACCCACCACGCGCCAGCGACAACGGCGGGTCCCATGAATGATCGGGGCTAGAGCACGCGCCAATAGGCAGGTCGACAGGGAGCGTGGTCCAGGTGGATGCGTCGCAAGGCGGCGGAGGAGCTCGTAGCGGAGCTACGTGCGACGACGCCAACGCAGCGAGGCGCCGCCTGGGCCGCGCGAGCCGGCCTGCTTACTGGCGCGTGCTCTTAGCCTAGACGGTTCGCCACCGGCAGACGTCACCAGCCCAGCTCGTCCAACCGGGCCACGACCGGGGGCACATAGCTGTCGCCGAAGTGAGCGACGTGGATCAGCAGGTGATAGAGCTGCAACGCGGGGCGGCGTTCGCGCCACCCCACCGCGAGCGGCCAGGACCGCTCGTAGGCGTTCCACATGGCCGACGGGAAGCCACCGAAGAGCGCCGCGAAGGCCAGATCGAGCTCGCGATCGCCGTAGCTCACGGCGGGGTCGATCAGCCAGCGGCCGGCGACCACGTTGCCGCCCCACAGATCACCGTGTAGCAGGCTCGGCGGCGGATCGTGTGCGATGAGCTTCGGGAGCGGACCCTCGAGTGCGGCGCTCAACCTGTCGCGCACCCGCTCGGGCAGGGCGGAAGCCCGCAACAGTGGACGGAGGCGGCGCTCGGCGAAGAACTCCGGCCAGGCGGTGAGCGGTGCGTTGTGCTGCACCACCCGACCGAGCAGGTTGTCACGGTGCCAGCCGAACGCCTTGCTGGTCTCACGGTGCAGATCTGCCAGCTCGGCACCGAACCGCTCCCATTCCGGCACGCCTCCCACCTTTTCAAGCACCAGCGTGGAGCTGTCCGCAGCCAGCACCCGGGGGACCCGCGCACCGGCCGCGCCGAGGGCCTCGAGGCCGTCGACCTCGATGAAGGCGTCGTACGGCGTTTGCTTGATGACGACCTCTCGGCCGTCCGCCAGACGGGCGGAGACCGTGTCGGCGATCTGACCACCGCCCAGCGGCGTGCGCGCGACCACCTCGGGAAGATCGCCCGGCAGCATCATGCACGCCGGCGTCGGCGGGGAAGACTGGCTCGCGACATCGGCCGAGCCTACGCTCGTGCCATGCCGCCGAAGCCGCCCATGCCGCCCATGCCGCCCATGCCGAGGGAGCAAGTGCCCCTGCACGTGGAGACGGCAGGAGTCGGGGACGCCGAGGAGATCGTCGCGCTCCGCGACCGGATCGCCTCGTGGCTGCTCGACCGCGGGGTCAGGCAATGGCTGCCAGGTGAGATGACGGCTGAGCGCCTGAGGCCATGGCTCGCCGCCGGCCAGGTGCACATGGTGAGACATCAAGGGCGGATCGTTGCGACGGTAGCGGTGCTCAGTGAGGATGAGGACGTCTGGTGGGTGCAAGACGAGCCTGCCGGCTGCGTCCACCTGCTCATGGTCGACCGCGCGCACGCCGAACCCGGTCTCGGGCGGCGGCTGCTCGGCTGGGCCGAGCGCCACGTGTGGGCACGCGGTGACAGGATCGTGCGGCTCGACGCGGTCTTGAAGAACACGCGCCTGCGGGCCTGGTACCGGGCCGCTGGCTATCGGGAAGTCAGCACGAAGCACTTCGACCGCACCGATTGGTGCGACGCGGTGCTGCTGGAACGTCGCCTTCAGGACGAGGCGCGTTCGCTCAGCAATCGCTCGATGTGGCGCACCACGCCTCGGGCGCCTGTCCGGGCGATCTCGGCGACGCGGTCGAAGTTGCCCTCGTAGTAGGGGTCGGGCACGTCGAGGCTGTCCGGCTGGTCCTCGAACGAGCGGAACAGCCGGATGCGCTGGGCCGTCGCTTCGTCGGGCGCAAGCGCCCGCAACTCGGCGAGGTTCGCGGTGTCCATCGCGATGACGAGGTCGGTCTCGGCAAGCTCGTCGGACGCCACCGTGCGCGCCCGTCCTCGCACCTGCAGTCCCAGACGAGCACCGGCGGCGGCCATGCGGCGGTCGGGAGGATTGCCTATGTGCCAGCTCCCGAGCCCCGCCGAGTCGACCTCCACCTGCCCGTCCAGGCCCGCGTTGGTCAACGCTGCGCGCACGGCGGCCTCACCGACGGGTGAGCGGCAGATGTTGCCCAGACAGACCAGGAGGACGCGCATGGCGTCGAGAGCCTACTCGCCGGGCTGGTCGAGCCCCTCGCCGACGCGCCGCAGCACCCGCGCGCCGACGCCTGCGATCTCGACCTTCTCGGGCAGAATCCCGTCACGTCCGAGCGGCACGAGCGCCAGCGCGAGCCAGGCGTCGTCGTGCTCGGCCGCGCTCGTCACAATGCCGGGACGACCGCCGGTGCTGACCTCGGTCCCGGGCTCGATCCGATGGTCGCTGCCCAGCACCGCGAGCGCCCTCCGCGGCCGACCGAGGTTGTAGGTCTTCGCGATGGATTCCTGACCTGGATAGCACCCCTTGCGCAGATGCACGTGGGTGGGCAGGAGTCCGAGCTCCTGGGCCCGCCGTCCGGCGGCGAGCTCGGAGTCCCACGCCGGCTCGCCGACGGCGATGCGCCACGCCTGCCAATCCGGTTCGCCCGCCCGCGGGAGGCCGCTGGCTGCCACGTACTCCTCCACCCAAGCCCGAGGTCCGACCAGATCAAGCCCCCCCGAACGGTCCCGGAGCACCAGCCCGCCGTCCCGCTCGGCGAACCGCAGCGCCTCGTCGGGAGCGTCCAGCCCGGCGATGGTCGTCTCCGGCTCAGGTCCCCGGACGCTTGCCAGCGCCCACCCGGAGAGCACCTCGGCCTCCACCTGCATGAGGAAGCGGAACCGGTCCAGCGCGGCGGCGAAGGGTTCGGTGACCGCGGGCGGCACGACCAACAGCACGTCGTCACTGCGCGCCAGCAACCGACCGGCGGCCAGCGGATTGCCTTTGGCGTCCAGGTAGAGAAAGTCGGCCGCCTCCCCCGGCCGGGCATCCTCCACGGCCTGGCTGAGCAGCGAGTGCAAGTAGCTCAGACGGTCGGGACCGGTGAGGCGCACGAAGCCCGCGCGGCGGGTGAAGACGGCCGGTGTGTCGATGAGCAGCGTCATACCCCCCACCGTAGTGCGTCGCGGCCGGCTCAGGCGTTGCCGAGACCGGCGCGATCTGGCATCCTGGCGGCACGACGGAAAGGAGGTGGTTCAACGAATGAGTTCTGATAGTTCGTCTGTGACCGTCGAGGTGATGAGGCGCTAGGCCCTCCCGGTCGAACAGGCATCCTGACCGGAAACGAGATGCCTCGCGACACCACCCTCGTCGCCCGCCTGATCCGTCTGCGGGAGTTGGTCACGCCCGCCCACCCGGCACCGCGCGCCACGCGCGATCACCGGGGACGCGACGGCGACGACAGGTGCAAGGATGCGGACCGCCCGGGCCCTCAGGGGTCCGGGCGGTCGCTTCTGTCCGGACGCATTACGGCTATATATAGAATCTGAAACTATCCATCCGATAATGGATATACTACCTAAACCGATCTACACTCCGCCTTGCTCCCAGGTCCCGAGAGTAAGGACGATGGATGCAGACGCACGACCGGTTGTCGAGCGGTGTGCCCGGCCTCGACGAGATCCTGTGCGGCGGGTTCCTCGTCGAGCGCCCGTATCTTGTGCTCGGAGGGCCGGGCACAGGCAAGACCACCGTCGGGATGCACTTTCTGGAGGCGGGCGCGCGTCGCGGCGAGCCCGTCCTCTGCTTGAACCACGGCGAGCCCACCGACCACGTCCAGCGGGATGCCAAAGCAATGGGCATCGACGTCTCCGGCGTCGAGTTCCTCGATCTCAGTCCCGATCCGGAGTCCTTCGCGGCCGATCGGTCCTACGACGTCTTCGCTCCCGGCGAGGTGGAGAGCAAGTCGTTCTCCGAGGAAGTCGTCCAACGGGTCCGCGATCTGCGGCCGACGCGCGTCTACGTCGATGCCATGGGGCATGTCCGTGCGCTTTCCACCAACATGGTCGACTTTCGTCGTCGAGCCCACGCGATGGTGCGCTTCCTCAGCGAACAAGGGAGCACGGCGCTCTTCGGGCTCGACAGCTCGACGTTCGGTGCGGAGGAGGACCTGCAGTCCATGGTCTCGGGCGTGCTGCGTCTGCGCTCCGAGCAGACGACCGGTCGCGCGCTCAGCGTCACGAAGCTGCGCGGATCCGATTATCGCACCGGATGGCATCGCGCGCGGATCAGCGATCGCGGCTTCTCGGTCGCTCCCGAGATCGTGCAGGGTAAGGTCGGCCGTCCGGTGCACGGTGAACAGCTCTCCTCGGACAACCAGGCGTTCGACGCCCTGCTGCACGGCGGGATCGAACGCGGCACCGTCACGCTCATGACCGGACCGAATGGGGTCGGCAAGACGACGCTCGGCCTGCACTTCGTGCGGGAGGCGGCGCGGCGCGATGAACGCGCCGTCGTCTACGCCTTCGAGGAGACCGCGACAGCGCTCCAGTTCCGCGCGGAGAGGCTGGGCAGCCCCTTGGGAGACTTCCAGGAGCAGGGAACGCTCTCCATCGTTGCGGTGAGGCCGCTGTACTACGGCGCCAGCGAGTTCGCCAGCCTCGTGCGCACGGAGGTCGAAGAGCGCAACGCGCGGGTCGTCATGCTCGACAGCATGGCCGGCTACCAGCTCTCGGTCTACGGCGAGGACGTGATCCGCAACCTGTTCGCGCTCTGTCGCTATCTCACCAACCTGGGCGTGACCGTGATCCTCATCGACGGAGCCGAGGACCTCATCGGGCCGCTCAAGCTTTCAGGTGACGGCATGGGTTGCCTCGCCGACAACGTCGTGTACTTGCGCTACCTGGAAGAAGGGGGCGAGCTGTGTCGTTGTGTCGGCGTGTTGAAGAAGCGGCTGAGCGACTTCGACAAGGCGATCCATGAGTTCGAGATCACCGCGTCCGGGCTCCGCATAGGACCGCCGCTGCCCCGAATGCGCGAGATCCTGAGCGGAGCGCCGCCGACGGGTGCGAACGCGCCGGCCAAGAGAGTCGGGGTAGCCTCCGGTTGACCTACGATCGGGGGGAGACCCTGATCAGCGGAAGACTACGATTGGTGGGCAGAACGCGGTGAGTGAGGTGCTGCTGCTCGTCGAGCAGCCCGAGAACCGGAGGCTGTTGCAAGCCTGGCTCGGTCAACTCCCCGATGTCGTTGTGCTCGACGGCGCGGCCCCGGAGCGGCGCTTCGGCCCCGATCTCGTCATCGTCGACGGAGCGGGTCTCGCCCAGGCCACCGAGGCGATCACGGCGCTCAGGGAGGCGGCTCGCCCCGTCCAAGTTCCGTGCCTGCTGCTCGTCGACCGGCGTGGGCTCGCGCACCTCACGGCGGAGCTGTCCACCACCGTGGACGAGATCCTGACCATCCCCATCCAGAAGGTCGAGCTCGACGCCCGCATCAGGAGCCTGTTGCGCGTCCGCGAGTCCTCGCTCCGCGCCGCGGAGGACGCCGACCGGCGCTACCGCGAGCTGTTCGACTCCGCGCCGGTGGGCCTGTTCACGGCGGATACGAGGGAGGCGAGGATCCTGGAGGCGAATCCGGCGCTTCGGCGGATGCTCACCGTCGATGGCTCGGCGCCGATCGGAACGAAGCTCACGGAGCTGTGCGTCGACCACGCGGACTGCCCTCGACTCGCGTCAGCGCTCGGCGGGTCCGAACCGGTCGAGCAGTTCGAGTTCGAGGCCTGGCGCTCCGACGGCCAGCGGCTCTGGCTCTCGGTCAGTGCCCAGCGCACCGTCGACCCGTTCGACAAGGTCGAGCGCATCACCGGCAGCATCCGCGACGTCACGGTGCGCATGGCCTACGAGCGGGAGCATCATCGTCGCGCCGCACAGCAGGCCGCGGTGGCGCGCCTTGGCCGGCTGGCCATCGCCAACCCCGACATAGAGCGGCTCCTCGACGAGGCCGTCCGAGAGGTGGCCGAGTCCCTGGCGGTGGACGCCGCCGAGGTGGTCCAGATCACCGCCAGCACCGGCCACGGCGAGGTGCGCGCCGTCGCCGGCGCGCTCGAGGCGTCCACGCTGGAGGACGGTCGAGCGTCTCACGGGGCCATCGGCTTCGCGCTCTCCTCGACCTCACCGCTGATCGTGGCGGACCACGAGTCGGAGACGCGCTTCCCGCTGGACGAGCGCACGCGGCGCGCGGGGTTCCGCAGCAGCGTGAGCGCCGTGATCGAAGGACGGGACGCGCCGTTCGGCGTCCTCGTGGCCTACTCGATGGGTCCTCGATCGTTCCGCAACGATGAGGTGAACTTCGTCGTGATCGTCGCCACCATGCTCGCCGAGGCGGAGAAGCGCGCACAGACGCAGGCCGAGCTGCGTCACCGCGCCCTGCACGATGTCCTCACCGGACTGCCCAACCGGGCGCTCGCACTCGACCGGCTCAACCACGCGCTCGACCGCCTCTCCCGTCATCCGTCCCATGGGGTCGGGGTGTTGTATCTGGACGTCGACCGGTTCAAGCAGATCAACGACACCTTCGGCCATGCCGCCGGCGACGCGTTCCTGAAGGTGTTCGCGGCGCGGATCCGCGACGCCATCCGACCCGGCGACACGCTCGCCCGCTTCGGGGGGGACGAGCTCGTGATCGTCTGCGAGGAGCTCGACGGAGAGCAGGACGCCGTGCAGATCGCGGAACGTATCGACGAGGTGATCCAGCCAGCCTTCACCCTCGAGGGACACGACGTGGCTGTCTCGGTGAGCGTCGGCATCGCGCTCGCATGGGACCACGGGATCGACGGCGAGACCATCCTCCGTGAGGCGGACGCTGCGTTGTACGACGCCAAGGAGCGCGGCCGCGGGCGGCACGCCATCTTCTCGGAGTCGCTGCGGGAGCTCTCCGTGCGGCGCGTCGAGAACGAGAGCGCGCTGCGCGTCGCGCTCGAACGCGGCGAGCTGACGCTGCTCTACCAACCGATCGTCGAGCTCGCCGACGGGCGTGTGCGCAGCGTCGAAGCGCTTGTGCGCTGGCGGCATCCCGATCAGGGGATGCTGAGCCCGGGCGCCTTCATCGAGATCGCACAGGAGTCCGGACTGATCGTGCCGATCGGTGAGTGGGTGCTGGCCGAGGCCTGCGGACAGGCGGCGAGGTGGGCTCGCTCACCATCGGCTGCCGACTTGAAGGTCACGGTCAACCTCTCGGCCCGTCAACTCTCCCATCCGGATGTGGCGGCCACCGTCGAAGAGGCGATCCGGCAGAGCGAGCTCGATCCGAGGCGGCTGACCCTGGAGATCGCCGAAGAGACGCTCATGGAGGCCCCCGAAGCCCATGCGAGCGCCCTCGAGCACCTGCGGAACCTGGAGGTTGGGCTGAGCATCGATGACTTCGGCGTCGGCCGTTCGTCACTGACCTACCTGCGGCGCCTCCCGGTGGATGCCTTGAAGCTGGACCGGTCCTTGGTCCACCGGCTCGGGCAATGCGGCGACGACACCGCCATCGTCACCGCGATCGTCCAGATGGCGCACGCGCTCAGGCTGCGTGTCATCGCCGAGGGGGTCGAGACGGTCGCGCAAGCCGCCACGCTGCGCGAGCTCAGAGCCGACTCGGCTCAGGGTCACCATTTCTTTCGGCCGGTGGAGGCCGCCGAGATACCGCAGCTCTGTGAGCTCTTGCACTCCGCCGCGCACGGGTAGAGGGTGCCCGAACCTACAGGTGCAGCCCGCACTCGGTCTTGGCCGTTCCGGACCAGCGCCCCGCCCGCGGGTCCTGCTCGGTCCGGACGGGGCGTGTGCACGGTTGGCAGCCGATGGAGCGGTAGCCCGCGGAGACCATGGGGTGGCGCGGCAGTCGGTGACGCGTCAGGTACGCCTCGATGTCGGCAGCGCGCCAGCGCGCGAGCGGCGCGAGCTTGACGAGCTCACGACCGCCCCGACGCACCGCCTGCACGACGGGCGAGACGGACCGCACCAGGGTCTGGTCACGGCGCACGCCGCTCGCCCAGCCGTCGAACACGCCGAGCGCCTCGTCGAGCGGGGCGAGCTTGCGCCGGGCGCAGCAGCCGTCGGGGTCACGCTCCCACAGGCTCGGTCCGTCCTCGCGTGTCTGCTGCTGCACGCTGCGGGCCGGTGTCAGCGTGCAGACGTCGCGCAGGCCCAAGTGGCGGACGAGCTCGTCTCGATAGGCCAGGGTGGCGTCGAAGTGCAGCCCGGTATCGCAGAACAGCACCGGCATCGCCGGGTCGAGCTCGGCGACCATGTGCAGCAGCACGGCGCTGTCCGCGCCGAAGCTGGACGAGACCGCGAAGCGCGGCATCGTCACCACCGCCCATCGCAGAATCTCCTGGGGCTCCGCCTCCTCCAGCCAGGTGGCGGCGTGGACCGGATCGAGCAGCACGGGCATCGGCTACCACCCCACCACGGCGTCGGTCTCGGCCAGGAGCGCAGCCAGTGTCCCGAAGCTGACGACCTCGACCCCGGCCAGCAGATCGTCGGGCGTCAGCCCGCGCACCTCGAGATCCTCGTCGAGGACCACGACGCGGACGCCAGACTCGATGAGCCCCCGCACGTCCCGGCCGGTCACAGGAGGCGAGATCACGACCCCCGCCAGCTCTACCGTGCGCGTCTGGCCGAGGGCGAGGGCCAGCTCGATGCCGGCGGCCCGCAGCACGAGCCGTAGCTCGATGTCCTCGGCGATGGCGTAGGCGTTCGCCTCCAGAGCGGGGTCGGCCGCCCGCACCGCCGCGGGTGGAGTACGGATCACGCTCGTCACGAGGCGAGCCACGCCCTCAAGCCCCCCGGCCCGGGGCGAGCACGACGTCGGCGTCGCGCACGAAGGTCCACAGGTCAGCGTGGTCGCCGGGCACCACTCCCGGCACCTGGTGACGTTCGCATCCCCAGCGACGCGCCGCCGCCCCGTCGACGACCCAGTCGAGCGTGCCACCGTGGAGACCGCGGCGGAGCAACGCCGCGACCGCCTCTGCCAGCTCCCCTTCGATCGCTGACAGTCCGACGGCGCTCTCCGCGGCGAAGACGGTGACCCGATGTCCTCGGGCGAGGAGGCGCTCCGCAAGCCGCAACGCCGTGGTGGCGCCACCCGACTGCGCTCCCGACTGCAGGACCACCGTGACGTGCCGGCTCACCACCACACCACCCGCTCGGCTCGCTCGCTCACCAGCGTGGCCAGCTCCTCGAGGTCGAGACGAGGAAGGCCGGTGCCGCCCCCCACCGCGTGGCGGTCCAGCGCCTCGTCGTGCACCACAACCTGCACGCCCGCCTTGCCCGCCTCGTCGATGGCCGGTCGCACCGGGTGGCCGGTCCGCGCGGTGGCGGCGGCGCGGTCGCACAACACCGCCGTCACGTCGTCGCCCGCGGCGGCCCACGCGGAGGCCAACCGCAGCGCGAAGCCGGTGTCGGTGGAGATCAGCAGCGCCACGCGCACGCGCTAGCCGCCCTTCCTGATCAAGAGGCGAATGGCCGCGCGTCCGTCGGGCTGACCCGCCCGCTCGACACCGAGCAGCTGATGGCCCGCGCGGTCGATCCAGCGCGCGAAGGCGGCCGGGGAGCCGGGTCCTTCGGCGAGCACCTCGAGCACGTCACCGGGCTCCAGCGACGTCGCAGCGCGCATTGCTTGGACCACGCCACGTTCGCGCTGCGTCCCGCGAGCGTCGACGGTCACCACCGGCTCGCTGCCCAACCGGTCCCGCACGGAGCCCCTCGCAGCGGGGCGGAGACGCCAGGTCGGACGGCCATCGGGCAGGGTGCCGGCGGCCGCGACAGCGACCGGGTGCCCGGCGGCGGCCACCGCTCCGGTGAGCAGGCCGCGCTCGAGCGCGGCTCCAAGCTCCGGTCGCTCGTCGGCCAGCAGGACGAAAACCCCCTGTGCGGCCGAGACGTCGACCCACTCACCACGCTCGGTGCCCACCAGCTGCAGGCCCGCGACGTGCGCGCGCAGCGCGCGCAGCCCGGCCTCCACCGCTGTCACCATGGGGTCCGTGGGCGAGGCGGCTCGCTCCCTGGTCGCGGTGCCCTGCGTTCGTCCGGCCTTCGTTCGGAGCGCTGCCGGGGCGGCGAGTCGACGTCCCTCGGTGGCCGCCAGCTCGAAGGCGCGCTCGTGACCCTGCGGGCCGTCGGCGAGCCGAGCCAGCAGGCGGATCAGCAGCCGCGCGTCGGACTGGCCGGTCGCGGGCCCCGCCACCGCCACGTCCTCGCGCGCCAGGTACAGCTTCGCGGGCCGGCCACCGCCAGGATGCTTGCGGCTGCCGACGACCACCAGTCCGGCGTCGGCCAGCGTCTCCAGGTGCGTGCGCGCGACGTTCGGATGCAGCTCGAAGGTCGCGGCCACGTCCCGGACCGTCAGCCCCTCGCCACGCGCCTGGAGATGACTGTAGATGTCAGCCCGGGTCGATGCCCCCAGCGCACGAGCGATGCTCACCTCGGCGCGTCGACGCACCCAGCCTTGCGCTGCCGCGGGCTCCGGCATGAGTCCTCGCACCTCGATGAGAGTTTGCACTGTCGCGATGTTGCTTTCCGGCCATCATGCGGCCTCGACGGGTTCGGTTGAAAGAATGCAGCGCGACCAGCGCACGGTCACAGGGGAAAACGTGAGAATCTTCGGCGGCGGCGTGGTGCCCCGGGAGCTGGTCCAGCCAGCACCTGACGCCAGAGGCTCAAGCCGGGCCCATCAGACCAGCCCTTCAGACCAGGAGGGAGCGCGCAACGACGTAGGCGACCGGGGCAGCCAACCCGAGCGCAGCCGTCACCGAGAGCAGCAGCCCGTCGCCCAGGGTGAGCGATTCAGGGTCGCGGCTGACACCCGCCTCCAGCGCCAAACCGGTGCTCAGGTGACGCCCTCCCACGGCGGCGATGAAGGCGACGACCGCGAGCGCGGCGGCGAACATCGGGCTGAAGGGCGGGGCGGCGACGAACGCAAGCAGAATCGCGACGACGGCGACACCCACGATGACTGAGGGGAGTTCGAGCTGGTCGGTCGGCTGTTCCTCCCCGCCCTCCCAGATCCGCTCTGGCCGGCCGCGGTCGGTCACACGCCGTACGAACCGGAACGCCGGCGTCGCGGTCTCCGCGATCAGCACCAACGCCCCGAGCCCCAGCACCAGCCGGAAGCCTTCCGGCAGGTCGTGCAGCAGCAGGAGGCTGGCGGCCGCGAGACCCGCCGTGGCTCCTACCGCGAGGGTGGCGGCCACCCCTCGCACCGCCCCGCTCCGGCGCCCGAAGATCAGGACGAAGAGAAACGCGGCGAGCATGCTGGCCGCCATGACGGCGGGCAGCCGCGGCCAGCCGCGGCCCGGCTCGGACACGAGCACCACCACAGGCGCGCCCACCGCCGCGAGGGCAGCGGCCGGCACGACGGGACGAGCTTGAGCGCGGGCGAGGATCCCGTTCAGGTCGATGAGGGTCGCCGCCGCCACGACCATGATGACCCCGGCGAACACGCCGCGGCCAGCGATCAGCGCCACGAGGCAGACCAACGCCAGCACCGCGCTCGCGAGCATCCTCAACATGGCGGGCAGTCTACGGGAAGGTCGGCCTGGTCAACCCGTCGCGCCGCGCCGATCAGCAACTCCCCCACTCACGGGGGGCAGCAGCGCCACCTCGGCGCCGTCCGAGACCTCGACATCGGCGCGCCGATCCACCACCGTGCCGTCGATCAGGACCGAGGCCACCGCGAGACGGCTGCGGAACCGCTCACCGTACCGGTCGCACAGCCCGTCGAGCATGGCTGTCATCGGACCAGGGTCGACATGCTCCTCGGCGATTCCTCCGGCCGCTTCCCGCAGTGCGGCGAAAAGCAGCACCCTGACCATGTTCCGCGTCCTCCTTCGGCAGGCAACGCCGGCGCCCGACTTCGTGCAGCCGACGATCCTTCGTACAGTATCGACATGCAGCTCGCGCGCCGCTTGGAGATCGCCGCCGCCGGTGTGGACCTGCTCGACGAGGTGCATGCGGTCGCCGAGCAACGCTGGGTGGACTTCCAGCCGGCCTCTCGGGACTGGCCGCCCGCCGCGCGGGAACGGGTATGGACGGCGGTGCGTGCGGCCGTCACGGGCATGCTGACCGTGTTCGTCGACGGCGACCTGGACGACCGCGGGTGGCAAACCACGCTCACCGCCGTTCGCGGACACGGGGAGTTCGACGCGACCCAGACCGCCGACCTGGTACGGATCGTCCGCATCGTGGCGGTCGAGCTGCTCCTCCGGCGCCTCACCCAGGAGGTGGGCCTCACCCACGACGAACGGTGGGAGCTGCAACGCCGCGCCTCGGTGTATTGCGAGGAGCTGCTCGGCACCGGTGAGGAGGTGCCCGCCGAAGCCGTGACGGCCTTGTTGTCAGAGCTGCGCGCCAGCGGGATCGACGTCCGCTGATCGAGCGGGGCATGGGTGCGGTAGCGTTCGCGTCCCGCCGAGGAAGTCGAGGAATACCTGTGCGCCTGCTGGTGCTGTCGGACGCCGTGGCCGGGGTCGGCTCGCTGCTGCCCGCCTTGGAGCTGCTCGACCACAACCTGTCGGTGGCGCCGCTGGCATCCGCCGGTCTGGCCGAGGCGGTCAACGTCGAGGTGGTCCTCGTCGACGCGACCGCGAACCTCGGGGCCGCCTCGACCGTCTGCCGCCTCGCGGCGGCAAGCGAGTCGCGCCGTCCCGTGCTCGTGATCATCAGCGCGGCGGGCTTTCCGACGCTCAAGCTGACGTGGGGTTTCGACGACTGGGTGACACCCGAGACCGGCCCCGCCGAGCTCGAGACACGCCTGCGTCTGCTGCTCGAGACCGAGGCGGAGGAGCTCACCCGGCAGCGCTCCCATGTGGGCGCGCTCTGGATCGACGGTGAGACGTACGTGGTGCGGCTCGACGGTCGGCCGCTCGACCTGACCTACCGCGAGTTCGAGCTGTTGCGGTATCTCGCGAGCAACCCGGCTCGGGTGTTCACCCGCAGTCAGCTCCTGCAGGAGGTCTGGGGGTACGACTACTACGGCGGAACCCGCACCGTGGACGTCCACATCCGCCGGCTGAGGGCCAAGCTCGGCGCCGAGCACGAGCAGCTCATCGCCACCGTGCGCGGGGTCGGCTACAAGCTCGATCCCGAGGGGGGCGCCTCGGTCTCGTAGCAGACCTCGTCGTAGCGCCGCTCGAACCCCTCCGAGCGGTACAGCTCGACCGCGGGCGTGTCCTCGCAGTCGACGTACAGCACCACCTCTTCGCAGCCGCGGTCGGCCAGGTGCGCGAGACCGGCGTGCAGCAGCGAGCGTCCCAGGCCCATGCCCTGCGCGGCCGGATCGACAGCCAGCACGTACACCTCACCAGTGCCGTCACCGTGCACCCGCGTCCAGTGGAACCCGAGCAGCTCGCTGCCCCGCCAGGCCATGAGCAGATCGCTGGGGGTGATGCCCTCGACCGCCAGCCGCTCGCGCAGCTCGGCCTCTTCCCAGCCGCCGTTCTCGGGGTGATCGGCGAACGCGGCATTGTTCACGCGCAGGAAGGCCTGCTCATCCTGCTCGGTGCGGAAGGTCGCCAGCGACACCCCCTCGGGCCAGTGCGGCGCCGGCAGCTCGGTCAGCGCCCGGCACATCACCGCGAGACGGCGCTGCACGGCAAAGCCCAGCACGACCTGCGGGGGCGCCTGGTCTGTGACGTGATGCGCCCACGACCACACGCGCCCGCCACCCTGCCGGGCGACGGTCTCGAGCGTTGCGCTCAGCAGTTCGCGCTCGATGTCCTGGGGCGGTTGCCCGTTGGAGAAGACCTCGACAACCGCGCGCGGGCGCGTCGACGCTGCGTCGTTCTCCGTGGCGGCTTGGTCGGGCCATGACAGATGCGCGTAGCCGATGAGCGCATCGTCGTCGTGGGCGAGCAACGCCGACCAGCCCGCCGCGTCGCCCTCAAGCTCGACCCGTTTGCTCTCGCCGAGCGGTTCGTAGCCGCGCTCCGCGGTGACCTCACGGAACAGCGCGCTGACGGCAGCACGAGTCTCAGTGTCCAGATCCGTGTGGTGGCTGAGGGCCAGCATGGCTCGCAGCGTAGTGCGCGCGTTGCTACACTCCACGACGCGACGCCGCGAAGGGTACGCTACCTGCACGGGCCGTTAGCTCAACGGGTAGAGCTCCGGACTTTTAATCCGGCGGAGCGGGTTCGAGTCCTGCACGGCCTACCGGCAGCCGCTCGGGCGACATATGGGGAGCTGTGGAGCAGTTAGGAGTGCTCGTCACCCTGTCAAGGTGAAGGCCGCGGGTTCAAATCCCGTCAGCTCCGCTCCAGGCGGCCGGGTCACAACCGACCCGGCCGTTCGCGGTCAGGTAGCTCAGTTGGTAGAGCGCGCGACTGAAAATCGTGAGGTCGGCGGTTCGACCCCGCCCCTGACCACAACTCTCAGCCTGCGTTGAACTCAGGCTGTGGTGAGCGGCCGCACATCTCTGCGTGCGCGGACAGTGCCCACGACCCAGGGGATCTCGACGACGTCACCGTACTGGAACGATTGGCTTTGCACGTCGTTCACCTCTCCTTCTCACCAGTCAGTGTATCGATGTGCTCGGTGGCCCAGAGGCCGGACGGCCCGAGGTGGCGGAAATCGTCGCTCAGTGCGCTTTGATCGGCATTGCCCACGATCCAGCCGCCGACGCCAAGTCAGCGACACCCGCAGCAACCTGCCGACCGGTTCGCGCTCCCGCTCCGCCATCGTGGCGGTCACTGTCTCGACCGCGTCGTAGTAGAGGTCTCGGGCGAAGCCCTGCCACTCCGCGGCGAGCGCGACGACGAGCATCCGCTGGAGCTGCTGGACTGCGGCTGGGCGCGTGTCGATGGCGGCGACCGACGCATCTTCGTAGAGTCCGTACAGTTCGGCCATCCGAGCTGTCCGCTCGATCCCCACCGCAGAATCCCTGTCTCGGTCATCGATGCCGCACCCTACCGAGCTCCAAGGCGATCGTGTGGGGGCCTGGGCAAAAAACGTGAAGGTCCGCGCCCGGTAGCTCATGCAGGGGTGGAACGTGGCCCGAGTAGGACCTGCGCTGGTCAGCAGCCGAAGGCGATGCTCAAGGCGCCGCAGACCTCTTGCATCCGCGCAGTCGGCAGGGTTGTGACATGCTCGACGAGCATGGCTTTCGAAGCCTCACCGACGGTGTCGAGGCTCACGGCACAGCGTGTTGGCATGCCATCGGAGGGGTCCAGCACAACCTCCGTGGGGATCCCCCGTATGTGGCGCGAGATCGACGCCACGCTGACCCGCTTCAGCACGGGGATCGCTGCGGCCCGCGTGAGCACCAGAACCGGCCTGCGGCCCCATTCGGGATGCTCGATGAAGTAGACGCCTCCATGTCTCACCACGGGTCAAAGCCCGCGTCGTGCTCCTCGTCGCTCAGCCTCTTGAACTGCTCAACCATGAGGCCGCTCATGAACTGATCCAGATCCCCCCATTCACCCACGTCATACTCACCGCCCTGCGGCATCCGTCGATATCCGTCGACGATCTGGCGATCAAGCTCTGCTTCGCGGTCGGATGCGAGGAATGCCTCGACCGCTTCCCGGATGATCTGTGAACGCGAGACGCCTGCGCGAGCCGCGCGACGGTCGAGCAGCTCCAGCAATTGTTCGTTCAGTTGCACCATGGTCTGGGTTCGTGTGCTCATTGGGCTATGATAGCCCTACTGGTTCTGGAGGCGCTCAGCCAGATGGCGCACCGCCATCGGATACCGGTACTCGATGCCACTGTGCGTGGCGTCGAAGAGCTCGAAGTGGGTGGGCTCCACGCCGATCTCCGCCAGCGCCTCGCGGAACGCCTGCGCGCCGAGGTCCAGCCAGAACTGGTCGCGCGTGCCGGCGTCGATCCAGATCGCCCGCATTCCCACGAGGGCGGCGGCGTGGCGGGGTGCCATCCGCACCGGGTCCCAGTCGAGCCAGCGCTGCCAGACGGCGTCGATGAGGCGTCCGGTCGTCGCCTCGAACGGCAGGCGGACGGTGCCGTCGGGGTCGGCGGACCAGCACGCCGCCATCGTCCAGGCGTTGAACAGTACATCATCGTCGGTTCTGGCTCCGTGGGGCCGGGTGCGCCAATCGGCCCAAAAGGTCTCCCACGAGCCGCCGTAGGAGTCCCGCAGTCTGCGGGCGACCTCGCGGAAGTCTCCGCCGAAACACGCTTCGAACAGCGCGTCGCCCGCGTGGGTTGCCAGCGCGCCGAACACGTCCGGGCGCAGCATCGGCGTGATCATCGCGCCGTAGCCGCCCGAGGACTTGCCGGCGATGCCGCGGTGCTCGGGTGCGCACAGCGTCGGGTAGCGCGCATCCACGAAGCCCACCACGTCCTCACACAGGTAGGTGTGATACGCGCCCACCGCCGGAGAGTCGACGAACTGGCTGCCGCCCAGTGAGGTGAAGCAGTCGACGAACACGAGCCGAACCGGTGGGTGGTCGTCGGCGGCCAGCGCCGCGTCGAAACGCTCAAGCGCGCTCTCGCGCAGCGACATCCGGTAGCGCCACATGGCGAGATGGCCGGTGAACCCTTGGATGAGGTAGATCGCCGGCGACGGCTCGTCCGGCTCGACATGCGGAGGCGTCAGCACCCACAACGCCCGCTCGGCCGGATCACCCAACGGGTTGTCCGCCAGCGCCGCGCTGGTGATCGTGTGCTCGTCAAGCGTGCCTCGCAACGGGCGGCCCCAGGGGGCGTGGGTCTCCATCAGCAGATCGTAGGCCAGTCGCACGTGCTTGACTCGACGGCCACCGCACGTCACGCTGCGCCCCTGAACGGCCCGCTTCCCCTCGTCACACCCGAGCGGAGCGCCCCATTTCCACCGAGACCTCCCCATCGCAGCAGTCGGGCGAGCCCGTCACGTCCTCGGGTGGCCGGCTCGATAGCCAGTTCAGCTTCACGCGGCGCGGCTCGTCCCTGCGCACCGAGCTCATCGCCGGCGTCACGACGTTCATGACGATGGCCTACATCCTCTTCGTCAACCCCTCGGTGCTCGGCACCGGCGAGGCCGGCCTGTCCTTCCCCGCGGTGCTGACCGTCACGGGGCTGGCTGCGGGGGTCATGACCATCGCCATGGGACTCGTCTCGAACTATCCCTTCGCGATCGCGGCGGGTCTCGGGCTGAACGCGGTCGTCGCGTTCTAGTTGGTCGCCGCCCAGGGACTGACCTATCCCGAGGCGATGGGCGTGGTCGTCACCGAGGGTGTGATCATCACCGCCCTCGTGCTGACCGGATTTCGGACCGCGGTCATGGACGCGGTCCCCGACGAGCTGAAGGCCGCGATCGGCGCCGGCATCGGGCTCTTCATCGCCATCATCGGCTTCGCCAACTCCGGCGTCGTCGTCCCCGGTCCCGGTGGCGGCGCAGCCGTGCTCGGTCGGGCGCCGCTGGACTCCGTCCGCGTCGGCGTGTTCTTCGCGGGTCTGCTGCTGACCATCTGGCTGGTGGCCCGACGGATGAAGGGAGCGCTGCTCATCAGCATCGTCGCGACGACCGTCCTCGCGATCGTCGCGAACGCGGTGACCGGCGGCGAGGCGTGGGCCGCGGTCGGGCCGGGGGTCGCCAAGCTGCCGGCGTCGATCGTGCGGCGCCCGACTTCTCACTGATCGGGCAGTTCTCGTTCGGCTACCTCGGGTCGCTCGGGCTGATCTCGGCAGTGCTCGCTGTCTTCACCCTGCTGCTGGCGGACTTCTTCGACACGATGGGCACGGCGATCGGCCTCGGGCGCGAGGCCGGCTTCTCGACGAGGAGAACCGGCTGCCGGGGGTGGATCGCGTGCTGCTGGTCGACTCGATCGCCGCGGCGGTGGGCGGGCTCACCTCGTCTTCGTCGAACACCACCTACATCGAGTCGGCGAGCGGCATCGCCGAAGGCGGCCGCACCGGGCTGACCAGCGTGGTGACCGGTCTGCTCTTCCTCGCCGCGATCTTCCTCTCCCCGCTGGCGGCGGTCATCCCGCCCGAAGCGACTGCCCCGACCCTCATCCTCGTCGGGTTCCTCACGGCGTCGGTGGTCCGCGAGATCCCATGGGAGGACTACACCTCGGCGATCCCCGCGTTCCTGACGCTTGTGGTCATGCCGTTCACCTACTCGATCACCGACGGGATCGGCGCAGGGTTCGTCACCTACACGGTGCTGAAGTACGCCACCGGCGAGGGCCGGGAGGTCCACTGGATGCTCGCGCTCAGCTCGGCACTGTTCGCCGTCTACTTCGCGCTCGACCCGATCCGCGCGCTCATGGCGGGCTGAGGCTCAAGGCTGGAGCGCGCGGCAGATCGTGTCGGACGTGCAGTCGGAGCGGTTCAGCGCGCTGAGGCGGTCGCGGAGCTCGACAAGCTGCCGCCGGGTCGTGAGCAGGTCACGGAGGCGCTCCTCGACGTCGGCGAGGCGGTCGTTCACGTGGCGCGACACGTGCTCGCACGGCGCCTGACCAGTGTCTCGGACAGCGAGGACCTCCGCGATCTGGCGCAGCGTGAGCCCTGCCGCCTGTGCGCCTTTGACGAACGCGACGCGGCCGATCGCCTCAGCCCGATAGACGCGGTAGCCGCTCGCCGTACGCTCCGGTGGGGGCAGCAGGTGCTGCTGCTCGTAGAAGCGCAATGTCTTCGCGGTGACCCCCGTCGCCGTAGCGAGCTCCCCGATCAACACCTGAATCCCTTCCACTGCCCTTGACCCTCCAGTATGCTGGAAGGTCTACCGTCGCACATCCGACGAACAAGAGGATGAGAGCGTCGATGGACATCCTGCTGCTGTACTTCGAGGGCTGTCCGCACTGGCAAGCAGCGGACGCGCGACTGGCTGCGTTGGGGTCGGCTGCCCCGGCAGCCAGCAAGCGATGACCGGCCAAGACCGCCGGGACGGCAGCAGGTATCTGCTGCTCGCGACCGCCGTCCTCGTCGTCGCGATCGCTGGCTACGCCGGCTACGTCGTCTACCCCCGCTTCGACCTACCGGCGGTCGCCGGAGCCGGTCTGCTGGTGCTCGCTGCGGCGGCGGCCGTGGCGCCTTCTTCTCGCCGTGCTCGTTTCCCCTGCTCGCCACTCTGCTGGCACGACACACCGGTGCTGAGCAGCTCACCGCCACGCGTGTGCGGCGCGCGCTTGTGTTCGCCACGTCGCTGTCACTCGGGGCGGTGGCCTTCGTCCTCACCCTCGGCGCGCTCTTCGCTCTTGCGTCGACAACTGGCGGGCGCGGTGACCTTCACGAGCGGCACGGGACGCGCCGTCAGGGTCGTCGTCGGCAGCGGCTTGATCCTCCTCGGCTTTATCCAGACCGGACGGATCGACGCCAACTTGCGCGGCCTCGAACCGGCCGTGCATGGGCTGTTGCGACGTCAGGCCGTCCTGCGGCGGCGTCGCCCGGTTGCCGGCGCGGCGCTCTTCGGGTTAGGGTACCTGGCCGCAGGCTTCGGGTGAACGGGTCCGATCCTGGCCGGTCTGGCCGGGCAGGCCTTGACGAACGGCGGGTTCGCCGCGAGCTTCGCCCGCCTCCTTTCCGTTTGAGTCGCGGCGGGCCTCGCGTGGCAAACCGTTGCAGACGGGATAGCAACCTCCGGTCACAGCTCGCCTCCGGCTGGACGCAACGCTCTCCGTTCTAAGGATGAAGTTGTGTTTGCGGAAGGCGCGCGGGGTGCGGAGGAGCGTGTCCCAGCCTCAGCTCTCCCCGCTTTGCGGGTGACGTTGTGCCCCTCGGCTCATGAGGGAACGAAGCCGCACCAACGCTGCGTCGCGGCGTTCGCGCGCAGCCCACGAGCACGTACGCTGCGTGCCCATGGCCCCTCTCCGCGGACACGAGCTCGCAGCCTGGCGAGCGTTCCTCGAGGCTCACGCAGCGGTCACCAAAGTGCTCGAACGCGAGCTGCACGCCGAGGCCGGCCTTCCCCTGACCTGGTACGACGTGCTCGTGCAGCTCTCCGAGGCGGAGGCCGGCCGCCTGCGAATGGGAGAGCTCGCGCAGGCGGTGCTGCTGAGCCGCAGCGCACTGACGCGACTGGTCGACCGCATGCAGGCGGCTGGTCTCGTGGAGCGTGGGCCGGTGGTGAGCGACGCGCGTGGCTCGTTCGCCGTGCTCACATCCGAGGGCGCCGCCACCCTCCGTCGCGCGACCCCTATCCACCTTCGCGGCGTCGCGGAGCACTTCAGCCGTCTGCTCAGCCGTCAGGAGTCCGGTGTGCTGCGCCGCGCGCTCCAACGCGTCGCCGGAGCGGCCACGGAAGACCGGTAGGCCAGGCGGCGCTCATCCGCTCGCATCGCATACCATGCTGGCGGCCGCCGCATCCGCCAGCTCGTGAGCGCGAGCGCGGACCTTCGGGACGTAAGCGAGCGTCTCCGCGTACGGAGGGATGCCGCCGTAGCGTTGCACCGCCTCGGGGCCGGCGTTGTACGCCGCGGCGGCCAGGTCCCATGAGCCGAAGCGCTCGAACTGCTCGCGCAGGTAGCGGGAGCCCCCCATGACGTTCTCCCGCGGATTCCATGGATCACCGACGTCGAGATAGTCGGCTGTCGCAGGCATGAGCTGGGTGAGGCCCATCGCTCCGACCGGGCTGCGCGCTCGGGGATCCCAGGCCGATTCGACGCTGATCAGCGCTGCCAAGCGATGCGGCGGCACGCGGTGACGCGCGGCGGCGTCGTGCACGAGGCCGACGTATCGCGGCGGCACATCGGTCGTCTCCAGCGCGCTGGCCGCCGGAGCGCAGGTGACCGTGCCCCGCCAGAGCAGGACCGCGAGCACACCCATCAGCGCAAGCGGAACGACGACACGCCGCCATCGCGGCCATCCCAGCAGCATGCACGAAGCATCCCCGTGAAACTCCACGCTCGCAACCTGTCCATCCGGAGAAAGAGTCTCAAGTCGACCTGCTGAGCTGCCGACTGCCTCCATCAGACCTGCCGCCAATCCGTATCCAGAGGCTGTCTGATGTCGCTACTTCTCCGCCGCTCCGCCGCTCTGTTCGTCGTGAGCGCCGTCCTGCTCGGCGTGCTCGGGCTCGATGGTACGCCCGCCCGCGCGTTCAACCCCGCCAGCACCCCGGAGACCAAGTCCACCCTCCGTCGCGTCGCCAGCGCCGAACGCCAGGTCCTGCATCTGGTGAACACGGCGCGCAAGCGCAAGGGTCTTCGACCCGTGCACCGCTCGAAGAAGGTGAACCCCGTCGCCACTCGCTGGACCCGCCAGATGGCGCAGCGCGGCAAGCTCGCTCACAACCCCGGCTACGCCCAGCAGCTCAGGCTGCGCTGGACTCGCGCGGCGGAGAACGTCGGCTACACCTCTCGCAAGGGTGCCTCTGTCCGGTGGCTGGCCCGTCGCGTCCACCGGGCGCTGATGGATTCACCCGGCCATCGGCACAACATCCTGGGCGACTACAACCGCATCGGCCTCGGCGTCTTCCTCGACTCCGACGGTGTGCTGTGGATCACCCAGAACTTCGCGAAGGCCGCGTGACCGACGGGCTCGACTCCCCGAGCTCGATCACCCTTCCCTCGGCCTCGCTGCACAGCCGCAGCAGTCCCACCACGCGTCCCCGCTCGACGACCGGCATGCGTTGCAGGCTGCGCTCGCGCATCCTGCCGTAGGCCACTTCGAGGTCCTCGTCCGGCCTGGCCGCCGCCACCTCGCGCGTGCAGATGAGACCGACGGGTATCTGCGCCGGATCCTGGCCGTCGGCCACGACGCGCAAGGTGATGTCCC
Organism: Euzebyales bacterium; assembly: GCA_038233095.1. Taxonomy (GTDB): domain Bacteria; phylum Actinomycetota; class Nitriliruptoria; order Euzebyales; family Egibacteraceae; genus JBBSMR01. The sequence goes on from JBBSMR010000012.1 coordinate 21,619, forward strand.
CGCTCGTCACGACCCCGCTCACACGGTTCTCGGCGTCGATGACGATCAGCGGGGCGCCCTGCGCTTGTCGCATTCTCCGAGCCGCTGCGAACACCGACTGATCGTCGCGGATCGTGTGCGGCTGGGAGTCCATGTGCTCCGCGACCTGTCCAGTCATCCTCCCCCTCCGGTCACTCGGACCCCTAGAGCGCGCGCTCCTAGTGGTTCCCTGACGCCGACAACAGAAACAGGAATTTTGTCCAGTAAAAGCCTGTTCAACCTTCTTGTCCCCGCTCCACGGTTCGGAAGCGGTGGTGCAGCGCCGTGAGCGCATGGGCTGTGTCAGACTCACCCGATGCCACCTGAAGCGAGATCCGGCCGTGCACTCGTGCCGATCCTGGTGATCAGCAGCGGTCGGAGCGGATCCACGCTGATGATGCAGCTGCTCGGCACGAGCGACGAGGTGGCCTTCGACCGAATCTATGCCTTTGAGCACGCCTATCTGTCGTACCTGCTGCAGTGGTCGCGCATCCCCGAGCGCGGGAAGCCCGAGACCGACCACTGGAACCGCACGAAGATGGAGAAGCCACGACTCGCCCAGCTCTTCGGGGTGGTGGGAGGCCTGCCCTGGGGCGAGCGCGAGCTGCTCGCGGATGAGGAGCTCTGGCCGGTCGCCCTGCGCCAGATCTGGTTGGCGTTCAGCCGGGTCGCTGCCGCGGCGCATGAGCAGCGCCACGGGGTCGCGCCCCGCTACTACGCGGAGAAGAGCCCGGTCTGGGTCAGCCGTGAGCTGCGGGGTGTGCTGGCGACCCGGCGGATTCACCTGGTCCGAGATCCCCGAGACCAGTGGCTTTCGATCATGGCGTTCAACAAGCAGCGGGGCACGCGCCGGTTCGGCGTGAGAGCGGTTGACACGCCCGAGGGCTTCGCCGCGAGGTTCGCCGATCGCCAGCGACGCGTTCTGCGCACAGCGCTGGCCGAACGAAACCGCCCCCAAGCGCGGCTGGTGCACTACGAGCAGCTCATCCTGACCCCCGACCGCGTCGTGGACGAACTCGGGGGCTGGCTGCAACTGCATCTCGCTCCCGACCGACTCTCGACGCAAGCGGAGCACTACCGCCATCACATGACGGCGAGCGATGCGCAGGCCTCGGTGGCGCGCTGGCAGCGCGAGCTGCCAGGACGCCTGCGCCGCATCTTCGACGATGCTCTGGGCGACGAGCTGGCCGCGCTGGGCTACCCCGCCGGGACCAGCAGTCCCGAGCCCGGCGTGGAGGATCACCAGCTCAGCTGGTGGGACCCAGCGCTCGACGCGACCGGTCCCCGCCGCCTCGCGCTGGATCTCGCCGCGCGCCGACGGCGGAGCCGGGCTGAGCGTGACCACGCCACCCTGCGAGCGGTACTGGATCGCGGCCGGCGACGTATCGGGGGCGACTCATCGGGGTAGCGGTGAGAGACCGACCCCTACCCGCTTGGGAGATCCCGCGATGACCGATCCGATGACCTCCGCCACCAACGAATGGACCCGAGCCTTCGAACGGATGCAGGAGCCCCTGCGGTGGTACCAGGAGCAGATGCTCGAGATCTACGAGCCGATGCGCCGCTTCTCCGACGAGCTGATGGAAGCCTACCGACCCATCATCCAGTACTGGGAGCGGCTGCTCGCGCAGATGGGGACGACCGCGTCAGGGACCATGTCCGACACCGCCCAGATTCAACGCCAATTCGGCGGCATGTTCGAGCCGATGCGCCAACAGATGGACGCGCTCCAAGACCGGCTCTCGGACACGCAACAGCTGCAGCAGCGGATGCAGGAAGCCTTCGCTCCGGTCCGCTCCCAGGTGGAGCAGTTCCAGGCTCAGGCGACGCAAGCGCTGGCCGTCCAGATCGAGCAGTTCGAGCAGCGGATGCGTGAGGCCGGCGAGATCCAGGCCGACGTCGAGCGCAGCCTTGAGCCGATGCGCCAGCAAATGGAGGAGTTCCAGAACACGCTGGAGCAGATGTTCGAGCGGCAGATGCAGCGCTTCCAGGAGTCGGTCCGAGAGATCTATGAGCCGCTGCGGGCCGAGCTCACCCGGGTCGCCGAGGCCTCCGCGGACGCGACGGCCTCCGCCGCCACGCGGAGCGACAACTATGAGAACCAGACCCGCGAGGAGCTGTACGAGCTCGCCCAGCAGCGCGATATCGAAGGCCGTTCGTCCATGAGCAAGCAAGAGCTCATCGACGCACTGCGGTCCAATTGAGGAACTGAAAGGCTGAGAGAGCCCCATGGATGAGCAGCAGGTCATCGAACGCCTCCCCACCCAGCTGTTCATCGGTGGTTCCTGGCGCGACAGCGGCAACGGCGCCACCCTCAAGGTGGAGGATCCATCGACCGGGCAGGTGCTGACCGCGGTCGCTGACGGGACCGCCGACGACGGGTGCGCCGCGCTCGACGCAGCGGTCGAGGCACAACACGGCTGGGCTGCACACCCCCCGCGTGAGCGCGGCGAGATCCTGCGCCGCGCTTACGAAGCCATCGTCTCCCGCACCGAGGAGCTCGCGCTGCTCATGACGCTGGAGATGGGCAAACCGCTGGCCGAGTCGCGCGCCGAGGTGGCTTACGGCGCGGAGTTCTTCCGCTGGTTCTCCGAGGAGGCGGTGCGCATCGCTGGCCGCTGGGCGACCGCGCCCGACGGGGGCGGGCGACTGCTCACCATGCGCCAGCCCGTCGGCCCGTGCCTGCTCATCACCCCGTGGAACTTCCCGCTGGCGATGGGCACACGCAAGATCGGTCCGGCGATCGCGGCCGGCTGCACCATGGTGATGAAACCAGCGCAGCAGACCCCGCTCACGACCCTCGCACTGGCCGGCATCATGGCCGAGGTCGGGCTGCCGGACGGCGTGCTGAACGTCGTCACCAGCTCGTCAGCCAGCAGGATCATGAACCCGCTGATCGCCGACGTGCGCGCCCGCAAGCTCTCGTTCACCGGTTCCACCCCCGTCGGCAAGCAGCTCATGGAGCAGGCGTCCGAGACGTTGCTGCGCCTCTCGATGGAGCTGGGCGGCAACGCGCCGTTCCTCGTGTTCGACGACGCCGATGTCGATGCGGCCGTCGAGGGGGCGCTGACCGCGAAGATGCGCAACCTTGGCGAGTCCTGTATCGCCGCCAACCGGTTCCACGTCGCGGCCGGAGTGGCCGACGAATTCACCGAGAAGCTCGGCCAGCGCATGGGCGCGCTCACTGTCGGCCGCGGCACGGACGAGGGCGTCGACGTCGGACCGCTCATCGACGACGAGCAGCGCGAGAAGGTCGCCGAGCTGGTCTCCGATGCCCTCGGCAAGGGCGCCGAGACGGTGACGGGCGGCGGCAAGCCGGACGGCGACGGCTATTTCTACGAGCCCACCGTCCTGGCGTCCGTCCCGCAGGATGCGGAGATGCGGCGTGAGGAGATCTTCGGACCCGTCGCTCCCGTCTACACCTTCGATGACGAGGATGAGGGCATCGCCGCGGCGAACGACACCGAGTACGGCCTGGTCGCCTATGCCTTCACCCGCGACCTCGAACGCGCCCTGCGCACCGTGGAGCGTCTCGAGGTCGGCATGGTCGGGCTGAACCAGGGCAAGGTCTCCAACCCCGCAGCTCCGTTCGGCGGCGTGAAGCAGTCCGGTTACGGCCGTGAAGGCGGGACCGAGGGCATCGAGGAGTACCTCTCGACGAAGTACGTGGCCGTCAACCTTTGACGCGACGTGTTCAGCGAGCCGCCAAGACGGCTCTGGTGGTGCTGACGCTCGCACTCGCGGCGTGCTCGGCTGCCCAAGAGGCCCCAGTGGCGACGGCGCCCCCGCCGCCCCCGGACCCAGGGCCCTCAGCGGGCGCCCTCCTGCGGCCCAACGAGCCCGGAGCCGCCGCCGTCCAGGCCACCGCGCGCGAGCTGGGCGTCGCGACGGACGCGATCTCCATCGTGCGCACCCGCGTCATCGAGCTGCCTTCGGACTCGGCGTGCGGCGGCGAACCCGCCGGCGAGCCGGCGCCCGACGGCATCACGTTCGGTGTCGAGGTGACCATGCAGATCGGCGAGCGGCGCCACGTGGCCGTGATCACGCCGGAGTCGGCGACCTACTGCGGTCCGACTAGTAGCTGAACGACTCCACGCTTGACAGGTGGATGTTCGTCGCCCATCGCCATCGACAGCGGATGGCTCCCCTCCGTCCACCGGACCTGCAGATCGGCGTAGAAGTTGTGACGGCATCTTCGCCCTTATCCCCGCTGCCTTGGAGTGGGCAGCAGGACCGCCGGGGGTTCCGGCTCGTGCACTGCGGCGGTCCCGGCCTCCGCGGCCGGTGGCAACCACACGACCACCTCCAGACCTCCACCCGGAGCCTCGAGCAGTCCGGCCTCTCCTCCAGAGGAGATCGCGAGCTGTCGCACGATCGGCAGGCCGAGCCCGAAACCGTCGGGATCGTCGCCCGACTCGGCGCGCCAGAAGCGGTCGAAGGCGCTGGCTCGCTGCTCGGCGCTCATGCCGGGTCCCTGGTCGATCACGCTCAGGCAGACCCAGCTGCCCGCGTGTCGCAGGCGCAACGTGATGGTGGAGCCGGGTGGCGCCACCTTGGTCGCGTTCGCGATGAGGTTGTCCAGGATCTGCTCGACCGCCCCGGGCACCGCGGAGGCCAATGGTGCGATCACCAGGTCCGTCGCCAGGGTGACGTCCTGCTCCTCAGCGAGCGGCTCCCAGATCATCTGCCGCTCGAGCAGCGCCTCGGCGAGGTCCTTGTGCTCCACGTCGGGCCGCGCGCCCTCAGCCCTCGCCAGCGCGAGCAACCCGTCGACCAGGCGGCCGAGCCGGCTGGCCTCGTCCACCGCGAGCTCGAGCTCGCCGAGCGCCTCGGGCGCGATCACCTCCTCGAGGTTCTCCAGCCGCAGCCGCAGCGCGGTCAGCGGCGTGCGGAGCTGGTGAGAGGCGTCCGCGACGAAGCTGCGCTGGGACCAGAGCAGCTCGTCGATCCGTGACGTCATTGCGTTGAACTGGCTGGAGAGCGCACGCACCTCGCGAGGACCCTCGTCGGGCGCACGGGCACGGGTGTCGCCCTCGCCGACGCGCGCGGCGGCGTCCTCCAGTCCTCGGATGGGGCGCACCACGGAACGAGCCAGCAAGAGACTCGCGAAGCCGGCCGCGACCAGCACGACGAGACCGACCAGGATCAGCGTCAACCAGGCTCGTCGGACACGGGCGTCCAGGACGTCGGTGGGGAACGTGACCCAGACCGCCCCACGCACGTCGCCTTCGGTTCCGATCGGCACGGCGACGGAGAACCGACGCGGCTCCTGCGAGGTGGCGCGGATCCCTTCAGCGATCTCTCCTTCGAGGGCGCGGGTGACCTCGGGGCTGTCCGCCGCCTGCCGCGGCCCAGGCTGCGCGGGATCGGTGTCCACGAGGAGGTCTCCTGCCTGGTCGACGACGATGACGTGGCCACCGGAGCGTCCGGCGTAGTCGTGCGTGAGCGACCGGAGACGCTCACCTCCGCCGTCGTTGAGGGCGTCATCGGCGAAACCCGCAAGCACGACCGCGTCGCGCGCCACAGCCGAGGACAGCCGCGCCTCCTGCACACGCGCGAACGAGACTCCGAGCGGGATCTCCAAGACCAGGAGTACGAACGCGGTGAGCGTCAGGTAGCTGAGCAGCAGCCGCCGTGTCATGCGCTGTAGCCGAGTCGGAAGCCCACGCTGCGTACCGTCTCGATCCATCCCATGTCGCCGAGCTTGCGACGCAGCGAGGAGATGTGCACGTCGAGTGTGCGGCTCGGGCCGTACCAGTGCGTGCCCCACACCCGTTCGACGATCCGGCGCCGACTGACCACGGCGCCGGGATCCTCCATGAGCACGGCGAGGAGGTCGAACTCCTTCTGGGTGAGCGCGATCTCCTGACCGCTCAGGCGCACCCGCCGTGTGCGGCGGTCAAGCTCGAGCTCGCCGGAGCGCTGAATCGGCTCCTCCTCGACCTCCGGCTGCACCCGGCGCATGACCGCGCGGATGCGGGCAACCAGTTCGCGAAAGCCGAAGGGCTTGACCACATAGTCGTCCGCACCGAGCTCCAGACCGACGACACGATCGAACTCCTCACTGCGAGCGGTGACGACGATGATGGGGACGTCTGAGCCGCCACGCAGCCGTCGACAGACCTCGTAGCCGTCCATGTCAGGCAACCCGAGGTCGAGCAGCACGACGTCAGGCGTGTCGGCGTCCAGCGCCGCCTGACCGCTTGCCACCCAGGTCACATCGAAACCCTGCCGTCGCAACCCGGCCCGCAGCGGGTCCGCTATGGATGGATCGTCCTCGACGACAAGAATATGCATGATGGCGATCTTCATCCCGTACCAAGGCAAGCGCCTGAATTTCACATGATCTTTACACGCGACTGTATCGTTGCTCACCTGCGGGGCGATACCGTGCCTCGTGCACAGACGGTCGAAGCGGGCAAAGCGAACGCGTAGGGGGAGCAGCGATGGATCGCCGAAGGATCTTGGCCACCGCCGGGGCCGCGGTGGTGTTCATCGGAACGGGTGCGGCTGCGGTAGGCGCCAATCTCGAACTCCTGAGTGTCGGAGGTGCCGGACTCGCGGGCCAGCTCAGCCCACTCGACGTGCTCGGCGGAGAGGCGGAGAGCCCGCGGCGCCCCGAGGCTGGCCAGGGAGCACTCGCCGCGGAGCGGCAACGCAGACAGCGGCAGACCGCCGCGGTGAGGGCGGAACGGAAAGCTGCGCGGCTCGCAGCCACGTCGCGACAGGAGCGCCGGCAGCCGGCGGGGTTGACCATGGTCGACCCCGCGGAAGAGATCGCCCAACCACCCCAAGCTGGTGGGGTCGACCACGAGCGTCCGGACGAACAGACCATGCCTCGCCGCGTCGGAACCGCTCCTGTGCCCAGCGGGGAGGTCGGCGACAGCCCCGCGCCAAGCGGGACGTCAAGGCCGCCGCGTGCGCCGAGGGACCCCTCGCCGGACAGCGGCGATCGCGGTGGGGATGACAGCACTCCCCGTCCGGGTGCAGGCGGCGGTGAGAGCACGCCACGATCAGGTGGGGGCACTGGCGGTGAGGAGAAGGCTCCGCGGTCCGGTGGCGATGGCGGCGGATCCGACGACCACGCCGACTCCGATGACGACGGTGGCGATGCCCGCAAGTCCGAGTCGCATGGCCGGGACAAGGCGAAGCACGAGGAGAAGCACGAGGACAAGGAATCGAAAGACAAGGAGAAGAAAGACAAGGAATCGAAAGACAAGGAGAAGAAGGAGAAGAAGGACGGCGAGGACGACGACTGACAGGCCGGCGGGAGGAGGCGGGAGCGAGGCGGTCGGATCCCATTCCGACCGCCCCGCTCCTCTCAAGGACGGCGATCAGCGAGTCGACGATCTCCGACAGCTCGGCGTCCAGATCGAGCGCTGCTTTGCCTGCCCGCGACTGGTCGCGTGGCGCGAGGAGGTCGCGCAGCTCCGCCGCGCGGCGTTCGCCGATCAGCAGTACTGGGGCCGTCCGGTCTCCGGTTTCGGCGATCCGCAGGCTCGGCTCCTCATTCTCGGGCTCGCGCCGGCGGCGCACGGTGCGAATCGCACCGGGCGGGTCTTCACGGGAGACCGTTCCGGAGACTTTCTCTTCGCAGCGCTGCACCGCACGGGCTACGCGAACCAGCCGCACTCTCGTGATCGCGACGACGGGCTCAGATTGCACGACTGCTGGGTGAGCGCCGCCGTGCGGTGCGCTCCCCCCGCGAACAAGCCGACGGCCGGCGAGCGCGATCGTTGTGCGCCCTTTCTGCGGACCGAGTACGCCCTCCTGAAACCGCGGGTGCTGCTGGCGCTCGGCGCCTTCGCGTGGAGAGCGGCGTTGGAGCTGTTCGCCACGGTCCGTCCCAAGCCATCATTCAGTCACGGCGCCGAGGTCGCCATCCCAGGCGCCACGCTCCTCGGCAGCTACCACGTCAGCCAGCAGAACACGTTCACCAGCAGGCTGACTCCTGCGATGTTCGACGAGGTGTTGACCAGAGCGCGTGGGCTCAGTGCTCGGTGATCGGACCCCGCACGGTGACTCCGGGATCCTTACAGCCGGCCGAGCGCCTCGGTGATCGGCGTCTCGCCGTTCAGCAGCTCGAAGGTCTGCCCGATCGTCGCGTCCTCGCTCAAGACCGCGACGAGGGTGGCCGCGACGTCCTCGCGAGCGATCTCTCCGTCGCGACCGAGACGCGGCGCGATCTCGACGAAACCGTCACCTTCGTCGTCGGTCAGCCGACCCGGCCGCACGATCGTGTGCGCGAGCCCGCTGGCGGCCAGGTAGTCGTCGGCGGCGGCCTTGGCGCGAAAGTAGGGCCTCATCGCCTCACTGCCCGAGTCGGGGTCGTCGGCGCCTATCGTGCTGACCATGACGTAGCGATTGAGGCCATGCTGGAGCGCCGCGTCGACGAGCTTCTCAGCGCCCTGCCGATCGACGGTCTCTTTCTTGGCGGCGCCGCTGCCCGGTCCCGCTCCGGCGGAGAAGATGACCGCCTCGCAGCCTTCCACCGCTGACGACACGTCCCCTTCGAGATCGGCCACCCTCGGCTCACCGCCAAGCTCGCGCAGCTCCTCGGCTTGGCCTTCGTCCCGGATCAGCGCGACCACCTCGTGACCGCCCTCGACAAGACGGGGGACCAGCCGCAGTCCGATACCACCGTGGCTGCCTGCTACCAGCACTCTCACTTGCGCTCCTGTCACCGTAGAGGGGTTCACCATACCTACGAGGGTCCCTGGTTTCGTCGTGCGTGTGCACTTGGTGCGCACCACGCACACCAAACGTCCACGCAACTTCCCTGACCCATGGCGAACAGCGTGCAGACCATGCCGAACAGGGAGCACTCAGCGTCGATCCAGAACTCCAGGCAGCTAGCAGATGAAGAAACTCGCTCTTGCCGAAGCCGAGCTTGAACGCTGTTCACGTGTCAGGCCAGGCGGTGCTCGATGAGGGGTTCCAGGCGGACCTCTCCGTCGTCGCTCCGCCGCGCGGTCTCGTACAGCATGGTCGCCGAGCGCCTGTCGACCGTCAGGGTGGCGATGTCATTGTCGAACGAGGGCTCCATGAGCCCATGCCACCAGACGTCCGGGTGTTTGAGCCCGGCTGACCGTTCGAACAGGTGGCCGACCGCCCGGCCGAACATGGACATGCCGAACCAGGCCGCTCTGCGGATGGCCGGCTGGACCGGGTAGCGGAAAGGCGAGCAGGTGCTCTGGTACACCGGCGCCCCGTCGAGGTGGACTCGCGTCAACGAGGTGAAGTGCACGTCGCCGGAGAGCACGACGACCGACGCGGGAGCCCGGCCGACGCGGCCCGCGGCGACATCGCTCAGCAGCCCCAGCAAGTCGGTGAACGAACGCTGAAAAGCCGCCCAGTGCTCGAAGTCGTACTCTCGCCGGGCCCGCTCTGCCCAGCGCGCGGCGCGAGCGCCCCATGCCCCCGCACACACCGCCTCGTTCCATGCCTCAAGCCCGTGGATGCCCCGTGGCAGGAAGACCGGCAAGGACGATGCGATCACCAGGTGGTCGTACTCGCCGGCCGCCTGATCGACGACCCAGCTCCACTCCTCGTCATCGAGCATGGTGCGTTCGTCGTCCAGCACACGACCGTTGCGGGAATCGAGGACGAGCAGCCGCGTCCGTCCGAGGTCGCGGCGGTAGCTCCAGCGTGCTCCGACGGTCCCTGTGGTGCCCTGATCGGCTCGTTCCGCAAACTCCGCCAGGATGTCGTAACCGTCCTCCACCTCGTGAAACGACGTGAAGAGCTCGGAGGCTCGCACCTCGTCAGGGGAGAGATTGCCAAGGTGCTGATAGATCCAGTAGGCCATCAGCCCGCCGACGACGCGGTCGGACCACCACTCGGTCGCCCGCATCTCGCGCACCCAAGAAGCGGAGATGTTCCAGTCGTCGATGATGTCGTGATCGTCGAAGATCATCGCGATGGGCACGGTCGAGAACAGCCAGCGGATCTCCGGGTCCTCCCACCCCTCCCGGTACAGGTGCGTGTACTCCTCGAAGTCGGCGACCTCCTCCCATGGCGGCTTCGAGACGTCCCGGCGTGACCGGATGTAGTCACGGGTAGCCGGATAGGCGGAATCGGCATAGACCTGGTCGCCGAGCAGCAGCACCATGTGCGGCCAGTCTGCGACGTCCAGATGCTGCAAGCGGCGCGCGAAGGTGTTCAGAGAGTCGATGCCGCTGCCCTGCTTGTCCTCTGTGCGTGGCAGAACCCACGGCTCTGTCAAGGGCGCGGCGGCCCGGCACGAGCCGTAGGACAGACGCATGGGTCCTTCCGGATCGAGCGTGCGGATCATGCCCGGCGGATCGTCAGGTCGAGGCCAGACGAGGTTACCGTCGAGACGCACCTCGTAGGACCAGCTTCCCCCCGGCTGCAGCTCCTCGATCAGCACGAGAGCAAAGTGATGGCCTCCGACGGTGAACGTGCGCGCGGTCCGCTCGAGAACCTCGACGGTGCACGGCTGGCTGGTCTCGACCCAGACGGTCGTGCTGGTCTCGTCGACGTAGCGGAGCATCGGTCCGAGCACCAGGTCAGTCATAGGTCCGCCCCTACCCGCAGCGGCGTCGCGTCAACAGCGACGAGAAAAGCCGTGCCGTCCCCCTCGATGGGGACGGTCCAGTCCCCCTCGGAGACTGGACCGCCTGTGGCTCACTCCCGCCGGCACCACAAAAACGTTGCCTCGGCGCACCCGCCGTTCGATCGGATCGAAGGCCCCCGCTCTTTCGATCTCCGTGCTGCCGAGCGACCAGCAGGTGCGGGTTAGGCACCCTCGCGCTGGCCGTCGAGTAGCTCGAGCACCTCGGCCGCGCGATAGCGACGGTGACCGCCGAGCGTGCGAATGCTCGAGAGCTTGCCGGACTTCGCCCAACGTGTGACCGTCTTGGGGTCCACCCTGAAGAGCTTAGCCACTTCCGAAGGGGTCAGAAGCTCATCGCCTCTGTCGTTCTGCACCATAGTTGTCTCCATACCTCACCATCCGTTCTCGGTATCGACCCCATCCGTTCCGATTCGGGCCGCTTGTACACAGCGTAGCCCACGAACAGGGGAAGTCACAGCCCCCCAGACGGGGGATATCGTCTAGTCACCTTGAGTTATATCATGTCCTGAATCCTCACGCTACGCAACACTGTAGACTGTTGATGTGGAGAGCAACGAAGTGACGCACCCTGTGGAGGGACCGTTCTCCCTCTTGGACGGCCACGAGCAGGTGGTGTTCGGCTCCGATGACGCCTCAGGTTTGTGTTGCATCATCGCCATCCACTCCACGGCGCTCGGTCCCGCACTGGGTGGCACGCGCTTCTACCCCTATGTGCGCGAACACGATGCACTCATCGATGTGCTGCGGCTCTCGAAGGCGATGGCCTACAAGGCCGCCGCCGCCGGCTTGGACCTCGGTGGCGGAAAGGCCGTGGTCATCGGCGATCCCGCAACGATGAAGACCGAACCGCTGCTGCGGGCGTACGGGCGCGTCGTGGCCTCACTAGGAGGGCGGTACGTGACCGCCTGCGATGTCGGCACCGTCCCCGCCGATATGTCCATCATCGCGCGCGAGACCCGCTGGGCGACCGGTGCCGAGTCGGTGGAGGGCGGCTCCGGCGATTCGGGGGTGCTGACGGCGTACGGCGCGTACATCGGCCTGCGGGCCGCGTTGGCGCACACCTTCGGCGATGACGACCCGGCAGGTCGGCACGTGGCGGTTCAGGGGGTCGGCAAGGTCGGTCGCCGGCTGGCCGAGCACCTCCACCGCGACGGCGCCAAGCTGACGGTCGCCGACGTCGACGAGGCGGGGATCATCTGGTGCGCGGAGCAGTTCGGTGCGGACGTGGTCGATCCCGCGGAGATCCACACCGTCGATGCCGACGTCTTCAGCCCGAACGCCCTGGGCGGGATCATCAACGACCGGACGCTGCCGAAGCTGGCTTGTCGGGTGGTGGCAGGTGCGGCGAACAATCAGTTGGCAGAGCCTCGCCACGGCGACGAACTGGCTGCTGCCGGCATCCTCTACGCCCCGGACTACATCATCAACGCCGGTGGGCTCATCCAGGTCGGTGACGAGCTCGGCAAGGGGGGATACTCCGATGCGCGTGCGCGACGCCGCGTCGAGGGGATCGGCGGTCGTCTCGAGGCCGTCTTCGCGCTGGCCGCAGCTGAGGGGGTCAATCCCGCCGTGGCGGCCGACCGGCTGGCGGAGCGGCGCATCCGGGATGTCGGCCGGTTGCGCGGCTTTTACCTGCCGTCCTGATCTCCGACCGCATCGACGCCCGCCAGCCCGATGCCCGTGCGTTCGCTGACACGTCCGCACACCCACGCGTCGATGCGGTGAGAGGCCAGCACCTCCACGGCGCGGCGCCCGTCTGAGACGACCGCGACCATGCCCGCGCCCATATTGAACGTGCGCCACATCTCCTCATCCGCCACGCCACCGAGACGCTGCAGCAGCATGAACACATCGGGGGTCGCGAAGGTGCGCGTGTCGACGAGCGCGCCCAATCCCTCCGGTAGCACCCGCCCAAGGTTGTCGCGCAGCCCCCCGCCCGTGACGTGGGCGTAGGCCTGCACGAGGCCCGTGGCGGCGAGCGCGAGACACGCCGGCGCGTAGATGCGCGTGGGCCGCAGCAGCGCCGCGCCGAGGGACTGCACCCGCAGACCGTGGTCGGCGTGCAGATCCAGCCCTTCCACGAGCCGACGGGCAAGGGAGTACCCGTTGCTGTGCAGACCGGTGGACGCCATGGCGACGAGCTCCGCTCCCGGTCGGACGCGCTCGGGTCCGAGCATGCGCTCCCGCTCGACCAGCCCCACGCCGAAGCCGGCGACGTCGAACTGCGTCGGCTCGAGCACGCCCGGGTGCTCGGCGGTCTCGCCGCCGATCAACGCGCAACCTGCCTGCTCGCAACCGTCGGCGATGCCGCTCACCACCTGCTCGACCTGGTCCGGGTCGAGCCGACCGACGGCGATGTAGTCCGCGAAGACCGTCGGCGTGGCGCCCACGACCACGAGATCGTCGACGACCATCGCGACGAGATCCACCCCGACCGTGTCGTAACGTCCGAGCGCCCGGGCGAGCTCCAGCTTCGTGCCCACGCCGTCGACCGACGTGACCATGACCGGCTGGGTGAAGCCCGAGTCCGAGAGGTCGTAGAGCCCCGCGAAACCGCCGAAGCCGCCCAGCACTTGCGGACCGTGCGTGCGCTCGGCGTGCGGCCTGATCGCGGCGACCGCCCGCTCAGCCGCTTGGAGATCGACGCCCGCGCCGCGGTAGGTCGCGCCGCCCTCGGCGGTCACGCCCCGGCTGCCGCCCGTGCGAGCACCTGCTTGCCGTTGCGGACCTGCTCGCCCGGCACGGGGATTGGGTAGCAGCCGTCGAAACAGGCGCGGCAGAGCGTGTCCTTCGGGCGGCGCGTGGCCGCGATGAGCGCGTCGAGCGAGAGATAGCTCAGGGAGTCGGCACCCACGAAGTCGCGGATCTCCTCGACCGAGAGTCCGGAGGCGATCAACTCCGCCCTCGTGGCCATGTCGATGCCGTAGTAGCACGGGTGGCGCACCGGAGGTGCGGGGATGCGCAGGTGGACCTCGGTGGCCCCCGCCTCCCGCAGCATCCGCACCAGCTGGCGTGAGGTGTTGCCGCGCACGATCGAGTCGTCGACGACGATAAGGCGCCGCCCGTCCAAGATGTCGGGGAGGGGATTGAGTTTGAGGCGGATGCCGAGCTGGCGCAGCGCCTGGGAGGGTTGGATGAACGTGCGGCCCACGTAGCGGTTCTTCACCAGGCCTTCGGCGTAGGGGATCCCCGACGCCTCGGCGTAGCCGGCGGCCGCCGACGTGCCGGAGTCCGGTACGGGGATGACCAGATCCGCTGCCACGGGTGCCTGTGCGGCCAACATCTGCCCCATCCGCCGCCGGGCCGCGGCGACGCTGGTCTCGGCCGTCCGGTGATCGGGCCGGGCCAGGTACACGTACTCGAAGACACAGAACTTCGGATCGGCCTCCGCGAAGCGGTGGCTGTGCAGGCCGTCGGAGTCGATGGAGACGAGCTCCCCGGGCTCGACCTCGCGCACGAGGTGCGCTCCGACGATGTCGAGCGCCGCCGTCTCGGATGCGAGCACGTAGCCGCCCTGGGGCAACCGACCTATGACGAGGGGGCGGACGCCGTGGCGGTCGCGCGCGCCGTGGACGCTGTGCTCGTCCATGGCGACCACAGCGAACGCGCCCTCGGCCCGCCGGCAGACCTGCTCGAGCCCGGCGGCGAGTCCGACCCCTCCCGCGCACTCGGCCACCATGGTCGCCAGCAGCGCCGAGTCGGTCGCGCAGCTCTGCCCGGTCTGGCCGAGCTCGCGCGCCAGCGCTGCGGTGTTCGTGAGGTTGCCGTTGTGGGCGAGCGCCACCGCACTGCCGGTGCCGGTCACCCGGAACGCCGGCTGGGCGTTATCCCACGTCGAGGCACCGGTCGTGGAGTACCGGACGTGGCCGATGGCGAGGTCCCCGTTGAGGCCGGCCAGCCTGACCTCGTCGAAGACCTGGTTGACCAAGCCCATCTCCTTCGAGACGAGGACGTGGTTGCCGTCGGAGACCGCGAGCCCTGCTGACTCCTGGCCGCGATGCTGGAGCGCATACAGACCGTAGTAGGTCATCCTCGCAGCCGCATCGCCGGGCGCGAAGACCGCGAAGACCCCGCACTCGTCGCGGGCGCCGGTCCGTTCCGTGTGCGTGGTTGGCATGCCGATATCACCCTTGCGGGTCGCTGCGGGGGGAAGGCAGGGCCAGTCTAGAACGCGCGCGCCGCTCCGGCCGGATAGGCTGCGCCCCGCGATCGGCGGCGTACGGTGGTCATGCTCGCGCCGTCGGCATGGGCGAGCACCGGCGAACGGAATGCCAAGTGATGAGTGGTCCCCGACACGAGGCACGGGCCGCGCTGCGCGGCCTTGCCACCACGATGCTGGGAGGGTTGGCGCGCGTGCTCTCCATCGCCTCGGAAGGCGCCCGTCTGGCGGCACGCCAGCTCGATCTGCCAGCGCAGGAGCCGGACCGCGAGACAGCGCGCCCCTCGTCGGTCCGCGACGCCGTGGACCGGCTGCCAGACGAGCCGGTGCGCGTCTCCCCTCCGCTCTTCGACGACGAGCCGTGGGATCCTCCCCCGGAGGCCGAGGTCGCCGATCGGACCGAGGCCTGGGAGCCTTCGCCACAGGGCCTGGTCGCGGATCCCTGGGATCCCGCGCCGGACGAGTTCGGCGCCCGACCCGGCGAGCCGACCACTCCGACAGCCCGGCTGGCCCCCGAGGGCCCCGGCCCCGTGCCCGTCGACGTCGTCGACCGGGCCGCGGCGGTGGACCCCGTGGAGCCGACCGAGCCCGGAACGGTTCAGGACCCGTTCGCGCCGCCCGCGCCGCTCGAGACCGACCCGAAGATCGCCGCACTCGGCCAGCGCAACGTCCGCGAGCTGCTCGCGGAGATCGGGGCCCTCTCGGCGGAGGAGCTGCGCGCGCTCGAGGTCTACGAGCGCGCGCACAAGAACCGCAAGACGGTTCTCGCCGCGATCGAGCGTGTCACGTTCCGCTAACCGAAGTCGGCCGCCGCCTGTTCCCCGCGCGCCGGCCCCGGCCCATGGCGCGCGCCCAGCAAAAGCTCGCGGATCCGCGAGAGTTTCCTGCGCCCATGCCGGTTTCGCACCGTTTGCTCTTCCCGGCTCTTGAGAAAGCTCGCGTATCCGCGAGTTTCTACTCTTGCTGGTGGTCTCACGCACTATGAGAATCCCAGGGCAGCCGGCAGCGCCGTCTCGTGCAGCCGCGCGAGCGCGTCCAGCTCCACCTCCAGCAGGTCGGGGCCGAGCTGCAGACGGCGCTCGGCGGTCACGGAGCCGAGCCGCCGGCAGCCACTGCCCGCCTGCCCCGCCAGCGCGCTGAGCCGCTGCCCGGCGCCCTCGGCGACGCTCACGACCACACGTGAGGGCGACTCGCTGAAGAGCCACTGATGCGCCGGGACGGAGTCCTCGGCCGTCGCTGTCACGCCCAGGTCGCCGCGCAGGCAGCATTCCGCGAGCGCCACGAGCAGCCCTCCTCCGCTCACGTCGTGCGCGCTGCGCAGCAGCCCGTCGCCGGCCGCGTCATGCAGGAAGGCGTGCAAGGTGCGCTCCTCCGCCAGGTCGAGCGCGGGCGGGCGTCCCGCCAGGCGGCCGCGGACCCGCCACTGCCATTCGGATCCCCCCAGGCCGGCGCGCGTGGGTGCCCCGAGCAGCCAGACCTCGTCGCCCGGCTCGCGAAAGGCGTTGCCGACCGCCGCGGCCGCGTCGTCGAGCACGCCGAGCACGCCGAGGACGGGGGTGGGATGGATAGCCGCCTCACCGGTCGCGTTGTAGAAGCTGACGTTTCCCCCGGTGATCGGCACACCGAGCTCGTCGCAGGCCTCGGCGAGACCGGCGACGGTCGCGCGGAACTGGCCCATGATCTCCGGGTTCTCGGGGGAGCCGAAGTTCAGACAGTTCGTCGCCGCCACGGGGCGGGCACCGGTGCACGCGACGTTGCGGGCCGCCTCGGCGACGACCAGGCGAGCGCCCGCGTGCGGGTCGAGCGCGCACCAGCGGCCGTTGCCATCCGTGGCCAGCGCGATCGCGCGCCGCACCCCGGGCAGGCGCACCACGGCGGCGTCCGCGCCCGGCCCCTGCACCGTGCCGGAGCCGACGATCGCGTCGTACTGCTCCCAGACCCAGCGGGCGCTGGCGACGTTCGGCGAGCCCAGCACGGCCCAGGCGTCGGCGCGCAGATCACCGGTGTACGCCTCGCCGTCAACGTCGACGTGCGCGTCAGGGTGCACCCACTCGACGACGGGACGGTCGTATACGGGCCCCTCGTCGGCCAGTGAGCGCGCCGGGGCGTCGTGCACAACCTCGCCGCGGTGGGTGCAGACCAGACGGTCTCCCGTGGTGACCTCACCGATCGCGGTCGCCTGCACGCCCCAGCCCTCGCAGATGCCCAAGACCTCGTCGAGCTGGTCCGGCCCGACCAGGGCGAGCATGCGCTCCTGCGACTCCGAGCAGAGGATCTCCCAGGCGTCCATCGAGGCCTCGCGCAGCGGCACGCGATCCAGGTCGATCCGCATCCCCAGATCCGCCGCCGAGGCCATCTCGGCGGTCGAGCAGACGATCCCCGCCGCGCCCATGTCTTGAATGCCCGAGAGCAGCCCACGTTCGTAGAGATCGAGGCAGCACTCGATCAGAAGTTTGCCGGCGAAGGGGTCCCCCACCTGCACGTTCGGCCGCTTCGCGTCGTCGTCCGCGCCGCCGAGCGAGGAGGAGGCCAGCACGCTCGCCCCGCCGATACCGTCACGGCCGGTGCGCTGACCGATGAGCACCGCGATATCGCCGGGGCGCTCGGCGCGGGCGAGCTGGATGCGGTCAGCGGGCAGGACCCCCGCGCACAGCACGTTGACGAGCGGGTTGCCCTGGTAGCAGGCGTCGAAGACCGTCTCGCCACCGACGGTGGGCACCCCGATGCAGTTGCCGTACGCCCCGACGCCGCGCACGACCCCATCGACGATGCGCCGGGTGAGCGGGTCAGCGGGGTCGCCGAAGCGCAACGGATCGAGCAGAGCGATGGGGCGGGCCCCCATGGTCAGGATGTCGCGGATGATGCCGCCCACGCCGGTCGTCGCCCCTTGGAACGGCTCGACGAAGCTCGGATGGTTGTGGCTCTCGATCTTGAACGTGACGGCGAGACCGCCGCCGACGTCGACCACCCCCGCGTTCTCGCCGGGGCCGACCAGGATGGCCTCGCCTTCGGTCGGCAGCTCGCGCAGATAGCGCTTCGAGGACTTGTAGGAGCAGTGCTCGGACCACAGGACCGAGTAGGTCCCAAGCTCCGCCGTCGAGGGCGGACGGCCGAGCGTGGCAACCACCCGCTCGTACTCGTCGTCGCTCAAGCCGAGCTGCTTGGCGAGCGGGCGCGGTGCGGCGGCGGGCACAGGGATCGTCGTCACGCCCGGCACGCTAGCCGATCGCTGCCGGCGTGCACGGGCTCCGCAACCAGCGAGCGCGGCGCTTGACAAGTCGCGCGTGGGCCGCTACGGTGACTGGCTGCCTTCGGGTGCATCGATCGACGAACGAGAGGAGGAACGGCGAGATGAAGCTGCCCATCATGCGGCCCCTCGATGACTCGCCGTCCCCCGCCGGGCGCGCACGCACCGCCGTGCCGCCCAACCTCATCGGCACGGCGTTCACCGCCTAACCACCCCCTCTCGACCGTCCACCTCCCAGACCACCCGCCACACCTGGCGGGAAGGAACCCCGATGCGCGCCACCGCGACCCACTGGCGGCTGCTCGCCGAACTCCTCGTCCCGCACCGCAGCGCTGTCATCATGCTCGGTGTGGCGCTCGCCGCCGCCGGGGCACTTCCACTCGTCGGCCCCCAACTGCTGCGAGCGTTCGTCGACGCCGCGGCCGCTGAGGCCACCGGCGGCCGGCTGCTCGGCATCGCCGGGTTGTACGCCGCGTTGGGGCTGGCCGCGCAGGGTGCGCTGGTCGCGACGACCTGGGGGGCCACACGGGTCGCCTGGCGCGCGACCAACGCGCTGCGCGAGCGCGCCTGCGAGCACGCGCTCTCGCTCGACCTGAGCTACCACGCGGCCACCTCACCCGGCGCGCTGATCGAGCGCATCGACGGTGACGCGACCGCCATCGCGCAGTTCTTCACCGACTTCGTCGTGCGGGTCGCCGGCGCGGTGCTCACGCTCGTGGGAGCGTTGCTGCTGGTCGGCGTGGAGGACTGGCGGGTCGGTGCGGCGGCGACCTTCTTCGTGCTCGCCGCGCTCGCGCTGACCGTGCGGCTGCGGGATCGGGCCGTGCCCGAAGGCATGGCTGAGCGCGCCGCGTTCGCCCGGGTGATGGGGCTCGTCGAGGAGTACCTGGACGGCGCGCAGGATCTGCGGGCGCTCGGCGCCGGCGAGCATGCCCTGTCCCAGCACGAACGGGTGAGCGGGCACCACGTCGAGGCCGCCGTGCGCGCGGAACGGACGGCGATCTGGATCTGGATCGCCGTCATGGGGTTCTTCGCCCTCGGCACGGTGCTCATGCTCTCCGCCGGCACGCTGCTGCTGCGACGAGAGGCGATCACGCTCGGCACCGTCGTGCTGCTCTTCGGCTACGTGCAGGTGTTGCGGCGCCCGATCGAGCTCATCGCCGAGCAGTTGCAACAGGTGCAGCGCGCGGCGGCCGGTGCCGGGCGCATGCGCCGCCTGCTAGACGAGCCGGTCGGGATCGTTCCCGACGGGCGCGACGAGTTGCCCAGTGGTGCGCTGGAGGTGGCGCTCGACCACGTCGGGTTCTCCTACGACGACCGCGACGACGACACCGGCACTGACGCCGTCGCCGGCCGGCCTGTGCTGACCGACATCGACCTTGTCCTGCCCGCGGGTCAGGTCACGGGCCTGGTCGGGCCGTCCGGCAGCGGCAAGTCCACGCTCGCCCGCCTCATGCTGCGGCTCGCCGACCCGACGTCGGGGGCCGTGCACGTCGGTGGCGTGGACCTGCGGCTGGCCGAGCATGACAGCCTGCGTCACCGTGTCGCCGTGGTGACCCAGGACGTGCAGGTCTTCCGGGCGACCGTGCGCGAGAACGTCACGCTGTTCGGGGCGGTCGAAGCCGACGACGACGACCTCCGCGCGCTCCTCGCCGAGCTCGGCCTGAACGCCTGGCTCGCACGGCTGCCGCAAGGCCTCGACAGCGTCTTCGGGACCGATGTGGCCGCCTCCGCCGGGCAGGCGCAGCTGCTCGGGCTGGCCCGGGCGTTTCTGCGCGATCCCGGTCTGGTGGTGCTGGACGAAGCCTCCTCGCGCGTCGACCCGGTGACCGCCGCGCTGGTCGAGGCCGCGCTGAACCGCCTGCTCAAAGGCCGCACCGCCGTCGTGATCGCGCACCGCCTCCAAGCGGTGGAGCGCGCCGACACGGTCGTGGTGCTGGAGAACGGCCGGGTGATCGAGCACGGCCCGAGGACCGCGCTCGCGGACGATGCCGCGTCGCGCTTCGCCGCGTTACTGCGCGCGGAGCTGGCGGCCACTGGCCGGCCTGAAGCGGCCCCCGCTGAGCCGACGTACGCGCGAGTGTGAGCTCATGAGCCGGCCCGAGCTCACCGGTCGAGCGGCTGCCTGGGCGCTGGCACGGTACGCCCCGAAGGTCTTCGCCATCGGCGCGAGCTTCATCGTGGTGTGGTGGACCCTGCCCGTGGTGCTCGGTCTGCTGCTCCAGCGGGTATTCGACCGGATCGCCGACGGCCAGGACGTGGCCTCGGCGTTGACGTCGCTCACGGTCGTGGAGCTCGTCCGCATGGCGTTGCTGTACGCCTTCATCGCCGTCTGGGTGCGGTGGTGGGTGACGGCGCTGACGCTGCTGCGCGGCAACCTGCTCCGCGCGCAGCTCGCCAGCGGCGGCGACGAGGCGGGCCCGCCGGTGAGCGGCTCGGGCGCGGCCATCACGGTCTTCCGCAACGACGTCGAAGATCTGGTGCTGTACCTCGACACCTGGCTGGACGTGGCGGGTACAACCGGGTTCGCTGTCGCCGCGCTCGCGATCATGCTGCGCGTGGACGCGCGCGTCACGCTGGTCGTGATCGTCCCCCTGCTCGTGGCGTTCGCCGTCAACGTGGCGCTGGCCGATCGTCTGCGCGCCTACCGCCGCGCCGACCGGGAGGCGACCGCGGTGGTCACCGGCTTCCTCGGGGCACTCTTCTCCGCGGTGCTGGCCGTGAAGGTCGCCGGCGCCGAGCGCGCGTCCCTGGCCCGTCTGCACCGGTCCAACGTGGTACGCGGACAGACGGCCGTGCGCGACCGTGTGCTCGCCGAGTCGGTCGAGGCGCTCAGCGGATCGACGGTCGACCTCTCCATCGGCCTGGTGCTCCTGCTCGCCTCGGGCGCGATGCGCTCGGGCGCGTTCACGGTCGGCGACCTGGCGCTCTTCATCACCTATCTGCCGTGGCTGGCCGCGCTGCCGCGCTGGGCGGGACGCCTGCTGACCCGCCAGCGTCACGCCGAGGTGGGGGTGAGCCGCATGACCCAGCTCGTGCCCCCCGCGGCGCCGGGTGACGTGGTCGCGCACCGCTCGCTGCGCCTCGATCCGCACGCGCCGACCGCTCCCCGCGCGCGCCCGGCGAGCGAGGCGCCCGCCGACGTCCGGCTGCGAGCGGTCGGCCACACCTATCCGGGAGGAGGTGGCGTCCACGCGATCGATCTGCAGCTGCCTCCAGGCTCGTTCACGGTGCTCTGCGGACCCGTCGGCAGCGGGAAGACGACGCTGCTGCAAGCGTTGCTCGGCCTACTCACGCCATCCGAGGGGACGGTCGAATGGAACGGTCGGGCGGTGCCCGACCGGGCCGCGCACATGGTCCCACCACGGGCGGCCTACCTCGCCCAGGTCCCGCGCCTGTTCAGCGCGACGCTGGGAGAGAACGTCCTGCTCGGCGTGGAGACGCCGGAGCAGGAGGCTGCGGAGGTGCTCCACCGCGCCGCCTTCGAGACCGATTTCCGGCGGTTGAACGACGGCCTGGCGACGATGATCGGCCCGCGGGGTGTGCGGCTCTCCGGCGGACAGGTGCAGCGGGCGGCCACGGCCCGCGCCCTCGCCGGCGACGCGGCGCTGCTGGTGCTCGACGACCTGTCGAGCGCGCTGGACGCGCACACCGAGCGCACGCTGTGGTCGCGCCTGCTGGACGACCGCCGCCACCCAACGTGCCTGGTCGTCTCCCATCGCGCTGCCGCGCTCGAGCGCGCGGACCAGATCGTGCTGTTGGAGGCAGGCCGTGTGCGCGCCGTCGGGACCCTCGACGAGCTGCGGTCCAGGGGGCTGGACCCGCTCGCCACGCCCGCCACCTGAATCCCTGCATAGCCTTCAAGCTCGGCTACGGCAGCAAAAACCCGCAGATCCGCGAGTTTCTTCATCTGCCAGCCGCCTGGGGCCCGGGCCGACGCACAGTGCGCCTTTAGGCATGGTCTGCACGCTGTCGGGCTCCGCAGGCACCGACCAATCCCCCTCCACATTCTCATCTCACGGGTGGCGCTCCACGGGGAGCGCCATTGCTCGCTGGCAGGGGCCTGTTCAGACGCCGGCGCGTGCTCCGGTGATCACCGCGCCGAGCAGCCGGCGCCCGTCGGTCGAGCCGAGCAGCGCGTCGACGGCGTGCTCGGGATGGGGCATGAGCCCGGCGACGTTGCCTGCGGCGTTCGTGACGCCGGCGATGCCGCCGACGCTGCCGTTGGGGTTGGCGTCCGCCGTCACCGTCCCGTCCGCGTCGCAGTAGCGCAGCAGCACCTGCCCGGCGGCGATGAGCGCGTCGGGACGGTCGTGCACGTAGCGGCCATCGCCGTGCTTGATCGGCAGGCCGAGGACGGCGCCCTCTTCCAGGCCACGCGTCCAGACGCCGGAGCGCTCGACCCGCAGGTGCTGGCGGCGGTGGATGAACCGCAGTCCCACGTTGCGGGTGAGCGCGCCGGGCAGCAGCCCCGCCTCGCAGAGCACCTGGAAGCCGTTGCAGATGCCGAGCACCGGACCCCCTCGCGCCGCGAAGGCGGTGACCGCGCCCATCGCCGGCGCGAAGCGCGCGATGGCGCCCGTCCGCAGGTAGTCGCCGTAGCTGAAGCCGCCGGGCACGATGACCGCTTCGGCGCCTGCCAGGTCCGTCTCGCCGTGCCAGAGCAGCACAGGCTCGGCACCGAGCTCACGGACGGCGAACGCGGCGTCGCGCTCGTCGCAGGAGCCCGGGAACTGCACCACGCCTACACGCATGGCCACGCAGCCTAGCGGAAGCCTGCCCTGCGCAGCTCACCCAGGGGATCGGCCAGGCTCGTGAGTGCCTCCGCGTCGGCGCAGGCGAGCGTGGTCTCTCCCGCTGGCAGGAGGCGGTCGCAGACGGCCGCCTCCGCCCGGCGGGCGCGCAGGACGGCCGCAGCCGCCGCGGGATCGCGCCCCGCGAGCGCGGCATCGTAGGCAAACAAGGGCGCGAACTCGCTCGGGGAGGCGTCCGCCAGCGAGCTGTTCACCACGATCAGCGGAGACGTCGAGGCGAGCACACGGGTGACGTCGACCCGGGCGGGCTCGAGCACGCCGAAGGCGTAGCGGGCGTTGCGCTCGCTCAGCCGGCCCAGACCGGTGCGGACGCTCTCGGGCAGCTCGGTCTGGCAGAGCACGGCCAGCGCCGAACGCAGGGTCTCGATCTCCGTGGCCGTGCCTCGCACCCGCAGCCCTGGCGCGCAGGAGGCTCCGGCGTGGCGGAGACCCACTCCCCTATCCTCTGGTCGCAGCTGCGCCTGGCTCGTCAGACCGTTGCCCGGCGGAGGGCGTCGCGCCGCGACCTGCTCATACCCGCCGCCACCCACACGGGTGAACGCGATCACGAGCACGACCACGGCTGCGATCACCATGACAATCGCGAGCAGCACGAACCACCGGGGCAGGACCTGGTCACCCAGCTCGCTGGTGGGCGCGTTCTGCCACGGGTCGCGCGGACGGCGCGCCGCAGCCACTACGACGACGGGTCGGCGAGCCGCCAGGTGAAGCGCTCGATGACGGGGTTGGCGAGCAAGCGGTCGGCGAGCGCGCGCACCGTCTCGTCCAGGTCGTCGCGGTCGTCCACGTCCAGTTGGATGTGCTTGCCGATGCGGACGCCCTCGACGCCGGTGAAGCCGAGCGCGGGCAGCGCGCGTTCGACCGCCTGACCCTGCGGGTCGAGGATCTCGTCTTTCAGCATCACGTCGATGAAGACCCTCGGCATCAACCTCTCCACTCGGCGAACGGACGTCCGGTCAGGTGCTCGTAGGCGGCGACGTAGCGCGCCCGGGTGGCGGCGACGACCTCGTCGGGCAGCGCCGGTGCGGGGGGCACCCGGTCCCACCCGGAAGACAACAGCCAGTCGCGCACGTACTGCTTGTCGAACGAGGCCTGCGGACCGCCCGGACGGTAGCGCTCCGCCGGCCAGAAGCGCGACGAGTCCGGGGTGCCGACCTCGTCGATCAGGATGATGCGGCCGTCGACGAGACCGAACTCCAGCTTGGTGTCCGCCACGATGATGCCGCGCTCGCGGGCGTGGGCGGCCAGACGGGCGTAGATCGCGAGGGTGGCCCTGCGCAGCCATACTGCCCGCTCGGCGCCCAGCAGGTCCGCCACCGTTACGAAGTCGACGTTCTCGTCATGGCCGGAACTCGCCTTCGTCGCGGGCGTGAAGATCGGCTCGGGCAGCGCGTCGGACTCCCGCAGACCGGGCGGGAGGGCCACACCGCAGATGCCTCCGCTGCTCTGATACGCCTTCCAGCCCGAGCCTGCCAGGTAGCCACGGGCGACACACTCGACCGGCAGCGGCTCGGCGCGCCGGCAGAGCATGGAACGCCCGCGCAGCTGCCCGGCGTGCTGGCGCACGATCTCGGGCATCGCGTCGATGTCGGTGGTGATGCGGTGATCGTCGAGCTTCAGCAGGTCGAGCCAGAAGGCGGTCAGTCCCGTCAGCACACGACCCTTCTCGGGGATCGGTGTCGGCAGGACCGCGTCGAAGGCGCTGACGCGGTCGGTGGCCACCAGGAGCAGATCATCGCCGACGGCGTAGCGCTCGCGCACCTTGCCTGCCGCGAGCCGGTGCAAGCCGGTCGCGCTCGCCAAAGCCTCCATGACCTCTCAGCTCAAGTCCGTGCGCATTAAGGCACGGAGGGGTGCGTCAGCGGCGGCGCTTGCGGCGCCCGCGCTTACGCAACTTCTGCGAGCCCTTGGCGCCCGTACGCAACAGCCGCGTCGCCTTCGACTTCTCGCCCCGACGGTCTTCCATGATGTTCGCCAGCTTGCCCAGTGCTCGGCCGATCACCGGCAATACCACGGAGAAGAAGAGCAGACGGCGGAACCACGATGAGAGCAGCGCCCACACGGTCAGCGTCCTTTCCTGCTGCCACCCTGACAGCTTCGCTACGCCAGCCCTTTCCCGACCGTCCCGACTTCACGCATGCCCGTCTGGCGAGGTCACCGTCGGCCGGCGGGTCTACCCGCTCTCAGCCGGCGGGGTAGAAGGACGCGGCGCCGTTCGAGCAGTCGAGCGTCGCGCTACCCCAGTACTCGGCTTCGCCCGCGGCGTCTGCGGTCACCACGCTGATCTCCAGCTCGGCCACCGGCTCGCGCACCACGCTGACAGCGATGGTCGACCAACTGAGGCCGGTCCCTTCCTCGTCCAACTGGCTCTGCACGGTCGCGCCGAGGTCGCCGCAGCTGGGCACGGTGCCCTCTGTCGAACCGTCGGCGTACAACACACCAGTCGTGGGCTCGGGGGCGGACGGTTCTGCCTGTGTGGGCTTCGAGGTCGGAGCAGGTTCGCTCGGTGCGGCTGGCTCGCTGGGACCGGCTGACGGCTCGCTGGGATCAGTCGACGGTGCGCCCGGCGAACCCTCCTCGCCCCCGGTCTCGCTTGGAGGTGTCGGTGGTCCCGGTGGCCCAGTGGTCTCTTGCGGCGGCGCCGGCTTCCGCGACCCTCCAGGAGGCGGCAGGACCTTGGGTGGACGCCGGTCGCCGACGGCCACATCCCCGTCATCGGGCCCACGCCCCTTGTCCTTGCGGTCCTTGCGGTCCTTGCGGTCCTTGCGGTCATGTCCCGGTCCGATCCGGTCCCCGTCCCGCACCTGGCGCGGCTTGGGACGATCAAGTTGCCGGCCCGCCGGCTCGCCGCCGCGCAGTCGGTTCCGATTCAACTCGTCGCGAGCGAACCTCGCGTCACCCGCTCCGGGCGGCAGCCACGTGACCGAGGCGGGAACGTCGGCCGCGGGAGCGCCGCCCACCTCCCACCAATTGAAGCCTCCGCCCGGGGAGGTGAAGCTCGGGTTCGGGGTCACCGACGGCACCACAGCGACCGCCCTGCCGCTGGGAGCACCTGCGTAACCGCCGGCCAGATCCATCACCATGGCGACGTACTCGGTCGAGCGGTTGTAGCCGTAGATGGCCCGGGCCATCCGCTGAGGCTGTCGCAGATCTCCGCCGGAGGATCCGCACAGGTGTGCCGCGGCGGCCAGCGCGGCGTCGAACACGTTGTGGGGATCGGCGATGCCGTCGCCACTGCCGTCCTGACCGTACAGCCGCCAGCTCGAGGGGATGAACTGCATCGGCCCGACGGCCCGATCCCACCTGCGGTCGCCGTCCCAGGAGCCGTTGTCGCTGTCCGGGATGCTGGCCAGCCCCGGTGCACCGTTTAGCGCCAGCCCGATGATGGGAGGGCTGATGCGACCGTCGGCCGCGATGACGGTGCTGGCGCCGTGATGCAGACCATGGCCAGACTCGACCCTTCCAATTCCTGCCAAGAGGTACCAGGGCACCCGGCAGTTCGGGAGCAGAGAGGGAACCTGCTGTGCAGCTTGACGGTAGGCGGCGAGCACGATGGCCGGGATCTCGTCCTGGCTCGCCGTGAGCGCGGCGCCACCTGCACCCGCCTTCCTGGAGCGTCCCAGCGCCGCTCGCCAGGGCTGATCCTTCGGCGCACCGAAGGGGAGGGGACGCAGAGCCGAGGCGCCGAACGTCCCCAAACCGACCCGAGCAGGAGTCGTGAAGGCCCCGCCGAGGCCGGACGGGCTCAAGGTCGCGAGTCCGGTCCGGGTTGAGGAGCCGGGGGAGACTCCGGCGAAGGGGGACCGCAGGCTCGCCTCAACCGCCGCGATCGAGGGCAGGCTGGAGCCTTGTTCAGACTCGGCCGCAGCGGCTTCGGCGGCGCCAGCCTGCACCGCGTCGCTGCCCGGAATGGCCGACGCGATGAAAACTCCCCAGCACAGCAGTACGGCGAGCAGCCGTCCTACTGTCTTCGCTCCCACAGTCTCCCGCCCTCACATCTCGATCGGGCTTAGCATGGTAGCCGCCATCGCGGCACGGTTCCAGCGGTGAAGCGTCGCTTTCCACAGCTTTAGGTACGAAGAATCTTGAGACGACCTGACCCTCCGGACGGGGTCGCCTCACGCCTTGATGCTTTCGAGCCGTTCGCGCACCACCTCGTGGCGTGACAGGAACGCCTCGTACTCGAACGCCTCGGCCGGCGCGGTGACTCCCTCGTCGGCCAGTTCTGCTCGAAATTGAGTGCCATTCTCCCACGCGCGGAGCGCGGCCGCCTGCACGAGACGGTAGGCGTCGTCGCGCGCCATCCCCGTCTCCACGACGGCCAGCAGCACACGCGACGAGGCGAGCAGACCGCTCGTCGCGTCGAGGTTGGCCCTCATCCGGTCGGGGAAGATCCGCAGCCCTTCGATCACCCTGGCAGCCAGGTGCACCTGATAATCGGTGGCTGTGAGCGCGTCCGGCAGGACGACGCGTTCCGCAGACGAGTGGGAGATGTCCCGCTCATGCCAGAGCGCGACGTTCTCCAGGCCGACCACCGCCGTGGCTCGGACGACGCGCGCAAGGCCACACAGGCGCTCACTGAGAATGGGATTGCGCTTGTGCGGCATCGCCGAGGAGCCCTTCTGTCCGGCTCCGAAGGGCTCCTCCACCTCGCGCACCTCGGTGCGCTGCAGGTGGCGGATCTCTGTCGCCACCTGCTCGACCACGGCCGTGAGGCCGGCCAGCGCGCTCAGCAGGGCGGCGTGACGATCGCGGGCCACCACCTGGGTGGGGACGGGCTCGATCGCCAACCCGAGACGGTCGCAGACGTAGCCCTCCACGAACGGATCGATGTTGGAGTAGGTCCCGACCGCGCCCGAGATCGAGCCCACCGCGACGTCGTAACGGGCGGCACGCAAGCGGGTCCGACTGCGGTCGGTCGCCAGCGCGAACTGGCCCAACTTGTGCCCGAAGGTCGTCGGCTCGGCGTGCACGCCGTGGGTTCTGCCGACACACAGGGTCGACCAGTGCTCGAGCGCTCGGCGCTTCAACACCTCGATGAGACGATCCACCTTCGCCAGGACGAGATCACAGGCCTGCGCCAAGAGCGCCCCCTGAGCTGTGTCCACCAAGTCCGATGAGGTCATCCCGTGGTGCACCCACCGTGCGGCGTCGGACGGGATGGTCTCCATGTAGGCGGTCAGGAACGCCAGGACGTCGTGGTTCGTCACAAGTTCAAGTTCATGCACACGTTGAAGCTTTGGAACGGTGCCCAGGCGAATATCTTCCAATTCTTCCCTGGAAATCACCCCCAACTTGGTATGGCCTTCGCATGCCAACCGCTCGACGTCGACCCAAGTGGCGAGCTTCGTCTCTTCCGACCAGAGCTGTGCCATCTCCGGCAGCGAGTACCTCGGGATCATGCGCGCACCTCTTGCAGTGGTGTCCGGGCGATGTCGCTGCGGCGATGACACCCAGCGAAGGAGATGCGGTCGGCCGCCTCGTAGGCCGTGGCGCGTGCGGTGGAATGGTCGTCGCCCAGACCGCTGACGGCGAGGACCCGACCCCCCGCCGTGACGAGGCCCGCGCCGATCCGCGCCGTGCCCGCGTGAAAGACCGTGACGTCGGTCCTGCTCTCGGCGGCCTCGACACCCTGGATCGGCACGGCCTGTTCATATGCGCCCGGGTAGCCGCCTGACGCGAGCACGACGGTGACACATGCGCGCTGCGACCAGTCGCCCGCGTACGCTCCCGGTGCGAGACGCCCCGCCGCGGCGTCATGCAGGAGCGTGCCCAGATCTCCGTTGAACCGGGGCAGCATGGCCTGCGTCTCCGGGTCGCCGAAGCGAGCGTTGAACTCAAGGACCCGCGGACCGTCCGCGGTGAGCACGAGTCCCGCATAGAGCACCCCCGTATAGGGCGTGCCGCGAGCGGCCAGCTCGCTCAGCACGGGGTGCACCGTCATGGCGACCAGCTCGCTCGTGCGTTCAGGACCCAGCGCCGGGACCGGGCTGTAGGCGCCCATTCCCCCGGTGTTCAGCCCCTGGTCGCCGTCGAGCGCCCGTTTGTAGTCCTGGGCGGTCGCGAATCCGACACCCGCATGGCCGTCGCAGAGTGCGAAGAGCGAGACTTCCGGGCCCTCCAGGTACTCCTCGACCACGATCCTCGCTCCGGCGTCGGAGAAACGTCGATCGAGCAAACACGCGTCGACGGCCCGCTCGGCCTCGGCGCGCTCGTCACAGATCATCACGCCCTTGCCCGCAGCCAGGCCATCTGCCTTCACCACGTACGGCGGGGTGAACATCTCCAGAGAGGCACGCGCCGCAGTGGGGTCCTGTCCCGACCAGAAGCGCGCGGACGGCACTCCCGCGGCGTTCATGACGTCCTTGGCGAACGCTTTCGACGACTCCATGCGGGCGGCCTGACGCGTGGGTCCGAACACCGCCACCTCGCCGGCCAGCGCATTGGCGACCCCCGCAACGAGCGGCGCCTCGGGCCCCACCACGACCAGATCGATGCGCTCGTCGGCGACCAACGCGCGGACAGCGGGGATGTCGGTCACCAAGACGGGACGCACGGTCACAAGCGCTGCGATGCCACCGTTGCCCGGTGCGCACACGACGTGTTCGACGGACGTCGAGCGGGTCAGTGCCTCACAGAGCGCGTGCTCGCGACCGCCGGCGCCGAGCACGAGCACCCTCATGCGCTCTCCTCCGCCTTGACGACGTCTCGTCGCGGGCCGTCAGCGCTCATGCGGCTGCCGTTCGAGCGTCTGGCTGCGGGCCGGTCCCACGGAGACGTAGCGAATCGGCACTTCCGTCAGCTCCTCGAGCCGGTCGACGTAGGACTGCGCCTCCTTCGGCAGGTCGGCGACCCGGTCGACGGCGCCCAAGTCTTGCCACCAACCCGGCAGCTCCTCGTAGATCGGCTCGGCGTGGTGGAAGATCGACTGGTGCGGGGGGAAATGCTCGTACTCCTCCCCCTGATAGCGGTACGCCCGGCACACCTTCAGCGTGTCGAACTCGCTCAGCACGTCGAGTTTCGTGAGGAACTGCTCGGTCAGTCCGTTCACCCGGCGGGCGTAGCGGACGAGCACCGCGTCGAACCAACCGACCCGTCGGCGGCGGCCGGTCGTCGTGCCGTACTCCTGCCCCACGCGGGTCAGGTGCTCCGCGGCCTCACCCGCCAGCTCGGTGGGGAAGGGGCCCGCGCCCACTCTGGTCACGTAGGCCTTCGTGATGCCGGTGACCCGCTCGACGTGGCGCGGACCCAGTCCCGCTCCGGTGAGCGCCCCACCCGCGACGGGGTTCGAGGAGGTAACGAACGGATACGTGCCGTGATCGAGGTCGAGCAGCGTGCCTTGGGCGCCTTCAAGCAGCACGGTGCCGCCCTTGTCCAGCGCATCGTGCAGCAGGGTCCCGGTGTCGGCGATGTAGGGGCCGAGACGCTCCGCGTAGACCGCGTACTCCGTCTCGATGTCGGCCGCCTTCATCGGCAGCCGGTTGTAGACGCGTGAGAGGACCGCGTTCTTCTCCTTCAGGACCGCGTCGAGCTTCTGACGGAAGATCTTCATGTCGTAGAGGTCCTGGACGCGCAGGCCCACGCGAGCGGCCTTGTCGGCGTAGGTGGGCCCGATCCCCCGCTTCGTGGTGCCGAGCCTCTGGCGTCCCAGATAGCGCTCGGTGACCCGGTCCAGCTCGCGGTGGTACGGCATGATCAGATGCGCGTTGCCGCTGATCCGCAGCCGTGAGACGTCGAGGCCCTGATCGACGAGCGCGTCGAGCTCGGTGAGCAGCACGCCGGGATCGACCACCACGCCGTCGGCGATGACGGGCGTGACGTGCGGATACATGACGCCGGACGGCACCAAGTGCAGCTTCAGCGTGGTCTCGCCAACGACGACGGTGTGGCCGGCGTTGTTGCCGCCCTGGTAGCGCACGACGTAGTCGACGTCGTCGGCAAGCAGGTCGGTCGCCTTGCCCTTGCCCTCGTCTCCCCACTGCGTGCCGACCACGATCACCGCGGGCATCCGGCCTCCTTCACCCTCGCAGAGACCGCACGCTAGACGGTGCCGGTCTGCCCGCGCTCCAGCCGGAAGCGGATGCGCACATGCGTGTGGTACTCGGCGATCTCATTGTCCTCGACCGTGGCGGAGGTTTCCAGGACGTCGAACCCCTCGATCCCGCGCAGCGTCCGCGACGCCTCCGCGAGCGCCTTGCTGGCGGCTTCGCGCCAGGATTGCGTGGAGACCCCGACGAGGTCGATGGTCTTGATGACAGCCATGAAGAACTCCCGGAACGCCAGAAGGAAACGTGTGAGCCTTGCCGACCCCGGATGCTACGTCGGCTCGCAGCTCCGACCAAGACGCCGACTGCTGTCTACCTTCGGCTCACCATCCTGTAGACGACCAGCACGAGCATGGCCCCGAGGATGGCCGAGACCCAGGTCTCCAGATCGAAGAAGCTGCGCGTGATGGTCACGTCGAAGAGGGCGGCCGCCAGGAATCCTCCGAGGAGCGCGCCGACGACGCCGAG
Source organism: Euzebyales bacterium (assembly GCA_038233095.1). Classification (GTDB taxonomy): domain Bacteria; phylum Actinomycetota; class Nitriliruptoria; order Euzebyales; family Egibacteraceae; genus JBBSMR01. Next base: position 52,967 of record JBBSMR010000012.1, read on the forward strand.
CAGCATCGTGACGATCAACCCGCCGGGATCTCTACCCGGCAGCAGCAGCTTCGCGATCGCTCCGGCCAGCAGCCCGAGCACGATCCAACCGATGATGCCCATGTTCGTCTCCTCCTCGCCGAGAGCCTCGTGTCCGCCAGTCACCCTGCTCGCCTGCGGCGGCGATGAAACGCCCCGCGCCTGAGGCGGGTCTCAGGCGCGTCTCACGGCGGCGGCCACGGCGGGTGCGAGGGCGTCCGCCCAGAAGCCGTAGCCTAGCGGGGCGGGATGGAAGCCGTCGGAGCTCATCGAGCGCGGCCGTCCGAGGAAGCGCGGGCTGGCGAGCGCGGCGATGTCGACGTAGCGCACCTCGGGCAGGCCCCGCACGCCCCGCCGTTGAGCCGAGCGCAGGATCGCCGCGTACCGACCGATCACCCAGCGCAGTGGCTGAGCGAAGGCCGGCACGGTGCGGAACTGGGGGATGCCTCCGAGCACGACCGGAGCGCCGGTCTGGCTCCGCGCGGCTTCGACGAGCCGTCGCGTTCGCTCGTCCATCTGCCACCAGGGCGTGGCGTGGATGACGTCGTTCGAGCCGACGACGAGGACGATGACGTCGAGGCTCTGCGCGACCCGCGGCAGTTGCTCACGTCGCACCGTCCTCGTCCGCCCGCCCGAGACCCCGTAGCCGAGCACCTGCACCGGTCGGTTGAGTCTGGCCGCCACGCGCTGAGCGAGCAGCACCGGCAGCGTCGTCTCCGCCGTCGGTGAACCCACCCCCGCGACGGTCGAGTCACCGAGCACCGCCATGCGCACGACTGGACCCGTCGTGTTCGGCGGCGTGACGGTGCGGTCGATCGCGTAGTCCGGCCTGGTGGGCAGGTACTCGGCGCGCACCGCCGTCCAGGCCTCAACGACGAGGACCGCCACAAAGACGGCCGGCAAGCCGATCAGCGCCGCCACCGTCCGGCGCCGACTCACGCCGCCCCTGGGCGCCCGGATGCCGCGCTCCGCGCTTCCGGTCCGAATGCTGCGACGAACATGAACGACGATGCTACGTTGCGCATGTGGAGAACCCTGACGAACTGCTCGACGTGACGGTCGTCCTGCCCGCCTTCAACGAAGTCGGCCACATCCGATCCGAGGTCGAGCGCATCACGGAGGCACTCAAGGCGTCGCCCTACTCCTTTGAGATCATGGTGGTCGATGACGGCTCCACCGACGGCACCGCCGACGCTGTCGATGGGCTGGCGTTCGTCCGGTTAATGCGCTTCGGCGTGAACCGCGGTTCCGGCACGGCACGGCGGCTCGGCTCGCAGGACGCCCGTGGGCGCTACGTCGTGTGGACCGACGCCGACATGACCTACCCGAACGAGCGCATCCCCGAGCTGGTGGCGTACCTCGAGGAACACAACGTGCACATGATCGTCGGTGCGCGCACGAGCGAGCGGGGCACGCTCAAGCCGTTGCGGGTGCCTGCCAAGTGGGCCATCCGCCGGCTTGCCGAGTTCCTGACTTCTACGCCGATTCCCGATCTCAACTCCGGGTTGCGTGCCTTCTCCAAGGAGCACGCACGCCCCTACCTGGGGCTGCTGCCCCCCGGGTTCAGCTGTGTGACGACGATCACCCTCGCGGTCCTCGCCAACGGCCTGATCGTGGACTACACGCCGATCGCCTACGCCTCCCGCGCGGGACGCTCCCACTTCCACCCGATCAAGGACGCCTACCGCTACATCCTGCAGATCCTGCGAATGATCACGTTCTTCGAGCCACTGCGCGTGTTCGCTCCGATCGCCCTGACCGTCCTCTTTGTGGGCACCGGCAAGCTCTTCTACGACCTGATCACCGACCCGTGGCGCATCTCACAGAACACCATCCTCTTGCTGACGACGGGCATGATCCTGTTCAGCCTCGGCCTGCTCGCCGACCTGATCGTGCGTCTCAACCGTCACGACTGACCCGCTGTGCGTGTGCTCGTCACCGGCGGGGCAGGGATGCTCGGCCGGACCCTCGTGGCGGTGGCCCCGTCGGACGTCGCGTTGCACGTCACCGAGCACCGCGAGCCCGCCGACCACGGTGAGCGCCATCGGCTCGATCTCGCCAACGGTGACGCGGTCGCCGCGCTGGTCGACCGGGTTGGTCCCGACGTCATCGTGCACACCGCCTATGACAAGTCCGACGGCCACCGGGGCATCCTCGCACCGAGCGAGCACCTCGCTGAGGCAGCGCGGCGGGCGGGCGCGGGCTTCGTGCAGCTCTCGACCGACGTGGTGTTCGACGGCGAGCACGCGCCGTACGCCGAGCCGACGAGCCGCGTCCCGTGAGCGAGTACGGCCGGTGGAAAGCACGGGCGGAGGAGGCCGTCCGCGCCGCCGTGCCGAGCGCGGCGATCGTGCGCTGCTCGCTGGTCGTCTCCCGGGCGGGTGATCCGGCCGGCGATCTGCTCGACCGGCTGCTGCCCGGCGGCGGTCTCTTCGTCGACGAGGTGCGCCAGCCCATCGGGGCGGTCGACCTGGCGCGGTCTCTCTGGGAGCTGGTGTCGCTCGAACCGGAGCGGCGGTCGGGGGCCTGGCACCTGGTCGGTCCCGAGACGCTCAGCCGCTACGCCCTCGGCCTGCTCGCCACCACCTGCCGGGGTGACCCGCCGCCGCGCTCCGCCCGCCGCGACGAGCACCCGGGCACTCGCCCCCGAGACGTGCGTCTGCTAACCGGGCGGACCGACCGCGACCTGAGCAGCCGCCCTCAACCCGTCACCAGCCTGCTCGCCCCGCCGGGCGCCACCACTGGGTAGCTCGGGCACGCACTCGCCTCTAGCAGGTTTTCCCCAAGTGGCGAGGGGATGGGAAGGCTGGCGACGGACATCCTCGTAGACTGCGGCTCATCCGAGAGCGATCGCTGAAGGGAGGTGGGACATGGAACTCGCAGCAGTCGTGACCACGGCACTCGGTGTCGCCGCACTGTTCGCGGGCCTGCAGATCTGGACCGTGCGCCAGATCGTCGAGCTGCGCGACGAGATAACAGAGCTACGCGCCGAGATGGCGGGGCACAGTAGCCAGCTGCGCGCCGAGATGACAGAACTCAGCACCGAACTGCGCGCCGAGATGACAGAACTCAGCACCGAGCTGCGCGGCGAGATGGCCAAGCTGCGCGCTCAGATGGCCGAACTCAGCACCGAGCTCCGCGGCGAGACGGCCGAGCTGCGCGGCGAAGTGCGGGCACTCGCCGGCACCGTCAACGGGCTCGGCCACCGCATCGCGGCAGTGGAGAGCTGACGGCGTTGCCGGGTGCCAGAAACGAAGAGTAGGCTGACGGTGTTCGACCACCGAGGCTCACCTGAAGACGCAGCGCAGCGGCAATCACGAGATGGCGGCGAGAGCGGCTGGGTCGCTCTGGCAGCCGCCTTGCTCAGCCTTCTGGCGCTGATGGTGGTGCTGCTCCCGTCTGCCGACTCCGGCGCCGGGACGCTTCTCGTGCTCCTCGCTCAAGCCATACCCGTCGTGATCTGTGTGCTGGCTTGGCGGCGTCGGCGCAGCTCCGGGGCGCGCGTGGGGGCAGGCGCGGTGCTGCTTGCCTGGGCGGTGGTCGGCGTCGGCGGGTCGAGTCTGAGCGACGCGGCTCTCAAGAGCCCGAGTTCACAGGTCGTCCCCCGGAAGCAGTCTGAACGTCCCGCCTTGGATTGGTCGCAGGACTCGGAAATGTCGTTGGTCGAACGTCAAGATGCGCGTGGTGCGGAACCGTCGAGCCAGGACGACGATCGACAGATCCGCCAACCCCGCGTCCAGGTCCGCGTAGCGGTGCTCTAGGTCGAGCACCATCTGGTGCTCCCCGCGGTCGAGCGACTCGACAACGAATCGGCCCGCGGCGAGATCGGAGAGGTTGGCCAGCCTGGCGGCGCGGCCGAGCCGACGCCCGAGCATGTAGTCGACTTCGGCGGTGACGACAGCAGGCACGATGACCGCCCCCGTTTCCGAAAGGATGACCCCCTGAACCGCCGAGCGATTCACATCCATGACGTCGGCTGCCGCAACCAGCGGAGCCGCGTCGACGATCAGCGTCACTGCCCGAAGCCCTCCAACAGCTCTTCGTCTGGAATGTCGGCGGCCGATCGACCGTCCCCACCGGCACTGTCGAACAGCGCGAACTCGCGGTCTGACGCTTCGCCGGGTTCATACCGGGCTATGGCCTCGCGAACGAGTTCCGATTGCGATCTCCCCGTCTGCCGCGAAAGCCGCGCAAGCCGGTCGCGCTCGCGCTGGGAGAGGTAGATGCTGGTCTTCTGCATCCACGTAGGGTATCATGTAGGGTGCACACTCGGTGCCGGGGGATTAGCTGATCAGCAGACCGTTCGAGTCGGCGTCGACCTTGACGGTCGCGCCGTCGTCGAGGCGCCCGTCGAGCAGCGCGAGCGCGACGCGGTCCTCCAACTCCTTGCGCAGCACCCGCTTCAGGGGGCGCGCCCCGTAGATCGGGTCGAAGCCGCGGTCGGCCAGCCAATCCTTCGCGGCGTCAGTGAGCTCCAGCTCCAGGTCGCGCTGGGCGAAACGCTCGCGCGCCCGGCCCAGCTGCACGTCCACGATGCGGCGCAGCTCCGCGCGGCCGAGCCGATGGAAGATCAGCACCTCGTCGAGCCGGTTCAGGAACTCCGGACGGAAATGCTGGCGCACGCTGGCCATGACCTGCTCACCGATCGTCTCCTCCGACGCGGTCGGGTCCAAGATGTACTGCGAACCGAGGTTGGAGGTCATGATCAGCACCGTGTTGCGGAAGTCCACGGTGTGGCCCTGCCCGTCGGTCAGCCGCCCGTCGTCGAGCACCTGCAGGAGCGCGTTGAAGACATCCGGGTGGGCCTTCTCGACCTCGTCGAGCAGCACCACCGAGTAGGGGCGGCGACGGACCGGCTCGGTGAGCTGACCGCCCTCCTCATACCCGACATAGCCGGGAGGCGCGCCGACCAACCGCGAGACCGTGTGACGCTCGCCGAACTCGCCCATGTCCAGACGCACCAGCGCCCGCTCGTCGTCGAAAAGGAACTCCGCCAGCGTGCGCGCCAGCTCGGTCTTGCCGACCCCGGTCGGGCCGAGGAAGAGGAACGAGCCCAGCGGTCGGTCAGGATCGGCAAGCCCGGCCCGCGAGCGGCGCACCGCGTCGGCGACCGCTTTCACCGCCTCGGCCTGGCCGACCACCCGCTCTGCCAGCGTGTCCTCCAGTCGCACGAGCTTCTCCCGCTCGCCCTCCAGCAGGCGCACGACGGGGATGCCCGTCCAACGCCCGACCACGGCGGCGACGTCCTGGGCGTCGACCTCCTCCTTCAGCATGCGCCCGCCGGCCTGCAGCTCGGCAAGCTCGGCGTGGGCCTGCTCGAGCTCGCGCTCGCCGTTCGGGATGCGGCCGTAGCGCAGCTCCGCGGCGCGGGAGAGATCGCCGTCGCGCTCGGCGCGCTCGGCCTCCTCCCGCGCCGTCTCGATCGCCTGCTTCAGCTCACGGATGCGCTCGATCGCCGCCTTCTCGGCCTCCCACCGGTCGGTCAGCTCGCTCAGTTCGGCGCGGATGTCGGCCAGCTCGGCGTCGAGCTCGGTCAGCCGGTCGGCCGCGTCGGGGTCATCTCCCGCAGTGGGTTCGACCGCCGCGCGCTCGATCTCCAACTGCTGCACGCGGCGGGTGAGCACGTCGATCTCGGTCGGCATCGAGTCGATCTCGATGCGCAGGCGGCTGGTCGCCTCGTCAACCAGGTCGATCGCCTTGTCAGGCAGGAAGCGGTCGGTCAGGTAGCGGTCGGAGAGCCGCGCCGCCGCCACCACCGCCGCGTCGGTGATGCGCACCCCGTGGTGCACCTCGTAGCGCTCCTTCAACCCGCGTAGGATCGCGATGGTGTCCTCGACCGAGGGCTCGCCGACGAGCACCGGCTGGAAGCGGCGCTCGAGCGCCTTGTCCTTCTCGATCTCGCGGTACTCCTCCAGTGTGGTCGCCCCGATCATGCGCAGCTGCCCGCGTGCGAGCATGGGCTTGAGCATGTTGCCGGCGTCCATCGCGCCGTCGGCCTTGCCCGCACCGACGATCGTGTGGAGCTCGTCGACGAAGGTGATGATCCGTCCCTCGGCGGACTGGATCTCCTTCAGCACCGCCTTCAGGCGCTCCTCGAACTCGCCGCGGTACTTCGCGCCGGCGACCATCGCGGAGAGGTCCAGCGCCACGACGCGCCGGTCGGCGAGGCTGGCGGGGACATCTCCGGCGACGATGCGCTGGGCCAGCCCCTCGACGATCGCGGTCTTGCCGACGCCCGGGTCGCCGATCAGGACGGGGTTGTTCTTGGTCCGCCGCGAGAGCACCTGCACCACGCGCCGGATCTCCTCGTCGCGACCGATGACGGGATCCAAGGCCCCCTCCTGTGCCTGCTGCGTGAGGTCCTGGGCGTACTTCTCCAACGCCTCGTAGGTGCCCTCAGGGGTCGGCGAGGTGACGCGCTGGTTGCCGCGCACCTCGCGCAGCGCGGTGAGCAGGGCATCGCCGGTAATCCCGGCGTCGCCGAAGACCGCGCCCGCTCGGCCGTCGGAGGCCGCCAAGGCGAGCAGGACGTGCTCGGTCGAGGTGTACTCGTCGCCCAACGCCCGCCCGCGCTGCTCGGCGTCGTCGAGCACGGCCGCCGTCGCGCGCGAGATCCCCGGCTGGGCGGTCGTGCCGTGCGCTGCCGGCAGGGTCTCCAGCGCGGCTCTGGTGACGTTACGGATGGCCGTGGGGGTGCTGCCGACGCCGGTGAGGGTCGGGTAGACCGCGCCCTCGGACTGGTCGAGCAGCGCGTGCAAGAGATGCAGCGGGTCGACCTCGGGGTTGCCCCGCGCGCTCGCGAGCGAGACGGCTGCCTGCACCGCCTCCTGTGCCTTGACCGTGAACCGATTGAAGTCCATGCGCCGTGCTTCTCCTTGCCGGTGTGGATCGATCAACTCTCGCCGACCATGGTACTGTCACGGCCGCAAGAAACCTCAGTCTCCTGCTATAAAGATTCGCGCCTCTCAACGATCAGGGTCGGAAGGGGCCCAGGAACTCTTCCGTGGCGTCCGGCAGCTCGTCGATGGCGTAGGCATCCGTGGAGCGGTCGTGGGCCCGCACGTGCACCCGCGCCATGAGCGTCTCGGGATCGCCGACACACGCGGCCGGGAACCGCAGCCAGTAGCTGCCGCCGTTCAGGCCCCAGCGCGACTCGCAGCGCAGCGGTCCGGGACCGTCGCCGGCGTCTTCGCGCACCTCGGCGCGCGGACCGGGCTGGTACCGGCGGAGGTCGGCGACGAAGGCTTCGCCCCGCTCGTCGACGAGCCGCCAGACAACCTCGTCGAACGGGTCCCACTCGACCGGGTTGCGCGGCTCGGCGACGCGCACCTCCAGCTCGATCCGGTCGCCGACGCGCAGCCGGGCGCTCGTGATGTCAGCGCGCCCGGCCGGGCGGCCGGTCCGTGGCGCGCCCTCGGCGTCGACGACATCGCCGCGCGGATCGTCGATCGTGAACGTGGCCACGCCGCTGGTGGGGATCTCCGTCGCCTCCGGAGGGCTCAGCCGCTCACCGGTGGAGGCGGTGGGATCAGGCTCGACGGGAAACGGACCGGTCGGCGGCGGATGTGTCGGCGTGCATGCGTCGGGGCTTGCGTGGACGCCTGGTGTGCAGGATGCGCACCGGCCGTCCACGCACGCGGTGGGTCCGCCGGTGGTCGCGGGCGGCGGGCTTGCGGACGGGGTCGCGTCGGACGAGGCCCCGCCGGAGGAGCCCTGGGCGCCCGGCGAGCATGCGCTGAGCACCAGCGCGAACGCACAGATCGCCGCGATCCGCTGGCTCACCGCCGCCCGCGTCGCGTGAAGCCGCGGTGACGCTCGATCGCGTTCGGTTTGTAGAGCACGAGCTCGGTGCCGGTGCGCTGGAGGGCCTCGCGCAGCGCCTCACGGGCGTCCTCGCGGATCTCCTCCGCCGCCAGCTGCGCCCGGTCGAGCTGCTCCTGCAGCCCGTCGAGGCGGTCCTGCAGTGCCAGGATGCGCTCGACCCCCGCGAGGTTGACGCCCTCGCCCTGCGTCAGCTCCTGGATGAGCAGCACGCGCTGCACGTCACGCTCGGAGTAGCGCCGGGTGCCACCCGACGTGCGGGCCGGGGCGAGCAGCCCCTTGCGCTCGTAGGTGCGCAAAGTTTGCGGGTGCACGCCGGCGAGCTCGGCCGCCACCGAGATGACGTACACCGCGCCGTCGTTCCGCGCCACTGCTACACCCTCTGTTGCTCGCGGAGCCTGCGCTCGAGGTGCTCCCGCGGCGAGCCGCCGTCGGTCGCCGCGAGCTCCTCGAGCAGTTTGCGTTGCGCGCGGTTGAGCTTACGCGGAACGGTGACGTCGAGGGTGACCAGCAGGTCGCCGCGACCGCCGCCGCTCTTCGGAACGCCTTTGCCGCGCACTCTCAGGGTCTTGCCGCTCTCGCTGCCTGCCGGCACCTTCAACGTGACCGGGTCACTCAGCGTCGGCACCGTGATCTTCGTGCCGAGCGCGGCCTCCGTGAAGGTGACCGGCACGCGCAGCAAAAGGTCGTCGTCGCGCCGCCCGAACAGCTCGTCAGGGGTCACGTGCACCGTGACGTAGAGATCACCCGGCTGACCGCCCGTGGTCCCGGGCTCACCCTGGCCCTTCAAACGAATTCGCGCTCCGTCCTTCACGCCTGCGGGGATGCGCGCGCGGATGTCGCGGGTGCGCGTCTCCGCGCCTGTGCCCTTGCAGGTGGGGCAGGGCGTCGGGATCTGCTGACCCGAACCGCCACAGGTCGGGCAGGGTTCGGAGAAGCTGAACATTCCCTGGTCACGGGCGACCGAGCCTCTGCCTTGGCAGGTGGTGCAGGTGATCGGGCTGGTGCCGGGGGCCGCTCCTGAGCCGCGACACGTCGAGCAGGTCGCTCTGCCGGCCACGCGCAGCGTGGTCGTGACGCCGGCCATCGCGTCGTCGAAGGCGAGGGTGAGCTCGGTGGCGAGGTCACGGCCTCGCCGTGCGCCGCTGCGCCGTCCGCGGTTTCCTCCGAACGGGCCGGCCTGGCCCCCTGGACCAGGGCCGCCAGGACCCCCGGCCTGGCCGAAGAGGCCGCCCAGCAGGTCGTTGATGTCGAAGGCCTGACCGCCGGCGCCTGGCCCCGAGCCAGGGAAGCCCCCGAAGCCGCCCGGCCCACCGTCCGTGCGGAAGGCCCCGCTGTCCACGAGCTGGCGGACCTGGTCGTACTCCTTGCGCTTCTCGGGATTGGAGAGCACCGAGTAGGCCTCGCCGACCGCCTTGAACCGCTCCTCCGCCCGCGCGTCGTTCGGCCTGGCGTCGGGGTGCAGCTCGCGCGCGAGCTTGCGGTACGCCTTCGCGATCTCGGCCTGGTCAGCGTTCTTGCTGACGCCCAGCGCCGCGTAGTAGTCCTTCTCGACGTAATCGCGTTGAGCCAAGAGCGTGCGCCTCCTCTTACTGGGCGACCGAGACGGAGGCCGGCCGCAGCACCCGTCCCTTGAAGCGGTAGCCGCGCCGCAGCACATCCACCACCGTGGAGGCCTCCACACCTTCGTCGGCTGGCACCTGCATCATCGCCTCGTGCCAGGTGGGGTCGAACGGTTCACCGACACCGGGGATCTCTTCGAGCCCCGCCTGCGACAGGGTGCGCCACAGCTCGTCGTGCACCATCTGGGCACCCTTCGCGAGCTGGGTATCGGCCGATTCGTCGGCTGCCTGGAGGACATAGGCGAAGTTGTCGACCACGCCGAGCAGCTGGGCGGCCAGTTGCTCGGCACCGCGGTCCAGCGCCTCCATCCGCTCGCGCGTCGAGCGGCGCCGGAAGTTCTCGAACTCGGCGCGCTCGCGGCGCAGCAGGTCGAGGAACTCGTCGCGCTCGCGGCGAGCGGCCTCGAGCTCGCTCTCGACCGGCTCGACGACGGAATCGAGCGCGACATCACCGTCGGGAGACGCCTCATCGGCAAGCTTGTCGGCGGTCTCAGCCTGCGCGGCCTCCGACGCGCCCTCCTGCGAGGGCGCGACCGGTTCGAGGTCGGGATGCGGACCGCTGCCACCCATCAAGCAGCACCCTGGTCGTCCTCGTCCTCGTCCACGACCTCGGCGTCGACGATGTCCTCGTCAGAGCCCGTGGTCTCCGCGCCAAAGTCACCGCCGAAGTCCGCGCCGGTCTGCTGGCCGGCCTGGTCGGCCGCACCGGCGGCGTACATCGCCTGGCCGACCTCCTGGCTGACGCGCATGAGCTCGTCGCTCGCGTTGGAGATCGCGGTGACGTCCTCGCCCTTCAGGGCCTCGCGCAGCTGGCCTTGGGTCTGCTCCAGCTTGGCCTTGTGCTCCGCGGAGATCTTGTCGTCGTTCTCGCGCACGAGCTTCTCGGTCTGATACAGCAGGTTGTCGGCGTTGTTGCGGGTGTCGGCCTCGGCGCGGCGCCTGCGGTCCTCCTCGGCGTGGGACTCGGCGTCACGCACCATCCGGTCGATGTCCTCCTTGGGCAGGGCGGACTGGCCGGTGATGGTCATCGACTGCTCCTTGCCCGTACCCCGGTCCTTCGCGGAGACGTGCACGATGCCGTTGGCGTCGATGTCGAAGGTGACCTCGATCTGCGGCACACCGCGGGGCGCCGGCGGGATGTCGACGAGCTGGAACTTCCCGAGCGTCTTGTTGTAGGCCGCCATCTCGCGCTCGCCCTGCAGCACGTGGATCTCAACCTGCGGCTGATTGTCGTCGGCGGTCGTGAAGACTTCCGACTTCTTCGTCGGGATGGTCGTGTTGCGCTCGATCAGCTTCGTCATCACGCTGCCCTTGGTCTCGATGCCGAGGGAGAGCGGGGTGACGTCGAGCAGCAGCACGTCCTTGACCTCGCCCTTCAGCACACCGGCCTGCAGCGCGGCGCCGACGGCGACGACCTCGTCGGGGTTCACGCCCTTGTGCGGGTCCTTGCCGCCGGTGAGCTCGCGCAC
>JBBSMR010000013.1:0-62250 GCA_038233095.1 Euzebyales bacterium
GCCGCGGACCCGGCTGTGACCGCCCCATCGCCTGGAGCCAGGCCGCGCACCTGCACGACTGGAACAAAGGCGGCGACACCACCCTCGACGGAGACCATCCCCGCCTGCCCCGGCCACCACAAACTCATGGACCACCTCGGCCGGCGCGTCACCCTCGACCCCGACACCGCCCGCTGCACCCGGACCTCCCCCCCAGGCCACACCACCATCCACACCCACCCCCCCCGAGTCGGAGCCCCGCAGGCAACACTTCGTGGTCGACCCTGCGGGGCAGCTCGACCGTGCTAAGGATCAGGTGATGGGCTCCACGAGGGCATCGACGGCGACGCAGCCGTGCGGTCCGCAGATGAGCGGGTTCACATCGAGCGCCGCGAGTTCGTCGCCGAAGGTCAACGCCAGCACCGACAGCCGCACCAAGGCACGTGCGATCGCGCCCATGTCGGCGGCCGGCGCGCCCCTCACACCGGTGAGCAGACGGCTGACCTTCAACCCGTCGAGGAGACGAACGGCGCTCACCGCATCCAACGGCGGAAGCGCCACGCGCCGGTCGCGCAACACCTCGACGAGGAGGCCGCCGGCGCCCACGACGACCAGCGGGCCGAACGCGGGATCACGCACCACGCCGATGGCCAGCTCGACGCCGGGAGGAACCATCCGCGCGACGGAAACCGCTGGCCCGAACCCCGCACGCAACGTGCGGTAGGCCGTTCGCACCGCCTGATCGTCGGTGAGTGAGAGCTGCACGCCGCCCTGGTCGGACTTGTGCGAGATGCCAGGCATGGCGGTCTTGACGGCGACCGGCCAGCCGAGACCGCGCGCCGCGGCGAGGACATCGTCTTCACGCTCCGCGAGGCGCTGTTCGACGACGTCGATCCCAAAATCCGCCACCAGCGCCAGCGCCTCGGATTCGGACCACGGCGAGCGGCTGCTCAGGCGCTGACGCCAGCGCTCTGCGACCGCAGACGCTGCCGGTTCCGGCGGTTGGATCGGCGGGCGGGCGCGATGATCGCGGTGGGCCAGCAGGTGGCCGAAGGCCGCCAGGCCCGTGGTCGTTCCCTCGAGCACCGGTATCCCTTCTTGGCGCAAGCCGTCTGCGACGACGTCATTGATCGCACCCGAGACGTTCGACAACACCCCGAAGGGCTTCTCGGAGGCTCTTTTCAGCGCCCGGGCGATGTCGGGATAGCTGTCTTCGTCGGTCTCGTCCGGCAGGTCGACGCAGAACACGAGCCCCGCGGTGTCCGGATCATCGAGCAGTGCCTGACCACACGCCAGGAAGATCTCGTGGTAGTTGCGGCTGCTCCCCCACGCGTCGAGGGGGTTGGTCGCGGGCAGCCCAGCGTCCAGCAGCGCCGCGAGACGCTCACGGGTCCGGGCTCCGGGCACCGCCAGGGGTATCTGACCGTCCAACGCGAGATCCGCGAGGTGCGCACGCTCACCGCCGGAGTCGTGCAGCGCAGCGAGCCCACCGGGTGCGGCGCGCCGTCCGGCGGTGAACAAGGAGAGGGTGTCGAGCAGCTCGTCAAGCGCGGTCACCCGGTGCACGCCGTAGGCGTCGAAGACGGCTTCGTAGGCGCCGTCGTCACCGGCCAGCGCGCCGGAGTGAGCGGTGACCAGCCCCCTGGTCTCATCGTGCCGGCCGACCGTCAGGGCGACGACGGCGATGTCGCGCTCCCGAGCAAGGCGCAGGGCCGTCAGGAACCGCCGCGGGTCGCGGACCGTCTCCAGGAAGAGCGCCACCACCCGCGTCGAAGGCTGATCCAGCGCATAGAGCAGATAGTCGGCCATCGTCGTGACCAGCTCCTGGCCGGTCGAGACCGCCAGGTTGAAGCGCACGTGCCGGCGGTTGTGCAGCATCGCCGTGAACAACGACCCGGAGTGCGTCAGGAACGTCACCGGTCCGGGCTCCAGGTCCAGCGGTTGGGAGTAGGCGCTCGCGCGCAGCCGGTGTTCCACATGCACGAAGCCCATACCGTTGCCGCCACACACGACCATCCCGGCCTCGGTGGCGACGGCGCGGAGACGGTCGAGCAGCGACGGATCGCCCGGCTCGTGCTCGTACGCGCTCGCGAAGATGGTCGCGGCACCCGCTCCGATCGCGACCGTCTCACGCAACTGTGTCTCGAGCGCCGCGTTGCCCACTGCGAGGATCACCAGATCGACGGGCCGCCCGATGTCCGCGAGCGTCGGCAGGCAACGGTGCCCGGCGACCTCGCGATAACGAGGGTTGATGGGGTACACCGGCCCGTCGAAGCCGCCCTGCAGCAGCTGATGCATGACCTCCGCGCCGACCGAGCCTGGCCTTGCACTGGCGCCGACGACCGCGACAGAGCCGGCCTCCAGCAGCGGGCGCAGCGAGCTGGTCCCCGCGGTCACGGACTCCTCGACGGCGGTCACGGCAGGAGCCTCTCAGCCGACGCGCAGACGCTGGCGCATGCGCGCCCGTCGGCGATCGCGCGCGATCTGCGAGACGGCCAGCAGCGCCGGGATGCCGCAGACGCCCCCGCCCGCGTGCGTGGCCGACGACGCCTGGTACAGCCCCTCGATCGGCGAGCGGTAGTCGGCGTAGCCGGCGGCCGGACGCATGTGGAACAACTGGTTGGCCGAGAGCTCGCCATGGAAGATGTTGCCACCGATCAAGCCGAGCTCGTCGGCCATCTCCTTGGGTCCGAGCACCTGCCGGTGCAGGATCGAGCGCTCGAAATTCGGAGCCAGCTCGTTGTAGCCGGCGATGACGCGGTCGGCGTAGGCCTCCAGCTCGGCTTGGTCGGTCTCGTCCGCCCAGCTCTCGGGCACCCACTGGGTGAACAGCGACATGATGTGCGACCCCTCCGGGCAGAGGGTGCGGTCGAAGACCGTGGGGATCACGCCGTCGGAGAAGGGCCGCCGCGCCGCCTGCCCGGACCGGGCGTCCTGGAAGGCGTCCTCCAGATAGTCGACCGAGTGGCTGAGCTCGATCGCGCCGCCGTGGTGCAGCCCTGCGGTCGTGCCGGGATCGGCGGTGAAGTCCGGCAGCTCCGAGAGGGCCAGGTTGATCTTCACCGTGCCCGACCGGCTCTTCCACTGCTCGATCGCGGTCACGAAGTCGTCGGGCAGCTCCCGCCGGTCGAGCTGACGCAGGAACGTGATCTGCGGGTGGATGGTCGTCACGATGGTGTCGGCATGCAGCTCCTCGCCCCCGTCGAGCACGACACCCCCGGCCCGCCCCGCGCACGTCAAAATGCGCTCGACCGGCGCCCGCAGTCGCACCTCGGCTCCCGCCGCGAGCGCGGCGTCGCGGATGGCGTCGGAGACGGCGCCCATGCCACCCTCGGGATAGCCCCAGGAGCCGAGGCCGACGCCGACGTCCCCGATCTCGTGGTGCGCGAGCACGTACGCCGTCCCGGGCGCCCGGGGCCCAGCCCACGTGCCGATGACGCCGTCGACGGCGAGCGCGGCCTTGACCTGCTCGGACTCGAACCAGTCGTCGAGGAGGTCGGCGATGCTCATGGTCATCAGCCGCGTCACGTCGCCGATGCGCCGGGAGTCCAGGCCACGCAGCCGCCACAGCAGCTTGAGCTGATCGAGCAGGTCCTCGGGGTGGCGCGACCCGAGCTTCGGCGGGACCGTCAGCAGCAGCGGAGCCAGGATGTCCGCCACCCCGCCCAGCCACTCCTTCCAGCGCGGATAGGCGGCGGCGTCGCGCGCGCTGAAGCGCTTGATCGACGCGGCGTCGCTGGCCGCGTCCTCGGAGCCGATCGTGAGCGAACCGCCACCGGGGAACGCCACGTAGTACGGGCCCATGGGGTGCACCTTGTACCCGTGGCGCGCCAGATCGAGGTCGTCGATGATTTGCTCGGGCATCAAGCTCATCACGTAGGAGTACGTCGTGACCCTGAACTCAGGAGCATCCGGCCACGGCGCGTCCGTCGACGCGGCGCCGCCGACCTTGTGCCGGGCTTCGCAGACCACGACCCGGGCTCCGGAGCGCGCCAGGTAGGCCGCCGCCGTCAGCCCGTTGTGCCCGCCGCCGATCACGATCGCGTCATAGGTGTTGGCTGCCATCGTGATCCTTTGATTCGTGGTTCAACTTGTGCGCAGCCTACTCAAGACCGGCCCGACGGGGAAGGTCCGAATGGAAAGAAGTGCTTGACGTTCACGAGGCGGCGCTCTTGAATATCGACTCAAGCCCTCAGGACGGGGAGGTCCATGGTCGCACGTCCGGCTCAGCGCCCAGCCCAGAACGAACAGCGGCGTCAGCAGATCCTGGCCGCGGCGGCACGGGTCATCGCCGCCCGCGGGTTGTGCGACGCCCGCATCGCCGACATCGCCGCGGCGGCCGAGACGAGCACCGGGCTCACCCTGTACTACTTCGGCAGCAAGGGCCATCTGCTCGCCGAGGCGCTGACCGCCGCAGAGGACCAGTTCTACCTCCACCTGTTCCGAGTGATCACCGCGATCGACGACCCACGTGAGCAGATGCTCCGGCTCATCTCGGGCTCCTGCCCCGACGCCAAGGCCGCCCTCGACGAGCTCGACGCCGACTGGCGTCTGTGGCTCGAGCTGTGGGCCCGTGCGCTGCACGATCCCGAGGTCGCGCGCCGTCGTGCCGGTCTTGACCGTCGGTGGCGATCGACGATCGCCGACGTCGTGCGCACGGGGCAGCGCCGGCACGTCTTCTCCAGCGAGGTGGAGCCACAGGACTTCGCGCTCGAGCTCGCGGCGTTGATCGATGGGCTCGCCCTGCAGGTCACCCTCCACGATGTCGAGGTCGACAGCGAGCGCATGCGCACCATCGCGCTCTCGTACGCCATGCGGCGGCTGGAGTTCCAACTCGACGAGGTCACCATCAGCTGACGAGGAGATGATGCACATGCGCCATCCGAAGGAACGTCTGATTCTGCCGCGGGAGCTCAACAGGCGAGACTTTCTCCGCCTCTCCACCGGCCTGGCCGGCGGTGCGCTCCTGAGCGCGTGCGGCGGTTCGGGTACGAGCCAGTCGTCCGGCGGCTCGTCACAGAGCGGGCCATCGTCGACGGCCGGCGGTCCGATCCCCTCAGCCGCGGAGGACGGCCTCGCGATCGGCTCGCCCGGCAACCCGGTCCAGCAGCCGCTGTTCGACGATCTGCCGGCTATCGAGTCCGGCCTCGACCCGGAGGCTGGGCCGCTGCGCATCTACAACTGGGCCGACTACATCAACGTCGACACCCTGAAGGCGTTCAGGAAGGAGTTCGGCGTCGACTACGAGGTCACGACCTTCTACAACCTCGACGAGGCGCTGCGGAAGCTCTCGACCGGTGAGCTGGAGGCCGACGTCTTCTTCCCGACCTCCCCGGTGCTGCCGAAGTACGTCGCCGGCAAGCTGCTGCAGCCGCTCAACCACGACTACCTGCCCAACCTGGAGAAGAACGTCTGGCCGGAGCTGGCCGACCCCTACTACGACTCCGGCTCCCGCTACAGCGTGCCCTACGCCGTCTACCAGACGGGTCTGGCGTGGCGCACCGACCAGGTCGACCTGAAGCCCGAGGTCATGGACAACCCGTGGGACGTCTTCTGGGATCCGCAGTACAAGGGCAAGGTCGGGCTGTACGACGACAACCGCGAGACCATCTCGGTCGCCCTGTTCCATGACGGCGTCATGGACCCGAACACCACCGACCAAGCCGCGCTCCAAAAGGCCGGCTCCAGCCTCGCGGAGCTGGTCGACCTGGTGAACATTCGCTATTCGATCGACGGCGCCTACGTGAAGCTGCCCGAGGGGCAGGTGGGCCTGCACCACGCGTGGTCGGGTGACATGGTCAACGCCCAGTACTACATGCCGGAGGGCGGTGACCCGTCGGTGCTGCGCTACCTCTGGCCGCCGAAGGGCGCCCAGTCGACGTCGGGCGGGCTCATCGCCAACGACTGCATGGCGGTCATGGCCAACGCCCAGAAGCCGGTGCTCGCGCACATGTTCCTGAACTTCATGCTCGACAACGCGCATGCGCTGAACAACTTCGGCTGGACGGGCTACCAGCCACCGCTGACGGAGCTCAACCCGGAGTCCCTAGTGACCAACGAGTACGTGCCGACCTACCTAGAATCGGCGATCGTGCGGCAGGGAGACTTCCAGCTCGGGCAGGTCCCGCTGCAGCTCACGCCGGAGGTCGCCCGCATGTGGCAACAGGTCTGGGCCTCGGCGCAGACCGGTGGCTAGCCAGACCGAGCCGGCCCGGGCGAAGGGTCGACGCAAGGAGCGGAACTGGCTCTGGCCGGCGTTCGCGGCGCCGGGTCTGCTCTGGCTCATCCTGCTTTTCGTTGTCCCCTTCTACGCGATCCTGGCGGTCGCGATGGGACGCATCGATCCCTTGTTCGGGCTCGCGCAACCGGTCTGGAATCCGTTGCAGTGGGACCCGACCACGTTCTTCAACGTCATCCGCGACCTGTTCGGCGGGCGGCTGACCGCGCTCGCGCTGAGGACGATCACCTACGTGGCCGTGGCCACGGCGCTGTGCATCGTGATCGGCTACCCCGTGGCCTACTTCATCGGACGCCGTGCCGGACGCTGGAAGGTCCTTCTGCTCGTGCTGCTGATCCTGCCGTTCTGGATCAACTACATCATGCGGATGCTGGCCTGGGTCAACCTGCTCTCGACCGACGGCCTCGCCAACGAGCTGATGGTGGCCATCGGGCTGTTCGACGCGCCACAGAACTGGCTGTCCGGGCGCTCGTCCACCGTGGTGCTCGGGCTCGTCTACGGCTACATCCCCTACTTCATCCTGCCGCTGTACGCCGCGCTGGACCGGCTGGACGAGGAGCTGTTGGAGGCCTCCCGCGACCTTGGCGCCAACCCGTTCTGGACCTTCGTGCGGGTCACGCTGCCCCTCTCACGCCAAGGCATCCTGGCCGGCACGGTGCTCATCATGCTGCCGATGTTCGGCGACTACTACACGCCCAACCTGCTGTCGGGCTCGCCCCGCACACGCATGATCGGAAACGAGATCGACCAGTTCATCAGCTCGGGGATCGGCGGGACGGAGGGTGCCGCGCTGACCGTCGTGCTGATGGCCTTCGTCGGCATCCTCATGAGCTACTACCTCATCCAGGTGGCGCGCGAGACCAAGCGGGCGGCGAAATGACCGCGCAGGCCGAGACGCGACCGGCCTCCGTCGCGCCCCCTGCCGACGAGACGCGATCGCGTGTCGACCGGCTCCGCAACTGGCTGGCCAACCCGTGGCGGAAGCCCCGCTGGCTCGCGGTCTTCACGTTCGCCTACCTGGTCTGGGCGCTCGTGCCGGTGCTCATCGCGATCCAGTTCTCGTTCAACGCGGGCCGGTCCCGCAGCGCCTGGCAGGGCTTCTCGCTGCGGTGGTACATCAACGATCCGTCGCTCTCCGTGCTCAACGATCCTTCGCTGCGCGCCGCGTTGACGCAGAGCTTGAAGATCGCCGTGCTGACCATGGTGATCGCCACACCTCTCGGCGTGGGGCTCGCGCTCGGGCTGGCGCGCTGGCGCGGGCGCGGAGCACGACCCGCGAACACGCTCATGCTGTTCCCGTTGATCACCCCCGAGATCGTGATGGGGGTGGCGCTCTTCCTGGTGTTCACCAATCTCTTCAGCTTCGTCGACCTGGGGACGCCCGCCCAGCTGCTCGGCCACGTGACGTTCACGATCAGCTACGTGGTCGTCGTTCTGCGCGGCCGCCTGTTCGCGGTGACCGCCCAGTACGAGGAGGCGGCCATGGATCTGGGCGCGTCCCGCTGGCAGGCGATGCGCCTCGTGCTGCTCCCACTCCTCATGCCGGCGATCTACGCGGCCCTCGCGCTGGTCTTCGCCATCTCGATCGACGACTTCGTGATCTCGGCGTTCCTCTCGGCCGGACAGGACTCGGTCACGCTGCCGGTGCGCCTCTACAGCAGCACGCGGCTGGGTCCCACCCCTGCGCTCAACGCCCTGGCGACCATTCTCTTGCTGATCACCCTGCTGGCCATCGTCGCGGCCGGAATCGCCCTCGGCCGCAGCCGGCGCCGCAGAGGGGAGCACGGATCGGGCGTCGAGGATCTGGCGCAGTTCGACATGTAGCCGACCCTCAACCGACGGTCTCCGCGGGCTCCGTGTCCCCCACCGGCAGCGCGCGCAAAGCACCGGCAGGCAGGTGCGCCGCGACGTCGGTGCCCGCATCCGGCAGCGCCTGCTGACCTTGGTTGGGAACGAGCGCCTGCAGCTGCCCACCACCGGCGAGCTGCACGAGGATCTGGGTCACGGCGCCCTGAAAGACGAGCCGCTCGATCACTCCTGGCAGGCGGTTCTCCCGGTCGACCGGTCCGTCGCGTTCCTCGATCACGACCCGCTCGGGGCGAATCACCAGCTTGACCGGTCCACGGATGCCACCTTCTCCCCGGCCGGCATGGAGCTCGTGATCGTGCAGGCGCACGCGACAACGGCCCTCCTGATCCTCGCCGAGCGCCTCCGCGTCGAGCATGTTCGCCGCCCCCAGGAAGTCGGCGACGAATGCATGGTCGGGGGATTCGTAGACGTCGCGGGGAGTCCCGACCTGGCGGATGCGGCCCTCGTCCATGACCGCGAGCCGGTCGGACATGGTGAGCGCCTCCTCCTGGTCGTGGGTGACGTAGAGGAAGGTGATGCCGACCCGTTCCTGCAGCGCCTTCAGCTCGACCTGAAGCGTCTTGCGCAGCTTGGCGTCGAGGGCGCCCAACGGCTCGTCGAGCAGGAGCACCGACGGGTTGAGCACCAACGCGCGCGCCAGCGCGACGCGCTGCTGTTGACCTCCCGACAGCTCCGCGGGCATGCGCTCGCCCAGGTCGCCCAGTTGCACGAGCTCGAGCGCCTCGCCCACCCGGCGTTGACGGTCTTCCGACGTAGCATCGGTGAACCGCAGACCGAAGGTGACGTTGTCGGCCACGGAGAGGTGAGGGAACAGCGCGTAGTGCTGGAAGACTGTGTTCACCGGTCGTCGGTGCGGCGGCGTGGAGGCCATGTCCATGTCGCCCACGCGGATCTCGCCCTCGTCGGCCCGCTCGAACCCGGCGATCAGCCGCAGCGTCGTCGTCTTGCCGCAGCCGGACGGACCGAGCAGCGAGAAAAACTCGCCGGGGGCGATGTCCAGGTCGATGCCGTCGACGGCGACGACCCGGCGGAAGCGCTTCGTGAGGCCGGTAAGATGAACGCGTTCTGGCGGCATCGGCTTCCTACCCTCGGAGTGCGGAGGCGAACGCTTCGAAGTTGTCCAGGAAGCGCTGCGCGTCGTCTTGGGTGTGCTGCACCGACAGGGTCCACTGCTCGGACTTGCCCCAGGGCGGCAGGAAGACGCCGTTGTTGTGCTGGGTCAGCCAGTGCAGGTGGGAGAGCCGGTCGTCGAGCTGCATGAAGTCACGATAGTGGCGCACGCGCTCGGAAGTGAAGGTGATGCTGCCTTTCGCCCCGAAACCCAGCGGATACGCGGGCAGCCCGTAGGCATCGATGATCTTCTGCGCGCCCGTGACCAACTGGTCACGCAGCCCGTCCAGGTGTGTGTACGCCGCGGGGGTGGCCACCTCGGTCAGCATGGCGCGCGCGGCGGCCATGGTGAGCGGATTGCCGTTGAAGGTGCCCACCTGCTCGTACCGGCCGTCGGCGATGAACGCCATCACCTCCTCCGTCCCTCCGATCGCGCCGCACGGCACGCCGCCGCCCATCGCCTTCGCGAGCGTCACCATGTCGGGGGTGACGCCCGAGAGCTCGGTCACGCCCCCCGCCGCGACCGTGACGCCGGTCTTCACCTCGTCGAACGCCAGCAGCGCGCCGTGAGCGTGGAGCAGCTCCTTCAGACCCGCGAGGTAGCCGTCGTCGGGAGGGATGATGCCGGCGTTCATCATGATCGGTTCGATGATCATGCCGGCGACCTCACCCGCGTGCTCGTCGAGCGTCCGGGCGACCGCGTCGAGGTCGTTGAAGCCCACGATGCTGGTCAGCTGGGTGAGCGCATCGGGGATGCCGGTGCCCGCCGCTGCGCTGGTCGGGCGCGTCGCCGGGCCGATCTCGTCGGCCTCGTTCGCCACCGAGACCATCACGGAGTCGTGATGGCCGTGATAGCAGCCTTCGACCTTGAGGATGCGGTCGCGACCGGTGATGGCGCGCATGAGATGGACCGCGTCCATGGTGGCCTCGGTGCCCGAGTTGCCGAACCGCCAGAGCGGCAACCCCCAGCGTCGGGAGAGCTCGGTGGCCACGACGATGGCGTCAGGGGTGGGCTGCGCGAAGTGCGTGCCAAGCGGCACCCGCTCGGTGACCGCAGCGACGATCGCGGGATGCCCGTGACCGGCGACGCCGACGCCGTAGCCGCCGTGCAGGTCGACGTAGCTGGTTCCGTCGACGTCGACCATCTTGGAGCCGCCCCCGTGCGAGAGCCAGACCATCTGCGGCTCGGCGATCTGCCAACTGGAGGTGCCGCCGCCCGCGAGCACCCCTCGCGCCTGCGCGAGCAGCTCGGCTGAGCGCGTCTGGCGACGCAGAAAGATCTGCTCCTGCTCCGCGATCAGGGCGTCGACCCCGCCGTGTTCTGTCGTCGTGAGCGGCTGCATGACCATGGCTTCAACTCCAAGTTTGAACGGCCATTCGATACGATACCCAGTGATGGCGACGGATGGCAATGCCTCAAAGGGCGAGGGCGTGGCCGCCGGGCGCACGCGCCGGTTCCGGCGCTGGCAGCGGGCCGACCCGTCCTTGCGACGCGCGCTCTTCCCGTTGGCCTTCGGCTACGCCGCCTACGGCGGGTTCTGGGGCGCGTGGGCGGTTGTCCTCGCGGATTACCTGGCCATGCGTGACCTCTCCCTGTCGGCCGTGGGTGGCCTGTTCGCGGTCACCTCGATCACGGCGATCGCCACGATGGCCTTCATCGGTGGACGAGCGGTGCAGGTGGCCCGACCACCCGCGCTCGCGGCGGCCTTTCTGGTGACGGCAGTCGCGGGTCTGTGGGTCGGCCTTGCCACCGGCCTCCTCCTGCTGCCGGCGTTCGCTTTGCTGGGCGTAGGGATCGGCATGATTGACGTGCTGGTCAACCTCGTCGGCGCCGAGCTGGAGGCTGCCGCCGAACGACCGGTGCTGCAGTTGGTCCACGCCTCCTACGGTGCGGGAGGCGCCGTCGCGGCAGTGCTCGCTGCCCTCGCGACCAACGCCGGTTGGTCACCCGGCGCCGTCCTTGGCGGCGTGAGCGCCGGCGAGGCACTGGCCGCGGTGCTGGCCGTGACGCTGCTGAGGCGCGAGGCCCCGGCGCAGACCAAGGCGCCGGTGCCGGGCCTGGCGGTGGGCGTGCTGCGCCACCGAGCGGACCTGCGGGCCGTCGCAGTGATCGTCCTGTGCGCCTTCTTCGTGGAGGGCTCGATGGACGCATGGTCGGTGCTGTTCGTGCGGGCCGATCTCGGCGGGCCGGTGCTGGGCGCTGCCCTGGCGTTCGCCGCGTTCGCCTCGGCGATCACCGTCGGCCGGCTGTTCGCGGCGCGGGTGCTCTTCCGGTTCGGCCATCAGCGCACGCTCGTCGTGTCCGCGGTCGGGTCGGTCGGAGCGGGGACGCTGATGGTGAGCGCTCCCACCCCGCAGGTCGCTGGCCTGGCCTTTCTCATGCTGGGGTTCTTCCTCTCCGTCGCGGCACCGGCGGCATTCGGCAAGGCGGGCGCGGGCGCGGACCACTCAGCGGGGATGGCGATCGCGGCCGTGACCACCGTCGGCTACGGCGGGTTCGTCGTCGGTCCGCCGATCATGGGGTGGATCGGTGACCGTCTCGGACTGCGGGCAGCGCTGCTCGTGCTGGTGCTCGCTCCGTTGTGCATGCTGCTCGCGACCGTCCGCGCGGGCCGGCTCGATCAGGTCTCGGGGACGGCGAGCACCGCGGCGGGCGAGCCCTCCAGGTAGGCGTTCGCGATCTGCTGGACGAACTGGTGCACGGCGGCCTCGTCGGCGGAGAACGGCCCCTGTCGGTAGCCGACCGCGACGACGCCCCGCTGCACGCCCTCGCACGCCGCCCAGTCCTGGCGGTTCGTGACGTCCCAGAAGTCCACGGCGTAGGAGGGGTCGAACCGGTCTCGGTCGAGCGCCTCAGGGGGAAAGAGCCACGAGCATGTCACAGCGGTGCGGTCGGGGGCGACGGGGCGCAGCAGGTGGGTCATCACGTAGTCGGGGTGCACCGACAGC
Organism: Euzebyales bacterium; assembly: GCA_038233095.1. Lineage (GTDB taxonomy): Bacteria > Actinomycetota > Nitriliruptoria > Euzebyales > Egibacteraceae > JBBSMR01. The sequence continues at coordinate 12,146 of JBBSMR010000013.1, forward strand.
AGCAGGTTCGGGAACGCGCTGAGGTAATAGATCGTGCGGCGCAGCTCTGTGGAGACGCCGCGCATGACCACCCCGTCGCTGCGGCCGTCGAGCGACATCGTCTCGGCGCCGTCGAGCAGCTCCATGGTCCCGCCTCGCCACGCGCCTCGGCGCGGCAGGTCGTACCCGCTGAGCGGAGCGCTGACGCGACACAGCTCCGGGTGGATCTGGTCACAGTGGTAACACTCGTGGTAGTTCTCGACGAGCAGCTTCCAGTTCGCGGCGACCTCGTAGGTGTGCGTCACCGCCGTGCGGAGCCGGGAGAGCTCATATGCGCCGAGCAGCGCGCCGAGGCCCTCCATCCACGCGGCGAACGACGGCGGTTGCGTGCTGGCGCTGACGAAGATCCACCCGCCCCATTCGGCGAGCGGCAGGGACAGCAGCGCGTGGGATGGATCGGTGCGGTCGAATCTGGGCGTCGCCCGCAGCCTTGGACCGCCGCGGAGCCGGCCGTTCAACCCGTACACCCAGCCGTGGTACGGACACTGCAGCGTGCTCCCGCTGCTGTCCCCGACGCCCAACACCTCGTGGCCGCGGTGCCGGCAGACGTTGGAGAGCGCGTGCAGCTCTCCCTGCGCGTCGCGCGTGACGATGACCGGTTGCGCGCCGATCATCAGCGCCCGGCGGTGGCCGGACTCGGCCAGCTCGCTCGCCCTGCCGACGCAGACCCAGGCTCCGGGGAAGAGCGTCTGCTGCTCCCACGCGAACACCTCGGCGTGGTGGTAGGCCGCCCCCGGCAGCGTGCGCGCCTGCTCATGCGGGGCGGCACTGCGGGCAAGCTCGGTCGGCTCGAGCACCGGGGCGGCCACGGTCGCCTCCTTCTCACGGGGTGCCTCAGTCTAGCCCGGGCTTGAATGGCCGTTCAAGCCCTCGCGCCCCTTCCTCCCTACAGCAAGAACTCGCGGTTCCGCGAGTTCTTCCCGACCGGTGTGCGATCGGCGTTGCGGATACCGCGCACCCCACACCAAGAACTCGCGCACATGCGCGAGTTCTTGCGTTGAGCCTGGACTGAACCGTGCGGTGGATCGGGAGCAGGGGCGGTAGGCCGAACCAGCCCGGTGTGTAGGGCTAGTTCACGCCCGCGTAGCTGTGCAGCCCGACGACGAAGAGGTTGACCACGTAGTAGGTGACGAGCAGCGAGGCGTAGGCGATCACGTTCAGCCAGGCGGCGCGGCGGCCGCGCCAGCCCGCCGTCGCGCGGGCGTGGAAGTAGCCCGCGTACAGCACCCACGTCACGAACGAGGAGGTCTCCTTGGGGTCCCAGCCCCAGTAGCGGCCCCAGGCGACCTCGGCCCACATCGCGCCCATGATGACGGCGAGCGTGAAGAGCGGGTAGGCGAACGCGTTGATCCCGAAGGCGAGCCGGTCGAGCTGGGCGGCGGCGGGCAGGAACGGCACCGCCCACCAGGTCGCCAACCCCAGCACTCCCAGCGCCAGCGCGTAACCCAACGCCTGCAAGAGCGGTGTGCCCAGCACGAGCGCCAACGCGAATGCCGCCACGGCCGGGGCCGCGACGAACGGCGTCGGCGAGAGCGCGCGGCGCTGCTCCAACGGGCTGGCCAGGCTCGCTTCGGAGCTCGCGGCAACGGCCGTGTCACCGACCAGCCCCTCGACGGCGCGGGTCTCGTCGACCAGCTCGGGTGGCAGCTGGGCCGCGCCGACCGAGCCGGCGCCGAACCGGCCGCTGCGCTCGGCCACCCGTCGCTCGGCCGTCTCCTTCACCAGGTACAGCGCGGCGATGGCGAACCCGACCATGAGCACCGAGGAGGAGAAGCTGATCATCGTGACGTGCACGAGCCGCCACCAGCTGTCGAGCGCGGGCTGGACGGGCGCGGCCTCGACGTACAGCAGCAGCGCGGAGCCCATCATCAGCACCGCCGCCGCGAGCACGAAACCGAGCAGGTTGCGGTACTCCCGGCGCCGCCAGACGATCGCCACGCCGGCACCGACCGCCACCAGCGCCATGGCCGAGGAGTACTCGTACATGTTCATCCACGGAGGCCGCCCGGACGCGAAGCCGCGGGTGGCGATGCTCGCGACGTGAGCAAGCAGGCCGGCCCCGGTCAACGCCGCCACGACGAAACCGGCTTGTGCGGCGCGGCGCGTCTCGGCGATGCCGTGCTCGCGGGACACGCTCGTCAGGGCCAGCCGGGCAAACGCCGCGACAAAGGCCAAGACGTAGGCGCCGAAGGCGGTGAGGAAGAGCGTGTTCGAGGTCTGTGCAAGTGCCTCGTCGACCATCAGCGATCCTCCTCTTGCACGGTCAGCCGATCGGCGGTCCGACCGGCGAGCCGTGCGAACTCTCCGGCGAACTCCTGCTTGCGCTGCAACGCGACCCCGGCCAGCACGACCTCACTGCCCTCACCGACCAGCCGGGCCTCGGCCCAGATCCTGCGCCGGTAACTGTAGAGCGAGGGTACCAACCCAGCCAACAGCAGGACCGAGGCGAGCACGAGCAGCCACCTTCCCGGGGCGTGGGAGATCTGGAAGCCAGACCACATGGTGAGCTGGGGGAAGCTCAGCTGCAGGTCCAGCTCCTGCCCGGCCAGCGGCACGGTCTCGCCTTCCCGCACCATGACGGTGTTCACCAGCTCGCCGCCGGACCGGGTGAAGTCCCTGGCCGGCAGCGGGCGCTCAAGGCCGAGCTCGCCGACCCAGAGATCCGCGAACAGCACGGGGTTCTCCGGTCTTGGGCCGCCGTTCATGATCTGCTCCTCACCGGTCGAGTCCCGCTGGAGCCGCGCGTCGGGCAGGAAGACCATGTCGAGCACCATCTGTGGTTCGCCCGTGGCGACCTTTGCGGTCCCCCGCCAGATGCCGCCCTGCTCCTCGCTGAACATCACCTGCTCATCGAGGATGACCGTCTCGCCCGAGCGCACCATGATCCGGGGCGCCATGCCGAAGCGCATCTGGTACACCTTCAAGCCGTCGGCAGTGAGCGGGTGATTCACCGTGATGTCGGTGGGCTCTGCTGTGCCCGAGTCGTCGAGCAGCCGCACCCGCGACCGGTAGAGCTTCGGCGTGAGGTCGTCGAAGTACTGCACGTCGAAGTCGACCAGCTCAAGACGCGTGCCGGCGTGGTCCTCCAGGCCGAACCATCGGCCTGGCTCAGCCAGGTCGTAGGCGACCCGGGTGTCGGTGAACGGCGCGCCCTCGACCAGGTTGACCTGCCCGGTGAAGCCGAAGCCCTCGGCCACGATGACGCCGAGCAGCAGGACGTAGAACGCCACGTGGAAGAGCAGACTGCCGCCTTCGCGCCAGTGCCCCCGCTCGACGGCGAGCTGGGGATGGCCGCTGCCGGTCTGCTCGGGCCCGAGACGGCGTGTCCGGTAGCGGCGCAGCACCGGGGTGAGCGCGTCGAGCGCCGCCTCCGGTGGCAAGGCGCTCGGCAGGATGACACGGTGCGTCAGCCGGTCGAAGTTGCGGCCCGGCCCGGGCGGGCGGCGCACCACCCGTGCGAATGCTCTGAAGCGCGGGATGAGACACCCGGTCAGGCTGGTGAAGAGCAGCCCGGTGAGCACCGCGAACCACGTCGAACCGAAGACGTCGTAGAGATCCAGGGCATCGAAGACCTGTGAGATCGTCTCTCCCGGACCCGCGGCGCCGGTGCGCCACTGCGCCACGGTGGTCGGGATCACCGGCTCCTGCGGGATGAACGTGGCGATCAGGCTCGCCACCGCCAGCGTGAACAGCAGCAGCAGCGCGGTCGACATGCGTCGCAGCCGCCGCCACAGCAGCACGAGCGTCTCCCACGGTCCCAGAATCTGGGGCAGGCGCGGCCCGCGGCGCTCGCCCTCGGGGGGTGACTCGCGAGGGATCGTCTCGGTCACAGCACGGTCTCGAACCCGCCGACCAGCGGCTGGAGGCGGCGGATGAAGACGTCCCAGAGCCCGGAGGCGATCGCTAGACCGATCACGACCAGCAGCACCCCGCCGGCGATCTGCAAGGTCTGCGCGCGGCGTCGCAGCCAGCCGAGCGTCCCGCCGAGCACGTCGAACAACAGCCCGACCAGGATGAACGGCAGACCGAGCCCGAGCGCGTAGACGAACGAAAGCACGGCACCGCGCGCGGGGCTCCCGCCGCTCGAAGCCGTGGCCAGCGCCAGGATGGCGGCGAGCGCCGGCCCGATGCACGGGGTCCAGCCGACCGCGAAGACGAAGCCGAGCGGCAGCGCGCCCAGCAACCCGGAGTCGATGGCCTGGTCGGTGATACGCGCCTCCCGCCGCAGCAGATCGAACGGCAGCAGCCCGGTGAACGCCACCCCCATGGCCGCCACGAGCAGCCCCATCGCGATCTGCCACGGTCGGTCGCTGAGCAGCGCCGAGAGGCGGCCTCCGAGCAGCCCGAGCAAGGTGATGGGGACCGCGAAACCCAGCGTGAAGAGCACGCCGCCGAGCAGGACGCGTACCCGGCTGCCCCCCGTTCCCGTGCTGAGTTCGGCGCCCGAGAGCCCGGTCATGTAGGAGAGGTAGCCCGGCACGAGCGGGACGACGCAGGGCGAGGCGAAGGAGACGACGCCCGCCGCGAAGGCGACCGCAGCCGCGACCAGCAGGTTGGCGCTCATCACCAGCTCGCCGACGCTCACGGCCCGCGCTCCTTCGCCCCGCCGGCCTCGGCCAACAGGGGGTCGAGCCGGATGCTCAAGGCTGCGGCCGTCACGCCTCCGAAGATGCGGGTGGCGATCCGATGCTCGCTGTCGAGCACCAGCGTGGTCGGCAGCGCCCCGACGGCGCCGAGCTCGTGAGCCAACGACGAGTCCTCGTCGTAGAAGGAGGGGTAGGTGATGCCGTGGTCGCGCTCGAAGCTCTTCGCGTTCGTGCGTTCGTCACGTACGTTCACGCCCACGACGCTCACGCCTTCGTCGGCGTAGGTCTCGTTGATCGCCTGCAGATGCGGTGACTCCGCCGCGCACGGCCCGCACCATGAGGCCCACACGTTCAGCACGACGGGCCCTTCCAGGTCGGAGAGTGCGACAGGCTCGCCGTCGAGTGTCTCTCCGACCAGCTCCGGCGCTGGCTCGCGCTCGTCGAGCGCGTAATCGCGGACACCGGCGCCGTCCACGAAGCCGGCCTCCGCCTGCGTGTTGGTCCCCGCGCAGCCGCTCAGCGCGGCGGCCAAGACGAGCAGCAGGATGATGGAACGCACCATGCCAGCCTACGTTCCGTGGCTTCAGGCGGCTGCGGGGACCCGCTCCGTCTCGCTGCTGCGCGCGGCTTCGCGCTCGCGCTTCTCGCGGTTCTCGTCCCAGATCAGCAGGGCGACGTGGAGCGCGAACCCTGTGAAGGAGAGCACGATGAAGACCAGGCTTGGCAGCAAGGGGAAGCCGAAATCGAAGAACGCGTAGGCGGTGTAGGTCTCGCCGTCGGGATCGGCCTCCGTCGGATTGTCCTCGAGGGGCGCCTGGTAGGTGACGGCGAGCACGGGGATGTCGTTCACCTTCATGTAGCCGCTCTCGACCGAGACGAACTCCTCCTGGATGACGCCCCCACCCTGCTCGGCGTCCGCGAAGAAGGCCTTCATCTCGTCGATGCCGAGGTTGACCTCCTCGACCGAGACGCCGGTCTCGCCGACAAGCACGTCGGCCGGCTCGATATCCTCGTCCTCTGGCACCTCCGGGATCGGCTGCAGCTCCCCAGGCGGGACCACGGCGTCACTGAACCGCTGCTCGGCCAGCGTGGATTCCTCCGCGAAGGGCACCCACTTCGGCAGGTAGTAGTCCAGCGCCTGGCCAGGGAGGTTCTGCGGTCCGGTGTACTGCACGGTGCCTGGCGCGCCGAACGCCCAGAAGAGGCTGATCACCACCATGAAGCCGAAGAAGCAGGCGGCCTCGACGAGGTAAGCCCGGCGGGTGCCGAGGTTGGAGCGCAGGAGCAGGAAGATGCTGCCGAAGAAGATGAGGATGGCGGCAGGCGTCGAGATCTGTGCGCGCCAGTCCGTGGGGGGCACGAACTCCTCCGTCGCCCACGTGATCAGGCCCAGCACGTCCATCTTCATGAGGCATCCTCAAGCTCGGTCACCGCGGTCTCGCTCGCGCCGGCCGCGGGTTCGCTCGCGCCCTCGGCGGGCGCCTCGGGCAGTGGGCCCTTGCCGGGCGTCTGGTATTGCTCGGCGTCGGCCGGCAGGTTGGCCGGCTGGAACTCGCGCAGGTAGTCGATCATGCGCATGAGGGCGGCGTCGTTGTACTTGAACGGCTCGCCCGTCTCGAGATCCTCGTACATGTAACCGTTCTGCCAGGGCGGCATCGTGATACGCGTGAGGTTGATGCCGTTGCGCAGGATGGCGAGCACGGTCTCTTCGCTGTGGCGTTCGAACACTCCGACCAGGGAAGGCCCGACCAGCCCCTCGCCCTGCTGCCCGTGGCACTTGGCGCAGTTCTGGACGTACAGCTCCTCACCCGTGGAGTTCACGGCGGCGCTCGCCTCGGCATCCACCGGCACTTGCTGGGAGAGGATCCAATCGGTGATCGACTCGATCTGCTGGTCGGTGAGCGGTCCCCCGTACTCCGCTCCCCACGCCGGCATCGGCGTGCCAGCGCGGCCGCGGTGGAGGGTGGTGCTGATGTACTGCCGGACGTCATCGACGATGCGCGAGTCCTCGTAGCGCCCGGCGATCGTGGTGAGGTTGGGCGCGATCCACGCGTCTTGGCCGTCGTAGATGCTCTCGGCGGCCCCGCCCTTCGCATCGGCGCCATGGCAGGTCGCGCAACGATCGGTATAGAGCTCTTCACCCTCTTGCAGAGAGACGGAGAAGAAGCCGATGTTCTCCTCCTGCAGCCGACTGGACTCCAACAGCCAGTACGCCGGCAGGAAGATGGCGAAGAACATGACCAGCACCCCGCCCCAGGCCAGCCAGCGCGCCCGGACCTTCTGCTCAAGCTCCTCGTCGGAGTAGCCCGGCCGCATCGCTGGGGGCACGTCCTCGACCGAGCGCCGCCGACCGCTGGCGCTGCGGATGAGCAGCAGCACCGTCCCGCCGGCAGCAAGAACCAGGATGATGAGTGCGAACGCGGCGGCCGTCACTGGCTCGTTTCCTTGTCGAAGGCGGCGCGTCGAGCGGTCTCAGACACAGCTCGGACCCTCGGGCGGCTGGTCGAGGACGCCGGTGCCGCGCGGCGGTCCCGGGACGATCTGCGCGGTGTCGACGACCACGACACCGTCGTCGTTCGTGAACGTTGCGAAGCGGTCAAGGCCGCGCGGGGCAGGTCCGGCCTGGTACTCGCCCCAACGGTTGTAGCGGGAGCCGTGGCAGGGACACTCCCACCACTGAGAGCTGGCGCACCACGGCACCTTGCAGCCCAGGTGCACGCATACCTGGTAGAGCGCCATGATCTGGGTGCCGCCGGTCAGCTCCCCGTACTGGCCTGAACTGTCCGTTGAGGGGTCGTACTGCACGATCAGCGAGCGGCCCTCGGGGAACTCGAAGCGGCCCTCGTTCTCGCTGATGCTGGCGAGGATCTCATCCTCGGCCCCGATCTCGATCTGTGAGCCGAACCCGCCGCGCAGGTTCGGCCACAGGAACGCGAGGCTCGCGACCCCGAAGCTGCCGACCGCGCCAGCCATGCTTAAGCCGAAGAACCACTTCAGGAAGTCGCGGCGCTCGGGACCGCTCGGCTTCTTGCGCTTCGGCGCACCGCCGCTCGAGCCGCCTGAACCACCGCCCGACTGTGCGCCAGCACCAGCGCCGTCACCGGCCATGAGCAGCGCGGGGCAGGCCTCCCCGAGCGCGCGCAGCGGGATCCTGGCCTGTCCCACGGGCACAGGCGTCAGGGCCCGGTGACGAAGCCAGGCGGCCAGCGCCACGAGCGCCGCGAGGGCGGCCAGCGCGACGAGCAGAACGGTTGCCATGAAGAGCTCCTAAAGCGTGAACCAGATGCCGTCAAACCACGGCCAGGTCCAGTTCTGTCCCGGTCCACGGAAGATCGAACCGATCACCGTGAGCACCGATGACCCGACGAGGAAGAACGTGAAGAGCGCATAGGCGGTCTTGCGGTTCTCCGGCTTCACCGACGGGTTCTTGTCCATGTACGGCAGCGCCATGAGGCCGAGTAGCCCGACCACACCGGGGATGGTGACCCCTCCCACCATCGGGTGGAAGTAGCGCAGCAACTCCTGCAGTCCGAGGAAGTACCACGGCGCCTTCGAGGGGTTCGGCGTCACGTTCGAGTTGGCCAGCGCACGCAGCGGCGCAGGCGCGAGCGCCGAGAAGACCAGCACGAACGCGGTGATGCCGAGCAGCGCCACGAACTCCGCGCTGAGCAGGTGTGGCCAGGTGTAGACCTTGTCCTCCTGCTTGCCACGGATCTGCTGGATGCCGGTCGGCGGCACCATGGCCAGCAGCCGGTGGGTGTGATCCTGGTTGGCGAAGCGCGTCTCGCCGTTGCCCTTGCCGTTGCCGCCGTTGCCCTTCGCGGCGAGTGCAGCGGCCACCCGCGCCTGACGCTCCTCAGGCGTGAGCGCGGCGCCGGTGCCGGGACGGGACTGGACCGCCACGCCCCCGCCGCCCTGCTGAGCCTGGGCGCCGCCGCCGCTGGAGGCGGCCGCGGCCGCCGCGGCCTCTGCTGGCTGAGATTCCTGCTGCTTCTCGGCACGCGCCACCGCCGCCTTCGCCTTCGCCCGGGCCACCCGCTCGGGCTGACCATCGGCGATCAGCTTGTCGAACGTCTCCTGGCGCAGCTGCTCCAGGTCCACCTCGCCGTTGCCGCCACCGTCGCCTGAGCCGTTCGAGGAGTTGTCGGCGCCGGCCTCAGCCTCCTTGGCCTTGCGCATCGACACGGCCTTCGCCTTCGCCCGGGCGACACGCTCGGGCTGACCATCGGCGATCAGCTTGTCGAACGTCTCCTGATCGATCTCTGGCTCTTCTGCCATGGCGCCTCCTTCGTGTGGGGTCGGGACTCCCGCGGTCGTCGCGACCCCTTACAGCGGCCCTGAGATCCCGCCGTCCTTGCGGATCCTCCAGAAGTGGACGGCGAGAAAGATCGTCAGGAAGAACGGTAGCGCGAGCACGTGCAGCACGTACCAGCGCAGCAAGGTCTCGGGGCCGATTGCGGCACCACCGAGCAGCAGGAACTTCACCTGCGCTCCGAAGACGGGCGTGAAGCCGGCCATGTTCGTGCCCACGGTGACCGCCCAGATGGCGAGCTGGTCCCACGGCAGCAGATAGCCGGTGAAGGCGAGCAGGAGCGTGAGCAGCAGCAGGATGACACCGATCACCCAGTTGAACTCCCGCGGCGGCTTGTACGCACCGTGATAGAAGACCCTGGCCATGTGCAGGAAGACCGTGAACGTCATGAGGTGAGCCGACCAGCGGTGCATGTTGCGCACCAGATCGCCGAACTGCACCGCCTCCCGCAGGTTCTGCATGTCGAGGTAGGCGATCTCCTGTCCCGCTCCCGCCGTCGGCCGGTAGAAGAACATGAGGAAGATGCCGGTCACCGTAAGCAGGATGAAGAGGAAGAAGCTCAGCCCGCCGAGGCAGTAGGTGTAGGTGAGCTTCAGGCCGTGGCGCTTCACCTTGACCGGGTGCAGGTGGTAGAGCACGTTGTTCATGGCCGCGAGCGCGCGGTCACGCGACGTGTCGCGGTAGCCCTTGCGGTAGACGGAGCCGGGACGGAAGATCGACTTCCAGATGACGTTGTCCTGCAGCTTCTTCTGGACCTCGTCGGGCTTCGGGAGGGACGGGATGCGAGCCACGGACCGCCTTTCGCGCTAGGTGTCGGTGCGCCCGAGCCAGAGGGCGTCGGACGGGCAGCGCTCCACGCAAATCGCGCAGCGCGTGCACTCGTTGTCGTCGATCACGAAGACCGCCGCTGCGGTGTTCGCCAACGTCATGATCTCGGTGGTCTGGGCGTCCTGGACGATCGAAGGCGCCAGCATGAAGATGCACTCCCAGGGGCAGACGTCCTCACAGGCCCGGCACAGGATGCACAGCTCGGGGGTCAGGCCGATGTGCCGCTTGGGCCGCACGCGCTCCTGCAGCCAGCCGGCGTCGACCGTCTCGAGACGGTAGTCGTCGAAGATCTCCGGGTGCAGTCCCTGGTCGGTCAGTCCCATGCGCGTCGGCCTCCTCCCCCTACTTGTAGCCGCCCGAGGTGGTGCCCTGCTCCTCGCCCTCGGCCAGTCCCCTGGGGTAGCGCTTCTGGATCGCCAGCGCCAGCGCACCGAAGGCGACCATCCCGATCATGGTCTCGATCATCACCACGCTGTCGCGAAAGACGATGTAGAAGTCGCTGGCGATCTCCAAAGCGGTGACCTGCTGCGCGCCCAGATCGATCCGTGGCAGCAGCACCGCGCTGGGGATGATCGTGTCGGCCAGCAGCGGCTGCTCGCTGTCGGCGAAATAGATCCAGGCAGAGGGCAGGATGCCGAAGATCCACCAGGCCCCGACCAGCGCGGCGGTTATGCCGAGGACCGCCGACGCCCAGCCATGGGAATCCCGCCAGCGCTGCGCGCCGAGCAGGAAGACGGCGAACAGGACGAGGCTGCCGACGGTGACCCCGACGCCCAACCACCCGTCACCGAACCGCCAGAGCGCGACGAAGACGTCGGGGATCGCCCCGAAGAACTCCCCCAGCCAGCTCACGCTCCTCGCTCCTCTCGTCTTCTCGGTTGCAAGCGGACGCCGGACTTTCCTGTCGGGCCTGTCAGGCTCCACCAGCGCCGCCCGGCGCCGCGTTCCAAGAGGACAACTGTACTGCTGACCTGCGACAACCGCCAGCTACGGCGGGCCCAGGGCTGACTGCTCAAGCGGCGTGGTCCGGCCCTTCGGGCGGGTGGAGGCTCCCGCCCGAGACGCGTGTTTCAGCATCTCATGATCTCATGGCGCTGCTCCGCCGCGCGGCGTCACTCCACCGCTCGAGGCGGCGGGCAGATGAAGAAACTCGCGCATGCGCGAGTCTTTGCGTCCCCTGGCGCGACCAGACCGGACAAACTCGACGTCGACCGGGAAGAACTCGCGGATACGCGAGCTTCTGCCCAAGGTGAGACGTGTCAGCACGCGATGGCGCCTGGCGGCCGCGACCTGGGAAGATGAGAAGGGCGCCCGGAGATCAGTCAGTCGCCTCGTGCTTGGCCTCCCAGGTCACCTCGATCGCACGCTGCAAGCCGCGTGGCTTTACGGGCTCAGATGCTCGCGCACCAGGCGTGTGATGTCGGTCTGTTCGAGGCCGCCCGTCTGGCGGAAGCGCACCGTGCCGGAGGCATCGACGAAGAGCGTGGTCGGCATGCCGAACAGCCCCGCCTCCTCGGCATAGGCTCCCTGATCGTCGCGCGCGAGGTCGTAGGTGATCCCCAGCCGTTCGGCGAGCGCCACCGCCTGATCGTGCGCGTCGTTGGTGTTCACACCGAGAAACGCGACCTCATCCCCGAGCTCGTCGGCGGCGGACTGCAACGCCGGCATCTCCTCGACGCACGGGGCGCACCACGTCGCCCAGAAGTTCACGACGAGTGGGCGCCCACGGTAGTCCGCGGCGCGCACCTTCCCGTCGCCGTCGAAGGCGGGCAGCGCGAAGTCGGGCAGCGGTCCGACGTCGCCCGGGGCGGCGCGGTCGGCCAGCGTGGAGCCCGTCGCCGTCTCGGACGCTGCCGATCCCGTGTTGCCCGCTCCTTCGGCTTGAGAAGGTTCACCGCCCAGCGTGAGCGCCAGCACCACGATGGCGAGCACCACCAACGCGAGTGCGCCGCCCACGGTGAGCAGGAGCGTCGGTGGCTTGCGCCGCCGGGTGGGCTCAGCCGACATGATGCAGGAGCAACTGCTCGCAGGCCTGCGGGTCGAGCGCGTCAGCGTCCAGACGCGGCAGGCCTCTGACCCAATCGTGCGCCGTCATGCCGGGATTGTGGTCGGTCGAGCCGTCGGGCCAGAAGATCTGGGGGCTGCCCTGGATCGGCAGCTCCGCGCTGGATTCGTAGTCGTTGACGACGTCCCCACGCACCGGCTCGTAGCGCCACGCCCGCATGATCGCCTCGGCGTCGTGTCCCGAATCCTGCGCGGCCCTCTGCAGCTCGTGGCGCAGGCTGACGTCGGCGCCCGCGCGGAAGAAGCGCAGCCGGAGCGCGTAATCGATGTCCTCCGCGGCGCGCAGACCGAGCGCGCGGCGCGCGGCCGCCACCAGCTCGAAGGCGGGCAGGAACGTGGAGGGCCAGGTCGTGGCGCGGTACGCGCTGAAGAGATCCGGCTCGTGATCGGCGAGCACGTGGGACTCGGGCTCGACGATCTGGCGCGGGGCACCCTGCTCGTTCACCCACTCCAGCGGCCACGGCCGCTGGTCGAAGACGACGGGCAGATCGTGGCGGTCGCGCGCCGCCCGCAGACGATGGATCGCGACGGTCGCCCAGGGACAGTGCAGATCCGACCAGACGGTCACGACCGTCGTGTGGTCCTCCGCCTGCTGCACCATACGAGCCAGCTTGCCAGCACCCTGCTCGCCCCGCGACTCCCGTCGCGACTCGTGAGCGCGCTACAGCGTCGCGGCCACCTCCGCGGCCGCGGCCACGGTCGCGTCCAGCTCCTCCTCGGTGTGGGCGAGGCTCACGAAGAGCGCCTCGTAGCCGGACGGCGGCAGGTACTGCCCACGCACGAGCAGCCCGTTGAAGAAGCGGGCGTAGCGCTCATGGTCGCATCCCTTCGCGGCCTCGAAGTCAGCGACCGGCGCCTGTGTGAAGAAGATGCTGAAGAGCGAGCGCACCCGCTGCACCACGGCCGGAACCCCGACGTCGGCGAAGGCCTTCTCCAGCCCACCGATCAGGCGGTCGGCGGAGGCGTTCAGCTGCTCATAGGCACTCTCGTCGAGCACACCGAGCTGAGCGAGACCCGCCGCGACGGCGACCGGGTTCCCCGACAGCGTGCCCGCCTGATAGATCGGCCCCGCCGGCGCGAGCTGTTCCATCAGCTCGGCCCGGCCGCCGAACGCCGCAAGCGGGAAGCCCCCGCCGACGACCTTGCCAAAGGCGACGAGGTCCGGCTCGATCCCGTAGTGGGCGCTGGCGCCTCCCCGCGCGACGCGGAAGCCGGTCATGACCTCGTCGAGCAGCAGCAGCGCGCCGTGCTCGGCGGTGATCCGGCGCAGGAAGGCCAGGAAGCCCTCGGAGGGTGGGACCACGCCCATGTTCGCCGCGACCGGCTCGCAGGCGACGACCGCGATCTGCTCGCCGTGCTCGGCGAACGCCGCGGTGACGGCCTCCTCGTCGTTCCATGCCAGCACGATCGTGTCGGCGGTCGCGCCGGGCGTCACGCCCGGCGAGTCGGGCAGGCCGTGGGTGGCCACGCCGCTGCCCGCGGCGACGAGCAGACTGTCCGCGTGCCCGTGGTAGTGCCCGGCGAACTTCACAAGCTTCGGCCTGCCGGTCACACCGCGCGCCAAGCGGATGGCGCTCATGGTCGCCTCGGTGCCCGACGAGACGCAGCGGACCATCTCCACGCCGGGGGCCGCCTCGACGATCGTCTCGGCCAGTCGCACCTCGGCCTCGGTCGGCGCTCCGAAGGTCGACCCCCGCTCGATGGCTGCCTTCGCGGCGGCGGTGACCGCCGGATGGGCGTGGCCGAGGATGAGCGGCCCCCAGCTGCACACGTAGTCGGTGTAGCGGGCGCCGTCGGCGTCGGTGATGGTGGCGCCGCGTCCGGAGACGATGAAGCGCGGCGTGCCTCCCACGCTGCCGAACGCCCGCACGGGGGAGTTGACACCTCCGGGGATGACGCCGCGCGCACGCTCGTACAGCGCCTCGGACACCGCGGCGCCGCTCACGCGTTCACCTTCGTGGTGCGGTCGGCCTCCGCGACGACACCGAAGTTGTCGATGAAGAGCGCGGCGACGCGGTCGAGCTCCGACTCGGTCAGGTCCGGCACGTCCCCCGCGCCAGCGAACTCCGCGATCTGCTCGCGGCCGTAAATGTTCGGCAGGGTCGTCGCGACGCGCTCGTCATGCAGCACCCAGCGCAGCGCCGCCTGCCCAAGCGTGCGGCCCGGCTCTTCGAGAAAGCGCAGGCGCTCGACCTTCTGCACGCCCTCGAGCAGCCAGCTCCGAGGCCGGTGGCGGCGGTGGTCATTCGCCGCGAAGACCGTCTCGGCCGTCAGGTCGCCTTCGAGCATGCCGCTGGAGTGGGGCACCCGCACGACCATGCTGGTCTGGGTCGCGCGGGCCGCGTCGAGCAGCGCGCGCCCGGGGTCCTGCTCCAGGATGTTGTAGATCATCTGCACGCTCGCCACGTCGCGCTGCGTCATGGCCGCCACGCCCTCGTCGAGCCAGCCGATCTTCGGACCCAGCGCCACGCCGTAGGCGCCGATCTTGCCCGCCCGCTTAGCGTCCTCCAGGAAGGCAAACAGCTCGTCGTCGTCGAGATGAGCCGTACGCGGGTTGTGCAACTGCCAGACGTCGATCCGATCGGTGCCGAGCCGGCCGAGGCTCGCGTCGAGGGCGGAGCGCACCGCGTCGAGACCGAAGTCCTTGCGCCGCTCCTGCTGGCCGCGGCGATCGGCGGTGGACTCGTCGGAGATGTCGTAGCCGAACTTCGTGCCGATGACGATCTGGTCGCGCACCCCTACGAGCGCCTTGCCGAGCACCTCCTCGCCGTACCCCTCGGCGTAGGCGTCGGCGGTGTCGAAGAACGTCACTCCCGCGTCAAACGCCGCGCGATGCAGCGCGATCGCCTCGTCCTCGGTGTAGCTGCCCCACCAGCCGGTCGTGACCGTCCAGTTGCCGAAGCCCACCTCGCTGACCTCGATATCTCCCGTGAGCTGGCGGTAGCGCATGACAAACATCTCCTAGTGGCGTGTGCGGACGACGAGGCGATGCTAGCCCTCGCCTCCCGTGCGCTCACTCGCAGGTGGCGCCTCCGCACAGCCGCTGAATCCACCGCCACAGCCCCGAACGCGTCGGAAACCGACGCATTCTGTCAACGCGGGTTATGAGCGCTGGAGCCCACCTTGCGAGACACCGAGCAGCGCGTCGATCGCCTCGGCGTGCACGGGATGGCCGAGGTGGTAGCCCTGCGCCAGGTTGCAGCGCAGCGCGCGGACCGCTTCGAGCTGCTCGCTGGTCTCCACACCCTCGGCGAGCACGGCGACACCGAGCTCGCGGGCGAGCGCCGTGACGGCTGAGACGACCGCCCGGTCGGAGGTCGTGTGCTCGAGGTTGGCGATGTAGCCGGTGTCGACCTTGATGAGGTCGACGGGAAAGCGCTTGATCTGCTCGAGCGTGGCGTGACCCGTGCCGAAGTCATCGACCGCGAGGCGCACGCCCATCGCCATCAGCAGCTCGAGCGTCGCCATCGCGTCCTCGTCTGCCTCGATCAACGCGCGCTCGCTCACCTCAAGGCCCAACCCGCGAGGATTCGCTCCGGTCTCGTCGAGCGCGCGGACGAGGGCCTGCACCAGCAGGCGGTCGGAGAGCTGGCGGGGTGAGAGGTTGACGAAAAGCGTGAACTCACCGTCGGCGTGGCCGCTCTGCTGCCAGCGCGCCAGGTGCCGGCAGGCTTCGTGCAGGATCCACGCGCCCATCGGAAAGATCGTCCCAGTCAGGTCGGCGAGCGGGATGAACTCATCGGGCGCGACATGCTCGTGAGGGTGGCGCCAGCGCAGCAACGCTTCAGCGCCGGCGACGACGTCGCCATGCGCGGGCGCCTGGGGCTCGTGACCCAGCAGGACGAAAGGCTGGAAGAGCAGCTCTAGCTCGTCGCGGGAGGTCGCGTGGGCCAGATCGCTGGAGAGCCGCTCCGCACGCTGACGCTGCTCACGAAGCTCTTCGTCGAAGAGCTCGGACCGAGCACCGCCCGAGTGCTGTGCGCGGGTGATCGCCCGCTCCGCGTCGCGCAGCAGACCGTCCAGATCGGCGACGCCCGACGAGGCCAGCGCGATCCCGATGCTGACCGTGACGACGATCGCGTGGCCGTCAACGTCGATCGGGTTGGACAAGGCCGAGCTCACCCGCTCGGCGACGCGCTCCGCCGCCACCTCGTCGGCGTCTGCGCAGCCGATCACGAAGGCGTCCCCGGCGTAGCGCGCCAGCGTCTCGTCGGCGCGCAGCAGCCGGGAGAGCCGGTGTGCGACCGACCGCAGCGCCTCGTCGCCGACGCGCTGCCCGTAGCGCTCGTTCACTGTCTGGAAGTCGTCGATGTCGATGAGCAGCAGCGCGATCATCGAGTCTTGGCGCGCACTGCGGGCAAGGAGCTGCTCGATGCGGTCGCTGAGCAGCGCGCGCGACGCGAGACCGGTGAGCGGGTCGCGCAAGCTGCACTCCGACGACGAGCCGCGCGCCCTGCGGCGAGCCCACTGCGCGCCGAGGAGCGCTCCGAGCACTGCGCACGACACGGCGAGCGCGGCACAGGAGACGGCGGCGAGCAACGACGCAGTGGTGACAGGTGGCATATGCAAGGTATCGGCCAGCCCCGGCCGGAGTTGAACGCTTCGCCATCAGACCCAGAGCAGGCAGGAATGGATCACCCGCCCGCGGGTTGGACCTCAAAGGAGGTGATGCACCATGACCGTGGTGACATGGATTGTTGGTGGACTGCTCGCGCTGGCCTTCACGGGTGCCGGGGTGGCGAAACTCGCCCGCGCGGACCAGATGGTGGAGACCCTGAACCACCTGGGCGTCTCGGAGAACCTGCAACGCCTGATCGGCGCGGTCGAGCTCGCCGCCGCCGCGGGCATCGTCCTGGCCATCTGGGTGCCGGTGCTGGGACTGCTGGCCGCTATCGGGCTCGTGCTGCTCATGATCGGCGCCGTCATCTACCATCAGCGCGCGAACGACCCGCCGCAGGGCTGGGCGCCGCCGGCCGTGCTCGGCATCCTGGCCGCCGTCTTCGTCGTGCTCGTGCTCTGAAGGCTCAAGTCGGATCTGCTCGTCACGCCAAGCTGAACGCGGCCGCCAGATCCGGGATCATAGGATAGTGGCGGACGTTCAGGGTCGCGAGAGACAGGCCGTGCACGGTGACTGTGGCCGCGATCAGATAGTCGCCCAAGCCGACGCCGCTGTGTGACCGCCGGAACTGGCGCATGAACTCACCGGCGCGCCGGGCGATGCGTTCGTCGACATCGGGCAGCCGCAGCCGCGTAGATGGGCGATCAGAACATCGCTGTCCACGACCATCATCGACGACCGACGGCTTCCAGGTGACGGAGACGGGCGTCCTCACCACGGCTGTAGGCGACGGTCTCGTCCGCCAGTGCTCCGAACGAAGCGTGCAAGGCGTCGAGATCCTGCTCGACCGTTGCGTTACCGTTCGCCAGCCCCTCGTCGAGCAGCCGGCGAACCAGTTCGGCGCGGGAGACACCCTCCACCTTCGCACGATGATCGAGCTGACCACACTGTCGTTCGGTCAGATAGATGTTCGTCCGCTTCATACACCACATCATACATCCCGAACACAGGGGACTCCCGCGCATCTGTGCCAGGGCCTGCTGTTCAGCCCTCCTGGAGGCGGCGAGCCATCCAGCCGGCCGCGTAGGTGATCACGAGGTCCGCGCCGGCGCGGCGGATGCTCGTCAGCAGCTCGGCCATCACGCGGTCGTGGTCGATCCACCCGCGTTCGGCGGCGGCGTGCACCATCGCGTACTCCCCGGAGACGTGATAGGCGGCCAGCGGCAGTCCGGTCGCCTGCTTCACCCGGTGGATGACGTCGAGGTAGGCCACGGCCGGCTTTACCAGCAGCACGTCGGCGCCTTCGGCGAGGTCGGTGAGCGCCTCGCGCACTCCATCCTCGGCGTTCGCCGGGTCCGCCTGGTAGCTGGAGCGGTCTCCGAACTGGGGCGCGCACTCCGCGGCGTCGCGGAAGGGGCCGTACAGCGCGCTCGCGTACTTCGAGCAGTACGACATGATCCCGACGGTCTCGGCGTGCCCGGCGGCGTCCAACGCCGCGCGGATCGCCGACACCTGTCCGTCCATCATCCCTGAGGGCGCGACCAGGTCGGCGCCCGCCTCGGCCTGACTGACCGCCGCGCGCGCGTAGGACTCGTTCGCGGCGTCGTTGTCCACGCTGCCGTCGGCGCGCAGCGGGCCGCAGTGCCCGTGGTCGGTGTACTCGTCCAGGCAGGTGTCGGCGATGAGCACCACCTCGTCGCCGTGCTCCGCCCGCAGCGCGCCGAGCGTGCGCTGCAGCGCCCCGTCGGCGTTCCACGCCTCGCTCCCGGCCGCGTCCTTCTGAGCGGGCACGCCGAAGAGCAGGAAGCTCGTCACCCCCGCGGCGCGCAGCGCCTTCACCTCGGTGCGCACGCTCTCGGTCGTGTGCTGGAAGACCCCTGGCATGGAGCTGACGGGCTGCGCGTCGCTGATCCCCTCCTTCACGAAGAGCGGGGCGACCAGCTGAGCCGGCGTCAGCGTGGTCTCACGGACGGCGGCCCGCAGCGCTGGAGTGCGCCGCAGGCGGCGGGGCCGAGCGAGGGGGAAGGGCGCGGGTTCCATGGCTTGCGAGCATAGACGGGCCGCTCAGGCTCGGTGAGCTTGCTCCCAGGCCTCGCGGATCTCACGGGGGAGCCGCCCGCGGTCGCTCACCGCCAGCCCGTTCAGACGCGCCCAGGCGCGCAGCTCGGCCGTCGAGGGCTCGGGCGCCGGCGGCGCGTCGGCGTCGCCGTCCGCCGCGAGGCCGATCCGCGCGAGCGCGGGGAGCTCGTCGTCAGCCCAGTTGCGGGCGGCCGCGAGATAGCGGTAGGTCCACTCCTCGGCCAGCTTGCGGTTCTCGCAGAACACGATCGGGATCGAAGGCCACCGCACCTGCAGCTCGGCCAGCCCGTCGGCGACGAGAGCCGGCCGGACGCGGTCAAGGGCGAAGATCTGCGAGTACCGATCCTCCACGACGACAGCCGCTCGGGGCAGGGCAGCGAGCTCGCCGAGCGCGAAGCGCAACCGGCCGGTGAGCAAACTGGAGACCAGGTCGGCGAGGGATTTGCGTTCCACCGACGCGATCAGCTTCCCTCCCGCGCTGACCGCGTAGTCGCCGCATGAGAGGCCGCGTTTCACGGTGCGCGCCTGCTGGCCGGAGAAGCGGTAGGGGTAGCGCTCGTGGACGTCGACGACGATCTCCAGCTCGGCGACACCGGATGCGCGGGCCGTCGGGAGCCGCACGTCGGGCCGTGCCTGGCGGCGGGTGCGCGGGGACTGCCAGAAGACCATCTCACGCCCGCGACCACGGGTGAAGACGATCTGGGAGCGCTGCTCGCGGCCGCGGTCGGCGACCACGTCGATCGCGGCGCCCCGCCGGGTGCACGCCCGCAACGCCACACGCTCGACGATCTCGGGCTCGTCAGGCCAGTCGTCGATCGGAACGGGGTGGCAGTAGAGCGCGCTCGTCCGTGGCCAGGTGCCCTTCGTGCGGAACACCAGCCCCGATCCGAGCGGCAGCCGCAGCAGGTAGGGCAGCCTGCTGTCCGGGTCGGGGTTGCGTGCAAGCAGCAGTTCCACGGCGACCAGTCTGCCCGCTGAACTGGCTGGTGTCGCGCAGCCACGACCTTGAACCAGCTTCGAGCCGGCCTACGATGACCTGGCTGCCACGAACGGTGTGGCCGATGAGGAGCACGCCATGTCGGAGCTCAGCTGGCGCAAGCCACGCGTCGAGGAGTTCGAGGCCGTCACCGCCGTGGTGAACGCGAGCGAACGGCGCGACCGACTCCCGGAGGTCACCCCCGCGGACGAGGTGCGCCATGATCTCGCCGATGAGGATGTCGACGCGATCGTGGTCGAGTCCGATGGGCGGATCACGGGATACTCCTACGCCTATCTGCCCCCCGAGCCGGGACGCGAGCAGCACTTCGCGACGCTCTTCGCCTACGTCCATCCCGACTGGCGCACGGAGGTGGGCGACCGCCTGGTCGCATGGGCAGTCGCGTCCGGCGAGGTCTTTCTTGTCGGGTAGACGCACGACCGACAGACGTTGCTGCGGTCTTCAGCCATGGAGTGGCAGACCGAGGAGCTAGCGCGTCTCGCGCGCCTCGGTTTCGCCCACAACCGCGTGACCACGACCATGAGCCTCGATCTCAACGCGGCGAAACCATCCGCGCCGGAGGTCGAGGGCGTGGAACTGCGCACGTGGGACGACGCCGCGCTCGAGGGCGCTCGTCTCGCGCACAACGCTGCCTTCATCGACCACTACGGGTCGAGCCCGTCAGGCCCGCGGAATTGGCGGGGTCGGACGGTCGAGAACGCGAACTTCCGTCCAGATCTCTCAGGGACCGCCATCGCCGACGGGCGCACCGTCGGTTACCTCTTGGCGCATCGCTACCCGCAGGACGATGAGGTGCTCGGCCGCTCGGAAGTGTGGATCTCCACCCTCGGCGTGGTGCCCGAGTGGCGCGGCCGAGGTGTCGCCTCGGCGCTGCTCGCTCGGACGCTGCGCCTCGCCGCCGGCGAGTCGGAGCTGACCCATGCCGCGCTCGGCGTCGACTCGCAGAGTCCCACGGAAGCGAACCGGCTGTACGAACGGCTCGGTTTCCGACCCCTCTCTCAATGGATCACCATGGCGCCCCCCGTCGAGCGTGACGAGACCCGCCGCAGCGACGGCTGAGCTGGGCAAGCGATTGCGACGCGGTCAGCCGCAGGCCGTGACAACGGCGACGACGAGGCCGTCGAGGTCGTGGGGGTCGCCCTCGGCGTCAACGCGCAGACCGAGCTCGCGGCAGGTCTCGGAGGTGACCGGACCGATCGACGCGACCCGAATGAAGGGGTGCGGCGGTTCGCCGAGCAGCTCCACGAGGTTGCGCGCCGTCGAGGAGGACGCGAACGCGATCGCGTCGAGCTCGCCGACGCGCAGGCGGTCCGCAACGTCGTCGGGCAGACCGTCGGCGGGCACCGTGCGGTAGGCCTCGACCTCCTCGGTCTGCCAGCCCGCCTCGTCCAGAGCGGCGGTGAGCGCCGGGGTGGCGATGTCGGCGCGCGGCAGCAGCACGCGCCCCGGGGCTCCCAGACCGATCAGTGCCTCCGCCAGCCCGCGTGTCGTGTAGCGGTCCGGCACCAGATCACCGCGCAGCCCACGCGCCGCCAGCGCCGCGCCGGTCCCCGGACCGACCGTGGCGATCCGCACCCGCGCGAAGAGCCGGGCGTCGGCGCCAAGCGCGGTGACCTGCTCCCAGAGCGCCTCCACGCCGTTCGCGCTCGTCAGCGCCAGCCAGTCGTACGCGCCGTCGCCCATCGCGATCAGCGCCGCGCGCAGGCGCTCAGGCGTCCGCGTGGCCTCGACGGCGATGGTCGGCGCCTCCACCGGCTGCGCGCCGAGCGCCCGCAGCCGCTCGGAGAGCGCGCTGGCCTGCTGTCGCGTCCGCGGCACGAGCACGGATCGCCCGTGCAGCGGGCGGCGCTGACGCACGCGCGCCGACGTCGGATGCTCGAACCACGCGAGCTCGTCGCGCAGCGCCGCGACCTCGCCCACGACCGTCACCGCCGGGGGGCCGAAGCCGGCTTCGGCCACGCGCTGCCCCACGTCGTTCAACGTCGCGCTGAGCGACTGCTGCCGCGGCGTCGTGCCCCACCGCACGAGCGTCACCGGTGTGGCGGCGGGCTTGCCCGCCGCGATCAGCGCCTCGGCGATGAGCGCGATCCGCCCGACGCCCATCAGCAGGACGAGCGTGCCAGGGAAGGCCGCGAGCGCCGAGTAGTCGACCTGGGTCTCGTCCTTCGTCGGGTCCTCATGCCCGGTGACGACGGCGAACGCGGGTGCCACCCCCCGGTGAGTGACGGGGATGCCCGCGTAGGCGGGCGCCGCGATCGCCGAGGTGACGGCCGGCACGATCTCGAACGCCACGCCCTCCGCGGCGCAGGCCTGCGCCTCCTCTGAGCCGCGGCCGAGCACGAACGGGTCGCCCCCCTTGAACCGCACCACGGCCTCGCCGGCCAGCGCCCGCTCGACGAGCAGCGCGTTGATCTGCTCCTGGCTGAGCGCGTGCCGGTCGGGCCGCTTGCCGACGTAGACGCGCTCGCACTGCTCGGAGCAGAGCGCGAGCGCCTCGGGGGGGCTCAGCCGGTCGTACGCCACGACCGTCGCGGTGGAGAGCAGCCGCACGGCCCGCACGCTGAGCAGCCCCGGATCACCGGGACCGCCCCCGACCAGCGCCACCGCGCCCGGCTGCGCGGGCGCGCCGCCGAAGGGCAGGTTCACGACTGGCGTGCCCGCTGGTCGCCGATCGCGTCCAGAAGCTCTTCCTCACCGGCGGAGAGCAGCACCTCGGCCAGTCCTCGGCCGAGCGCTTCGGGAGCGTCGAGCGTGCCGCGCGCCGCGCGGCGCAGCATCCGACGGCCGTCCGGCTCGGCGAGCATGCCGGAGAGCTCCAGGTCGTCCGTCCCGATCGGCCTTGCCCACGCCCCGATCGGTGCGAGGCAGCCGCCACCGATGCGCTCCAGGAAGGCACGCTCGGCCCGCACGCAGCTGCCCGCCAGCGCATCGTGCACCGACGCGCAGCCGGCCGCGGTCTCGACTTCGTCCGTGCGGCACTCCAGCGCGAGAGCGCCCTGCGCGGGCGCTGGCAGGCACTCGCCCGGTTCGAGCGCCACCGCCGCGACATCAATCCCGAGCGCGCCGACGCCACCCAGCGCCTCGGCCCCGTACAAGCGGCGCACCCCCGCGGCTGCGACCACGACGGCGTCGAAGGCCCGCTCGGCGACGCGTCGCAGGCGCGTGTCGACGTTGCCCCGCACCTCTACCACCTGCAGGTCCGGACGCGCGCGCAGCAGCTGCACCCTCCGACGGACCGACGAAGTCGCCACGACCGCGCCCCGGGGCAGCCCGCCCAGCCCCACGCCCTCGCGGGTGACGAGCAGATCGCGCGGGTCCTCCCGCTCTGGGACGGCGGCGATCATCAGCCCGTCAACGGCATCAGAGGGGAGATCCTTGTAGGAGTGGACGGCCAGATGGCAGTCGCCGTCGAGGACCGCCGCACGGATCGTGTCGACGAAGAGCCCCTTGACTTCGAACGCGGCCACCGCCCGCTGCGGGTCGCGATCGCCGCTCGTCGTCATCGGCACGAGCTCGAACTCCCGCCCTGTCGCCGCCCCGAGCGCCCGGCCCACCCACGCGGACTGCGCCTGCGCCAGCGCGGAGCGGCGCGTGGCGATGCGCCAGGTCATTCAGGCAGATCGAAGAGCTCGCGCAGCGCTCCGGCGTAGTCCTCCCCGCCACGCGCGTCGGCGATCGCCTTCAACCGCACCGAGGGGGTGTGCAGGAGCGTGTTCACGATGCCCTTGGTGAGGCTCTCGACCGCCTCCCGCTGGCCCGCGTCGAGCTGTCCGAGCCGCCCCGCCAGCCGTTGCGTCTCGGTCACCCGGATGGCCTCCGCGCGGGCGCGCATGGCGGCGATGGTCGGCTCGACGCGCAGCGCACGGGTCCAGCCCAGGAACGCGCCCGCCTCCTGCTCGGTGATCGCGCGCGCCTTCTCGACCTCGGCGCCCACCGCTCCGCTGCGGGTGAGCGCTGCCACGGTCTCGACATCGAGCACGGTCACACCTGGCAGCCCCGCGCAGCTCGGCTCGACGTCGCGCGGGACCGCCAGGTCGAGCAGCGCCAGCGGCCGGTCGCCCCGGCCCGCCATCACCCGCTCGACGTCGTCGCTGGTGATCACCGGCTCGCTCGCGCCGGTGGAGGTGAGCACGAGGTCGGCGCGCGCCAGCCCGGCGTGCAGGTCGTCGAAGGCGAGCACCTGCGCGCCGGTGCGCTCGGCGAGCGCGGCCGCGCGCTCTTCGGTGCGGTTGGCGACCAGCACCCGGTGTGCGCGGGTACGCAGACGCCGCGTCGCCATGCCACCCATCTTCCCCGCCCCAACGACCAGCACGGTGCGACCGTCCAGCGGTCCGAGCACCTGCGCCACCGCATCCAGGCCCGCATCGACCATGGAGGCCGCGCCTGCGCTCACCGCGGTCTCGGCGCGCACCCGCTTGGCCACACGCAGCGCCTGGCGGAAGAGGGCCTGCAGCACCCGGCCGACGGCCTGCTCCGCCTCCGCCTCGAGGAACGCCTGCTTCACCTGCAGGTGGATCTGCTGCTCGCCGACGACCAACGACTCGATGCCGCTCGTGACCGCGAACAGATGCGCGGCCGCGCGATCGTCGAAGTAGTCGTAGGTGGCGCCGGCGAGCGCCTCGGGCGCCACGCCGGCCCACTCGCAGAAGAAGTCGCGGACCTCGGCGATGCCCGGGTGGAAGCG
Organism: Euzebyales bacterium; assembly: GCA_038233095.1. Classification (GTDB taxonomy): domain Bacteria; phylum Actinomycetota; class Nitriliruptoria; order Euzebyales; family Egibacteraceae; genus JBBSMR01. The sequence continues at coordinate 36,293 of JBBSMR010000013.1, forward strand.
GCTCACGCGCACGTACACCTCCACCCGGTTGCAGGTGGAGAGGATGACCGCTTCCGTGATGTGGTCGCGCTGCAGGAGCGAGGCCAGCGCCTTCTGTTGGTGGTCGGCGGGCACCGCCAGGCGGTCGAGCAGACCGACGGGCGCGGTGCGGTAGTTCAGTCCGAGGACCAGGACAGACACGCGGTAGCCACTTCCCTCGCGGTGACGGCACGACCAGTGCGGAGCAAGCTGAGAATATCGGTGTCGAGGACCGCATGCCATCGCGCCCGGCGCTCCTCCGCGCTCAGCGCTGAGAGCGCGTCGCGAATGTCCGGATCGTCCCGCAGCTCGCCGAGCAGCGTCGCCAACTCCCCGTACTCGGGTCCGTACCGCTCTGCCAGCTCGTCGCGCACTCGCCGCGCCAGCGCGGGAGCGGCGCCACCGCTGGAGACGGCCATGAGCAGCGGACCGCGGTGCAGCGCGGCGAGCAGCGCCGCGGACCCGTCGGAGCCCGCTCCCGCCCGGATGCAGAACGTCGCCGCGGCGCGCGCCTCAGCGGCGATCCGGTCGTTCGTGCCCGCATCCGCCGTGGCGGCGAGCACCAGCAGCGCCCCACGCAGATCGGTGGTGCGGTAAGGCCGTCGCGTCCACGTCAGCCGGCGCTCCGCCGCGGCGTCGCTGACCGCCTGGCAGGCCGAAGGCGCCACCACCTCGATGACCGCTCCGGCGGCCAGCAGCCGCGTCAGCTTGGCGGCCGCGACCGGTCCCGCGCCGACGCAGAGCACGCGTGCCCCGGCCAGCTCCACCAGGAGAGGGAGGCCGGCCTCGATCACTCGATCGAGAGCGTGGAGGAGTCGGACGGGTCGACGCCGCGCAGGCGCTCGCGCACATGCCCGTGACGGACGGCGTCCTGCACCACCTTGCGCTGCTCGTAGAAGGAGAGGACCTGCAGCTCGATCGAGAGATCGACCTTGCGCAGGCTCACCTCCTCAGGCACCGACAGCACCACGGGAGCGAAGTTCAGGATCGAGGAGATCCCCGCCGCGACCAGCCGGTCGGTCACCTCCTGCGCGGTGTGGGCCGGCACGGTCAGCACCGCGATGGAGATCTCCTCCTCCTTCACGATCCGCTCGACGTCCTCCATATGGGCGATCTCGAGCTCGCCCACCCGCTGCCCCACGATGGCGTCGTCGACGTCGAAGAGCGCCGCGATGCGAAAGCCGCGCTCGACGAAACCGTGATAGTTGGCGAGCGCCTGGCCAAGGTGACCGAGCCCGACCAGGCAGGTAGCCCAGTCCTTGGTCAGCCCGAGCTCGCGAGAGATCTGGTGGATCAGGTACTCGACGTCGTAGCCAACGCCGCGCGTGCCGTATGAACCGAGGTAGGACAGATCCTTGCGGATCTTCGCCGAGTTGATGCCCGCCGCAGCCCCCAGCGCGCCGCTGGAGACGGTGTTCGTTCCGCGCTCGGCGAGCTCGACCAACGCCCGCAGATAGACGGGCAGCCGCTGCACGCTGGCTTCCGGTATCACCCTCGCCGTCACCGCTCTTGGCCTTCCGCCGTCGTCATCGACGTTCACCAGCGTACGTCCCCGCGGGGACCTGGCCCAAGGACTGGTTTGAGCGGCGTCCCGTCAGCCTGATCCCGCGCTCACGAGCCCCACGAGCACGACCCAGCCGAGCAGCGCCACGACCGGCACGAGCAAGGTCCGGGTGGGGCGGTCGCGCATCCACCCCAGACCGGCGAGCCCGAGCCACGCCCACGCGGAGTAGAGCAGCACCAGCGCCCACCATGGGGCGATCAAGCGGGTGCTGGCGAACGGCACGATCGCGAGCGCGCCGTGCAGCGCCAGGGCGATGATCGCGGCTTGACGGGTGAGGAAGGCGGGGACCGGCGAGCGCAGCCGCGCGTCGAGGACCGCGCGCAGGTGGCCCGCGTCGACCTGCAGCTCGGCAACCTCCTCGCCGTCGACGGCGACGACGGGCACACGGACGGTGTAGCGCTCGACCAGCGCGGGCTCCTCGTCGACGTCGATGAGCTCCACCCGCGCCCGCCCTCGAGCCAGACGATGGACGAGCTGCTCGGCCTCCCGGCAGAGCGCGCAGCCCGCGCGGGTGTAGACGGTCACGAGCGGCCCGGCAGCCCGCGAGCGGCTCATCGACGCGCCGTCGCGCTGCGGCAGGCGTCCGACGGACCTGAAGCCGGCGTACATCAGGCTCACGCCGGACGCGAGCAGGACCGAGAAGAGCGCATCGCGCCCGGCGCCGACGGCTGAGGAGCCGGCCGCGGCGACGCTCACCCCGAGTGCGATGAGGAGCACGCCCCAGCGGCGCGTCCGCACAGCCGACCAGAGCGACCCGAGCACGACCACGAGGAAGGTCGCGTTGAGCGGGCCGACCAGCGTGTACGCGACCTGCGAGCCCAGCACCTGGCTGCCCAGCGGGATCGCCGACGCCGCGCTGGCCTCGTCGAGCACGCCGCTGGCGGGGCTGGCCGCCACCATCGCACCGATCGCCGCGAGCGCGACGATCCCACCGACCGCCCACCACACGCGCCGCCACCGCGGCGCGAGCAGCAGCAGCTGTCCGACGGCGAGCAGCGGCACGTTCAGCAGCGCGCCGCTCACCCAGTAGACCGCAAAGACCGGCTCGGACCAGCCCAGGCTCGCCCCGACGGTGACGGCCATCGACGCGAGCCCGAACAGCCCCAGAGAGCACGCCCACGCCAAGGCGTGATCGCGCCGCCTGAGCACGAACGCGCGCCCGAGCTGAGCCGCGAACGTCCAGGCCACACAGGCCGCCATCAGCGGCAGGATCGTCACCATCGTGGCCAGCCTAGAGTCCGCGTCATGACGCCTGGCGCTGCGCATGCGAGACCGCGTCAGAGGACTAGCTTGGAGTCATGACCTCACGCCGCGGGCCTCGGCTGCTCGCCTCGACGGGCGCGCTGCCGCTCTCTCGGGTGGACTGGGTGCTCGAGGCGATCGCCGACGCCGGATTCGACGGGGCCGAGCTGGTCGTCACGCAGGGGGCGGGGACCCGTGACCCTGAGCGTGTCCGCGCCGCCGCCGAGCGGGCCGGCTTGGACATCCCGGTCGTGCACGGTCCCTACATGGTGGTCTCGCGCCACGTCTTGGGGCTGGACTACATCACGAAGACCTGCCGCTCGTTGGAGTTGACCGCCGCGGTTGGAGCAGGAGTGCTGGTCGCTCACGCGCCGTGGAGGATGGAACGGCGCGCACGTCAGTGGCTGAAGGACGAGGTCGACTTCGAGGCCGCTGAGCACGGCGTGCTCTTCGCCATGGAGAACCTCTTCCCGGTCTTCGGGCGCCACATGTCCAGCGTGGTCACCCCCGACGAGCTGGCGGCCTTCCGTCACGTTGTCTTCGACACGAGCCACTTCGGCGCCGCGGGCACGGATCTGCTGGCGGCGTGGGAGCAGCTCCGGGCTCAGGTCGTGCACCTGCATGTCTCAGACAATCACGGCAGCGGTCGCGACGATCACGCCCCGATCGGCGAGGGCGTCCTGCCGCTCGGCGCGTTGCTCGGCGCGGTGGGCCGCTCCGACTACACCGGCACGATCACGCTGGAGGTCAACTGCCGTCAGCATCTCGACTCCCGTGAGCAGCTCGTCGCGTTTCTCGCCGCGCAGCGCGCGCAGGCCGAGCGGCTCCTTGCGGGTCAGCCCCGCGCGGAGGTCGACGACCCTCTGCAACGGTAGGCTGCGGCAGATGCGCCGTGGAACCACCGTCGTGCTCGCCCTCCTGCTCGTGCTCATCGTGGGCGCCATGATCGCCCAGCTCATCTTCGCCCCGTCCGTGCCCTGACGGGTGAAATAGCCCTCGGGCCACCCTGTTTGTGGCAGTATACCCCTTTTTCGCGCAACGCCTGCCCGCTCATTCTCATCCTCCCGGGACGCGCCGTCCGGCGCGGTGAAGCGCTGAAACGTGAACAGCCTTCAAGCTCGGCTACGGCAAAAGCTCGCGTATCCGCGAGTTCTTCCCGGTGGACACCCAGCATGTCCGTATGTGTCACGCCCGAGGAAGCAAAAGCTCGCGCATCCGCGAGTTCTTCATCTGCCGGCTGCCTGGAGCCCTGGGTGGACGCCCAGTGCGCCCTTTAGGCATGGTCTGCACCCTTTTCGTCATGGGTACGGAGAGCTGCGTGGACGTTTGGGTGTGCATGGTGCGCACCAAGTGCCCACGCACGACGAGCCAGGCGCAGGATAGCTTGCTTGTCACTGTCCGAGGTCTGCACGCTTTCGGGCTCCGCAGGCACCGACCGACCCCCCCTCTCGCACATGCTCATCTTCCCGCGACGCGCCGTCAGGCGCGGTGAAGTGCTGACACCCAAGGCGCCGCGGGTCGGCACGACGCGGGGGGCCCGACCAAGAAGCCTCTTGCCTCTCGCCCGGCGTGCGCGAAGATGAGCGCACCAGCGAAGAGGGAGTGGACCCATGGGCAGCTACGCCGAGCAGTTCCGCCGCAGCATCGATGACCCGGAGGGCTTCTGGGGAGGTGCGGCGCGAGCGATCGATTGGGAGCGGCCCCCCGAGCAGGTGCTCGACCAGCGCGATCCCAACTTCCCGCGCTGGTTCGTCGGCGGCACGCTCAACACGTGCGCGAACGCCGTCGACCGCCACGTGGCGTCTGGGCGGGGCGACCAGGCCGCGCTCATCTACGACTCCCCGGTCACCGACAGCAAGAGGACGCTGACCTACACGGAGCTGCGAGACGAGGTCGCGCGCTGCGCAGGGGCGCTCGCCGACCTGGGTGTCGCCAAGGGCGACCGCGTGGTCATCTACATGCCGATGATCCCCGAGGCCGCGGTCGCGATGCTGGCGTGCGCGCGGCTCGGCGCGATCCATTCGGTGGTCTTCGGCGGCTTCGCGGCCCGCGAGCTGGCCGTGCGCATCGACGACGCCGAGCCGAAGGTGATCCTCTCGGCCTCTTGCGGCATCGAGCCGTCGCGCGTCGTCGCCTATCAGCCCCTCTTGGACGATGCGCTCCGCCAAGCCACGCACGAACCGGAGGCCTGCGTGGTGCTGCAGCGCGAGCAGCAGCCCGCCGAGCTCACCGAAGGCCGCGATCACGACTGGCGCGAGCTGGTCGAGGCTGCGGAGCCGGCCGAGGTGGTGCCGGTCGCGGCAAGCGACCCGTTGTACGTGCTCTACACCTCCGGCACGACCGGTCAGCCGAAGGGCGTGGTGCGCGACAACGGCGGCCATGCCGTGGCGCTGCGCTGGAGCCTCGAGCATGTCTACGGCATGCAGCCGGGCGAGGTCTTCTGGGCGGCGAGCGACGTCGGCTGGGTCGTCGGTCACTCCTACATCGTCTACGCGCCGCTGCTCACCGGCTGCACGACGGTGCTCTACGAGGGCAAGCCGGTCGGCACGCCCGACGCCGGCGCCTTCTGGCGCGTCATCGCCGAGCACGGCGTGCACGCGCTCTTCACCGCACCCACGGCCTTCCGTGCGATCAAGAAGGCCGACCCGGACGGTGAGCTGCTCGCGGACTACGACCTCTCACGCTTCCGCACGCTCTTCCTGGCGGGTGAGCGGCTCGACCCCGACACCTACGAGTGGGCGACGCAGCACCTCGGCGTGCCGGTCGTCGACCACTGGTGGCAGACCGAGACGGGCTGGCCGATCGTCGCCAACCCCATGGGGATCGAGCCCCTGGACGTCAAGCCGGGCTCCTCGACCGTGCCCGTGCCCGGCTGGGACGTGCGCATCCTGGACCCCGACGGCGACGAGGCGGAGCCAGAGAGCAATGGCGCGGTCGTCGTGCGCCTGCCGCTGCCGCCGGGCGCGCTGCTCACCCTGTGGGGCAACGACCAGCGCTACATCGACGAGTACCTCTCCGACCACGACGGCTTCTACCTGAGCGGCGACGGCGGGTACGTCGACGCCGACGGCTATGTCTTTATCATGGGCCGGGTCGACGACGTCATCAACGTCGCCGGTCATCGCCTCTCGACCGGGTCGATGGAGGAGGTGCTCGCCGAGCATGACGACGTCGCGGAGTGCGCCGTGATCGGGGTGGCCGACGAGATGAAGGGCCAACGCCCCGTCGGCTTCGTGGTCCTGAGCAGCGGCGTCGAGCGCGACCCCGACGACCTGCAAGCCGAGCTCGTGCAGATGGTGCGCGACGAGGTCGGGCCCGTCGCGGCGTTCCGCGAGGTGAAGGTCGTCGCCCAGCTCCCCAAGACCCGCTCGGGCAAGATCCTGCGCCGGACCATGCGCGCGATCGCCGACGACGGTGACTACGACATGCCCTCGACGATCGAGGACCCCGGCGCGCTGGACGAGATCGAGCGCGTCTGGAGCGGACCGAGCTGAGCTCCCGCCCTACAGGAAGATCGAGCGGCGGCCGGCGACGTTGCGGTCGAGCATGCGCTGGATCCGCGACCGCACCTGGTCGGCGAGCTCGAAGACGAGCAGCGGATCGTCCGCGTCGGCGGGTCCGTAGCTGGACAGGTCGATCGGCTCGCCGAACTCGATCAGCCAGCGTGACGGCAGCGGCAGCGCACCGAGCGGGCCGAGCAGCGGGAACTGCCAGGTGATCGGGAAGTACGGCAGACCGAGCAGCCGGGCGAGCCAACGCACGTTGTGGATCATCGGGTAGGTCTCCTCCGACCCGACGATCGCCACCGGCACGATCGGCGCCTGCGCGCGCAAGGCCACCTGCACGAACCCGCCGCGACCGAAGCGCTGCAGCTGGTAGCGCTCGCGGTAGAGCTTGCCGATGCCCTTGAAGCCCTCTGGCCAGACCCCGACCAGCTCCCCTGACGCCAAGAGGCGCACCGCGTCGTCGTTGTGGGCCAGCGTGTTGCCCGTCTTGCGCGCCAGCTCGCCGACGACCGGCAGGCGCAGCGCCAAGTCCGCGGCGAGCTCGCGCAGGTGGCGGTGCGCCCGATGCTCGTCGAGCAGCGCGACCTTCGTCATGATCGCGTCGAACGGCAGCGTGCCGGCGTGGTTCGCGACCAGCAGGGCGCCGCCTTCGGAGGGGACCTGGTCGATGCCCAGGGTCCGCACCCGCCAGTACAGACGGTACAGCGGGCGGGCCAGCGGCAACAGCACCTGCTCGGTCAGCTCGCGGTCGAAACCGTAGACGTCGATCTCGTACTCACCCGTCAGCCGGCGGCGCAGCAGCTCCAATCCGCGGGCGATGACGCGCTCGAGCTCGGTGAGGGTGGCACCGTCGGGACGCAGCGGTTGCGGGGGCGTCGCCGGCTCGTCCGAGGGGTCGTGGACAACGCAGAGCCCGCTCGGCCCGGCGTGGTTGCGGCAGCGCTGACCCCCGGCGCCGAAGGCCTGGCAGCGACCACGTGCGTCGTCCAATGCAAAGACGTCGGCGTCGGTCATGTGCGCCCCACCGTGTCCATCAGACGCGACAGTCCCGCCAGACGACGACCGAGCAGGCCTTGCAGGGCGCGTTCCCACGCCGCGACGTTGGCCGGGTCCACCACCGGGTCGATCACGCCCCGCTCGACGAGATCCGTGAGCGCCGCGCGGGTCGAGTAGCGCGGCTGGAAGCCGAACCGCTCCCGCAGCCGCGTGATATCCGCCACCCGTCCGTACAGCAGGAAGCGCAGCTGGTCTCCCGAGACGTCGAGCAGCCCGGCGCGGCGCGCGAGGCCGGCCAGCGGCTCGACCAGGGGTCCGGGGACCGCGAGCGGCGCCCGGCCGGCGAGCCGCGCCGCCTGAGACAGGTACACGATGCCGGTGCCCGCGACGTTGTACACCCCCGGATGCGTGCCAGTGACCGCCTGAGCGATCACCGCGACCGCGTCGTCTTGGTGCAGCAGCTGCACCCGCGGGTCGTAGCCGAGCACCGTCGGGACGACGGGCAGCGCAAGGTGGCGCTGGAAGATCGTGTCGAGCTTGCTGCCGACCATGTTGGCGCAGCGCAGCAGCGTGACGGTGACGTCCGGGCGGCGGCGCGAGAACGCCCTGACGTAGCCCTCTATCTCGACGGCGTCCTTGGAGTACCCCGAGCGCGGCGGCGCGTCAGGGATCACGTCCTCGTCGAAGAGCGCCGGGTCGGCCGAGCTCGACCCGTACACCGCGGTGGTGGAACGCATGACCACCTTTGTGATCGTCGGAGAATGCTCGGCCGCGGCCAGCAGCTGCATCGTGCCGATGACGTTGCGCTCCTTCATGCGCGCGCGCCCGCCGGACGCCGCCGGCGCCGCGGTGAGCGCGAGGTGCACGAGGGTGTCTGCCTGCGCGCTCTCCAGCACCGGGCGCATGGCGACCGTCGTGAGATCCGCCCGCTCGAACGAGACGCCGGCTGGCAGGCTGCGCGGCTCGATGCGGTCGACCGCGATCACCTGCTCGATCTCGGGCCGCCGGGCCAGCTCGCCCGCCACGAGCGTCGTCAGCGCCCCGGCGGCGCCGGTGACCACGATCCGCGCGCCGCTCACGGTTGGCGTTCCGCGCTCGTGCCGTCCCGGCGCAGCGAGAGGTGATCCCCACGGACCAGCCCCAGCCGCTCGGCCGCGCTGTCACCGCGCACCACCACGGCGAGCCAGCCGAAAGAATCGGTGAGCAGCCCCAGACCCTCGTCCGGCAAGGTCGCGAAGGTCGTGTCGTATGGCAGCGCGGCCAGCGCGCCTCGCCATGAGAGCGTGATGTGCTCACTTCCAGATTCCGGTTCGCCTTGGGCGGTCAGCTCCAGGTCGTCGGGGCGCGCCCACAACTGAACGTTGCCGAAGCGGTCGATGTCACGCACGCACACCCTCAGCCATCCGTCTCGCGACTCGGGCTTGGGCAGCTCGAGACGGACGAGCTCACCGGTCTCGACAGGCGGTCCCAGCTCCTCCAGCTCGCCGCCGGACGCGAGATGGCCGGCGGCGGGCGCGAAGACATCGCGCCCGTGGAAGGTCGCTGACACCTCCGGCAACCGGTGGGCCTCGCTGGTGAGCGCGACCGCTCGGGTGACGCCACCCAGTCGATCCGCCGCGGGCAGGAGCAGCCCGTTGTCGGGGCCGACGAGCAGCGCCTCCCTGTCGCCCACTCCAGCACGCACGGCGAGCCCTCGCCGCTCGGTGCCCACTCCCGGGTCGACGACCGCCAGGTGGACGGCGCCCGGCGCGTAGGTCACGGCGTCGGCGAGGACGAGCGCGCCCTTCTCCACATCCTGCGGCGGGATCGCATGGGTGAGGTCGACGACCCGAGCCTCAGGCGCGAGACGCGCGAGGACGGCGTGGCACAGACCGACGAAGACGTCGTCCGTGCCGAAGTCGGTCAGGAAGGTCACCAGACGGGTCACGAGCGCAACCCTACCCGCAGGGCCGACGCCACCCACACCCCTGCCGGACCGACGCGGACCACACCTTGCCGGGCCGGCACCCACCCCGGCAACCCGACCTACGACCAGTCGAGCATTCTTTCCGTGACGGGCACGAAGAGACGTGGTGCCAGGTTGTCGTCGATCGGGAGCACCCCGTCGGTCGCCCCCCTGACCTGGGCCATGGGCAGGGCCGGATCGTTCACGTCTGCGATCGAGATCGTCCGGATCCCGCGTGCGATGGCCGCCCCCGCCATCCCGTGGTCGGCGACGACCAGGTCCACGCCGCCGCTCAACGCGTCGAGCATGGCCTCCATGAAGACGCTGCGGTGCGTGTGGCGCAGCGACGCCCCGTCGAAGACCGCGCCGACCCCCTCCAGGAAGCGGATGCCCCAGCGCTTCTCCGGAATCGCCCCGGGCAGGAACTGGTCGTCGAGGGGTGTGAGCAGCACGCAGCCGTGGCGCTGCAGCGCCCGCGCCAGCCCCGCGTAGTGGGCGAGCAGACCCCCGGGGTGCCCGGTCGCGAAGAGCACCCGAGCCCCGCCCGAGCCCGCGACCTCAGCCAACGTGCGGCGGTGGCGTTCGATGCCCGCCACCGCCATCGCCGGCTCGATCCAGCCGGCCCCGCCGGGGTCGGCGCCTCCCGGGTCGCCCCCACACACCGAGCGCACGGCTTCGACGACCTGCAGGAAGGTCGCGTCCTGGTGATAGTGCAGCCCGAAGTGGTACTCCGGATGGCCCTCCGTCAGCTTGCGGCAGTTGCCCAGCGTGTTGCCGGGCGTCGTGGCGACCTCCCCGGCCAGACGGGTGGCGATGAGGTGGCGAACGAGCGCGTCCTGCCTCTGCGGCGACATGATCGACATGTCGCCCAGGCTAGTGCCACCCACCAGCAGCGCATGGCGGCGACCCACAGAGCGCTCCGGGCCTGGCTCAGGCGTGCTGGCTCAGCAGGTCGAACGCGTCGCGCTTCAGGCTCTCCACGGAGGACTGCGCATCGGCGCGGATGCCCGGCAGCCGGTCAGCGCCTATGCGCACCGGCCCGTCGAGGAAGAGTGCGGGGGGGCGCTCGCCGACGGCGTCCTCGGCGGTGTGCAGGAAGTCCCAGGGCAGTTCGTGCGGCACGTCGGCGTGGGCCAGGATCGAGAAGTGGATGGTCCACGCGCGCGGCACGACCGTGGCGATCTGATAGCCGCCTCCACCCGTGGCGACCCAGCGTCCGTGCGCGTAGCGGTGCGCGAGCTCGTGCAGACGGTTGCCGATCTCCACGTAGTCGTCGGTCACGAGCGCCAGGTGGGCGAGCGGGTCGGTGACGTGAGTGTCGCAGCCAAGCTGGGTGACGAGCACGTCGGGGCCGAAGAGCTCCAGCGCCGGTGGCACGACCGCGTCGAAGGCGTCGAGGTAGACCTCCCCGGTGGTCGCGGGCGGCAGCGGCACGTTCAGCGAGGTGCCCGCGGCGTCACCCACGCCGACCTCGGAGGTGAAGCCCGTGCCCGGGAAGAGGTAGCGGCCGGACTCGTGCAGGCTGATGGTGAGCACCCGCTCGTCGTCGTAGAAGAGCGCCTGCACGCCATCACCGTGGTGGGTGTCGACGTCGACGTAGGCGACGCGCCGGGCGCCGTGGTCGAGCAGCCAGGCGATCGCGAAAGCGGGATCGTTGTAGATGCAGAACCCAGCGGCGCGGTCGCTCATGGCGTGGTGCAGACCCCCTGCGGGGTTGAAGGCGTGACCGGCTCGCCCCTCCCAGACGGCTTGCGCCGCGGCGACCGAGGCGGCGCACACGCGCATCGAGGCGTCGTGCATCCCCTCGAAGACGGGGTTGTCGCCGGGACCGAGGCCGTAGGCGGGGTCGCCCACCGGGTTGACGGATTGCTCGCGGACGGCCGCCACGTAGTCCTCGTCATGCAGCCGGAAGAGATCCTCCGTGGCGAATGCGGCGCTCGGAAGCGTGACCGCGTCCTTCACCGCGTCCAGCCCGCAGGCACGGATGAGCGCGACCGTCAGCTCCACCCGGATCGGCTTGAGCGGATGCTGCGGCCCGAAGTCGTAGCGGATGCGGTCATCGTCCCAGATCAGCGCGGTCACCATGAGCGGCAGCCTAACCCGCAAATGCGAGGATTGGCCATCGCGATAGGCGAGACTGCCGGCATGTCGATGCTGCTGGCGCAGGACTCCACCGAAGAGGTCGCGCAGTCGGCGAGCGAGCTGTTCGCCACGTTCGTCGACGCGCTCCCCCGCGTCGGCATCGCCGTGCTGGTCGCGATCGTCGCGTGGCTCATCGGTCGCGGTGTCCGCTGGCTGGCGCGCAGGCTACTGCTGCGGACGAACACGAACAGCTTCGCCACTGTCATGTCGAAGCTGATCGGGTGGATCATCACCACGATCGGTGTCCTGCTGGCGCTCGCGGTGACGTTCCCGTCGGTGAAGCCCGTGGACGTGCTGGCCGGACTCGGCTTCTTCTCGGTCGCGCTGGGCTTCGCCTTCCAGGACATCCTGCAGAACCTGCTGGCCGGCGTGCTGCTGCTCTTCCGCGACCCGTTCGCCGCCGGCGATCAGATCCAGGTGCTCGAACGCGCGGGCACGGTCGAGCGCATCACCATCCGCGAGACCGTGCTGCGCACCTTCGACGGCAAGCGCGTCCTCATCCCCAACGCCGACGTGTACCAGAACGCCATCGAGATCCAGACCGCTTTTCCCCAGCGCCGTACCGGGTTCGTCGTGGGCGTCGCCTACGAGGCCGACCTGAGCCAGGCCATGGTCGTCATCACCGAGGCGCTGACGGGCATCGAGGGAGTCGACCCCCGCCCGCCGCCCGAAGCGGTGATGCTGGAACTCGCGTCCGCGACGGTCAACATCGAAGCCCGCTTCTGGAGCGCGCCGACCCAGGGTGACGCCCTCACCGTGCAGACGCGGGCGATCACCGCGGTCAAGGTCGCCCTGGACCGCGCGGGCATCGAGATGCCGAGCGACATCGTCGCGCTGCAGGCGACCTCGAGCTTCGCGGCGGCCTTGCGCGGCGAGGACGTCACGCCCGGCGGCGGCGTGGCGGCGGGCTAGGACCTGCTCATTCGTGGCGCAGCGCCGCCACCGGATCGAGCCGGCCGGCGCGCCTTGCGGGGAAGACCCCGAAGAAGATGCCGACCCCCACGCTGGTCGTGAACGCCAGCGCGACGCTCCAGCCGGTCACCGACGCAGGCACGGGCGTGAACGTGTCGGCGAGCACCGCCAGCCCCACGCCTCCCGCGATCCCGAGCAGCCCTCCGACGCCGCAAAGGAGGACGGCCTCGACGAGGAACTGCAACGTGATGTCACGTGTCCGCGCGCCCAGCGCTTTGCGCAGACCGATCTCGCGGGTCCGTTCGCTGACGCTCACCAGCATGATGTTGCTGACACCGATGCCGCCGACCAGCAGGCTGATCCCCGCGATGGCGGCCAGCACGAACGTGAGCGTGTCGAGGATCTCGCCGGCCACCCCGAGGATGTCGTCCTGCGTGAGGATGCTGAACTCCGCCTGCTCCGAGCCGCGCTGCAGCTCGCGCTCGATCTCGGTCGAGAGCCGGTCCAGGTCGTCGCGGTCCGGGGACTTCACGAAGAGCGTGTCGAGCGTACGGATGCCGAAGAGCCGTTGCGCGGCCGTCACGGGGATGTAGACCTGCGCGTCGCGGTCCACACCGAACGAACCGCCGAGCGCCTCGACCACCCCGATGACCCGAAAGCGAACGCCTGAGATGGTGATCGAGCGCGCCAGCGGGTCCAGGCGCGGGAAGAGCCCCTCGGCCGCGCTCGATCCCAGCACGGCCACTCGTCGGGACGTCGCGACGTCGGAGTCGCTCAAGAAGTCTCCGCGCGCGATCGGGCGGCGGACCACGTCGTCGAACGACGCGGTGACACCGAGCACGCTGAGGAAGGCGCTCTCGCCCTCCGCGCGCACCGTCTCGCCGCTCGTGAGGTTTCCGGCGACGGCCGCGCGGCCCTCCAGCGCCCGGTCGAGACGCTCCACGTCGTTCAGGGTGAAAGTGCTGCGGGATGGGGCCTGCCCGAACTGCAGGGAGCCCGGGGCGATGATGAGCAGGTTCGAGCCGAGATCCTCCACGCCGCTCGTCACCTCCGCGCGCGCACCCGACCCGACCGCCACGAGGAGCACGACCGAGAGCACGCCGATGATGACGCCGAGCATCGTGAGCCCCGCACGCAGCCGGTTCGCGAGGATCGCGGTGACCGCGACCCTGAAGGCCTCCGCGACGCTCATCGTCCGGCGACGGGCGCACCGACCAGCAGTCCGTCGCGGAGGCGCAGCTGCCGGGGCGCGAGCGCGGCGATCTCCAGGTCGTGGGTGATGACGACCACGGCGATGCCCTCCTCGGCGTGAAGCCGCTGGAGCAGCCCCATCACCTCCTGCCCCGTGGCAGTGTCGAGGTTGCCGGTCGGCTCGTCAGCCAGCACCAGGCGTGGACGGGTGACCAACGCCCGTGCGATCGCCACCCGCTGCTGCTCGCCACCCGAGAGCTCGGCGGGCCGGTGCGTCAGGCGGTGAGCCAGACCGACGGCTTCGAGCGTCGCGCGCGCCCGCCGCTGCCGCTCCGCGTTGCCGACCCCCGCGTAGATGAGCGGCAGCGCCACGTTGGCCACCGCCGGGGTCCGGGCGAGCAGCTGGAACTGCTGGAACACGAAGCCGATCTCCGCGTTGCGCAGCGAGGCGAGCTCGCGGTCGTCGAGCTGAGCGATGTCGCGCCCGCCGATGCGCACCGTCCCGGTCGTGGGGCGGTCGAGGGCGCCCAGCAGGTGCAGCAACGTCGACTTGCCCGATCCGCTCGGTCCGATGATCGCGACGAACTCGCCGGGGTCGATGGTGAACGACACGCCAGCCAGCGCCTCGACTCCCTCGCCGCCACCGGCGGGGTAGCGGCGTGTCACGTCGACGACCTCGACGAGCGGCGTCACCGGACGTCCACCTCTTGGCCGTTCTCCAGCTCCTCGTAGCCGCTGATCACCACCTGTTCGTCCTGTTCGAGCTCGCCTTCGACGGCGGCCTGGCCCGGGCTCAGCAGCAGCACCCGGACGCTCTCGAGCTCTGCCTGCCCATCGCGCACGACGTACACCGCGCTGCCGCCCTCTCGCCGCACGATCGCCTGCGACGGCACGGTCAGCCCGGCGTCGACGGAGCGGGTGGAGATCTCGACACTCGCGGTCATGCCGACGCGCGGTTGCGCGCTCCGCGGAACGCCGGTCAGCAGCACCTCCGTGGGGTACGTGACCCCTCCAGTGGCGGCGGTCTGCGGCACGGTCGCGACCGACTCGACCACCCCCTCGAACGTTCTGTCGGAGAACGCGTCGATGAGCACGCGGACACGCTGGCCGGGACTCACATGCGGGACGTCGATCTCGTCGACCTCGGCCCTGACGATCATCTCGGAGAGGTCATACACCGTGAACAGTGTCTGCCCGGCGACGACCGGAGCGCCCGGGCGGAGCGTGCCGCCGTCAGCGCCGGAAGCCGGTCCGAGCCCCGCCGCGCCGGCGACGCCGGCGAGGCCGTCGGGCAGCCCTGCCGGCGGCTGCGCTCCACCCGCCGCGGATGCTGATCCGTAGTCGACGGTGCCGGCCAGCGGTGCCGTGACGGTGAGCGCGGCCCGTTCCCGCCGGGCGGCGGCCAGTGCGGCAAGCGCCTGCTGCCGGGCCGCGGTCGCGGCGGCGTTCGCCTGCGCCTGGCCCGCGGACGCCGCCGCCTGCGCCTGCGAGCGCAGCGCTGCCGCGAGCGCCTGCGATTGCGCACGCTGGGCGGCGGCGAGCTGCGCGAGCGCCTCCTCGATCGTGCTAGTGACGACGGACGCGACGGCCTGCTGCTGCACCGCGGCGCTGCGCCCACCGGCGAGAATGGCCTTGCGCGCAACGCGGTAGGCGCGGGTGACCGTCTCCAACGCCTGACGGCTGGCCCGCCGCTGCTGACGGTCATCGATGCGGGGGAGGCCGCGGCGGGCCTCGCGCAGCGCGGGCCGCACCTCCTCGTCCAGCTCGCCGACGGTCCTCGCCGCGGCCGCTCGGGCCGCCGGACCGGGGTTGGGCAGGTCGATGTCAGGGCTCGGCGGCACAGCGATCTCGCTGCCGAAGCTCGGCGGGGGACCGGACGCGGGTACCGTCGTGCCGGCTCGTTCCACGGCGCGGCGGGCCTGTCGCACGGCGCGCTGGACCTGAGGCGAGCGCAGGACGACGACGGTCTGACCGGCACGAACGCGGGCGCCGTCGTTGGCACGGAGCGCCGAGACCGAGCCACCGACGCTCGCGGCCACCTCTTGGCGGGCGCCGGCGCGGACGCTTCCCGGAGCGGAGACGCGCTCGGTCACCGTACCGGTCCCAACGGGAGCGACCTCCACCGCGGGGGCGTCTGAGGAGAAGCAGGCGGCCGCGAGCAGCACCGCCAAGACCACCAAGACCCAGCGCACCACGAGGCCTTTCACGTCCTCAGCAGGCAAGGGCGCTGCTGCGCAGCGCCACCATCAGAGTAAGGAGAATCGCCGGCGGCGATTCTCGTCTCAGACGAGAACGCCTCCCCACCGAGGCAGGGAGGCGCATGGGAGGTCAGGTGATGCTACTCGGCCTCGACCGGCGCGACGAGGTCCGGCAGGTCGAAGGCGAGGTCGGCGAGGTGGCCCGCGCAGCAGCGGTGGGCGTCGAGGTGTCCTGGCTGCTCCCGCTCGACGGCAGCTCGCAGCGCCTGCACCCGCGCCGTTGCGTCCAAGCTGGCGATGTCGAGGACGTCGACCCATTCGACCGCGGTGACCACCGACTTGCGGCAGCAAGCGAACACCGGGGTCCCGTCCCGCCAGGCGCTCTCGAACTCCGCGACCAATCGGCTCTTCTCGTTCGTTGTCGTCGTCATCGCCGCTCTCCTACCGTCGTCGTTCCCCTCCTGTCACCAGGTTACCTGGGGGGTCTATCCATGCAATGGACGTCGGCCGACGCGGCGGTGGATGAAGGGCCGAATCGCGGGAGCTGCGTTGGCGGACGGTGCGCCGCATGGCGCCGAGATCGCGGCACCGTTGCGCGCGCACCGCAGCCGGCGCGTCAGCCACTCGCGAGCGCCTGCGAGCGCAGCTTCGCCGCCTCGATCGCGTTCAGGAAGGCCGCCCGCACGCGCTCCTCCTCGAGCACGCGCACCGCCGCGATCGTCGTGCCCCCCGGTGAGGTCACCGACTCGCGCAGCTCGACAGGGTGGCGGCCCGTGTCGCGCAGCATCTTCGCGCTGCCGACCATCGTCTGGACGATGAGCTCCGTGGCGACGTCGCGGGAGAGCCCCAACAGGATGCCCGCGTCGATCATCGCTTCTGCCAGCAGGAAGAAGTAGGCGGGCCCCGAGCCGGAGAGCGCCGTGACGGCGTCGAGATGCTCCTCGGGCAGCCTGACCACGCGGCCCACATGGCCGAGGACCGCCTCGGCGGTCTTCAAGTGCGCGTCCTCGGCGCGGCGGCCCGGGGTGACGACGCTCATGGCCTCGTCGACCTGCACGGGCACGTTCGACATCACCCGGACCACGGGGACGCCCTCGGCGAGCGCGCGCTCGATCAGCTTGGTGGTGATCCCGGCCGCGACCGAGATGACGGTCTGGGAGGGATCGACCGCGCCGGCGATCTGTTCCAGCAGCGTGCGCATGTTCTGCGGCTTCACCGCGAGCACGAGGACGTCAGCCGCTTGGGCGGCCGCCGCCGAGTCGGTATCGACCGTCACGCCGTGCGCGCGGGCGAGCTCCTCGGCGCGCTGTTCGGAGCGGACCGTGCACCGCACCTGATCCGGCGTCAGCCATCCGGAGCGCAGCAGGCCGGAGAGCAGCGCCTCCCCCATGCGCCCGGTGCCGAGAATCGCCAGGCGATACGCACGGGGTGGCCCGGTCTCGCCTGGGCGTGAGACAGTCTGGTTGCTCATGGCCCCTCAGCCTAGAGCCCCCGATGCCCGGACCACCGCTCGACTCCCCTGCCGGCGTCCGGGCAGGTAGGACAGGATGATGGTGCCTCCCTGGCCGAGCCCGTGTCGCTCGGGGAGAAGGGTTGCGTGAACCGGTAGCGAAAGGTCTTGCGGAACTCGTAGTGCTGTCGCGTCGGCCGAGGCATGCCAGCCAGCCGGCGCCACAGCGCCAACCGTTCCATCACGCGCCCTCCTGGCGGGACCGAGAGGTGGCTACGAGGCGTTCGTAGGAGGGTCGGGGGTCTCTGAGGGAGATGCACCTTCCTACGAGCACGTCGTAGGCGGGCCGGCTGGCGCAGAGGCCGGTGGGTAGCGCCACGAGCCACCCCAGGTCAACGTCCCGCTGAGGCCTCAGCCGCATCCTTCCACGCGTCCACGGAGCCCGCGGGGCCGACCAGCCGCAGGCTGGCACGGACGGCGAAGAGCGCCCAGCAACCGCTGCCGAGCAACTTGAAGGACTCCTCCACGGCGTTGCGGCCACGCGGGTCGAACAGGCCGACGTCGAAGACCGTGGAGAGCCCGAGCAGCCCCAGCCCGCACAGCAGCACGAGCAGGTCGGGGTGGTCGAGGAGCACGCCGCGATGCCTCCAGGCCAGCAAGATCCCGATGCCGGCGGCGAGCAGCAGCAGCGGCTTCTTCGTCAGTCCCAGTCGGCTGATCTGCTCCGCGCCGTGCAACCCGAACTGGTCGTCGACGAGCAGCACCAAGCTGACGAGGCCGAAATCACGTTGGAACGTCGCCGCTGGGGCGCCGCGCGCGACCCACCAGCTGAACAGGCTGGTCACCGCTGCCGCCGACCAGAAGAGGATCCCGAGCGTGCTGAGCGCGCCGGCGTACCAAGGCCCGTGCAAGACGGTGGTCGTGTCCATGAGGAGGTTGTCCGGCTCGGTGCCGCGCACGGCGACCGCGACGGCCAGCCCGGCCAGGATCAGGCCCACACCCCCGAGCACGGCGAGCAGCCAGGGCAACGCCGCCCGCACGGAGCGCCAACGCAATCCGCCCATCCTCGACCCCGCTCTCCCTCGACTTCTCCCCGGTGACCGAGGGTAGCGGCGATCAACGGTTCACGAGCGCCCGCAGGAAGAAGAGCACGTTCGCCGGCCGCTCAGCGAGCCGGCGCATGAAATAGGGGAACCACTCCTGGCCGAACGGGATGTAGACCCGCACGTTCCACCCGTCGGCGACCAGCTCGTCCTGCAGGTCGGTGCGCACGCCGTAGAGCATCTGGAACTCGAAGTCCTCTGCGCCGCGTCCGAACTCGTCGAGCCGGTGCAGCGCCCGGGCGATCAGCCGATGGTCATGCGTGGCGAGGCGCGAGTACCGCCCGTGCTGCAGCAGCCAGTCCATCGAGGACGCGTAGCTCGCATCCACCTCTTCTCGGGGCTGATAGGCCAGCTCCGGCGGCTCGGAGTACGCGCCCTTGCAGAGCCGCAGGCTCGCGCCCGCAGCGGTGAGGCGCTCGACATCCCGCTGGGTGCGGCGCAGGTACGCCTGCACCGCGCAACCGCAGTTGTGCAGGCCGGCGGCGTGCAAGCGCTCCACCATGACCACCGTCGGCTCGGTGACCTCGCTGCCCTCCATGTCCAACGTGATGTGCGCGTCGATGCGCGCGGCCTCGGACACGATCTGCGAGAGCAGCTCGAAGCACAGCTCCTCCGAGAACGACAGTCCCATCTGGGTGGGCTTCACCGACATCCCACACGGCAGACCCTCCTCCCCGACACGTCGCAGCATGGTGAGGATGGTCTCGGCCGCCGCGCGCGCCTGCCGCTCCTCGTCGACGCTCTCACCGAGATAGTCCAGCGTCGCGGTCTTGCCCGTTGCCGTGACCTCGCGCACTGCGGTCAGCCCGTCGTCAGCCGTCTCTCCGGCCACGAACTGCATCGCGATGCCGCGGCTGAGCTGGCGCCGCTTGACCTCGCGCTCCAGCCACTCGCTCTCGGCGGCCTGGATGAGCGGGCGGCGGAGCAGCTCCTCGGCGTTCACGAGCCTTCGCCGTCCTCCACCCGTACGCCGAGGATCCCCTCCATGTGCGCGAGCGCAAAGGCCTGCACCTCATCACCGTCATGACCCGGCGCGTCGAAGGTGGCGGTCGCGGGCCCCACCACCACTACCGGCAGATCGCGGTTGCGCAGCCCCGCGGCCGTGTGCAGCACGCAGATGTCGGTGCACACGCCGCAGATCCGCACCTGATCGATGTCGTAGCGGTGCAGGTGGCCCTCAAGCTCCGTCTCGAACAGCGCGGAGTACCGTCGCTTGCGCACAAGCTCGACGAGCTCGTGATCGAGGTAGCCGGCCAGCTCTTCGACCAGCTCGGCCTCGCGGGTCTCGCGCACGCAATGCTCCGGGAAGATCGCGAACTCCTCATCGTCGGGTTCGTGGGTGTCGGCGGTGAAGAAGACGCGCTGGCCGGCCTCAAGCGCCTGCTCGACCTCGCTCACCACGTTGGAGAGCACCGCGAGACAGCGCTCGCTGGCCAGCGCGCCCTCCTTCAGGAAACCGTTCTGCATGTCCACCACGATCAGTGCTTCAGCCACGGTCAACCTCCGTTGCGCTAGGACGAAGCCCCCCACTAGGCGGGCACTCTAGGTGATGGGATTCCGGGGTGCGCCGACGCGTTCCCGCCAGCGCTGCTCGCGCTCGATGTAGGCGGCGAAGCCGAGCCGCAGCGAGTGGTCGAACGTCTCGTCGGCGACGGTGAGCACCTGGCCGAGCAGCCGGTCGAGCTCTGCCGCGGTCACGGCCTCACGCGGGAGCGCTCCCATGAGCAGGAGATCACCGTCCGGGTGCAGCGCGAAACGCAGGACGTAGCTGCGCAGATGGCGTCGGAGAAGGAAGGCGTACAGCTCCGCCTCGTTCTCGTCGGGTGCGCGCAGGAAGAACGACCGCACCGCCAAGGTGTGCTCGGAGAGCTCGAGCCAGACACCGATGGTGCGCTTGTGCTCGCCATGCAGCATGACGAACCACGTGCTCGGCGCCGTCTGCTCGGCCTCAAGCTCGGGGTGCTCGTCCAGGAAGGCCGCCACCGCGGCTTCGGCGTTCATTCCCGCGTGGGTCGCATCACAAGCCCTGAGTCTTCCGACGCTACGCTCGCTTCAGCGCGGCGATGAGCTCGTCCTTGCGCATCTCGGAACGACCTTCGATCTGGCGCTCGCGGGCCAGCTCGCGCAGCTCCTCGACGGTCATGCTCCTGTAGTCGATGGGACTCCGCTTGCCGAGGCGGTCGGCTGCCGCCTCGACGGCGTCCGCCTGAGCCGAGGCGGCGCGGTGTGCGCTCGTCGTGGCCGCCTTGCTCTGCGAGCGAGCCGTGCGCGTGCGGTCGTTGGCGCGCTGAAACGGCCGGCTGCGCTCGATGCTCTCCACCACCTCGCGGCCTCGCCGTGCGAGCGTCTCCCGCTCGTCGTCGGCGGCCGTCCGCACGCGCTCGACGGTCTCGGAGAGATCGGTGACGAACCGCTTCGGGTTGCGCAGGGACGGCGCCTGCGCGCGCACGGTGCCGGCGACCTCACCGAGGTGACGGACGTAGCGGACAGCCGTATCGGTGACGCCCACCGTCAGGTAGGCGCTCTCGACGGCGAGCTCACGCAACCGCTTGCTGGTCTCTTCGGCGTTCGCGCGCGTGCGCTCGGTCGCGCGATTGAGGGTCTCGTTCATCTTGGGTCTCCTTCAGGGTTGTAGATGATGTCCGGTTCTCTCAGCCGGTCGAGGGACGGTCGGTGCGGAAAGAGCGGTAGACCTCCAACAGCGCCTGCCGTTGGCTCTCAGTGAGGTCGGTGGCGCCGAGGATGGCCGACTCCAGGTCCTCTCCTGGCCGTTCGAGGAGCCCGGCCTGGTAGTAGAGGTTCTCAGCGGAGAGCTGCAGCGCCTCGGCGAGCCGGGTGAGGATGTCGGCCGACGGGCGCCGCAGCCCTCGCTCGATCTGAGAGAGGTAGGGGTTGGAGACGCCGGCCAGCTTCGAGAGCGATCGCAGCGAGAGCTGGGCGCGCCGTCGGTGCTCGCGGATGTATCCGCCGAGGTCGCGCAGCTCCCGCAGACCAGCGTTCGTGTCGACGACGGCCGCTCCTTCCCGAGTGTGTGCGCTGAAAGATATACTTTTGCAAGCACTCGCGCAATCAGGGCAAGCGCTCAGGCCAGGAGGTCAGTGACCGCTCGGGTGACGCGCAGCGAACCGTGCTGGTGGCCTCCGCCGAGGACGGGTGGGGCGATGAGCCGCTCGTCGACGTTGGCGCCGAGCGCGCGCAGCAGGACGGCGATGACTGGGTCGCGCGCACGATTCCCGCCGTCGCTCACCTTGACGGCCAGCCCGACAGGCCCGTCCGTCCCTGACCAGGCGGCACCGATGACCGCCTCGGCGCCACGCTTGGCCAGAACGCGCGCGTCGGTGCGCATCAGTCGGGTGTCGATGGTCTGCTCACCCCCGACGAGATGGGGGCAGGCGGCCATCGCTGAGCGCACGGCGACGGCGTACGGGTCGGTCGAGGCCATGATGGCGGCGAAGCCCGTGGCCAGGCCGGCCAGCGGCACCAACCACGCGGGCGCCCCGCACCCGTCGACCCCTGGCCCGCTCGGCCGGGACCGGGTCAGCTGCGCCAGGCGGTCGAGGGCCAGCCGCTGGATCGGCGCGGCGACATCCAAGTACGCACCGGGCTCCCCGCCGCCTCGGACATGAGCCAGCAGGAAGCCCGCGTGCTTGCCGGAGCAGTTGTGCGCCAACCGTGTGAGGCGACCCCGACTGTCTACCAGGGTGGCCAGATCGTCGGGCAGCGCGGGGGGACAGCGCAGGGAGCGCTCGTCGAGTCCTGCCTCGGCGAGCAGCCGCGCCGCCTCGATCTGGTGCTCATCGCTGCCGGCGTGGGAGGCGCCGGCGATCGCGATAGCGGCGTCGTCAAGCATGAGTCCCGATGCCTCGACGAGCTCGACGGTCGCCATGACCTGGAATGGCTTGGCCGCTGAGCGGACGTACGTCGGGAGCGCCGGCGCGCCGAGCGCCCGCAGCACGGTGCCCTCTGGCGTCGCCAGCACTACGTGGCCGAGGTGGACCGACTCGACGACGCCGTCGCGGACGACCTCGACGAGCGGAACGCCGGTCTCCACCCCGCTACTGCGAGACGACGTCGTCGATGGAAGCTGAGCCATCCCGGTAGCGCGAGACCAGCTCGTCCTGGAGGCTATCAAGGTGTGCCAGCACGATCCGTCGCTGCTCGCTCACCACACGCTCGCGGTCGACGAGGTCAGCGAGGAAGTCCTGCAGCTCCTCCGCTGAGAGATCCGGCAGACGGGAGAGGACCGAGCCTTCGATCAAGTGATCCTCGGCACGGCGGTCCTCTTCGACCGTAGGGTCGTAGAAACCCACCTGCCCGACATGGCGGCTCGGCGCCGGCTCATCGGACAGGATCGAGGCAACATCCTCCAGCAAAGCTGAGCGCCTGCCCGCGTCACGTCGCTCGTGCTCGGCGCGGGCCAGGTCGATCTGGCCGTGGAGGACACGCCGGAGATAGCTGAGACGTGCCTCCTCCTCGCGGCACTCATCGCGGAGGGCCCGCACCATCGCGGGCTCCCGCTCCGCGAGATCGTCCAGGTAAGAGGGGTCGGTCACGCGGTCGATCCGGCGCTGACGGGGCGTGGCGTCGGCTTGAGGGGCCGCACGCGCTCCTTCAGTCATCTCCATGGCAGGCTCCCACTCGGGGTTCGGTCCAGGACGGATAGGCGCGTCAGTGCCCGCTTCGCCCGCTTCCGTAACGTCCTCGGACGCCGCGTGACGACGCAACCGTCGATCAACGACAGAGCGAGACCGCCAGCGGGTAGGGGTTGACGGGCCCTTCGTCGCCGGGATGGTACTCCCAGTGCAGATGCGGCGGGGTGCCGGCTGCGTTGCCCGAGGTCCCGACGCCGCCGAGCGCCGTCCCGGCGGGGATGCGCACACCGTCGTTCACCGACGCGAAGTCCAGGTGCGCGTAGTAGTACGTGTCGCCGTCGTCGGCGTGCAGGTAGACCACCTGGCCGCCCAGAGTGTTCGTGGATGCTTCGGCCACGCCTGCTTCGACCGCGTACACCGGCGTGCCGCGGGCGGCGAAGATGTCCACGCCCTCGTGCGTCCGCCCGCCGGAGCGGGGGAAACCCCATGAGTCGATGAACCCGTTGGGTGGACCGACGGGGCAGGCGGCTCCCGCAGCGGTCGGCACGTTCACGCGGCCTCCAGGCGCCCCGCCGGTCGGCTGAGCGGCGCGAGCGGCTGCCTCCGCCGCGGCGCGACGGGCTGCCTCGGCAGCGGCGCGACGTGTCGCCTCGGCCCGCCGGCGCGCGGACTCGACGCGTGCGTCGGCGACCGCCTGCTCGGCGCTGGCGACGTCGGTCTCCGCCGCGGCGACCGCGCGAGCGAGCTGACCCGCGGCCTGTCGCGCCTGGTGAGCCGCGGCCTGTGTGCTGGCGACGAGGACGCGCTGTTGGCGTTCCATGTCGGCCACGCGCTCCGTGCTGGACCGCTGCACGCTCAGGTCCTCTGCCGCGTACGCGGCGATCCGCTCGGTCAGGTCGACGCGATGCAAAGCCGACGCCGCGTCGGGAGCCGCCAGCACGGCCTCGACGACTGCCAGTCCGTTCAGCGGATGCTTGTAGGCCTCAGCCACACGGTCGGCGAAGGCCGTCCGGGCGGCCCGCTGGCTCTCCTGGCGGGCTCGCAACACCGCCGCCGTCCGCCGGGCGTCGTCGGTGAGGCGCAGGTGGTGTGCACGCGCGTGCTCGTAGGCTTCAGCGGCCGCATCGAGTTCGGCTGTCTGCCGGTTGCGCCGCTGCGTGGCTGTCCGCAGGCGTTGGCGAGCGTCCTGCACCGAACGGCCCGGCACCGCGTCGGCGGGGACGGGACCGGGCACGGCGAGCACGGCGAGCACGCAGACAAGCACGACGACCGCGAGTCGGGCCCCACGGCGGCGAGAGGAGGCATTCACGCATGGTCATGTCGTCCGGTTGGCGGGCCTTCTTGAGAGACGATCCGGGCGCTTCACCCTGTTAGGCTGAACCGTCATGGAGGCCAACGAATCGGGCAACCTGGAGAGCGTGCCAACCGCGGAGGTTCTGACCCGGCTGGCGCGGCAGCAGTCGACCGGTTGTCTGCGGATCGAACGGCCGGGCCAGACTGCGATGGTCTGGTTCCGTGATGGCGCGGTCTACACCGCGACCGCGCCGGAGGCCCGCAGCCGGCTGGGCGACCGGCTGGTCGGCGCCGGTCACATCACCGTCGAACAGCTCGACGAGACCCTGCAGTCACAGCGGGAGCTGCCCGAGCGCAAACGCATCGGCGACCTGCTCATCGAACACGGACATCTCGACCGCGAGACGATGGGCAGCTACGTCCGCGAGCAGACCGCCGACTCCGTCGCTGCCACACTCGCCTGGACGGAGGGCACCTGGGCGTTCATCCCCGGCGAGGAGACCGCCGAGGACGTCCCGCTCGACGTCAGCGTCGAGAACCTGCTCATGGAGGGCGCCCGTCGCCTCGACGAGTGGGCGGTCGTGCGCGATCAGATAGGCACCGTAGACTCGGTGGTCGATTTCGTCCGCAGCGGCGGTCAAGCTGAGCTCGCGCTCACGCCCGACGAGTGGTCGATGCTCACCCAGATCGACGGGCAGTCCACGATCGCCGACCTCGCGGCGGCCACAGGTTATGGCCAGTTCGAGGCCGCGCGGATCGTGTACGGCCTGGTCATGACCGGTGTCGTGCAGGTCATCGAACGGGTTGAGGCCCCGCCTCTGGAGGTCGACCGCGAGCTGCTCTTCTGCGAGTTCGCCGGCCTGGACGAGTCCGCGCAGCCGACTGACTCACCAGCACCGACGGGGACGCCGAGCCCGACCCCCCGTCCCGCGCGGGAGAGCGAGCCGGCCGAGCCGTCGTCACCGAAGCGCGAGCCACTCCCACCGCCTGAGGAGCGCAAACCCAAACGGAGCCTGCTGCGCCGCATCCTCGGTCAGTAGCCGCAGCCTCTGCGCTCGCGGACCACGTCTCCCCGGAGAGCGAGTTTCTTCCTCAGAACGGGGAGCGGCCCGTCCACGGCATGATCGGCGACTCGTCGAGCTCTTCGTAGCGCTGCATGTCGCGCTCTAGCTCGGCGATCGCGTCCTCGCGCGAGCCGTACCCGTTCACCTCCACCTTCTTGCCTTCGAGATCTTTGTAGATGGAGAAGAAGTGACCGATCTCGTCCAGCAGGTGCTTCGGCACGTCCTCCAACTCCACGACGTGGGCCCAGCGCGGGTCCGAGTCGGGCACGCCGATGATCTTCGTGTCCCGCCCCTCGTCGTCGGTCATGTAGAAGACCCCGACGACTCGGCAGTTGATCGCGCAGCCGGGGAACGTGGGCTCACCGAGGATCACCATCGCGTCGAGCGGGTCGCCGTCCTCCCCCCACGCACCGCTCACGAAGCCGTAGTCGCCCGGATAGTGCACCGCGCTGAAGAGCATGCGGTCGAGCCGGAACCGCCCGGTGTCATGGTCCCACTCGTACTTGTTGCGTGAACCCTTCGGGATCTCGACGAAAACCTCGACGACGGTGTGCTCGCTCATCGGTGACCCCTCCCCGGGGACGGCGTTGTCTGCTAGACCCTAGCCCCGATTCTTCATAGCGGGGCGTCGTGAGGCTGCGCCGGTTGCCAAGGAAACGCCCTCTGACCTGCGACGATGGTGGTGTCGAAGCATCATCGGTCGAGGAGAGAGGACGTCACCTTGGGAGTGCAGCGTAACCCA
>JBBSMR010000014.1:0-60913 GCA_038233095.1 Euzebyales bacterium
CCAGCAAGGCTTCGCGGTCCTGCCACGCCGCTGGGTGGTGGAGCGCACGTTCGCCTGGATCGTGCGCTGCCGCCGGCTCGACCACGACTACGAACGGCTGCCCGCCACCTCCGAAGCGATGACCAAGTGGGCCATGATCGGGCTCATGACCCGACGCCTGGCGCCCGGCCCCGGCCGGCGTGCCTGGCAGCCGGTCACGCCCCGATAACCCCATCTCAAAAACTTTCTTAACATCCGGATGCAGAACCCGGGCTCGTCTGACGGAGCACCGCAGCTTTGCCGTCGGTGAAGAAGGGGCCGCCGGCGGCGTTCGTCCCGAGGGTCGGCGGCACGAGGCGGCGCAGGCCCGTCCGACGCAGCATTCCGGTGCGAGCCAGCGCGTCAACGACGCCGTCCCGTTGCAGGTCCACCGCCGGGTCGATGCGATGAGCGGGCAGGAGGTTTCGCCAGCTCCAGCCGATGCCCTCGTCGAGCGCGGCGGTCGCAACCCAGACGCCGCAGCCGTCGGCGAGCCTGACCGGCAACCGCCACAGCCGCACCTCGGGGGTTGCCCCCTCGACCGCCGCGCCCTGCAGCGACAGATCCTGTAACCGCTCGTCGAAGAAGGCCGGGGTGATCGCACCGGCGGGCGCCGATCCCTCGAAGAGCCCGGACCGGTAAACCTCGGCCAGCCGGGAGACGCCGAAAGGTTCCGCGACGGTGAAGCCCGCCGCGGCGAACGCGGCTCTCAGGGTCGGCTGGTCGGCGGCGAGCACGAGGCTCACCGGCTGCAGTTCCTCGCCGAGCAGGGTGCGCGTGTAGGGATCGTCATGGCGTGCGACCACCGGGAACGCACCATCGCGGGATAGCTCGGCGACGGGCTCCGCCGGCCGCTGCGGGAACTTGTCGACGTGGCGCACCACACCGGAAGTGACTGCCAGCGCGACGGCCAGCGCCGCGCCGATTCTCAGAGGTGTCTGGCGCACGTCGTGCGCCGGTGCGAGACGGGCTCCCACGGTGATGTCGAGCGCCACGACGACACCGGCCGCGAGGATGGCGACCAGCCAGCCGGAGACCACGTCGGAGAGCCAGTGGACGGTGAGGTACGCGCGGCTGTAGCCGATCAGGAGCCCGAGCGGCACGACCGCGCCCGCGACGACGGCCCACCTGTGAACTCCCGCGCGCCAAGCGAACAGGCACACGCCCAGCGCCAGCGCCAGCCCGCCGGTGGCATGACCGCTGGGCCAGCTCGCCGACGTCTCGACGAGCTGTCCGAGCGCGGGTCTCGCGCGCGCCTCATTGATCTTGAGCACCGTCGTGGTCGTGCTGGCGAGCAACGGAACGGCGATCAGCAGCGCGCTCGCCCGGGCGGCCCGCGCCCACAGGCCTGCCCCGACCAGCACGACCAGCAGCGCGAGGATCGTCTCGCTGTTGCCGACGACGGTGATCCCGGCCATGAACGCGCGCTGGGCCGGCACGACCACGTGGGCGGCCAGGTCGACGAAGCGCACGTCGGTCTGTGAGACCGTCGATGAGGGTCGATCGATCTGTCGGTCAATCTGCCAGAGGGCGAGGGGTGCGACAATGACCAGCGCCAGGGCCAGCGTGAGGCCGAGACCTCGCTCGGTCGGCCGCAGTCGGGTCCATACCCATCTGCCCGGAGGTTCCAGGCGACGGAGTCCGGGCCGGGGGCGCGCCGCGGCCCCGGCGCGTCGCCGCAGATCGCGGCCGAGCGGGTCGGTGGTGAGTCCTCCCCAGGCGGCGCGGGCGAGCCGGGCGCCGATGTGCAGTGCTGGTGGGAGTGCCTCGCGCAGGAGCCAGCTGGAGAGCACGAGTGCCAGCAACAGCGCCCAGGTGAGCACGACCAGCGTGAAGGCCGGCAGGGCCAGCACGTCGCCGGCCCTCAGCAGGGCGCGGGCGGACAGGAGCAGCAGCACCAGACCGACCAGTCCGGGGAGCCAGCGCGACCAGCGCCACGTGCGGCGCGGCCGTCGGGTGGAGGAGCGAGCCGCCTGAGGAGTAATAGCGGTTACACTACCATCATGACATCCTCTGCGACCTCCACCTGGGTGGTGCTCTCCTACCGGCTGCCGAGCGAGCCCTCGCGACCGCGCGTCGCGGTGTGGCGGGAGCTGCGCCGTCTTGGCGCCGTCTCGATCGCGGCGGGTGCCTGGGCGGTGCCCGCGACCGCGTCGTTCGTGGAGGGCCTCGAGCGGGTCGTCGAGCTGGTGGCGGGCGGAGGCGGCAACTGGTTGCTGTTGGACGCCTCCGCACACGAAGACGCGACGGCGGCCGCACTCGAGGAGATCTTCACCGGGGCCCGGGAGGAGGAATGGCGGGAGTTCCTCGACGAGTGCGAGAAGTACCGCGAGGAGCTCCGCCACGAGGCGGCGATCAGCAAGTTCACCCGCGCCGAGCTCGACGAGGAGGAGGAGAGCCTGGAGCGCCTGCGGCGCTGGCATCGCCACCTCGACGCGCGGGACGTGTTCGGCGCGGCGTCGGCTCCCGCGGCCGAGCGGGCGCTGAAGGAGTGCGGGCAGGCTCTCGACGACTACGCGGCGGCCGTCTTCCGCGCCGTGGGTGAGTCATGATCGGCAACCTCATCGACGCCATCCTCGGCCTGCGGGGACTTGTCGCCTACTCCGTCGTGGGGCTGCTGGCCTTCGGCGAGGCGGCCGCGTTCGTCGGTCTGGTCCTGCCGGGAGAGATCGCGGTCCTGCTCGGCGGGGTGCTCGCATCCCAGCAACGGGTCTCGCTCGTGAGCATGCTGCTCGTCGCGAACGTCGCCGCCGTCGCGGGGGACTCCGCCGGCTACGAGCTGGGCCGGCACTTCGGCACGAGGGTGCTGCGGCTGGGCTGGATGCAGCGCCATGAGAGCAAGCTGCACCGCGCCGAACGGTACCTGCAGCAACGGGGCGGGCGGGCGGTCCTGCTCGGCCGGTGGACGAGCGTGCTGCGGGCGCTCGTGCCGGGGCTTGCGGGGATGGCGCGCATGCCCTATGGGCAGTTCCTCGTCTACAACGTCATCGGCGGCGTCGCCTGGGCCACCGCCTTCACGCTGCTGGGCTACGTGGCCGGGGCGTCGTTCCGTCAGGTCGAGCGGGTCGCGGGTCGCGCCTCGCTCATCCTGCTGGGCCTGCTGCTCGCGGGCTTCGCGTTGCGGTGGGCGGCCAGGCGCCTCAGCACGCGCCAGGAGCAGGTGCGCGCGCTGGTGAGCCGGCTCGCCGAGACCGGTGCGGGCCGTTGGGTGAGACGCCGCTACACCACCCAGCTGCGCTGGTTGGCTGAGCGCTTCGACCCGCGCCTGCAGCAGGGGCTGGGGCTGACGTTCGTGCTGGTGGCGCTCGTGGCCGCTGGCTGGGCGGTCGGCGCCGTGACGCAGGACGTCTTCGGGCGGGACGAACTGGCGCTGCTGGACGCTCCCACGGCGCGCTGGTTCGCAGCCCAACGCACCCCGGTCGCCCTGACGGTCAGCCGCTGGCTGCTGGCGGTGGTGGAGCTGCCGTGGCTGGCGCTCACCGTCGCCGTCACGGCCGTGGCCGTGGCCGCCTGGCGGCGCAGCCGGCGCTCCGGTGCGCAGGTGCTGACCGCGGCGGTTGGCGGGTGGATGATCGCCCGGATCCTTCAGGCGCTGCTCCCGGTCTCGAGCGCCGGCAGGCCCTTCCCATCCGTGACGGTCATGGTCACCAGCGCGCTGATGGTCGCCGTCACCGGGTTGGTCGCTCAGGCGCGCGGATGGGTGGCCGGCGTGCGTTGGACAGCCGGGGCGGCGATGGTGATCGCACTGGTCGCCACAGCCCACCCGGTCCGCGGCGACGGCGCGCTCTCGGGTGTCGTCGGTGGTGCTGCGCTCGGGACCTTCTGGGCGCTGGCGTTGTTCGCGGCGGAGCATGCCGCCACGAACGGGAGCGCAGCACCACCGATCCGCCGTACGGCCGGGGCGTGACGTGATCGAGCAGCTCGCCAACTACCACGCGCCGATCATCTTCCTCGGAGCCCTGCTCTTCGGCGAGACGGTGATCATCGCCGCGGCCGCGCTGGCGGCGCAGGGCCACTGGAGCGTCGAGGCCGTGTTCGCGTGGGCCTTCCTCGGCACCGTGGTGGCCGATGTCGGCTGGTTCGCGGTGGCCGAGCGCTCGCTGGGCCGCCTGACGAGGATGGCGGAGGGGGAGGACCGGCGCGCGCGCACGCTGGCCTGGCTGCAACGGCGCACAGGCTCCCGGCCGTTCCTGGTGCTGCTCTTCATCAAGTTCCTCTACGGCACCCGCATCCTCACCATCCTCTACCTGTCGATGCGCGAGGTCCGCACCCGCGACTTCGTCGGCTACGACGCCGCCGGCACCGTCGTCTGGCTGGTCGTCATCGTCTCGATCGGGTGGCTGGTGGGCAAGGGCGTTGCGGGCGCGGGCTCAACGCTGGCGAGGCTGGAGTACACGCTCGCCGCCATCGCCGTGGCCGTGCTGGCGGTGAAGGGCATCTCGGCGTGGGTGAGCCGCAGGGTGGTCGACGAGTGAGCGCCCGATGATCGGCTGGCGACGCCGGCGACTGCTGAGCGGATGGCGGGGTTGGGCTCTGGAGAGCGTCCTTGCCCGCTACGGCATCGGTGAGCCGATCCTGCGCCACCTCACCACCTTCCAGCGCCTCGGCGCCACGCTGGATGCTGCGCCGCCGCGGGCAGCGCTGCCATTGGGCGCGCGCAGGGTGTTGGGTGCGCTGCGCACGCGCGCGGCCGCCGACGTGAGCCCCGGATGGGTCTGGCCGCTGTGGCTGGAGCGCCAGCTCGATCCGCGCGACGAGGCGTTCACGGCGCGAGGTCACCTGCCGGTGCTGCAGAACGTCACCCACCGCAACTGGACGCTGGTCGGCAACGTCGGGTCCTGTCGGGAAGCCATCGTCGATCCCAGCGGCCTTGTCACCCTGAGCGTGGACGGCTGGTCGCTCGACTGGTGGGTCCACGACGGGCGGCGCTGGCGCTTCCCGAGCCGCGAACGTGTGGCGCAGCGGCTGGTCGGCACCGCGCCGGTCGTGGAGACGTCGTTGGCGCTGGACGGTGGCCCCGCCGTGCAGCGGGTGTACGCGGTCGAGGGTCCGCCCGAGGGTGTCGTCGTGGAGCTCCGCAACGGCGCAACGGCCTCGCGGAGCATGGCGGTCGCCGTGCGCCCCGTGAACCCCGAGGGGCTGGCCGTGATCGAACGGCTCGCGGTGCACGGGCGCGAGCTCCGCATCGACGGACGCGTAGCGGTTGTGCTCCCGCTCGATCCGGAGCGCACCGTGCTCTCGTCGTTCGCCGGCGGTGACAGCGCGGGGCTCCTGGAGGCAGATGGCGAGGCGCAGATCCGGGAGGTGCGCGACCCCGCGGGGCTCGCACAAGGCGCCTGCGTGCTGACCGTGGCGGCGGGCGCCTGCCTCAAGGTCTGGTTGCCGTTCGATCCGCCGGCTCGCACGCGGCCGCGCTCACGGCGGCAACGCCGTCGGCCCGCCTCGTTGCCCGATGGAGCCGAGGTCGCCGACGTACTGCGCACCTACCCCTCCCGTCAGCGCCCGGACGGCTACTTCCACAGCCAGTGGCGGGAATGGGACGCGAACGGCGCGGCGCTCTGAACAATCGCCGAGCACGACCGGCTCACGCGCGACGACCGGCTCCTCGCCGAGCTCGCCCCGGCCGTGGGGGAGGGCGCCCGCTGGCTGGCGGCCACGTGCGCCGACGACCGTGGCAAGACGGCGGACGCGCGGGGGCTGCTGCCCGCCGGCATCTCCGCCGAGCATCTGGGGCCGTTCGACTCTTACTACTGGGACGACCTGTGGGCGTGGGCGGGGGCTGCTCGACGCGGCCCACGTCGCCGATCGTTGCGCCGACCGGTTGGCAGCCGCGGCCGCGCGCACGGCGGCTGCGCGCCTCTCCGACGCGTTGCGCGGGTCGTGGGAACGCGCGTCGGCGCGTCTTGGCTCCACCGCCGTGCCGGCCGGCCCGACGCGAGGTCTGGACGCCGGCATGATCGGCTCCCTGGCGGCCTGTCATCCGTTGGGGCTGCTGGCGCCGGAGGATGGCGGCCACGCTGGACGTGCTGCGTGAGCGGTTCACGCTCGGTCGGGCGTTCTTCCAGAGCATCAGCCACACCGGCCTCGGCACCTACCTGACGTTGCAGCTGGCGTTCGTGGAGCTCTTCGCGGGCGACCCGCGCGCTCTGGACCGGCTCGCGTGGCTGCTGGACGTGGCCAGCCCGACCTGGACGTGGCCGGAGGCCGTGCATCCGCGCACCGGTGGCGGCTGCATCGGCGACGGCCACCACGGCTGGGCGGCCGCCGAGCTGCTGAGCTTCGTGCGCTGCCTGCTGGTGCGCGAGGAGGGCGAGGGCCTGGTCCTGCTGAGCCTGCTGCCCCCGGAGTGGCGCGGCCAGCCGGTCGAGGTCCTGAACGCGCCCACGCATCACGGGCTCGTGAGCTATGAGCTGCGCTGGGACGATCAGACGGCCGTGCTGACGTGGCGCGGCGAGCGCGCGGGTGTGCGTCTGCGTGCGCCGGGGTTGGACGCCGGGTGGTCCTCCGGTGAGCGGTCCGGGCAGGCGCGCTTCACCCAGGCGACGTGAGGTCGCGATGACGCGCGGCGACCCACTCGCGGTGACGGCGGTCGTGGCCGCGTACAACGAGGCCGAGCGCATCGCCGATGTGCTCGAGGTGCTCTGCGGCTACGCCGGCTTCGCCGAGGTGGTCGTCGTCGACGACGGGTCCACCGACGGCACCGGCGAGGTCGCCGCCGGCCACGGTGCCACCGTCCTGCGCGTGGAGCCGAACAAGGGCAAGGGGCACGCGATGGACGTGGGGGTCCGGCACGCCGCCACGGAGGTCATCTTCTTCGCCGACGCCGACATCAGGGGGCTCACCACGGGATGATCGACCGCATCACGGCACCCGTGGTGGACGGCGAGGTGGAGATGTTCATCGCGATGCGCAACCGCAAGATCTACTTGCTGCGGTTCCTGTTGTTCTTCATCCCTCTGCTCGGAGGCGAGCGCGCGGTCACCAAGCGATTGTGGGAGCGGGTGCCGGACCGCTACAAGGACCGCTTCAAGATCGAGGCCGGACTCAACTTCTATGCGCTGCACTACCTGCGCGGTCTGCGCTATGAGGTCTTCCCCGGCGTGACGCAGACGGCCAAGGAGCGCAAGTTCGGTGTGCGGGAGGGCGTGCGGCGGCGGTTGCGGATGAGCGCTGAGGTCCTCGAGGCGGTCTGGGAGCTCGAGCGCAGGGAGGTGCCGGGCGAGACCCGTGACCGCCGGCTGGCCGCGTTCAACGTGCTCGCGGGGCTGTTCGGGTTGCTGATCGGCGTGGTCGTCCTTCTGGCCGCGTACACGGGTCCGGTCAGCTTCTTCTCGAGCCTGTTCGCCGAGGAGCTCGTCGAGGATCCGCGCGCGCCGCTGGTGACCCTCGTCCTGCTGGTCGCCAGCGGGGTCGGGCTGCCCGTGCTCGTGGCCGCGGGCGCCGCGCTGGCGCTCGGCAACGCCGTGTTCATCCTCTCCAACCTGCTCAGGCTGGCGTCCTCCGGTCAGCGCCGCCAACGCTGAGGGGCGCTCCCCGATCGACCGTTCGGAGCGCCGCGGGCAGGTCTTGGGCATGGACGGCGCGCAGACCCCGCCGGGCGCGTGCTTCCGCATAGGCCAGCATGCTTGTCTTGTGATCGTGACCGGCGTGTTGGACGACCGCCCACCATGCCCACAGCGCATCGCAGACCGGCTTGTACAGGCGCAGCCGCGCGTGCAGTGGGCCGGGTACCGGCGTGCCCCACCACGCATCGAGCAGGATTCGCTCCTGCTCGTCGTTCAGCTCGGTCGCCACCGAGAAGTCCACGAGATCCCAGAGCGGATCGCCGCGACCGGCGTACTCCCAGTCCACCAAGGCCAGCTCGTCCTCTGTAGCGACGATGTTCGGCGGCCAGAGGTCGTGATGGCAGGCCACCGGGGGCGCGGGGTGAGCCCGCAGCGTCTCTTGGATCTGCGTCAGGCGAACGCGCAAGAGCAGCGCCGCTTCTGGCAGCAGGTCGGGGCAGCCGTTGCGTCGCAGCGTCGCCTCGTACTGGGCGAGCACGACGAAGGGATCGAAGTCGTTGACGAAGTCGATGCCGCTGGAGTGGAGCCGGCGCAGCATCGCGCCGACGCGCGCCAGCATTTGCGGTGTGCGCGCGTTCTCGACAGTCAGCGGCCCGCCCGGGAGGAAGCGGCACACGAGCGAACCGTCCTCAGGATCGGAGAAGAGGACGCGTGGACCGAGTCCCGCCGCGGCCGCCGCTCGGGCGTTCGCCGCCTCGGCCCGCCGATCGACCCACGGATCGACGGTCTCGGAGGGGAGGCGCACGCTGAAGCTGCCCGCCGAGCAGTCCACGCGGAAGACGGTGTTCGTCATGCCGTCGAGCGGTCGCACCTTCAGCTCGGCGAGATCGCCAGGCAGGTCGGGCACTCGTCGCAGCACGTGCCGCACGGCCGCGCTCATCGCCCCTTCGACCGCGGTGCTGGTCATCGCCCGCGGCGCTGCGCCGCCAGGAAGGTGGTCTGACCCACCTGCGGCCGCCGGGCATCGTGCTCGGCGAAGAAGCCGGCGAGCGCTCCGGCGGTCTCCAGCTCCTCCACACGCGCCAGGGCGGCGGCGAGCTCGTCGTCGTCGGCCAGCGACCACGTTGAGTCACCGGCCCGCCATGACGGCTCCAACGGCCCACTCGGGTCGAAGTAGGCGTCGCCTTGCAGCACGGCGTCGACCGGCACGAAGCGACCCGTCTCGGCCAGGCCGGCGCCGGCGAGCAGCCGACTGAGCGTGTCCAGGCTGGGATAGCGCCGACGCAAGGTCTCAGCGGCCGCGGGTATCAGCGCGTAGTACCAGAAGCCGTCGTGGAGCTGCGCCTGCGAACACACGTTGAGCACGCAGACGCCGTCGGCGCGCAGCACGCGCGCGAACTCGGCGAAGACGCGCTGCAGGACCGGCCAACCGGCCTCCGGTTTCAGTGGCAGGTGGTGCAGCACCTGGTTTACCATAACCACGTCGACGCTGGCGTCGTCCAGCGGCAGGGCGTCGATGCCGGCTTGTGCGACGGTGGCCCGACCCGCGTCGATGGCGGATGCGAGCTTGCGCTCGGCGACGGCCAGCATGCCGGGATTGAGATCCACAGCCTCGACGCGGCCGACATGGGGGAGGATCGCCGCGGTGTAGTTGCCGGTGCCGCAACCCGCGTCGAGCACGGTCAGCTCCCGCAACGCTCTCCCGGTGCGCGTGCTGCACCCGAGGATGATCGCGGACCCGACCGGTTTGCGTGTCGTGTCGTAGGAGCCCGAACGCGTGTCGTAATCCTCATAGACGCTCATGCAGCCTCCCGGCGACCCCACGGTGAACGGACGGTGAATTCCCTACGGTACCCATGCGTACTCCCTTCGGGAAACCCTTGCGGGGAAGCACGCCGTCCTGTTAGAACGTTTGGGCTCGAAGTACCGGGTCGCCAGGAAGCAGGAGATCGTCATGCGTATCCGAAGCGGGCGCTTTGCGCTTGTCTTCTCCGTGCTCGTCGCAGCGCTAGCGGCACCGGCCGGCTCGAGCCTCGCCGTCGAGGCCCCGAACGACGCTGGGCGGCCTGTGATCTAGGCCGCGAACTTCGAGGTCGTC
Organism: Euzebyales bacterium; assembly: GCA_038233095.1. Classification (GTDB taxonomy): domain Bacteria; phylum Actinomycetota; class Nitriliruptoria; order Euzebyales; family Egibacteraceae; genus JBBSMR01. The sequence continues at coordinate 9,622 of JBBSMR010000014.1, forward strand.
GCCGACGGCCTGGACAGTCCTCGCGGGCTCGACGTCGCGCACGACGGGACGGTCTACGTGGCCGAGGCCGGCCGCGGCGGCGACGGCCCTTGCATTCCCGGTCCCGAAGGAGTGGAGATCTGCTACGGACGTTCGGGCGCCGTCACGCGCATCGAGGACGGCCAGCAGGAGCGCATCATCACCCGGCTGCCGTCGCGGGCGGAGGCGGACGGCACCGGCGCGCTCGGCACGTCCGACATCCTCGTCCGGCGCAAGGACCGGCTGTTCGTGACGGTGGGTCTCGGACGCGATCCGCGGGTCCGCGACGAGCTCGGACCCGGCGCCCAGCGGTTCGCGCGCGTGTTCCGTTACAACGGCCGACGCTTGCGCACCCTCGCGGATATCGGCGACTACGAGATCCGTGTCAACCCCGATGGCGGTCTGATCGACACCAACGGCACGTCGCTTGCGCGGGCGCACGGGCGGACCGTGCTCGCGGACGCGGGCGGCAACGCGCTGCTGCAACTGCGCGGTCGTCGACGGGTGCGTGCGCTGGCGGTCTTCGAGAATCGCCCGGCGCCGGCGCCGCCATTCCTGGAACCGCCGCCCGGAACGGCGATTCCGATGCAGGCAGTGCCGACGGCCGTGGCCGAAGGTCCCGACGGCAGCTTCTACGTCGGGCAGCTCACCGGCTTTCCCTTCCCGCAGCGCGGGGCGCGCGTCTACCGTGTGCCGCGCGGCGGCGGAGAACCCGAGATCGCCGTGGACGGGTTCACGAACATCATCGACCTCGACGTCGATGAGGACGGGACCCTGTACGTCCTGGAGATCGCGCGGGACTCGCTGCTCGGTCCCGACGCGACAGGTGCGCTGTGGCGGGTCCATCCCGATGGCTCCCGCGACCTGATCGCGAGCCAAGGTCTGGTCTACCCGACCGGCGTGAGCGTCGGGCCCGACGGCGCGTTGTACGTTCTCCAACTGCGGCGACTGCAGCGGGCCAGGCCAAGTGTTGCGCATCGAGGCGCGGAAGCAGACCTCCTACACGATCCCCGGTGACGACGTCTTTCCCGAGGGCATCGCCTACGACCCGGACACCCGCGACTTCTTCGTCTCCAGCGTGAACACCGGGGCGATCTACGCCGCCGACGTCCGCGACCGCCGCATGCGCGAGTTCCTGCCCGGCGGCGAGGACGGCCGCACGACGGCGGTCGGCATGGCCGTCGACGTGGCTGGTCGCCTGCTGGTTGCGGGCGGTGCGACCGGCAAGGCCTGGGTCTACGACACGGCCAGTGGTGACCTGTTGACGTCCAGTGACAACGGCGTCGAGAACACGTTCCTGAACGACGTGGTCGTCGTCCCGGGCGGTGACGCGTACGTCACCGACTCGTTCGACCCGGTGCTCTACCGGCTGCCGCGCACCGACGACGGCTACGGTGAGCTCGAGCCGTTCCTCGACCTGAGGGGCAGCGTCGTCGAGTACCAGGAGGGCTTCAACTTCAACGGGATCGTCGCCTCACCCGACGGGCGCTACGTCGTCGCGGTGCAGTTCAACACCGGTCAGCTCTACCGCATCGATCTGCGCACGAAGGACGTGCGTGCGGTCGCGCAGAACGGCGTCGCGATCAACGGCGACGGCCTCGCCCTCGACGGGCTCGACCTCTTCGCCGTCAGCAACGATGAGATCCTGCAGACCCGCTTCAGCTCCGACTTCCTCACCATCGGACCCATCGAGCGTCGGATCCGCAGAGACAACTTCGACTCGCCCACGACGATCGCGCTGGTGGACGACCACCTGCTGGTGGTGCAGTCCCAGTTCGACGCGCTCTTCGGTGATGACGAGGTGCATCTGCCGTTCAAGGTCACGAGGGTGCGCATCGCCCACTGAGCAGCCCTGACACACCTCTCGACGAATCCCGGTTGTACATGTTCGCCACGTTCGGGGCCCATCCTCAGCGTCGCGGGAGTCGTCGCGGCGGTTTCCTGAGATTGCCCTCGTCTATGGCGCTGGAGTCGGGCAACCGCCGCCGACGCACTCGATGCGGCCGTTAATCGACGGGCTGATCGGCGAGTTCGCCGCGACCCACTCGGCGACGAGCGAGTCCATCAGGTCGCGTGTCGTGGCGCGTCCCTCGACGACGGGATACCCGTCGCCACCGGCCGCCATGAAGTCGTTGATGGCCAGCGAGTACGTGCTGCCAGCCGTTAGGTCGATGGCCTCACCGGTGCACGTGCCGTCCTCAGCCTGACGGACCGCGCCGGTGACGCGGTCGCCTGCCGGCCGGGAGAGGTCGTAGGTGAAGCACAGTCCGGAGACCTGCGGGAACGCACCGCTCACGCTTGGCATCGCGGCCACGCCGTTCTCGAGGAACGCCTTCAACTCGGCACCGTCGACCTGCAACGTCGCCACCTCGTTGCCGAAGGGCAGGACGGTGAGGACGCGCCCGCGACTGATCGGGTACGGCGGCGGGTCGTAGCCGGGACAGAAGTCGCTCGGGTCGTCCGTCGTCGGGCAGGTCAGGTCGGCGCGCAGGCCACCGGAGTTCGTGATCGCGAAGTCGGTGCCGTAGGTGAGCCGCATCGCGTCGGTGACGACGTCGCCGACGAGCGACTCACACAGGCGCCCGGCGGATTGGCCACACGAATCCGAGCGCGGGATGAAGACGGTCGAGGTGCCGATGACCGTATTGAGGATCGGTGCGAGCTGTGCGTTCAGCTCGTCGATGAGCGCTTGGATCTGTGGATCGGCCTCCATGCCGATGTTCCAAGGCTTGTGGAAGTCGGCGGTCTGATAGACCACCTGACGCGCCACCCGGTCGACGACCAGGCGCACGCGGGTGAAGCGAATGCCACGCGAGCGGTTCTCGGTGACCAGGACGCCGTTCGGTCGGGTGTCGAGCACCTGCATGTCGGTGTGATCGCCGATCACCGCGTCGACGCCTTCGACGCCGTCGGCGAGCTCGATGAGCCGGCCCGCGGGGTCGGTGAGCGTGCCGGAGGTCGCTCCCAGATGACCGATCGCCACGACCGCGTCGACCTGGTCCCTGCGGAGTGCGGCGGCTTCGGCGTTCACGGCGGCCAGCGGATCCGTCACGACAAAGGGATCGAGTGCGCCTGGGGGCGTCAACTGCGGAATGTCAGGGTTCGAGAACCCGATCAGGCCAAGCTCGACGCCGTTGACGCGGAACACGTGCGACGGGGACCACTCGGGCGGCGTGTCACCGGACGGATCCGTGATGTTGGCCGACACGTAGTCGAAGTCCGCCAGCGGTATGAGCTCCTCGCGCAGGTACTCCTGACCGCGGTCGAAGTTGTGGTTGCCGAGCCCGTCGGCGTCGAAGCCCATGAGGTTCATCGCCCGGATCGTGGGCTTGTCGCCGAAGAAGCTGGAGATCGGCGGCGTGGCTCCCACCGAGTCGCCGCCGGCCACCGTCAGCACGCGGCCGGGCGCGTCCTCGCGGTATTCGTCGAACCACGTCTTGAGGTAGGCCGCGCCGCCGATGGGGAAGCTCGTGTCGTTGCCGGTGTCGTCCGCCGGCTCCGACAGCGGGGTGAGCTGCCCGTGATAGTCGCTGATGTCGAGCAGTGTCACCTCACGCCACCGCCAGGAATGCTTGAGGATGCGGTAGAGGATCTGGCCGCGAGCGCTCTGCGGGCCGGGAATCCCGAGCAGCGCCGCGGCTGTCGGAGCGAGATCGACCGCGCGCACGTCCGTCACGGGGTGTCGGTTGCGGATCCCCGGCCCAGCCGCCACGAACGTGCCGTGCATGTTCACGTTGCGACGGATGTTCACGAGATCCGGCAGATAGCCGTGCTGGCCGAAGAACTCCGAGAACGCGATGGTCTCACCGGGAGTCGCGGCATCGAACTGGTAGGGCGGCCGCAGCACGACGACCACGTCGCCGCTGCGGCTGGGGTGCAGCGAATCGCTGCCGTCGACGTCGCGCAGCTCCTCTTTCAGGAAGATGGCGTCGACCACCTGGGCATCCGGGTTCTCGGGATCGCTCAGGCTCTCGAACGCGGCGACGATCTCTTGCCGCACCGCGTCGTACTCGTCGGCGGGCACGACGCCGTTGGGATCGCGCCCCACCAGGTTGAGGTACACCTGCGCGGTGCCGCCCGCCCAGCAGGCCTTGGCTCGGGCAGTCTCGTCGCTGATCCGGCAGTTCGAGGTCTGCTCAGCGCCCTGCAGACCGGCGTCGGCGAGCACCTTGCCGGCGTTCACCGCGTACCACTGGGGGGCGAAACCGTGGTCGGAGCTGGCCAGCACCGTCTCGGGACCCTGCACCAGCCGTTGGGCGTGTCGCAGGGTGGCGTCGGCCTCGGCGTACGCGGCGCGCAGGTAGCCGCGGCGCTCGCGCACCCGGTGGTCGCGCTCGCCGTCGCCGTTCACATCGTCGAAGTACGGGTTCGGATCGCCGTCGAGGCTCTTGCGCGTGATCAGGCCGAGGAACTGGTGGCTGAACTCGTCGGTCACCGGCGTGCCGAGCATCAACAGGTCGGGCTGCACGTCGAGGCGCTTGATGATGTAGGAGAGGTAGGCGAAGTGCGCGTCGGCCCACTTCAGGCCTTGCTCGACATAGGTGTCCTCGTCGATGATGCCGGCCTCGAGCGGAGCGAAGTCCGCGGCCGTGGAGGTCGGGAAGCGCGCGGCGAGCGTCTCCTCGAAGCCCATGGGGCTGGCGCAGTCGGGCGCGTAGTCGCAGCCTCGGTAGGTCGCGTTGACCCGGGCGATCGACGTGTAGTAGAGCCGGAACTGCGAGAGGTCCTCGGACAGGTCGATCGCCTTGACGTAGAAACCGGCGGTCTGCCCTTCGCGCTCGCCGCTGAGGGTCACCTTCACGTCGGCCCAGTCGCCCTCGCCCAGCCGGGCCACCCGCTCGCTGCCGTCCTTGCCGGCGCCTGCGGGCACGATGAGGACGCGGTCGTAGTTGGTGCGTGCGTCAGGCGTCGCGTCGTACAGATACAGGTCGTACTCGTAGTCGCTTTCGCGCACGACCAGGTGCTGCTGCTTGGCGGGGCTGAAGGAGAACGGGACGTTCGTCCAACCCTGGGCGTCCTCGAGGTCGACGCGCTGGTAGGAGAGCCCGAAGCGCTCGGCACCCGCCGGCTGCCCCTCGACGTCGTAGTTCGTCAGGATCCCGCGACCGGAGAAGAAGCTGCGGAAGTCCACGACCGGCCCCTGCAGAGCCGGGTCCAGGCCGCGTGATCCGACCCACTCCACGCTGACCACCGTCTTGCCCGCGCGCTCGGCGGCCTGCTGCACGGTATCGGCCTGCAGGATGCCCGGTTGGAAGGCGCTGGTGCGGCTGGTGAAGGGGGCGCCATTCCGGTGGAAGGTGTTGTTCGTGGAGCCGTGCTCGCCCGGGTACGTGCCGGTCGCCAGTGTGGCCCAGCCAACGCCGGTGTTGGGCGGGAAAGCCTGGGTCAGGCCGTTGCTGCCGCGCACGCCCCGGTGGAGCAGCCGTCGGAAGGCGGGCATCGCCCCGCTGCGCGCGTAGCCCCGCATGAGGTCGGGCCGCATCCCGTCGGAGGCGAAGAAGACCACTGGCTCCCCGGTGGCCGGCGTCCGCGGCGCCCGGTGTCGTGCCGTCCCGATCGGTCCGCTGGCCTCTGCGGCGGGCTCGGAGTCCGCTCCGCGAGCCTCAACGCGGGGCGCAGCTGCGGCTGGCGCGACAAGAGTCGCACCGAGCAAGACGACGATGACGGCGGCGAGGTGGATACGAAGACGCATGAGGTCTGCTCCCGTCGGTGTCCCGTTCCCGATATCTGGCCCGGACGGCGCTGTCGGGCGTGCCGCGCATGCTACGCACACGGATCGAGGCCCCACAAGGCCCCACGGTCGGGGTGTTCACCCACCGGCGCGATCGTACGCTAACCGGGTGACGGACAATGCCGACGAGCCATCGCTGGACCGGTTGAGCGTCGCGCGTTACCTCGCGGCGCTCGCCCAGGACGGGCTGCACTACTCACGCGAACACTACGACCGCGACCGGTTCGCGCGTCTGCGCGCGCTCGCGAGCCGCTTGCTCGCGGAGGACAGCGCGCTCTCGCCGCGGTCGGCCGAGGCGGTGCTGGCGGCCGAGACCGGCCACGCCACCGCCAAGGTCGACGTGCGCGGCTGGGTGGGGGACGAGCGAGGTCGCGTGCTGCTCGTGCGTGAGGCGGTGGACGGACGCTGGGCCCTGCCCGGCGGGTGGGCGGAACCGCACTCGACACCGAGCGCCGCGATCGCCCGTGAGGTGCGCGAGGAGGCAGGCAGGGGCGTGGTCGTCTCGCGACTGCTCGCCTGCTTCGACCGCGACCTGCAGGCCGGTGCGGATCCGCTGCCCCACCGGGTCTTCAAGCTCTTCTTTCACTGCGACGATCACGGGGCCGCGGACCCGGGAGGAGGCGCCGCGGCGCAGGAGACCACGGCCGTGGACTGGTTCGACCCGCTCGACCCGCCGCCGCTCTCGCTCGGTCGCAACACGCCTGACCAGCTCCGCCGTCTGGCGGCGGTGGTGGCCGACCCTCAGGCGCCCGCGCTGTTCGACTGAGGCGTCGCAGAGGGCAGGGCCGAGATGCGGTCATAGCCCTCTCGCAGCCAGAGCGGACCAGCCGGACGGGCGTAGTACACCTGCCAGTGGTAGTAGCCGCGGAAGGCGAGAGGGTCCTCCAGCATGTGGCGGGCGTAGGCCTGCACCGCCTCGACGTAGTGCGTGGAGTTGTTGTAGGAGTACAGCGCCGCGGCCATGTCCCGTGGCGCGCCACTGGCCGCCAAGTAGCGTGCGGCGGCCATGATCGCCGGGCGCGTGTCGCGGACGTCGCCGCGACCGAAACGCGCCCACGTCTCGGGGATGAACTGCATCGGCCCCTGCGCCCCCGCCGTGCTGTCACCCACGATGCGGCTCATGCGCGTCTCCACGAGATGGATCGCCGCGAGGTAGGCCCACCGCACGTTCGAGGCGCGCGCGGCCCGCGCGTAGTAGCGCCGCAGCTTCTCGGCGCGCGGTGGAGCCACGATGCGCCACGGTGGCAGCTGTTTGGGCGGAGAGGCCGAGAGCCGGCCGAGTGCCAGCCCCGCCCGTAGGTTCGCGCGGACCGCGCGGCGGAAGCGTCGGGGGACGCTGTTCAACACCGGTCTGATCAGCTCGGGTGAGGCCACCAGTCGCTGATAGATCAGCTGCTGCAGATGACCCTCTTCGGCCAGGTCCTCCACATCGGAAGCAGGGTCAGCGATGGCGGCCTCGACGGCGGCCAGCTGCCGTGCCAGTCGCCGCGGAGTCGTGGCCACGCGCAGCCTCGGCTCCGAGCTCGGCGGACGGAGCGGTCGGGTGGACGGTGGGGCAGTGAAATGTTTGCCGGATGGGGGCGGGTGCGTCGACAACGGACTCGGCGTCTGTACCTCAACCTCCGTTCCTTGGGGAGCGGCAACGCCACCGGAGGCGGTGCGTCCCGCCTGACCCGCCTGACCCGCCGGGGCGTCGGTGCAGGCGAGCAACAGCGCCAGCAGCACACTCAGACTGCGGGCGGTGCCCTGACGGCGGAGCTTGCGGGCTCGGATCGAGCTGTTCGTGAGCTTCGAGTCAGCTCGCGCCGACGCGGACGTCCTGGGCCTCGCGCCGGGCGGCGTCGGCCGCTTCGTCGTCATCCTTCTGCTCGCCCTCGATCTGGGCCTCGACGCGGGACTCGTACAGCTCGATCTCGTGCTTGATGGTGGCTTCGTCCCAGCCGAGCGCCTCGGCCATGATGCCAGCCGCCATCCGCGCCGCTAGTCGGCCGCGGTCGTCCACCTCGAAGGTGATCCTCGTCCGGCGGGTGAGCACGTCCTCGAGGTGCAGCGCCCCCTCGTGGGAGGCGGCGTAGGCGACCTCGGCGGCCAGGTAGGTCTCGGCGCCCTCCAACGGCTTGGCCAGATCCTCGCGCTCGTCCATGAGGGCGAAGATGTCCTCGATCAGCGAGCCGTACCGGTTGAGCAGGTGCTCGACGGTCTCGACCGACAGGCCACGCTCCTGCGCGATCCGTTGCCGAGCGTTCCACATGGCCGCGTAGCCGTCGGCACCCAGGATCGGCACTTCCTCGGTGACCGAGCTCGTGCTGCTCCCGAGTTGCTGTGCCGCAAAATCGACCGCGTCCTTGGCCATCACGCGGTAGGTCGTGTACTTCCCCCCGGAAATCGCCGAGAGGCCCGGCGTCACTTCCGCGACCGCATGCTCGCGGCTGAGCGCCGACGTCGAGGAGCCCTCACCGGGGCTGAGCAGCGGCCGCAGGCCGGCGTACACCCCCTCGATGTCGTCGTGGGTGAGCGGATCGATGAGCACGCTGTTTACGTGGTCGAGCAGATAATCGATGTCGGAACGCGTCGCCGCGGGATGCGCCAGGTCGAGGTGCCAGTCCGTGTCGGTCGTGCCGATGATCCAGTGCTGCTTCCAGGGGATCACGAACAGCACGCTCGTCTCGGTCCGGATGATCAAGCCGGTGTCCGCGTGGATGCGCCGACGCGGGACCGTGAAATGGATGCCCTTGGACGCGCGCACCTTGAACGGCGCGTCGGCGGAGATCATGCCGAGCACCTCGTCGGTCCACACGCCCGTGGCGTTGATCGTGTGGCGGCCCCGCAACTCGAAGTCCTCCTCGCCGTCCTCGAGATCACGCACGCGGGCGCCGACCACCCGCCCATCGTCAGTCAGCAGATCGGTGACGCGGGCACTCGTCGCGCAGAGCGCGCCGAACCGCGCGGCGGTGCGCGCGATCATCATGGTGTGCCGGGCGTCGTCGACCTGCGCGTCGTAGTACCGGATCGCTCCGGTCAGCCGGTCGGGGTGCAGCGAGGGGAAGAGCTCCAGCGCCTTGGTCTTGGAGAGGTGCTTGTGCCGGGGGACGGACCCGGCGCCGCCGATCGTGTCGTACAGCAGCACGCCCGACCCGATGTAGAAGCGCTCCCAGGCGCGGTGGGTCATCGGGAAGAGGAACGGCACCGGTTTCACCAGGTGCGGGCAGAGCCGCTCCAACATGAGCCCGCGCTCCTTGAGTGCTTCACGCACGAGACCGAAGTTGAGCTGCTCGAGGTAGCGCAGCCCACCGTGGATGAGCTTGCTCGACCGGCTCGATGTCCCCGAGGCGAAGTCACGCTGCTCGACCAGCGCCACCGAGAGCCCTCTGGTTGCGGCGTCGAGTGCGATCCCCGCACCCGTGACGCCACCGCCGATGACCACGATGTCGAACTCCTCTGACGCCATGCGCGCCAGCGTCTCGCGCCGCCGCTCGGGTCCAAACGTCGCTGTGGCCATGCCTGCTCCTTCTGTGCTCGCGGGGATCCCCCCACCGAAGTCTCGGGTATACCCGCTGGCGCTGGACCGCAACACGTGCGCCGCCCTCGCAGGATTCTTCCGAGCCGAGCGTGCGGATGGCCGCGGCGCCGCGAGGGCCACCGTCGATGTCCGCCCGCAGGCAGCGAGGCCGTTTGTTACCGTCCCACGTCCCCCGCGAGAACGAGGAGAACATGGCCCCTCAACGAGGACTCGACCCTGACCGCAACCTGGCGCTCGAGCTCGTGCGCGCCACCGAGGCGGCGGCCATGAACGCCGCACGCTTCATGGGCAGGGGGGACAAGGAGGCCGCGGACGGTGCGGCGGTGGACGCCATGCGCCCGGTCCTCGGCACGGTCTCGATGCAGGGCGTGGTCGTCATCGGAGAGGGCGAGAAGGACGAGGCGCCGATGCTCTACAACGGCGAGGAGGTCGGCACCGGCGACGGCCCCGAGGTCGACATCGCCGTTGATCCCGTCGAGGGCACGACGCTGACCGCCAAGGGCCTCTCCAACGCCATCGCTGTCATTGCCCTGGCTGAGCGGGGTTCCATGTTCGACCCGGGTCCGTTCTTCTACATGGAGAAGCTGGCGGTCGGCAGGGAGGCGGCGGACGTGATCGACCTGGAAGCGCCCATCGGCCAGAATCTGCGTGCCATCGCCGAGGCCAAGGGCAAGGAGGTTCGCGAGCTGACCGTGGCGGTGCTCGATCGCCCCCGTCATGAGCAGCTCGTCGGTGAGATCCGCGAGGCGGGAGCCCGCATCAAGTTCCTCATCGACGGCGACGTCGCCGGCTCGATCATGGCGGCGCGCGAGGAGACTGGCGTGGATCTCTCGGTCGGGATCGGCGGGACGCCCGAGGGCGTCATCACGGCCTGCGCGATGAAGTGCATGGGTGGGAGGATCCTCGCCCGGCTGCACGCCGCCGACGAAGAGACCGCACACCGGGGACGAGAGGGGGGCTACGACCCCGACCGGGTGCTCGACGTGGACGATCTCGTCTCCGGCGACAACGTCTTCTTCTCCGCGACCGGCATCACCGACGGCGAGCTGCTCAGGGGCGTGCGCTGGTCGCGGGACGAGATCATCACACAGTCACTCTCGATGCGCTCGAAGTCCGGGGCGGTGAGAATGATCGAGACGCACCACCAGATCGACAAGTCCAATCTCATCCTGCACGAGGAGTGACGTGAGCCGCGCATACGACGACGCCTTCAAGGCCTACGACATCCGTGGGGTCTACGGCGAGACGATCGACGAGGAGTTGGCAGAACGGGTCGGGGCCGCCACGGTGGAGTTGACCGGCGCCGACCGGCTGGCCATTGCTCAGGACATGCGGCCCTCCTCGGAGCCTCTGGCGAAGGCGCTCGCATCTGGCGCCACTCGGCGCGGCGCCGACGTCGTGCGCGTGGGACTGGCCTCGACCGACATGCTCTACTTCGCGTCGGGCGCGCTGGATATGCCCGGGGTGATGTTGACCGCGTCTCACAACCCGGCCCAGTACAACGGCATGAAGCTCTGCCGCGAGGGCGCCGTGCCGATCGGTGAGCAGACGGGCCTGGCCGACCTGCGAAGCCTGGTCGCCGACGGCGAGCCGTCCGGCAGCGTGGCAACCGTCGGAGAGGTGAGCGAGCGCCCCGAGCTGCTCGAGGAGTACGCGCGTCATGTGCAAGGCTTCGTCGACGCCGAGGATCTGCGCCCGCTCAAGGTCGTGATCGACGCCGGCAACGGCATGGCGGGTCACGTGGCGCCGCCGGTCTTCGAGCGCCTGCCGTTCGAGGTGGTGCCCATGTACTTCGAGCTGGACGGCACGTTCCCGAATCACCCCGCCGACCCCATCGATCCCGCGAACACCGTGGCGCTGCGCGAGCGGGTGGTCGCCGAGGGCGCGGACGTCGGGCTCGCTTTCGACGGCGACGCCGACCGTGTCTTCCTCATCGACGAGCGGGGGAAGACCGTCGCCTCCAGCCTGATCGTCGCCCTCGTGGCGCGCACGATGTGCGCGCGGGAGGACGACGCGAAAATCCTCCACAACCTCATCTGCTCGCGCGTTGTGCCCGAAACGATTCGCGAGGCCGGAGGGTCGCCCGTGCGTACGCGCGTCGGGCACTCGTTCATCAAGGCGGTCATGGGTGAGACCGGCGCGATCTTCGGCGGGGAGCACTCGGGGCACTACTACTTCCGCGAGAACTACCGCGCCGACTCCGGTCTGATCGCGGCGCTCGTCGCGTTGCAGGTGCTCTCGCGCGCCGACGCGCCGCTCTCCGAGGTGCTCGAGCCCTACCGGCGCTACGCCGACTCGGGCGAGGTGAACTCGCAGATCACACGACCGGCCAAGGAGATCACGGAAGGCGTCGCGGCACGCTACACCGAGCACGACCAGGACTGGCTGGACGGGTTGACGGTGGAGGCCGAGAACTGGTGGTTCAACCTGCGTCCGAGCAACACCGAGCCCCTGCTGCGCCTCAACGTCGAAGCCTCCACCGCCACGCAGATGAAGCAGTTGCGCGACGAGGTGCTGGCGACGGTGCGAGAGCTCGACACCGCTTCCGACGATCACGAGTCGGAGGCCGGCGCCACCACGGAGCGCTAGCGCACGTGGCCGCACCCGCCTACCGCATTGTGCGCGCGCTCGTCGCGCCCGGGGGCAGGCGCTGGCTGCGGCTCGAGGTCTCGGGCGCGCAGCACGTGCCCGCGCAAGGGCCGGTGCTGCTCGCCGCGAATCACCGTTCCGTGCTCGACCACCTCCTGCTGGCGCTGGCCTCGCCGCGCCCGTTGCGCTTCCTCGGCAAGCTGGAGCTGGCCAGCGGCCCAGCCGGTTGGTGGAATCGGTTGACCGGCATGATCCCGATCGAGCGTGGCGCCGGTGACCTCGACGCGTTGCGGCGCGTGGTGAGCCACCTGAGCGCCGGCGAGGCGTTCGGCATCTTTCCCGAAGGCACACGCGCACCGACAGCGCACGTCTACCGTTTCCGCAGCGGGCTCGCGCGCCTTGCGGCCTGGTCGGGCGCGCCGGTCGTGCCCGTGGGCATCGTCGGCAGCGCGGACGGGCTAGCGTCGCCGTTCGCTCGACCGGCCCCGCACGCTTTGCGCGTCGGTTTTGGGACGCCCCTGCCGGCTCCCCAGGCCGACCCCCGCAGTCGTCGGTCCTTCACCGCGGAGGTGCGCCGACAGGTGGCCGAGCTCTGTGGCGAGGCCCTCCACCAACCCGCCGATTCGGACCCTTGACGCAACCCTTCGAAGCGGCATAGGTTGCAAGCCCGCCGTCGCCGTCTGCCGGCCGGCTGTCTCGCCTCTAGGAGAGATCCGTGAAGAAGCTCATCAACGACCCCGAGAACGTCGTCGCCGAAGCGCTCGAGGGCATCGAGCTCGCCCACGGTGACGTGGTGCGCGTCAGCCACGACCCGGCCTTCATCGTGCGCTCCGACGCTCCCGTGCAGGGCAAGGTCGGGGTCATCTCGGGGGGCGGCAGCGGTCACGAGCCCATGCACGGCGGCTTCGTCGGCATGGGCATGCTCGACGCCGCCTGTCCCGGCGCCGTCTTCACGTCGCCGGTGCCCGACCAGATGCAGGCGGCGACCGCGGCCGTGGACGGCGGCGCGGGGGTGCTGCACATCGTGAAGAACTACACCGGCGATGTCGCGAACTTCGAGATGGCCGCCGAGATGGCGGAGATGGAGGGCGACGACACCCGCGTCCGCTCCGTGGTCATCGACGACGACGTGGCGGTGAAGGACTCGACCTACACCGCCGGGCGCCGCGGGGTGGGCGGGACCGTGCTGGCCGAGAAGCTCTGCGGCGCGGCCGCCGAGCGCGGTGACGACCTCGACGCGGTCGCCGATCTGTGCGAGCGGGTGAACGCCAACGTCCGGTCGATGGGCATGGCGCTCACGCCGTGTACGGTGCCCCACGCCGGAGAACCGAGCTTCGAGCTCGGCGACGACGAGATGGAGATCGGCATCGGCATCCACGGTGAGCCGGGCCGCGAGACGGTGAAGCTCGAGCCGGCCGACCGCATCGTCGAGCGCCTGCTCGAGCCGATTCTCGAAGACCTGGGGGCGTCCGAGGGCGACCGCACGCTGCTGTTCGTGAACGGCATGGGCGGTACGCCGCAGATCGAGCTCTACATCGCCTACCGCAAGGCAGCGAAGATGCTGGCCGACCGCGGCATCGAGGTGACCCGCAATCTCGTCGGCGACTACATCACCTCGCTGGAGATGGCCGGGATGTCGATCACGCTGCTGAAGCTCGATGACGAGCTACTGGAGCTGTGGGACGCTCCGGTGCGCACGCCCGCCCTGCGCTGGGGCGTCTAGATGGCCTTGACGACCGACGGGCTCATCGACGCCATCCAGCGCTACGCTGACGCGATCGCCGAGCACCGCAAGCTGCTCATCGACCTCGACCGCGCGATCGGCGACGGCGATCACGGCGAGAACATGCATCGCGGGTTCAAGGCCGTCGCCGAACAGTTGGAGGAGCAACGTGGCGAGCAGCCGGCCGACGTCCTGACGTTCGTCGCCAAGACGCTGGTGAGCAAGGTCGGGGGCGCCGCCGGACCGCTCTACGGCACGGCCTTCCTGCGTGCCGCGAAAGCGGCCGGAGACGCCGACGAGCTCGACGCCGCGGGCGTGCTCGATGTGCTCGCCGCCGGTCTGGAGGGGGTGCAGCAGCGCGGGAAGGCCGAACCGGGTGACAAGACCATGGTCGACGCCTGGGAACCGGCCGTCGAGGCGGGGCGGCAGGCGCTCGACGGGGGCTCAGACCTCGACGACGTGCTGCGTGCCGCGGCCGACGCCGCCGCGCAGGGCATGCGCGACACGATTCCGTTGGAGGCGCACAAGGGGCGGGCCAGCTATCTCGGTGAGCGGAGCAAGGATCACCAGGATCCGGGGGCCACCTCGACGTACCTGCTCTTCGCCGCGCTGGCGGGGCGCGACGTGTCCGCCGAAGAACTATCGGATAAGTAAGAACACAAGCCAGAGATCCCAGCGAGAGATGAGGAGCACGCCAGCATGGCTGACTACGTAGGCGCGATCGATCAGGGCACCACCTCCAGCAGGTTCATGGTCTTCGACCATGAGGGCAACGAAAAAGGCAAGGCCCAGTTGGAGTTCGAGCAGATCCTCCCGGAGGCCGGGTGGGTGGAGCACGACCCGCAGCACATCTGGCAGTCCGTCCGCGACGCCGTCGAGCAGGGCATGTCCGACGCCGGCGTCTCGGCGTCGGACCTGGCCGCGGTCGGGGTGACGAACCAGCGCGAGACGACGGTGGTGTGGAACCCGAAGACGGGTGAGCCGCTGTACAACGCGATCGTCTGGCAGGACACGCGCAACGACCGGCTCGTGACCCGGTTGCAGAATGACGGGCACGAGGACACGATCCAGCGCAAGGCCGGGCTGCCCATCGCCACGTACTTCTCCGCGGGGAAGATCCTGTGGATGTTCGAGAACGTCGACGGCGTCAAGGAGGCAGCCGAGAAGGGCGAGGCGGTCTTCGGCAACACCGATTCCTGGGTGCTGTGGAACCTCACGGGCGGGACGGACGGCGGTGTGCACGTCACCGACGTCACCAACGCCTCGCGCACCATGCTCATGGATCTGCAGAGCCTCGACTGGGACGACGAGCTGTTGGAGATCTTCGGCATCCCCCGCCAGATGCTGCCGGAGATTCGTCCGTCCAGCGACCCGAACCTGTACGGCCAGACGCGCGACTCCGGGCCGTTCGGCGGGGAGGTTCCGCTGGCGGGCGCGCTCGGCGACCAGCAGGCCGCGACCGTCGGGCAGGTCTGCTACTCCGCGGGCGAGGGCAAGAACACGTACGGCACCGGCAACTTCTTTCTCATGAACACCGGCAACGAGGCGGTGCCCAGCGAGAACGGGCTGCTCACGACGATGGGCTACAAGTTCGGCGAAGAGGACGCGGTCTACTGCCTTGAGGGGGCGATCCCCGTCACCGGCTCGGCGGTGCAATGGCTGCGCGACCAGCTGGGCATCCTCTCCGACGCTTCAGAGAGCGAGACGCTCGCCAACGAGGTGGAAGACACGGGCGGTATGGCGTTCGTGCCAGCCTTCTCGGGGCTCTTCTCGCCGCACTGGCGCTCCGACGCCCGTGGCGCGATCGTGGGCCTCTCGCGCTTCAACACCAAGGCGCATCTCGCCCGCGCCACGCTGGAAGCCGTGTGCTACCAGTCCCGCGAGGTCGCTGATGCGATGAACGAGGACTCAGGCGTCGAGCTGGAGGTCCTCAAGGTGGACGGCGGGATGACGGCCAACGACACCCTCATGCAGTTGCAGGCCGACATCCTCGGCGTGCCGGTCTCCCGGCCGGTCGTCGCCGAGACCACCGCCCTGGGGTCCGCGTACGCGGCCGGGCTCGCGACGGGCTTCTGGTCGAACACCGACGAGATGCGTGAGAACTGGAACGAGGACAAGCGCTGGGATCCGCAGTGGAGCGAGGACCAGCGCGAGAGCGGCTACGAGATCTGGAACAAGGCCGTGCAACGGACCCTGGACTGGGTGGACGTCTCCGACCAGTAACGCCGGATCGAAAGCTCAGAAGGGGCGCCACGGCGCCCCTTCTGCTTTCTGAGGAAGGGGTGGCCTGTGGTCGGCATCGTGCTCGTCTCGCACTCGGCCGCGCTCGTGGAAGGGTTGCGCGAACTCGTCGCGCAGATGGCCGACGACGTGGCCATCGTCGGCGCCGGCGGAGACGACGAAGGCGGCCTCGGCACGTCGATGGAGGCCGTCACGGATGCCATCGCGCAGGCGGACAGCGGTGAGGGCGTGCTCATCCTCTACGACCTGGGCAGCGCCGAGATGTCAGCCGAGATGGCCACCGAGCTGCTCGACGACGAGCAGCGCAAGCGGACGCGGATCGTCGACGCGCCGTTGGTCGAGGGCGCGCTGGCGGCGGCGACGACCGTCAGCGCCGACGCCAGCCTCGACGACGTCGCCCAGGCGGCGCTCGCCGCTGGAGTGGCGTTCGCCGAGCGGGCGGCCGGAGAGGTCGATGCGCGCACCGATGGCGACAGCGACGACGAGGGCGGCGAGCATGTCGAGGAGACGTTCGAGCTGCCCGGCAAGCTCGGTCTGCACGCCCGGCCCGCCGCGCTCATCGCCCGCTCGCAACGGGACCTCGACGCGCAACTGCGTGTGGCCCTGCTCGACGACGAGGGGGGAGTGGAGAGTGAGGCGGACGGCGGCAGCACGCTGGGGCTGGTCGCACTGGGTGCCGAGGGCGGTCGCACCATCCGCCTGCGCGCCTCGGGTCCCGACCGGTCCGAGGCGGTGCGGCGCGTCTCCGAGCTCATCCACGACGGCTTCGGCGAGAGCGAGTAGCGGTCCGAACCGTTACGGTGCCGGCTCGCCGGCTTCGGCGGCCAGCTTGTCGAAGGCGTTGAGCAACTGGTCCTGCAGGTAGCGGTGGTCTCCATCGGACGGCGGGTAGAGGGGCTCGCCGAAGCGGATGGTGACGGGATGCCGGCGGGGCCAGTCCGAACCCTTGGGCATGGCCTCGTGGGTGCCGGTGAGATACACCGGAACGAGCGGCAGGTGGTACTGCGTCGCCATGTAGGCCGCGCCGCTGCGCAGCCGTCCCATGGTGCCGTCCGTGGTGCGGGTGCCCTCGGGGAAGAGCAGGACGTTCCACCCCTCGTCGATCATCCGGTCGATGCGCTTGCGCGTCGTGGCGGAGATCTCCTTGCGCTCGATCGGCAGCGTGGCAAACGCCAGTGAGACGAACCACGCCTTCGGGCGGCTGCGAAAGAAGTAGTCCGCGGCCGCCACCACACCGGTCCGATACCGGTGCGGTTTGGGCAGCGACTGCATGATCACCGGTGTGTCCAGATGGCTCGCGTGGTTGGCCGCGAGCACCATGGGCGGCGTCACGCTCTTCAGGCGCTCGGCGTGGAACACGCGTGGCCTGGTGTACGCGGCGATGACCGGCTTCAGCACCCCCATGAGCAGGACCCTGCGGCCCAGACCCGCAAGGGGGCGCCGGGCCCAGGAGGTGTCGGGACCCGGGCTCTGCTCCATCGTGGCGAGGACTCTACAACAGCGCGCAATGGGCGAAAGACGGGTCGCCTATACTCCGCGGAGTGTCGTGGTCAGCCCGCAGCCTTGACGATGCGTGGCGCTGCAGTGGAGCGCTATGACGCCTCGTCGCGCGCGGGATATCGCGTTCCTCACGCGCCTCACGCTGCTGCGGATCGTCCTCATCCTGCCGGTCATGGCGCTGGTGCTGCTGGGTCCGCGGTGGTCGGCTGGCTTCGCTTGGGCCGCGCTGCTGTTCGCCCTCGCCGCGCTCACGGACCTGTTTGACGGCTTTCTGGCGCGTCGCTGGCGTGTCACGACGGCGTTGGGGGCCTTCCTCGACACCACCGCGGACAAGCTGCTGGTGGCGGCCGTGCTGGTGGCGCTCGTCGCGGTCGACAGGGCCTCGCCGTGGGTGGCCGTGATCATCATCGCTCGTGAGCTGGCCGTGCTGGGCCTGCGCGGCGTGGCCGCGACCGAGAACACTCAGATCGATCCGTCGATCTGGGGCAAGCTGAAGGCCAACGTGCAGTTCGCGGCGATCGTGCTCGCGTTGCTCAGGCCCGACGTTGAGCTCGGACCGTTGCTGTTTGACGAGTGGCTCATGTGGCTCGCGGGGCTCGTGACGATCCTCTCCGCCTGGGAGTACTTCAGCCGGTTCGCCTGGGTGCTCACCGGCTCGCGACCGGGGCGGTGAGGATGGCTGACAAGGTCTTCGTCACGGGCGGCAGCGGGCTGTTGGGACAGGCGTTGCTGCGCCGGCTGCGCGCCGACGGTCGGCAGGTGCGCGCGCTCGCGCGCTCCGCCGAGAGCGCGCAGCGCGTGGCAGAGCTCGGCGCCACACCGGTGCGCGGCGATGTCCACGACGCCGAGGCGCTGGCGGCGGGGCTGCAGGGCTGCGGAGTCGCCTATCACGTCGCCGGGGCGAACGCGTTCTGCCTGCCCGACCCCATGCCCCTGTACCGGGTGAACGTGCGCGGCTCCGAGACGGTCGTGCGGGCGGCGGCGCACGCGGGTGTGGACCGGTTGGTCTACACCTCGTCCGCATCGACGCTCGGCGAGGTCGAAGGGACCGTGGGGAACGAGAACTCACCGCACCGGGGCTCATTCCTCTCCCACTACGAACGTTCGAAGTACGTGGCGGAGCAGACGGTCTCCCGCGTCGCCCGCGAGGTCGAGCTTGACGTGGTCACGGTGAACCCGTCATCGGTTCAGGGTCCCGGGCGCAGCGGCGGCACCGCGCGGTTCTTGCTGGACTATCTGCGCGGGCGGCTCAAGGTGGCGGTGGAGTCACGCTTTTCGATCGTCGACATCGACGACTGCACGAGCGGTCACCTGCTCGCTGAGGAGCACGGCAGCGCGGGGGAGCGCTACGTGCTGTCGGGCGCGACGCTCTCGGTGCGCCAAGGCATCGATCTGCTGACGCGTCTCACCGGCGTCGAGCACCGCACCACCTTCCTGCCTGGTCAGCTGGCGAAGCTCGGAGCGGGTGCGGTCGAGGCGGTGGCCCGTCCACGCGGCCGCCAGCCGGTGTTCTGTCGTGAGCTGGCCCGCACGCTGCTGCACGGTCACACCTACGACGGTTCGAAAGCGACGCGCGAGCTCGGCTTGGCCTACACCCCGCTGGAGTCGACCGTCCGTCGGACGGTCGACTGGTTCGTCGCCGAAGGCCTCGTGACGCTGCGCCCTCAAGGTCCGTGAACTTCATGCCGACTCTCTGCTCCAAGACCGACGAGATGGAGGTTCGTATGAAGCACTTCGCATGCGGCGACGTCGTACCGGGTTGCGCGGCGACCTTCTCTGCCCCCACGCAGCAAGGCATCCTCGAACAGGTGGCAGGACACGCCCGCCGGGATCACGGACTGACGGAGGTCGGCGACGAGCTGGTCAGCAAAGTGGTCGCCGCCACCACTGAGCCCGCCCGCCACGCGTGGAGTCAGCCGCTCAGCGCAGCGAGGAAGCGCTCGACGCGGATGATGCCGAGGTAGTGACCGGCGTCGTCGCAGCCAACGGCGGGGACAAAGCGGTGAGCCTCCGCCCGGGCCGCCATACTCCGTCCGATCTGTCTCACCTCTCTTCCGGCTTCACCACGAGCAGCTCTGTGGGTCCGGCGTGACCGTGCAGCGTGTGGATGGCACAAGGACGATCGCGGTGGTCGAGCACCACGACGGTGTCAGCGGCGCCTGCGCCCTCGGTCTCTCGCACCGTCATCGCAGGCTCCATTAGCGCGCCGACGTGGTCGGGCGCCGCGAGCCGGTCATTCATGGTCTGGATGAGAGCGCCGACGGCGTCCGGCAGGTGCACCGACCAGCCCGGCGAGGGTCGGCCGAACAGGTAGCCCTGGGCGAGCGGAACCTCAAGTCGCAGCAGCTCCTCGAGCTCTTCCGGCCGTCCGCGCGTGCGTTGCGCGATCCTCGACCTCAACCGGTCGCGGGTGCGATTTCTGACGGTCGACTACGACGTCGCCACCTGCCGGCGGCTGCTGCGCAGCAGAGGTCTGCCACGCCATGCGATCCACTACCCGCCCCAGCGGATCCGCCGCAGACTCGCACGCCTGCGCCGGCTCGCCGCCAGCGGCGGCAGGAGAGCCCGGTAGGCGGGTCGCAGGACCGACATGCGGGGGCGGCGCTGCCTGCTGGCACCGCCAGCAGCGCGTCAGGGGTCACTCCGGCAGTCCGAGTCGCTCGTACTGGTCGAGGGCTTCGGGGTTGGCGAGGGCGTCGCGGTTGGCGACGGCGTCCCCCGCGATCGAGCGTGCGACGGCCTTCTCGACCTTCTTGCCGCTCAGCGTATAGGGCACGGCGTCGACGGCGACGACGTGGCGCGGGACGTGACGGGGCGAGGCCGCTGAGCGGATGCGGTCCTTGATCCGTTGCACGAGCGCGTCGTCCAGCTCGATCTCCGCGGCCGGTTGGACGCACAGGACGATCTCCTCGTCGCCGTCGTGCGCCCGGCTCACGACCACCGCGTCGGCGACTTCGCTCATGCCCTCCAGCGCACGGTAGATCTCGGCCGTGCCGATGCGCACGCCGCCGGGGTTGAGGGTCGTGTCGCTGCGGCCGTAGAAGACCATCCCGCCGTGCGGGCGCAGCTCCACGTAGTCGCCGTGGGCCCACACGCCGTCGAAGCGCTCGAAATAGGCGGCGTGATAGCGCTCGTCATCGGGGTCCTCCCAGAAGCCCAGCGGCATGGAGGGGAAGGGGCGCGTGCACACCAGCTCGCCCTTCTCGCTGACGACCCGCTGGCCCTCCTCGTTGAATGCCGCGACCGCCATACCGAGCACGCGACACTGCAGCTCGCCGCGGCGGACCGGCAGCACGGGGCTGCCCGCCGCGAAGCAGCCGATGATGTCGGTGCCGCCGCTGATCGAGGCCAGGTGGACGTCGGCGCCGACGTGGGCGTACACCCAGTCGAACTGCTCTGGCGAGAGCGGCGCCCCGGTCGAGAGCAGCCAGCGAACGGAGCCCAGATCGACGGCGCGGCCCGGAGAGAGCCCCGCGTCGGCGTTGGCCGCCAGGAACTTCGGGCTCGTCCCGAAGTGCGTGATGCCGGCGCGCTCAGCCAGGCGCCAGAGCGTCTCAAGCCCATCTGCGGTCGGAGAGCCGTCGTAGAGCACCACCGTCGCGTGACTGGCCAGCGCGCTGACCAGCCAGTTCCACATCATCCATCCGCAGGTGGTGAACCAGAAGACGACGTCACCGGGCCGCACGTCGCTCTGCAGCTGATGCTCGCACAGGTGCTTCAGCAGCGTGCCGCCGGTGCCGTGGATGATGCTCTTCGGTGGCCCCGTGGTGCCGGAGGAGTAGAGGATCGCGTACGGATGGTCGAACGGCAGCGCGCGAAACGACGGTTCCTCGGCGTCGTGGTCGCAGAACCGCTTCCACGTCTGCACCGTGGCGCCGTGCCCGTTGCTTCTGATCCGCGCCGATGCCTCGCCGCCGAACGGCGTCTCGATGACGACGACATGCTCCAGCTCGCCGAGCGCCTCGCGGACGGCCGCAACCTTCTCGTCGAGCTCATAGGTGGTGCCGTTGTAACGGTAGGCGTCATGCGTGAGGAGCAGCTTCGGTCTGATCTGGCCGAAGCGGTCGACGACGCCCTGGGCGCCGAAGTCGGGCGAGCAGGACGACCAGACCGCGCCGAGCGCGCTGGTGGCGAGCATCGCGACGAGCGCCTCGACCGTGTTGGAGACCAGGCCGGCCACCCGGTCGCCGGACTGCACGCCGGCGGCACGCAGCCCGGCCTGGGCGCGGGCGACGCGGCGGCGCAGCTGTCGCCAGGTCAGCGTCTCGTCCTGGTGCCCTTCGCCCGCGGCGAACACCGCCACGCTGTCATCCTCACCGGCGAGCAGGTGCTCGGCGTAGTTCAGCTCCGCGCCCGCGAACCAGCGCGTGCCGGGCATGCGCGGCTCGCTCATGACTTCGTCATAGTGTCGGTGCGCGCGTACGCCGCAGCGCTCCCACACGGCCGCCCAGAAGGCGGCGAGGTCGTCGACGGACCATCGCCAGAGCGCTTCGTAGTCAGTCGGTTGGCCGGGCACCGCGCGCATGAAGTCGGCGAGCAGACTGCGCTCGATCTGCTCTGGATCCGGTTGCCATACGATGTCCGTCACGCCGGTCAGGATAGATCACTGGTCAAGATCGGCGTGCTCGTTTGCGCGCCGCCTGTGGGAGTCCGATGCTAGGCGGATGACTGAGGACTCGACCGCCTCGCGACCGACCAGGGCGGACCTGGAGCGGTTCCGCGAGAACCGTCAGAACGAGCTGAACAGCGCTGCGCTGTATGACGCCATGGCCGCCGGCGAGCAGGATGACCGGCTGGCCGAGGTGTACCGCCGGCTGGGCGACACGGAGCTGCGGCACGCAAACTTCTGGGAGGAGCGAATGCGCGGTGCCGGCGCGACGGTCACCGGGACCGACCCTGACCGGAGAACGCGCCTGCTCATCCGCCTGGCGCGCAGGTGGGGGCCCCAGGTCGTCCTGCCGACCATCGCCGCGGCCGAGGTGCGTGACCAGCACTGCTATGACGATCAGCCCGAAGCGGCGGGGAGCTCGCTGCCGGCCGACGAGCGCTCCCACGCCCGCGTGCTCTCCACCCTGGTCGGTGACGGCGGCCTGGAAGGCGGGGCGGTGGCCCGCTTCGAGGGGCGCCACCGCGCGATCGGCGGCAACGCGCTTCGCGCCGCGGTGCTCGGCGCCAATGACGGCCTGGTCTCGAACCTGGCGCTCGTCATGGGCGTCGCCGGCGCGGCCTTGAACGAGCAAGCCATCGTCATCACCGGCTTCGCGGGCCTTCTGGCCGGCTCGTTCTCGATGGCCATGGGCGAGTGGATCAGCGTGCAGAGCTCACGGGAGCTCTCCGAGCGTCAGCTGCGGATCGAGGCCGACGAGCTCGAGGCCTTCCCCGAGGAGGAAGCCGAGGAGCTGCGGCTCATCTACGAGGCCAAGGGCCTGCCGAGCGACGAGGCCCGCCGGGTCGCAGACCGCCTGCTGGGCGACGGTGGCGGGGCGCTCGACGTCATGGCGCGCGAGGAGCTGGGGATCGATCCCGACGACCTCGGGGGCTCGGCGTGGGAGGCCGCGTTCTTCTCCTTCCTGCTCTTCGCGATGGGCGCGATCGTGCCGGTCCTGCCGTTCCTGCTGCTCAACGACGCCGTCGCCGTCGCGACCAGCGTGGCGGCCAGCGGCATCGGCCTCTTCCTGCTGGGCGCCGCGATCACGCTCTTCACGGGCAGACGCCCCAGCCGCTCAGGCCTGCGTCAGATGGTCTTCGGCTTGGCCGCCGCCGCGCTCACCTACGGCATCGGCGCGCTGCTGGGCGTCTCATTGACATAGGGCTTGAACCGCCTGCCTGCGGGGCGCGTAGAACAGGACGGTGGTGAACAAGCGCGTACAGCCGTCCGTGCCGGCAAGTCCCGCGCCGCCCAGGGCGCAGGGCGAGCTGCTGGAGCGCGCCGCGGCAGGCGACGAACGGGCGCTCGCCGTGCTCTACGACACCTATGCGGGACCGCTTTACGGCTATGGGCTGCAGCGGCTCGGTGATCCTCAACTTGCCGAGGAGTTTGTCCAGGGAGTGATGGTGAAGCTTTGGCGGCTGGCCTCACGCTACGACCGGACGCGCGCGTCGGTCACGACCTGGGTGTACACCATCGCCCGCACGGTGGCGATCGACGTCCACCGGCGTCGGTCGCGGTGGGAAGAGCCGGCACCGGCGCCGGATCATCCCGAGACCGTGGATGCCCTTGACGACCTGCTGCGGGCTGAGGCCGTCAGGGCGGCACTCGAGCGCGTGTCGCCGGAGCACCGTGAGGTGCTGCGGCTGGCCTACTTCGCCGGACTGAGTCAGGCGGAGATCGCAAGCCGGTTGGGCCTCCCGCTCGGCACCGTGAAATCCCGGACCTACTACGGTCTCCGGGCGCTCCGGCTGGCCTGCGAGGAGTTGGGGGTGGAGGTGTGAGGCCCTGTGACGAGCTCCGTCTGGAACTGGGCGCGTACGTGCTGGGAGGTCTGACCGACGCCGAGCAGCGCCGCGTCGCCGAACATTTGGAGGCGTGTCCCAACTGCCGGCGGGAGTACGAGGAGCTCGCGACCCTGCCCCGGCTGCTGGCTCACCTTCGCATCACATCCCCCATGGCGCCGCCGGCGCATCTGCGCGCCCGGGTGCTGTTCGCAGCCTCCCGACGGCGGGTGCGCAACCGCTGGCTCGCGGCGGTCGCGGCGGCGGTGGTGTTCGGCGTGCTGATCGGCGCGTTCTCCGTCGTGTGGCTGAGCCGCTCGGCGGAGCAGCCGGTGGTGGCGGTCGAGCTCGAGTCCGAAGCCCGTTGGACCGCGGACGGGCGGGCCGCGTTCTCATGGGGCGATGGGGAGATGACGGTCCGGCTCACGCTGCGCGACCTCGACCCGCTCCATGGCGACGACGTCTACGAGGCCTGGTTGGCGCCGGTCGCCGATGGTCCTCCCGAGAGCATCGGCACCTTCGAACCGGACGGTGATGGCGCCGTGGATGTGCTGTTGCGGACTCACGGGCCCCTGACGCACTGGCGCAGCTTCTGGGTGACCGCCGAGCCGAACGACACCGATCCGAGCCACGACGGCCCCACGGTGGTCGCGGCGCCGATACCGCCGTTGCCGTGATGGGGTTGAGCTGAACCGTTCGGCGGCCGCGTCGCGTAGGAACAGGTCAAGAGACGATCACCGGGAGGTGTCTGATGCGCCGCATTCCAGGAATCATCGCGCTCGTGTTCGTTATGGTGGCCTGCGGTGGAGGTGGGGCCGACCAGGTCGCCAGCACGCCCACGGCCGACGCCCCAACCCCAACCTCGGAGCCGGCCGTGACCACCGCACCCGCCACCACGGATGCGTCGACGCCGTCGGAGGCCGGGGCCATCGCCACCGGTGGCGCCGCGGCGGTGGCTACGGCCGAGACCGACCTGGGTGAGGTGCTCGTGGACGGTGACGGGTTCACGCTGTACCTGTTCGAGAACGACAGCGAAGGTCAGAGCGCCTGCACCGACGAGTGCACAGACACGTGGCCGCCGCTGACGGGTGAGGCGACCGCCGGTGACGGCGCCGACGCAGGCCTCTTGGGCACGATCTCCCGCGACGACGGCTCCACACAGGTCACCTACAACGGTCATCCGCTCTACCGGTTCGCCCCCGACGAGGCGCCGGGCGACATGAACGGGCAGGGCGTCGGGGACGTCTGGTGGGTCGTCGCACCCCAGGGCGAGGCCATCAAGGGCTCTGACGCCGAGGGGGGCGCCGCGGGCTACTGAACGAGCGGAACCTCATCGCTCTTGCGCCGACCGTCGGCTCCTGCGATCCAGACCCTGTTGCGCCCGTTGCCTTTGGCCCTGTAGAGCGCCTCGTCCGCTTCCTGTGCGAGCTGGCGCGCCGACCATCTCGGCCCCGCGGCAGTGGCCACGCCCACGCTGATGCCGAGCTCCGGTGCCGCTGGCATCGTGGCCACGGACGACAGGTGGGATCGCTCGGAGAGCATGGCGGTGACGCGGGTTCGGAGCCGTTCGGCCACGTGTTGGGCTCCGTCCGCGTCGGTGTCGGGCAGCACGAGCGCGAACTCGTCGCCACCGAGCCGGGCGGCGACGTCGGTCGTCCGCGCCGTCTGGAGCATGGCGCCCGCGACGGCGCTCAGCACACGATCCCCGGCCTGATGACCCTCACGGTCGTTCACCGATTTGAAGTGATCGAGATCGACGGCGAGCAGCGACAAAGGCTGGCCGCTCTTGCTGGCTGTCTCGAGCATCTGCGGCAGGCGGCGATGGAACTCGCGGTGGTTGTAGAGGCCGGTCAGCCCGTCGCGGAGGGACAGCCACCTGAGCTCGTCGCGCTGCTCCTCCAGCTGGGCGGCCATGGCGTTCAGCGCCTGGGCGAGCTCCGCCACCTCGGCGTACGGGGAGCTCGCCACCCGGTCAGCGGTGAGACGGATGACCTCCTCCAACGCCTGCTCCGTCGTCGCGACCGCCGTCCGGCCGACGAAGGCCATGGCGATTGTCGGCAGCACCATGAGGCCGAGCACGAGGCGCAGGCGCAGAGACCATCGTCTCGCAGACCGCGGCGCCTGTGCGGGACGGTGGTGGATCTTGCTCATTGGAGGCTCCCGTTTCGGGCGGCCCGGCTGCCGTGCCGTCATGACAAGAGCGGTCGTCATGTCGGGGTAGGCCCGTGGCTTTGCGTCGCCGGTTTTCGCGCGGCTTTGCCTTTTCGTTGGGTGGTGGTATCGGCGGTTCCCCCGCGAACTTGAACCTGGTCAGGTCTCTTTCGGGCGAGGACCGGACGCCCGGCGGGTAGCGTGACGACCTATGGCTCTCGTCTTCGGTTTCAGCCTGGCGCTGCTGCTCGCCGTGCTCGTGTCGTCCCTGGCGCAGCGGTCGGTCATCTCGACCGCCGTGCTCTTCCTCGCAGCGGGCTTCGTCGGGGGCGCGTTCGGTTGGGTCGACGTGGAGAACGAGGGTATCCGGGTGGTGAGCGAGCTCGCCCTCTTCAGCGTGCTGTTCACCGACGGGATGCGTAGCGGCGTGCGAGACCTGGCGCAAGCCTGGCGCCTGCCGGGTCGCGCGCTGCTCTTCGGCCTGCCGCTGACCCTGCTCGGCACCGCTCTGCTCGCGCACTGGGTGGCCGGGCTGCCCTGGCCGGAGTCGTTCCTCCTCGGTGCGGTCCTCAGCCCCACCGATCCGGTCTTCGCGGCGGCGATCGTCGGCCGGGAGGAGGTCTCACCGCGCCTGCGCAACCTGCTCAACGTCGAGAGCGGCGTGAACGACGGCCTGGTGCTGCCGGTCATCGTGGTGCTGGTGGCGCTGGTTGGTGCGGAGACCGAGATCGCGCCCGCCTTCCTCGAGCTCGGGGAGGGCATCGTGCTGGGGATCGCCGTCCCGTTCGCCGCGATCGCGCTGGAGCGCACCCGCTTCTTCGCCGCCTCACCCGTGTACGAACCGCTGAACGGTTTCGCGATCGGTCTGCTCACTTACGCCGCCGCCTCGCTGGTGCACGCCAACATCTTCCTCGCCGCCTTCGCCGCGGGCGTCACCCTCGCGAGCAGGGCGCCGGCGACGCGCGACACCTTCCACGGTTTCGGCGAGCTGGTCTCAGAGCTGCTCAAGCTGGCGGCGCTGTTCGTCTTCGGCACGTTGATCTCTCCGACGTTCCTGTCGGAGATCGGGTGGACCGGCTACGTCTTCGCGCTGCTCGCGCTCGTGATCGTGCGCCCGATCGCGCTCTCGATCGCGTTGGTGGGCGGCGGGCTCGACCGCACCGAGCTGGCGGCGGCCGCGTGGTTCGGCCCGAAGGGCTTCGCCTCGGTGGTCTACGGGCTCTTCCTGCTGACGACCCCGTTCGCCCTCGTGGACGAGGTCTTCCACCTGGTGGCCATCGTGACCGCGGCGTCCATGATCGCGCACTCCTCCACCGACGTGCTCGTCGCCCGGCTCTTCCGCGAGGAACGCGAAGAGGAGGCCTCTGCATCGTGAGTCGCCGCCGCGCTGGCGGCGGCCGCGCAGGCACTCCGCTACACTCACGCGACCTCTCGAAAGCCCACGTCTCACACTCCACCAGGGGGTCGGCATGGTGAAGCGCCTGCTCGGCGTGCTGCTGGTCACGAGCTTCGTGGTCGGCGCGCTGATCGTCCCGGCGCTGGCCACCGAGGAGGGCGGTCCTGAGGCGCCACCGCCGAATATCGACGAGATCTGCGCCACCGAGTCTGCCTCGTCGCAGTTCTGTCCCGAGGAGTACGTCGAGCCTTCGTTCTTCCAGTGGCTGAGCGTGCCGCTGCTGGTCGTGGCAATCGTGATGATCGCGGTGCTGCTCGGCGCCTACCTGTATTGGCAGCCCAAGTTCGCTGAGGAGCGCCGGGCGAAGCAACGTTGAGCGCCGCTCTCGCCACAGCGGCCGGCCTCGCGGACTGGCGGCTCGCCCGGCAGGTCGCATGGCTGGTCGCCTCGGCCAGCAACCCGCCAGCCACTCGCGACGAGGTCGCCCGGCTGCGGGAGCAGATCGCCAGGCTGACCAAGCAGGCCGACGAGATCGCTCGGGCGAGCACCGGCTTGGGCGCGGACCTGCCGCCGGCCGGGGTCAGGGTGGTCGGACGGCGAGCGTGGATCGAATCGAACCTCGCGAGCCTGGCGTGGCTGACCGACCCGGTCGCCGACCGCCTGCTCGGTCAGACCGTGAACCGGGCGGTCGCCACGAAGGCGCTGGCACTGCAGCTGGGGGTGGTCTTCGGTTACCTCGCCACGAAGGTGCTCGGCCAGTACGAGGTCTTTCTCCCCGACGACGAGCGGCCGGGGCGATTGACGCTGGTGGGTCCGAACCTGCTGGAGCTCGAACGCACGCTGCTGGCCGAGCGGTCCGTTCCCGTCGAGGAGTTCCGGTTCGGGGTCATCCTTCACGAGCTGGCGCATCGCCTGCAGTTCGAGGCGGTGCCATGGCTGCGTGCCGAGCTGAAGACGCTGCTCGACGACTATCTCGGTGAGACGACGCTCGACCCGGATCGGCTGCGCGACATCGCGGGCAACATGGGCAAGCTGCTGCGTGATCCCGCCGCCCTCACCGATCCGCAACGACTGCTCGCGCTCGTGCTGAGCCCGCGCCAGCAGGAGCTCGTGGGCCGGGCCCAGACGCTGATGTCCCTGCTCGAAGGCCACGGCAACGCGGTCATGGATTGGGGCGCCGGTCTCGCCGCCGAGCGGGCGGGCATCGAGCTCGATCCCACCCGGGTGCGAACGGTGTTGAATGAGCGGCGCTCGAATCCCGCGGATCAGGTCCTGCGCCGGGCGCTCGGGCTGTCGATGAAGGCGCAGCAGTATCGCGTGGGCGAGGCCTTCATTCTCCAGGTCGTCGAGCGGTACGGTCGTGCGCAGTTCGACGCGGTCTGGGAGCGCCCCGAGCATGTGCCGACGGCCGAGGAGCTTGAACAGCCCGATCAGTGGGCGCGGCGGGTGCCCGCCACGGGGTGAGCTCCATGGTCTCCTCGCCTGCTGATCCTCTCTGGGGACCGCAGCGGCCGGGCTTGGACCGTGAGGGGCTGCTCGCCGAGTTGCGCGTCATGCTCGACCGCCTCGTACCGATCGACGAGCGCGTCTTGCTGGCCGTCTCGGGCGGGCCCGATTCGACGGCGATGGCTTACCTCGTCGTCGAGGCGCGGCCTGATCTGGCGCCGATCGTCGGCCATGTCCGCCATGGACTGCGCGACGATCGCGAGGACGCCGCGGTCGCCGCGGCGCATGCGGCGGCGCTCACCCTTGCCTTTCGCGAGCGCCGGCTGCACATCGAGGTAGGCCGAGAGGGTGTCGAGGCCGCCGCACGCGCGGCCCGGTACACCGCGCTCGCGCAGCTCGCGCGCGCGGCCGGCGCCCACTTCGTGCTCGTCGCGCACACCGCGGACGATCAGGCCGAGACCGTGCTGCTCAACCTCGTCCGTGGCGGCGGTCTGGCCGGCCTGGCCGGTATGCCGCTGAGCCGGGAGGAGGGCGAGATCCGCGTGCTCCGTCCGCTGCTGCGTGTGCGGCGCGCGGACCTGCGCAACTTCGTGGCGGGCGAGGGACTCGCCGCGGTCGCCGACCCCATGAACGTCGACGCGCAGCGCCGGCGGACGCGGGCGCGCTACGAGGCGCTGCCCGCCCTGGCGCGGCTGGCCGGCGGGCCGGGGGACGTGGTCGCCAGCCTGGCGCGCTTCGCGGATCTCGCCCGCGACGACGCCGAGACGCTTGACGCGCTGGCGCTGGGCAGGGCCGGAGCGATCGTCGTGGTCTGGGGCCCCGTGAGGGCGGTGCGCACCGACGCCCTTCTGGCGCTGCCCCGCGCCCTGGCCAGCCGGCTGGTGCGGCTCTGGCTCGCGTCCGTCCCCGGTGGCGTGCCCGTCGACGCCGAGACGGTCGCGTCGGTGCTGCGCCTGGCGCCGGGCGGCGCGCAGCACGCCCCCGGTGGCACCTGGGTGACGTGCGGCGGCGGCTGGCTCGCGGCGCGGGCGCAGCGACTCCACCCGCTGCCGTCCACGCCCCTGGATGTGCCCGGTGTCGTCCGCCTGCCGCAGCTTGGGCTCGTGGTGCGCGCCGACCGTCCGTGGGCCGAGGCGAGCGCGCCGGCCGCGGGCACCGGGCAGGAACGGCTCGCGCTGGGCTCGGCCCTGGCGCCGCGCCGAGACCAGGTGCGGGAAGCGCCCACACCGCTGGGTCCACCCCCTCCTCGGACCGGTCCGAGCGGCGACCGCTGGGCGGTGATCGGCGACGTCGGGGCGCTCGTGGTCCGTGGTCGTCGTCCCGGCGACCGTCTGCGCCTGGCGATCGGGGAGCGCCGGCTCGCCGACGTGCTCATCGACCGCGGCGTCCCGCGGGCCGTCCGTGACCTCATCCCGATCGTGGTCGATGCCACCGATGCGCCCGTCTGGGTGCCAGGGGTGGCCGTCCGGGCCTTCAGCTCGGCCGAACCGGCCTGGGCTCGGCTCTGGCTGGCGCCCGGACGCTTCAGCCTGTCCGCTACCCTTCGGCCACCCGACGTGGACGGCGAGTAGGACGACGAGGAGCAGGTGGTGCACACCGATGTCGAGCAGATCCTGATCACCTCAGAGCAGATCCAGGCTCGTCTCGTCGAGCTCGCCGCCCAGATGGACCGCGACTACGCGGACCGCGGTGTGCTGCTCGTCGGCGTGTTGAAGGGCGCCTTCATCCTCATGGCCGATCTCGCGCGCTACCTCACCATCGACGCCGAGTTCGACTTCATGGCGGTCTCCAGCTACGGCTCCTCGACGCGCAGCTCGGGCGTCGTGCGCATCCTGAAGGACCTGGAGCGCGAGATCTCCGGGCGCCATGTCGTCGTCGTCGAGGACATCGTCGACTCCGGCCTCACGCTGCGCTACCTCATCGGCAATCTGGTCGCCCGCGACCCGGCCTCGCTGGAGATCTTTACGCTGCTCTCCAAGCCCGATCAGATGATGGTGGATGTGCCGCTGCGCTACCACGGGTTCGCTGTACCGAACGTCTTCGTCGTAGGGTACGGTCTCGATTACGCCGAGCGTTATCGCAACCTGCCCTACGTCGGGACCCTGAAGCCTGCGGTCTATGCACAGGCCTGAACGTGAAGAGCCCTCCGGTCAAATGGGGGTTTATACTGTTATGCACCTTCCCGGGCCAACTGCCTGCCGCGTTCCCATCCTCCCGGGTCGCGCCGTCAGGCGCGATGCAGCGCTGACACGCAGAGAGCCTCCGCCTTGGGCAAAGACTCGCGGATCCGCGAGCTTCTACATCTGCCAGCGGCCTGGAGCCCCGGATCGACGCTTCGTGCGCTCCGTACGCCCTGTTGGTTCTGGTCTGCACGCTTCTCCGTCATGGGTCAGGAGAGCTGCGCGGACGATTGGTGTGCATGGTGCCCACCGATCGTCCACGCGCGACGAAGCCCGGCGCCGTGCTCAGTAATTCTCCTCATGTCGGTGGTGGTGCTGCTGCGCGCAGCGGCGCCCTTGCCTGCCGAAAGGCGATAGGGCGAGCCCCGCGAAGCCCGATGCTAGCCTGGCGTGATGAAGTTCCAGCGTCTTCTGCGCGGCCCTGTCGTCCTCGTGACTCTGTTGCTGGTGCTCACGTTCGCCCTGGTGTCCACGTTCACGTCCGCCAACGAGCCGACCGAGCTGCGCTACGGCGAGTTCCTGGAGCGGTTGGAGTCCGGAGACATCCAGACCTACACGGACTTCGCCCGGGATAACCGCCTCGAGGGGGAGCTGGCCGGCAGCGACGAGCGCTACGTCACCTCCTACAATCCCGACGTCAACGACACCGAGCTGGCCCTGGCCCTGGCCGAGGCCCGCGCGGACGGCCGGGTCGAAGAGGCCGACGTCGACACTCAGCCCGGCAACATCTTCGTCTCGATCCTCTTCCAGCTCCTCCCGTTCGTGCTCATCTTCGGGCTCTTCTTCTGGGTCATGAGCTCGATGCAGGGCGGCGGGAACCGCGTGATGAGCTTCGGCAAGTCGAAGGCCAAGGTCATCTCGAAGGACCAGCCGAAGGTGACGTTCACCGATGTCGCCGGAGCCCAGGAGGCCGTCGAGGAGCTGCGCGAGATCAAGGACTTCCTCGAGAACCCCGCGAAGTTCCAGTCGATGGGGGCGAAGATCCCCAAGGGCGTGCTGTTGTTCGGACCTCCCGGCACCGGCAAGACGCTCCTGGCCCGCGCCGTCGCCGGTGAGGCCGGGGTGCCGTTCTTCTCCATCTCGGGCTCGGACTTCGTCGAGATGTTCGTCGGTGTCGGCGCCAGCCGGGTCCGCGACCTGTTCGAGCAGGCCAAGGCCAACGCGCCGGCGATCATCTTCATGGACGAGATCGACGCGGTCGGTCGTCACCGCGGTGCCGGCATGGGCGGAGGCCACGACGAGCGCGAGCAGACGCTGAACCAGTTGCTGGTCGAGATGGACGGTTTCGACGTCAAGACGGGTGTCATCCTGATTGCGGCCACGAACCGGCCGGACATCCTCGACCCCGCCCTGCTCCGTCCCGGCCGCTTCGACCGGCAGATCGTGGTCGACCGACCCGATCTGGTCGGACGCAAGGCCATCCTCAAGGTCCACAGCCGCGGGAAACCGCTGGCCAGCGACGGCGATCTCGAGGTGATTGCCCGCCGCACCCCCGGCTTCACCGGCGCGGATCTGGCAAACCTCATCAACGAGGCCGCGCTCCTGTCCGCTCGCCGCGGGTTCAAGGAGATCCCGATGTCGGCGCTGGAGGAATCGATCGACCGGGTGATCGGCGGACCCGAGCGCAAGACGCGCCTGATGGGCGAGCGCGAGAAGCGCGTCATCGCCTACCACGAGGGTGGTCACACCATCGTCGGCCACGCGCTGCCGCACGCCGACCCTGTGCACAAGGTCTCCATCATCCCCCGGGGAATGGCGCTCGGCTGGACGCTCACGCTGCCGACCGAGGACAAGTACCTGGTCAGCCGTGGCGAGCTGATCGACCGGCTGGCGATGATGCTCGGCGGCCGAGTGGCCGAGGAGCTCACGATCGGTGACTTCACCACCGGCGCCTCCGACGACATCTCGAAGGCCACGGCGACCGCTCGCGACATGGTCACCCAGTACGGCATGAGCGCCAAGCTCGGTCCCATGACGTTCGGCAAGAAGGACTCGCAGCCCTTCCTCGGCCGGGAGTTCGGGCACGCACCGGACTACTCGGGCGAGGTAGCCGTCGAGATCGACCGTGAGGTCCGCGCGCTCATCGACGAGGCTCACGACGAGGCGCTGGAGATCCTCGTCGCCAACCGCCGGGTGCTGGAGGAGCTGGCGGACGCGCTCATCGAGCAGGAGACCGTCGAGAAGGAGGCGTTGACGGAGATCCTCGACAGGGTGAGCGCGCGCCCCTCCCGTGGGATCAAGCCGCTCATGAACGGCGACGGCGACCACGCAGGGGGCGAGACGGTCGTCGGGCGCCTGCGCCGCAAGCTCACCGACGGTGTGGTGGGCTTCGGTGCAAACGATGGCTGAGCAGCCGGTCACCCTCGTCAGCCCATCCCGGCCATCCGAGCGCTTCGACCACGAGAAGATCTGCTCCGGCGTCCGGCTGCTGCTCGAAGGGATCGGCCTGGACCCCGACGAGCCGCGCCTGAGCGCGACGCCGGGGCGTGTGGCGCGGATGTTCGACGAGATCTTCGCGGGTGAGCTCTCCGACCCCGGCGACGTCCTCGACGTGCTCTTCGAGGAGGGCCACGACGAGCTGGTGCTGGTGCGCGACATCCCGCTGGCCAGCATGTGCGAGCACCACCTCATCCCGTTCGTCGGCCACGCCCACGTCGGCTACATCCCGAACGAGCAGGGCCAAGTCACCGGCCTGTCCAAACTCGCGCGCCTCGTCGACACCGTGGCGAAGCGGCCGAATCTGCAGGAACGTCTCACGAGCACCGTGGCGGACACCCTCGTGGAGGCGCTCGCGCCGCGCGGTGCGCTGGTGGTGATCGAGGCCGAGCACCTGTGCATGACCATGCGCGGCGTGCGCAAGCCGGGGGCCGTCACCGTCACGAGCGCCGTGCGTGGCATCTTCCGTGAGGATCCCCGCACCCGGGCCGAGGCGATGGCGCTGGCGATGGGCGCACGCGGCGCGGGGCTGCACTGAGTGCGCCGCACTGATTGACCGGCGCTGACCAACCTGCACGCTTGGTCACGGTGGCGCCGGACGCCCGTGGCATGATGCCCCGCGTGCGAGCGCCGATGACGGGCCCCCTGGTCAGGGTCGAGCAGGCCGGCCTGGGCGCCGACGCGCAGATGCGGCTGGTCGTGAGCGGCGTCAGTCAGCCCGATCGTCTGCGCGCGGCGTGGGCGTCGTCGGGGGTCAGCGTCGAGGAGCGGGGGGGCCGGCTGCACGCCACTACGACGCTCGTCGCGCTGACGCGCGCGGCCGGACGATGTCTGGAGCCTGACGAGGCCGAGGCGTTGATCGCCGCGGGGGCGTCAGCCGTGAGCGCTTGGTCGGAGCCGCCGACGTCATTGGATCTTCCGAGCGCCCGGCTCGACCTGTCACGGCCCGTGGTCATGGGCGTGATCAACGTCACGCCGGACTCCTTCTCCGATGGCGGCACGCTGTACCCGGACGCCCATCCCGAGCGGGCGGTGCGCCACGGCGAGGCGCTGATCGGCGAGGGAGCGGCGCTCCTCGACATCGGGGGTGAGTCCACGCGCCCTGGAGCCGAGCCCGTGACCGAGGACGAGGAGCTGACCCGCGTGCTGCCCGTCGTCGAGCGTCTCGCGGGCGGCAGCGCCGTGCTCAGCATCGACACCCGCAGGCCCGGCGTGGCGCAGCGCGCGCTTGACGCCGGCGTCGGGCTGGTGAACGACGTTTCCGGCGCGGCCGAGCCCGCGTTGCTGGAGACGGTCGCCGAAGCCGGTGCCGGCTACGTGCTCATGCACACTCGTGGCACCCCTGCGACCATGCGAGAGTTGACCGAGTACGACGACGTCGTCGCCGAGGTGTATGAGTTCCTCGCCATCGGGATCCAGCGCTGCGAGGCGGCGGGGATCGACCCGAACCGGATCGTGGTCGATCCCGGCATCGGCTTCGCGAAGACGGCCGCGCAGAGCCTGGCGCTGTTGCGGGCGGTGCCTCAGTTGCGTTCGCTCGGCCGGCCCGTGCTCGTGGGCGCGTCGCGCAAGAGCTTCATCGGTCGAGTCCTCGGCGACGCTGACTCCGGTGAGGCCGCCGACCGGCTGGAGGGCAGCTTGGCCGCGGCGGTCCTGAGCGCGGCCGGCGGTGCGGCCATCCTGCGGGTGCACGACGTGGCGGCGACCGCGCGCGCTGTTGCGGTGGCCTGCGCGATCGCCGAGGCGCTCTGAGCACCTTTCGACGTCCCTAGCGCGGGCTGAGCGTCGGCTCGGATAGGTTTCTCGGAGCAAGCGTCAAGGAGCCGAGGAGACCCATGACGATGCCGCAGGAGCTGACGCCGAAGGTCAGCCGGCCGCCCGCACCGCTCGAGATCGTGGTCGACGGCATCCGCTATGAGCGCGTGGTGACCACCACCCACTGGATCCAGCCGGGGGGAGAACCTCGCCGCCATCGTGCGTGCACGGCTCGGCCCCCGTCTGACGCCTGGCGACCTCGTCATCATCAGCGAGAAGGTCGCGGTCATCACGTCCGGTCACGCGCTCCCCGCCACCCAGGTCGTCGTTACCCCGCTCGCCCGCCGGTTGGCCGCCGGTGTGCGTCCCACGAAAGGCTCCCGGGGGCTCAGCCTGCCGGAGAAGATGCAGCTCGTGATCGACCAGACCGGCAAGGCCCCGGATGTGCTGGCCGCCGCTGTGGGGGCATGCGCCCGTCGGCTGGGTGTGCGCGGAGCGTTCGCCAATCTCCAGAAACTCGTGGGCGACCCGACACCCTTGGTCGGTCGGCTCGACCCGCTCCTGACGCGTGGACGATGGCCGGCAGTCGCGCGTCCGCGGAGCCGTGGGACCATCGCAGGGTGACATGCTCACCCTGCATGGGCGGTCCCGCTGAACCACTGAAGCAGGTGAACTGCACATCCAGCACATCATCGGAGACGGCGGTCACCCGTACCGTCGCGGCCTCGTCAAGGCCCCACAGCACGTGGGCCAGCTCGCCGGGCCGCACCAGCGTCGGCGCCGGTCCGGTCTCCACGGAGGACAAGACAGCGGTCATACCGTGGCCTTCGTCGTCGCGCCGCGCTCACCCTATAGTCAAAAGGACCCATTCTTCAGGGGTCCGTCAAGAGGCGCGGCGCGCGCGGTGCGTGCTCGGGCAGGACACCCCTGCCGATGAGCCACGCCGGGATCACGCGCAACCGCTCGTGGCGGTCTAGCAGACGCATCATCACCGGGGCGCGCCCGCCGTTGCGGCCGCTCAGGAGGGGTGCGAGGAACCGGCGCTGGATCGCGCGCTGCCCCCATTGCGTAAGCACGGTCGGCA
This sequence comes from Euzebyales bacterium, assembly GCA_038233095.1. GTDB lineage: Bacteria > Actinomycetota > Nitriliruptoria > Euzebyales > Egibacteraceae > JBBSMR01. Next base: position 45,824 of record JBBSMR010000014.1, read on the forward strand.
CCGTCCGCCGCGCCTGCACGCGCGCAAGATGCCGTCTGCCCAGATGGCCGCTGCGCAAGGGCTCGGCGAGGATGCGTGCGGCGGCCACGGCGTCCTGCACGGCCAGGTTGATCCCGACCCCCCCGATCGGGGACATCGCGTGCGCGGCGTCGCCGATGCAGAGCACGCCGGAGCGCGACCACCGGCGCAGCCGATCGACCTGCACCCGCAGCAGCCGCACGTCGTCCCAGCCAGCCAGCTCGTCGACCCGGTCGGCCAAGAAGGGCGCGAGCTCGGCGATCGAGCGGCGCAACGTCTCGATGCCGGCGCGCCGCAGCGGTCCGTAGCCATCCTTGGGAACGAGATAGGCCACCTGCCAGTACTCGCCGCGGTCGATCATGACCAGCAGATGACCGGCGCTGAAACGCCCGAGGAGGTTGGTCGGATCCTGCTCGTGCCGCGAGAGGCGGAACCACAGCACGTCCATCGGAGCGCCGTAGGCGCGCGGTCGCAGGTCGGCGGCCGTCCGCACGGTCGAGTCGCGCCCGTCCGTGCCGATGACGAGGACCGCGGAGACCTCCCGCTCATTTCCTTCCGCGTCGCGGTAGCTCACCCCCGTCACCCGGTCATCGCGGCGCAGCAGCTCGGTCACCTCGGCGCGCATCCGCAGCTCGAAGCCGGGCAGCGCCCGCGCCTCGTCGAAGAGCAGGTCGAGAAAGTCCCACTGCGGCAGAAACGCCAGCACATGTTGTCCGGGCAGCCGCCGGAAGTCCGCCACGGTGAACTCGCCATCGTCGGCGACGACGCTCACCGTCTCGCTGTGACGCAGCGGCAAGCGCGCCAGTTGCTCGCCAAGGCCGAGCTCGTCGAGCAGCGCCAGCGTGGAAGGATGGATCGTGTCGCCGCGGAAATCGCGCAGGAAGTCGGCGTGCTTCTCCAGGACGAGGGTCTGCACACCGGCGCGTGCGAGCAGCAGTCCTACGACCGCGCCGGCGGGCCCGCCTCCGGCGACGCAGCAGGTGACGCGCTCAGAGACGGTCACGGGCGTCCTCTTCGCAAGATTCGCACGAGTGCTGCATGCTAGCGGTGACCGGGGGCGGGTAGGTTCGCGACCACGCGTGTGCGTCAGGGACCATCAGCCGTCGTCCGAATCACAGGAGTTGTGCGTGAAGGGGATCGTGCTCGCCGGCGGCGCCGGCACCCGCTTGCACCCGCTCACCAGCGTGGCGAGCAAGCAGCTGCAGCCGGTGTACGACAAGCCGATGATCTACTACCCGCTGTCGACGCTCATGCTGGCGGGAATCCGCGAGATCCTGCTGATCTCGACCCCCCACGACCTGCCGCGCTTCTTCGGCCTGCTCGGCGACGGCCGGCAGTGGGGCATCGAGCTCTCCTACGCCGAGCAGTCGGCACCGCGTGGCATCGCCGAGGCGCTGGTCATCGGGGAGAACTTCCTCGACGGACAGGACGTGACGCTCGTGCTCGGCGACAACATCTTCTACGGACGGATGGGCCTGGATCGGATCGTCGCTGAGTTCAGCACCGGAGCGGTGATCTTCGGCTATCCCGTGCAGGATCCAGAGCGGTACGGGATCGTGACGTTCTCGGCGGACGGACGGGTGAGCTCGCTGGAGGAGAAGCCGGAGAAGCCCTCCTCCAACCTGGCCATCCCCGGTCTCTACCTGTACGACCATCGCGCTCCGCGGCTGGCGGCCCAGCTCTCCCCCTCCGACCGCGGCGAGCTGGAGATCACCGACCTGAACCGTGTCTATCTCTCCGAGGGCGGCCTGCGCGCGGAGCGGCTCGGCCGCGGTGTGGCCTGGCTGGACTCGGGAACGCACGAGAGCCTGCTCGAGTCGGCCAACTTCATCGCGACGATCGAGCGGCGGCAAGGCTTGAAGATCGCCTGCCTGGAGGAGATCGCGTTCCGCCAGGGTTACCTCGACACCGACGGCCTCGTCGCCGTCACCGAGGCCATGCCGCGCTCGAGCTACCGGGCCTACCTCGAGACCGTGTTGCGGGAGGGCTGAACCGTGAATCGCCCCTCGCACGAGATCGACGCCGAAGGGCTGCCGTACGCGCACGTCCCCTCCAAGGAGGTCGTGGGCGCCGACGCGTTCTTCGTGCTCGACCTGCGCGTCGGCCGCGTGGTCGACGTGACTGCGTTCCCGGAGGCCCGCAAGCCCGCGTGGAAGCTGACCGTGGACTTCGGCGACGAGGTCGGTACGTTGCGCACGAGCGCGCAGATCACGAACTACTCCGCCAGTGAGCTCAGCGGGAGGCTGGTCGTGGGTGCGGTGAACCTGGGGGAGAAGCGCATCGCGGGCTTCACGAGCCAGTTCCTCGTGCTGGGAGCGCTTGATCCGGACGGAACGGTGCGCCTGCTGCAGCTTGAGGACGGGGTGCAGCCGGGCGCCGTGATCGCCTGAGGCGTCGTGATGGACCAGGACCGGATCGAGCTCAACGGGCTGCGAGCCTTTGGCCACCACGGCGCGCTCGACGAGGAGCGCGCGCGCGGCCAGGTGCTCGTGCTCGACGTCGCGCTCGAGCTCGACCTCGCCCCCGCGGCGTCGAGCGACGCGCTGACCGACACCGTGCACTACGGCGAGCTGGCCGAGCGGCTGGTTGCCGCGGTCGACCAGACGAGCTTCAGCCTGCTCGAGGCGCTCGCCGGCCACCTGCTCGAGCTCGCCATGAGCGACGAACGGGTGAGCGCGGCCACCGTGCGGCTCACCAAACCGCACGCGCCGATCGCCGCGGACGTGGCCTCGACCGGGGTGGTCCTGCGCCGTGAGCGGTCGGTCACGTGAGCGCGCTGAGCGCCCGTCTGCCCTCGGGGCGCGCCGGCGCCTTCGCGTTCCTCGGGCTCGGCTCGAATCTCGGTGACCGGCTTGAGTACCTACAGCGAGCCGTCGATCTGCTCGAGAACGACGAGCGCACGCGCGTCGACGCGGTCTCCAGCGTGTATGAGTCCGAGCCGGTGGGCGGCCCGGCGCAGGACGACTTCTTGAATCTTGCGGTGCGCATCCACACCAGGCGCAGTCCGGGCGGCCTGCTGCGGCAGTGCCAAGCGGTCGAAGGGCATCTCGGCCGGCGTCGTGATGAGCGTTGGGGCCCCAGGGTCATCGATCTCGACGTGCTGTTGTACGACCGACGCACGGTGACGACCCGCACGCTGCAGATCCCTCACCCGCGCCTGCTCGAGCGCGCCTTCGCGCTCGTCCCGCTCGTCGAGGTCGCTCCCGGGATGCTGCTGCCCGATGACACCACCTTGACGGCCGCGCTCGCCCGTCTGGCGCCGATCGACGGTCTCACGATGGTGGGCTCCCAGGTGCAACCGCCCGAGGAAAGGACGCACTGATGCTGCTCGCGGTGGACGTCGGCAACTCGGAGACCGTCATCGGAGTCTTCGACGGCAGCGAGCTCGTCGAGCGCTGGCGGACGTCGACGGACGCCCACCGCACCTCCGACGAGCTGGCGCTGCTGTTCGGAGGTCTCATGGGCTTCGCCGACCTCTCGTTCTCGCGCAACGTCCATGGGGTCGCGATCTCCTCGGTGGTGCCGGAGGTCACTGAGAAGCTGCGTGCCATGACGCGCGGCTACTTCCACTTCGACCCTGTCGTGGTCGAGCCCGGCACGCACACCGGCATGGGCATCCGCATGGAGACGCCCCGAGAGGTCGGCGCCGACCGGTTGATGAACGCGCTGGCCTGCCACGCCGAGTACGGGGGCCCGGGCATCGTGGTCGACTTCGGGACGGCCACGAGCTTCGACGTGTACAACGCTGAGGGGGAGTTCATCGGAGGCGCGATCGCTCCCGGCGTGCAGACCTCCATGGCGGCGCTCAGCGCCCGCGGGGCGCAGCTCGGGACCGTCGCGCTCGTCAAGCCGGCCCACGCCATCGGGCGCTCCACCGTCGAGGCGATGCAGTCCGGGGCGACCTACGGCTTCGCGGGCCAGGTCGACCGCATCACCGAGGAGCTGGCGGCGGAGCTGGACGCTCCCGCGGTGGTCGTGGCCACCGGCGGACTGGCCGGTGCGGTCGTGGACGCCTGCCGGTGCATCGACCACCACGACGCCTGGTTGACGCTGAAGGGCCTGCGCCTCGTGTGGGAGCGCAACACGTAGACGTGCCGCTCGCCGGACAGCTGACTTTTCCACAGCCATCACCCGTCAGTCCGGGCGAGCTCGGCCGCGTGCTGGCATCATCGAGCTCACGAGCGTGAGAGCCCGCCGCGGGCTCTCGGACGCCGCAGATGATGGCCAGGCGGGGAGAGGACAGAACGGACATGGGCAAGCGGGGACAGATCATCCTGGCGGTGGTGGCGGGAGTGCTCACGCTGCTGCTGTTCGGCACCGGAACGGTCGTGGTCGTGCAGGGGGCGCGCCTGGCCCGTGCCGGTGACCGCATCGGTGACCTGCAGCAGGACCTCGAGCTCGCTCAGGAGCGCGTCAGCGAGCTCGAGCAGCGCGTCGCCGCGGCCGACGAGCGGAGTGCACCTGATGGGAGCCAGGACAGCGAGCCCGCTCCCGACGGCGGACTGGGCGATCGGCTCGGCGAGCTGGGCGAGCTGTTCGGGGAGCTCTTCAGACGTGGTGGCGACGGTTCTGGCGGGCTGGGCGAGCTCTTCGACCAGCTTCGGCAGGGTGAGGCTCCGCAGGCAGCGGAGCTGGCCTGTGCGGCCCCCGACCGCAGCGTCGACGGCCCGTCCATCCCCGACTCCACCGCCGCCGCTCAGGTCGACGCCATCGCCGACTGGGTGACGGGGCTGCGCGCTCTCGACTTCGATGAGGTGCCAGAGCCCGAGCTCCTGACCGGCGCAGAAGTGACCAAGCGGATCCAGGCCGACCTCGACGAGTCCTATCCGGTGGCTCAGGCACGCGTCGAAGGCCAGATGTTGCAGCTCCTGGGCGCGCTGCCTCAGGATGTCGAGCTGCGGGACGAGATCAGCAAGCTGCTCGCGGCCCAGGTGGCCGGCTTCTACGACCCGGACACCGGCGAGCTGGTCGTGCGCACCGACGACCCCGATGCGCCACTCTCCACGCTCGATCAGATCACGATGGCACACGAGTTGCAGCACGCGCTCGCGGACCAGTCCCTCGAGCTGCCCGTCGACGTGACGGAGTCGACGACCGACGCCGACGGCGCGTTGGCGGCACTCTCCCTCATCGAGGGCGACGCCACGTTGACGATGCAACGCTTCGCGGTCTCGGCGCTCGACCCCATGGACACCCTCGGCCTGCTGGCTGACCCGAAGACCCAGGCCGGTCAGGCCGAGCTCGAGTCGGCGCCCTATGTGCTGCAGCGCTCGCTGATCTTCCCGTACGAGCAGGGACTCTCCTTCGCCTGTCGGCAGTACGCTCAGGGGGGCTGGGAGGCCGTTGACGGCGCCTACGAACGTCTGCCCAGCACGAGCGCGCAGGTGCTGTGGCCCGAGCGTTACGAGCGGGGTGAGCAGGCTGAGGACCCGCAAGACCTGACCAAGCCGGCGGGATACGAGCTGGCGCTGAGCTCGACGTTCGGTGCGGCCGATCTGCTCTGGCTGTTCGAAGCGCCCGGCAACGACACCTCCGCCGCGCTGAGCGATACCATGCGGCGGACGCAGGCCTGGGCGGGAGGTGAGCAGTTCCTCTACACCGACGGAGAGCGCGCCGCCGGCGGGCTGGCGTTGGTGCAGCGACCCGGCGAGGCGGATCTGTGTGACGCGGTGACTGGCTGGCTGCAGGCCGCCCGGCCGGAGAGCCAGGAGGCGGGCGGAGAAGAGAGCGAGCGCCTCGCGCTGAACGGCCAGGAGGGGGCCGGCGTCGTCGTCTGCGATGGCGACCAGGTGCGGGTCGGGCTGGCCGACGACCTCGCGACCGCCAGAGCTGTCATCCGCTGAGCCCAGATGGACCGACCCGGCCTCGGATCGCTAGCGTGCAGGCCCCGCATCGTCGAAGGGACCGTCTCGCATGCTGCACAAAGTGCTGGTCGCCAACCGTGGTGAGATCGCCATCCGAGCGTTCCGGGCCGCCACGGAGCTCGGCATGCGCACCGTCGCGGTCTACACCACCGAGGATCGCGACTCCTTCCACCGTCTGAAGGCCGACGAGGCCTACCGCATCGGCGAGACCGGCCATCCCGTGCGGGCGTATCTGGATGCGCAGGCGCTGATCGAGACCGCGTTGCGCGTCGGCGCCGACACGATCTACCCGGGCTACGGCTTCCTGGCCGAGAACGCCGACTTCGCCCGGCGGTGCGGCGAGGCGGGTGTCACCTTCGTGGGGCCCCCTCCCCAGGTGCTGGAACTGACCGGGGACAAGACGCGTGCGCGCGCCGCGGCCGAGCAGGCCGGCATCCCCGTGCTGCGCGCGTCCGAGCCGGTCAGCGACCAGCAGCGCGCTCTGCAGCTGGCCGAGGAGATCGGCTACCCGGTCTTCGTCAAGGCGGCTTCGGGGGGCGGCGGCCGGGGGTTGCGGCGCGTCGAGCACGCCGACGCGCTGCCCGACGCGCTTGAGACCGCGATGCGCGAGGCGGAGGGCGCGTTCGGCGACGCGACCGTCTTTCTCGAGCAGGCGCTCACCCGCCCCCGCCACATCGAGGTGCAGCTGCTCGCCGGCTCGGGAGGCCGGGTGCTTCATCTGTTCGAGCGGGACTGCTCGGTGCAGCGCCGTCATCAGAAGGTGCTGGAGGTGGCCCCCGCTCCGAATCTCGATCCGGACCTGCGCGCTCGGCTGTGCGCCGATGCCGTGGCGTTCGGCGAGGCGGTGGGTTACCGCAACGCGGGCACGGTCGAGTTCCTCGTCGATCCGTCGGGTCGGCACTTCTTCATCGAGATGAACCCGCGCATCCAGGTGGAGCACACCGTCACCGAGGAGACGACCGACGTCGATCTGGTGAGCTCGCAGCTGCGCATCGCCGGCGGCGCCACCCTCGACGACCTTGGGCTGACCCAGGAGAGCATCACGATCCGGGGCTGCGCGATCCAGTGCCGGATCACGACCGAGGATCCGGCAAACAGCTTCCGGCCCGACACGGGTCGCATCTCGGCCTATCGGTCCGCGGCCGGCGCCGGCATCCGGTTGGATGCGGGCTCGGCCTACGTGGGCTCGACGGTGAGCCCGTGGTTCGACTCGCTGCTCGTCAAGCTGACGGCCCGCGGTCGCACGTTGCCCGACGCCGCGCGGCGGGCGCGCCGTGCGCTGGCCGAGTTTCGGGTGCGGGGCGTGAGGACGAACATGGCGTTCCTGGGTGCGCTGCTCAGCGAGCCGGACTTCTTGGCGGGCGAGCTCACGACCTCGTTCATCGACGAGCGCCCCCACCTGACCTCGGTCAGCACTGGCGCCGACCGGGCCACCCGGCTGCTGGAGCTGCTTGCTGATCGCACGATCAATCGCTCGCTGGAGCTGACGCCGCCCGGTCCCGATCCGGCGACCAAGCTGGCCCCGGTGCCGGAGGGCCAACCTCCCGAGGGGAGCCGCCAGCGCCTGCAGCAGCTTGGGCCCCGCGACTTCGCGCGCTGGTTGCGCGAGCGCGACGCCCTCGGCATCACGGACACGACCATGCGCGACGCCCATCAGTCGCTGCTGGCGACGCGGATGCGAACCTACGACATGGTCGCGGCGGCGCCGCACCTGGCGCACGGGCTGCCGGAGCTGCTCAGCATGGAGGTCTGGGGCGGCGCGACGTACGACGTGGCCCTGCGGTTCCTGAGCGAGGACCCGTGGGAGCGGCTCGCACGGCTGCGCGAGGCGATTCCCAACATCTGCCTGCAGATGCTGCTGCGCGGCCAGAACGCCGTTGGCTACACCCGGTACCCGCCCAGCGTCGTACGGGCGTTCGTTTCCGAGGCCCATGCCACAGGGATCGATCTCTTCCGGATCTTCGACGCCCTCAACAACGTCGATCAGATGCGCCCGGCGATCGAGGCGACGCTGGAGGCGGGCGCGCTGGCCGAGGGCACCCTCTGCTATACCGGCGATCTCGCCGATCCTTCCCAGCGGGTCTACACCCTGGACTACTACCTGACGATCGCGGAGGATCTGGTCTCCTCAGGCGTGCACCTGCTCTGCGTGAAGGACATGGCGGGGCTGCTGCGGGCGCCGTCCGCCCGTCAGCTCATCGGGGCGCTGCGTGAGCGCTTCGACGTGCCGGTGCACCTGCACACCCACGACACGGCGGGCGGGCAGCTCGCCACCTATCTCGCCGCAGTGGAGGCGGGTGTCGATGCGGTCGATGGCGCGGCGGCGCCGTTGTCGGGCGGTACGAGCCAGCCCAACCTCACCGCGATCGTCGCCGCTACCGACCACACCGAGCGCGCAAGCGGGCTCTCTTTGGAGGCGCTCGGGGCGATGGAGCCGTACTGGGAAGCCGTGCGCACGCTGTACGCCCCGTTCGAGGCGGGCCTGCGCGCGCCCACCGGCACCGTCTATCTCCACGAGATTCCCGGCGGCCAGCTCTCCAACTTGCGGCAGCAGGCGACGGCGATGGGGCTCGGGGAGCGTTTCGAGGAGCTGGCGGGCCTGTACGCCCGGGTGAACGAGCTGCTTGGCGACATCATCAAGGTGACCCCGACCTCGAAGGTCGTGGGCGATCTCGCGATCTACCTCGCCAGCTCCGGGGTCGACCCGGATGAGCTCGTCCAGCAGCCCGAACGTTACGACCTGCCCGACAGCGTCGTGGGGTTTCTGCGGGGCGACCTGGGCACGCCGCCGGGAGGCTGGCCCGAGCCGTTCCGCGAGAAAGTGCTCGCCGGGCGGGAGCGCGAGCCTGCCCAGCCGCGGCTCTCCGACGACGAGCGTGCGCAGCTGGAGCGGGCGGAGGGACCGGACCGGCGGGCGCTGCTCAATGCGCTGCTCTTCCCCGGACCCGCCGCCGAGCAGCGCGACGCTCGCGAGCGGTACGGCGACGTCGCCGCCCTGCCCACCCGCGCCTTCTTCTTCGGGCTGGAGCACGACCGCGAGCTCATTGTCGACCTCGGCCCGGGGGTGCGGCTCTACATCGAGCTTGAGGCCGTGGGCGAGCCCGACGAGCAGGGCATCCGCACCGTGCTCGTCAACCTGAACGGCCAGACCCGGCCGATCGACGCGCGCGATGCCGCGGTCGAGGATGAGACGCCGCGGGCGGTGAAGGCCGATCCTGCAGAGCCCGGCCACGTGGCCGTGCCGCTGACCGGCGTCGTGACCGTGCAGGTCGCGGAAGGCGAGCAGGTCGAGGAGGGTCAGCAGGTGGCCACGATCGAGGCCATGAAGATGGAGTCGTCCATCCGTGCGCCGGCTGCGGGCGTCGTCACGAGCGTGCCGATCACCTCTGGCACGGCCGTCGAGCCCGGCGACCTCGTGCTGGTGCTCGACACGGTGTGAGACACGGCTAACCTGCGCCCTCATGACCGATCATCACGGCGACGAGTTGCTGGCCGCCAGGCGCGAGAAGCTCGACCGGGTGCGCGCCGAAGGCGGCGACCCCTTCCCGGTGGGGGTGCGCGTCGACCACAGCCTGGCTGAGGTCGCCGCGACCTTCGCCGACAAGCTCGATCCCGAAGAGGAGAGCGGCGTCACCGTCCGTGTCGCGGGCCGCCTGGTGATGCGTCGCGGTCACGGGCGGCTGGTCTTTTTGGTCCTGCGGGAGCTCGACGCCGAGCTGCAGATCATGTGCCGCGAGGACGGGTTGACGGCGGAGGGCATGGAGGCGGTCGCTGCCCTGGATCTGGGCGACTGGGTCGCCGTCACCGGAGAGGTGGTGCGTTCCCGGCGCGGTGAGCTCTCGGTGGATGCCCAGCGGGTGCGCTTGATCGGGAAGGCGCTGCGACCGATGCCCGACAAGTGGCACGGTCTCCGCGATCTCGAGACGCGCTTCCGGCAGCGCCATGTCGACCTCGCCGTCAACGCCGACGCCCGCCGGGTGTTCACGATCCGTGCTCGGGTGCTGACGGCGCTGCGCGAGGAACTGATCACGCGTGGTTACGTCGAGGTCGAGACGCCGATGCTGCACCCGATTCCGGGCGGGGCGGCGGCCAGGCCGTTCGTCACCCACCACCACGCGCTCGATGTCGATCTGTACCTGCGCATCGCGCCCGAGCTGTATCTCAAGCGGCTGGTCGCCGGAGGGATGACGCGCGTCTTCGAGATCAGCAGGGTCTTCCGCAACGAGGGGCTCTCCCCGCGCCACAATCCCGAGTTCACGATGCTCGAGTCCTACGAGGCCTACGCGGACTACACCGACATGATGGGACTGGTCGAGGGGCTCGTGCAGCGCGCCGCGTCCGCGAGCCTCGGCACCACCAGCATCACGTACGGCGGACGCCGTCTTGAGCTCGGTGGGCACTGGCCTCGACGGACGCTCCTCGACCTCGTGCGCGACGCCACCGGGCGGGCGGACCTCGACCACGACACCGAGCCTGCGCAGCTGCGTGCGCTGTGCCGTGAGCGCGAGATCCCGACCGAGGAGAGCTGGGGGAGCGGCAAGCTGCTGCTCGAGCTGTATGAGAAGCTCGTGGAGCACACGCTGTGGTCGCCCACCTTCGTGACCGACTACCCCGTCGAGGTCTCGCCCCTTGCCCGCCGTCACCGTGACGATGACCGGGTGACCGAGCGCTTCGAGCCGATCGTGGCCGGGCGCGAGCTGGGCAACGCGTTCAGCGAGCTCACCGACCCGATCGATCAGCGCGAGCGTCTGGAGGCGCAGGCGCGAGCCCGTGCCGGCGGTGATGACGAGGCCATGGTCGTCGACGAGGACTACCTGCGGGCGATGGAGTTCGGGATGCCGCCGATGGGCGGGCTCGGCATCGGCGTCGACCGACTGGTCATGCTGCTGACGGACGTCCACACCATCCGCGATGTCATCCTCTTTCCGACATTGCGCCCCGAATAGGGGCCTCGGCGGGGCTGCTACACCGCGTGTGAGGCGGAGTCGAGACGATCCGGAATACGCCGACCGGTCGCGGCGTTGAAACAGCTCCTTACGCGGTTCGCCGGCAAGCCGACGGTAAGGTGGTCCATTCCTCTCCGCCGGCACCGGCCTTCGCGGGCTTGGTCCGCGCCCGATCACAGAGGTCGAGAGCGCTGGGGGCTGCGTCGGCCTCCGATGCTAGAGTTGCCATCCAAGCACCCACGGTAGGGGGCAGTGCATGTTCGAACGGTTTACCGACAGGGCTCGCCGGGTCGTCGTCTTGGCGCAAGAAGAAGCCCGGATGTTGAACCACAACTACATCGGGACCGAGCACATCTTGCTCGGGCTCATCCACGAGGGCGAGGGCGTGGCGGCGAAGGCCCTCGAGTCCCTCGGGATCTCGCTCGAAGGTGTGCGCGAGCAGGTCGAGGACATCATCGGCCAGGGCCAGAACGCGCCGGCCGGTCACATCCCCTTCACGCCGCGAGCCAAGAAGGTGCTGGAGCTCAGCCTGCGCGAGGCGCTGCAGCTCGGCCACAACTACATCGGCACCGAGCACATCTTGCTCGGTCTCATCCGCGAGGGTGAGGGTGTCGCGGCTCAGGTGCTGCAGAAGCTCGGCGCCGATCTGAACCGTGTGCGCCAGCAGGTCATCCAGCTGCTCAGCGGCTACGCCGGCGGCGAAGGTGGCGCGGGTGCCCAGAAGGCCGGCGTGTCTGGTGGCTCCGAGGAGTCGAAGGGCTCCGCGGTGCTCGACCAGTTCGGCCTCAACCTCACTCAGCTCGCTCGCGAGGGCAAGATCGACCCCGTCATCGGCCGCACCCGCGAGATCGAGCGGGTCATGCAGGTGCTCTCGCGCCGGACCAAGAACAACCCCGTGCTGATCGGCGAGCCGGGGGTCGGCAAGACCGCGATCGTCGAAGGCCTGGCCCAGATGATCGTGAACGGCCACATCCCCGAGACGCTACGGGACAAGCAGCTCTACACCCTGGACCTCGGCGCGCTGGTCGCCGGCAGCCGCTACCGTGGTGACTTCGAGGAGCGCCTGAAGAAGGTGCTGAAGGAGATCACCACGCGCGGAGACATCATCCTGTTCATCGACGAGCTGCACACCCTGGTCGGTGCGGGCGCCGCGGAGGGCGCGATCGACGCGGCCAGCATCCTGAAGCCCATGTTGGCGCGCGGCGAGCTGCAGACCATCGGCGCGACCACGATCGACGAGTACCGCAAGCACCTCGAGAAGGACGCCGCGCTGGAGCGCCGCTTCCAGCCGATCACCGTCGAGGAGCCCTCGATCGCGCACACGATCGAGATCCTGAAGGGTCTGCGCGACCGCTACGAGGCGCACCACCGCGTCACGATCACCGACGACGCGCTCGTCGCGGCCGGCAACCTCGCCGACCGCTACATCTCCGACCGTTTCCTGCCCGACAAGGCGATCGACCTGATCGACGAGGCCGGCTCCCGGCTGCGCATCCGTCGCCTGACGGCACCGCCGGACCTGCAGGACCTCGAGGAGGAGGCCGGGCGCGTACGCAAGGCCAAGGAGTCCGCGATCGACGAGCAGGACTTCGAGAAGGCGGCCTCGCTGCGCGACGAGGAGAAGAAGATCCTCGAGCGCAAGACCGCGCGCGAGCGCGAGTGGAAGTCCGACGGCATGGACACGGTGCTCACCCTCGACGAGGAGGACATCGCCGAGGTGCTCTCGAACTGGACCGGCATCCCGGTCTTCAAGCTCACCGAGGAGGAGACCGCCAAGCTCCTGCGGATGGAGACCGAGCTGCACCGGCGCATCGTCGGGCAGGACGAGGCCGTCGACGCGGTCTCCAAGTCGATACGTCGCACCCGTTCAGGACTGAAGGACCCGAAGCGCCCCTCTGGCTCGTTCATCTTCCTGGGCCCGTCGGGCGTGGGCAAGACCGAGCTCGCCAAGACGCTCGCCGAGTTCCTCTTCGGCGACGAGGACGCGCTCATCCACCTCGACATGTCGGAGTACATGGAGAAGCACACGGTCTCGCGGCTGATCGGCTCGCCTCCCGGCTACGTCGGGTACGAGGAGGGCGGTCAGCTCACCGAGGCGGTGCGGCGCCGGCCCTTCAGCGTCGTGCTCTTCGACGAGGTCGAGAAGGCTCACCCGGACGTCTTCAACGCGCTGCTGCAGATCCTCGAGGATGGTCGGCTGACCGACGCGCAGGGCAAGACGGTGGACTTCAAGAACACCGTGCTGATCATGACGTCGAACCTGGGAACCCGGAACCTCGGAGCCCAGGCGATGGGGTTCGCGGCCTCGAACGACGAGACCGACACCTACAGCCGGATGAAGCAGCAGGTGGACGAGGAGCTGAAGCGCCACTTCCGCCCCGAGTTCCTGAACCGCATCGACGAGACGATCGTCTTCCATCAGCTCCAGCGCGAGCAGGTGACGTCGATCGTCGACCTCATGATGAAGCGGGTGCAGGAGCAGCTGCGTTCCAAGGATCTCGACCTCGAGCTCACCGACGACGCCAAGAAGTGGCTGGCCGACAACGGCTACGACGCCGCGCTCGGCGCCCGTCCGCTGCGTCGGACGATCCAGCGTCACATCGAGGACGCGCTCAGCGAGAAGATCCTGTGGGGCGAGTTCCACGCCGGTCAGCTGATCGTGGCCGATGTGGAGGACGACGCCATCGTCTTCCGCGGTGTGGACTCCCCGCCGGACTCTCCTCCGGTAGAGTTGGCTGGGTCAGGTGAGCTGGCAGGATCGGGCGGCGAGGGTCAAGGCTAGGAAGGACTGAAGTTTTCGGCCTCAGGGCCGATAGACTTTCGGGAAGTGCCCCCCTCGTATGGTGGGAGGTGGCGACAAGAGTCACCGTCCGCGAGAGCGCGGGGCGTCAGCAACCCGAGAGTGGGCCCGGTGCGACAAGAGCGCCGGGCCCTTACTCATGCCTGATGTTGTCCCGAGCCAGGCCGCCGATCATGACGCGGCTCGCCGCCAGCTGTGCGACGGTTAGCCTGGCTCGCCATGAGGCTCGTGGTCGCGCGCTGCTCGGTCGACTATGCGGGACGCTTGTCCGCCCGGTTGGAGCCCGCCGTCCGCTTGATCATGGTGAAGGCCGACGGCTGTGTGGCGATCCATGCAGACGGCGGGGCGTACAAGCCGCTGAACTGGATGAACGCGCCGAACATGCTCTCCGAGGAAGCCGATCGCTGGATCGTGACGAACCCCAAGGGCGAGTCGCTGACGATCGAGCTGCACGAGGTGCTGAGCGACGAGCGCTTCGCCTTCGGTGAGGACCCGGGCCTGACGAAGGACGGCGTGGAAGCCCACCTGCAGGCGCTGCTCGCCGAACATCCGGAGACCCTGGGTGCGGGGCTCACGCTGGTCTGTCGGGAGTATCCGACCGATCTGGGGCCGGTCGACCTGTTGTGCCGGGACGCCAAAGGTCGGGCGGTCGCCGTGGAGATCAAGCGCCGCGGCGAGCTCGACGGGGTCGAGCAACTCAGCCGCTACCTGGAGCGGTTGGAGCGTGACCCCTTGCTGCGGCCGGTTCGAGGCGTCTTCGCCGCTCAGCGGGTGAAGCCGCAGGCCCGCGTGCTGGCCGAAGCGCGAGGAATCGCGTGCGTCGAGGTCGACTACGACGCGTTGCGGGGCGTCGAGAGTGACGAGCTCAAGCTCTTCTGATGTAACGCGAGCGTACGCATCGCGCCGTCGCGCGCCCGACGGGCGCGCCACGTCAGCCGGGTGCGAAGAGCCGCCCGTCTGATGGCTCGGATGCACGCCCGGCGCGGGAGGCTGGCCCGTCGCGGTCTGACCCTCGCGCGGCGGAGGTTTGCCCGTATCGGGCTTCTTGTGGGGTGGGTCCATTGGCGTTGGCGGGGCGGTCCGGACAGTTGCCAGCCGTCGTAGGTCTTGGCGGCGTGGTGGACAGGACAGAGCCAGGCGAGCTCGTCGAGTCGGGTGTGCTGGGTGGGTTTCCAGCCGGTGATGTGGTCGATCTCCAACAGATGGCGGTTGGTGCAGCCGGGGACCTCGCAGTGGTAGCCGCGCACCTCCAACGCGGTGCGCTGGGTCGCGGTGACGTTGCGGCCCAGATGGGTGGCATTCAACACGTCGACGCCGTCGGAGATGACCAGCGCGACGAACGCCTCACCCAACAATCCTTGGATGACCGACAAGGGCACCGTGCCGACTCCTGCCAGCTCGCCGCGCTCGCCGTCCTCGGTCTGGCCGCGGCGCAACGCGCGGACGTCGAGGTGGGCGATCA
>JBBSMR010000015.1:0-59028 GCA_038233095.1 Euzebyales bacterium
ACGAGTCATGAGCGCAACCGTCGACACCAACGTGCTCGTGTACGCCTCGGACAGCAGCAGCCCGCGAAGCGAACGGGCGCAAGGCCTGCTCCGTCGCTTGGCTGCCGGTCCGGATCTGGTGTATCTGTTCTGGCCGGCCCTGTCCGGCTATCTTCGGATCGTGACGCACCCAGGGATCCTTGGCGCGCCGCTCACCCCCTCTTCCGCGCTGGCCAACCTCGGCGGGTTATTCGGTCGGCCTCACGTCCGTGCGCCCGGCGAACAGGACGGCTTTTGGAATTTGCTCAAGCAGGTCGCTGAGGTGCGCGGCAACCTCGTCACCGACGCCCACCTCGTCGCGCTCATGCGCCAGCATGGCGTAAAGACCATCTGGAGCGCTGACCGCGACTTCCGCCGCTTCGACGGCATCGAGCCCCGCGACCCCTTCCAATGAGGCCACGCGTGCCGGGCGGAAGGCCCTCCACGCGCGTCACCTCCAGTCGAAGACGATGCCCATGGTCTCGCCGCGGGCGCGGTTGGCCAGTGCATAGGCGTCCGCGCACTGCCCCGGTTGGAAGGTATGGGTGTTGAGGTCGTCCATCGGGAAGCGGCCGGCCTCAAGGAGCCGGAAGAAGAGCCGGTACACCTCTGCTTCCCGGGGCAGGCCGTGGGTGTGGTGCACACCCACGATCGTCACGCCACGCACCACCAGATCCGAGGTCAGTCGCTGCTCGCTCGGGCTGCCGGTGTCGCCCAGCACGACGACCTTCCCGAACCGAGCGGCGAGCCCGAGGGCGAGGGGGAGCACAGCGGCGTTCCCCGTGGTGTCCATGACCACGCGCGGCAGCTCGCCGTGGTTCGCCGCGCGGACCTCCTCCGCGCTCTCGGCGAGCGCGGCCTGGATGGTGGCCGCGGCGCCGCCTGCCAGCGCGAGCTCGCGTCGCGCCGCGATGGCGTCCGCGACGAGCACGGTCTCGCAGCCCGCGGCCACCGCCCACCGCACAGCCATCTGTCCGATAGGCCCGGCACCGATGATCAGCGCCGAGTCGCCGAGTCGGTAGTCCGCCGCCTCCGCGCCGGTGAAAGCGATCTGAGCCAGCTTCGCCCACGGCGCCAGTTTCGGAGCGACCGTCGCGGGGGCGGGGAAGCACTGGTCGGCGGCCACGACCGCATGCGAGGCGTGGGACATGCGCAGGATCACCCGATCACCGGGCTGCCATGTGGCAACGCCCAGGGAGACCGCCTCGATCTCACCCACGGCGGTGTAGCCCGGATAGAACGGGTACCGCACCCAGTTGTCCCAATGGGTGCCCGGCTCGAAGAGCCGGTTGAAGACGATGTTCTCGGTGCCGGTGCTCATCAGCGAGTACGACGCGCGCACCCGGACCTGACCGTCGAGGACCGGCGGGAGCGCGACGCGTTCACACCGGACCTGCCGGACTCCGTCGAAGACCAGGCGTTCCAGCTCGTCGACCTGACCCGGCGCGGGCTGTGACGTGGACATCAGGTACCGTTCCTTCCCCTCGCGAGTGCGGGCGTCCTCAGCCGAGGACGTTGCGCACCGCGATTGTCTTCTCTTGCGTGTACTGGCTCGCCATCCCCAGCAGGCCCTCGCGGCCGCTGCCGCTCGTCTTCCAGCCGCCGAAGGGGATGGCGTCCGGCTTGTACAGGCCGGTGCCGTTGATCGCCACGAGCCCCCCATCGATCCGGTGAGCCACAGCGATGGCCTTGCCGACGTCGCGGGAGAAGACCGAGGCGTGCAACGCCATGGTGGAGGCGTTCGCGATCGCGACGGCCTCGTCGACGGAGTCGACCCGGAGCACCGGAAAGACCGGCGCGAAGACCTCGAGGTCACGGGCGATGGCCATCTGTGCGGTCACCCCGACCAGCATGGTCGGCTCGAAGAACGCCGCGTGCGCCTTGCCGCTGCCGACCTTCAGCTCGGCCCCCTCAGCCAGGGTCGAGGCGACCTGCTCCTCGGTGCGCCGGGCGGCGCCCGGGTTGATGAGCGGTCCGAGGTCGACGCGCTCGTCGAAGGGATCACCGCACGTGGTCCGTGCCAACCGCTCCACCAACGCCTGCTCGAAGTCGTCGCTGACCGCCCGCTCCACGATGAAGCGTTTGCTCGCCGCGCAGCACTGGCCGTTCTCCAGGGTGCGACCGAACCAGGCGTGTTCGATGACGAGGTCGATGTCGGCATCGGCGCAGACGATCATGGGGTCGTTCCCGCCCAGCTCGAGGTGGGTGGGGGTGATGGAGCGCGCGCGCTGTGTGGCGACCTGCTGGCCGGTCTCGACGCTGCCGGTGAACGAGACCAGGTCGACGAGCGGGCTGGCCATCAGCCTCTGGCCGATTCGTCGCCCGCCCCCGGTGAGCACCTGCAGCGCCTCGGCGGGGACGCCGGACTCGTGCAGCAACTCACAGATCCTCAGGGTGCTGAGCGGCGTCTCCTCGGACGGCTTGGCGATCACCACGTTGCCGGTCGCGAGCGCTGGCGCGACCTTCGTGCTGAACAGCGAGACCGGGAAGTTGAACGGCGTGATCGCCACCATGACGCCGTAGGGGTACCGACGGGTGATGATGAGATCCCGTTCGTAGCCCGCCTCGAAGTCGCCCGGCACGTTGACGCCGTACAGGCGGAGCGCCTCGTGCGCGTACTTCTCGAAGAGCCGCGCGGCCGAGGCGATCTCACCGCGGGCGTGGTGGAGCGTCTTGCCGTTCTCGCGGGCGAGCAGGGTGGCGAGCTGCTCCTGCTCGTCGAGCAGCCGGCGGGCGCCGCGCGCGAGGATCTCCGAACGTTCGTGCGTCGGAGTCGCCGCCCACCGCGGGAAGGCCGCCACGGCAGTTCGCAGCGCGTCGTCGACGTCTTCGTCGGAGGCGTTCGGCACCTCGTCGATCACGTCGCCGTCGGAAGGATTGCGGATCTCGATCCGTGCGTTGGCTCTGCTCCCTCGACGTTCGCCGCCCAGCAGCATCTGCATGTCACTGTCCTCCTGCCGCGCGCGGGAGCGCGACGGTCTGGTTCACTCGGTCTTCGCTCGGCGTCGTGCCCTGTCGAGATTCGTGCACTCCGTCCTTGGAAGAGTAGAGCCGCGTCCCGCTCCCGCACAGAAAGCCACCGCAGATGAAGATCACGGCCGTGGAGATCATCGAGCTGTGCGCAGCGCTGCCGGAAGAGCTGCGCCGTGCGCGCCAACTCTCGGTGCGCGCCGGAGACCTGTACGACCGCAGCGAGGCGACCGAGTCCCACGACCGTGTCTGCCAGCGCTACGTGCGGGTCACGACCGACGGGGAGCACGCCGGCCTGTACGGCCCGGTGAGCGAGGCCGCGCTGGCCGCCATCCGCAACGGTCTGGCACAGGTGCTGCATGGTAGCGATCCCCGCGCGCACAACCTCGCCTGGGAACGGATGCTCCGCTCGGAGCGGCATCTGCGCACCGGCCACGGGATCATGGGTGTGAGCGCTCTGGACAACGCGCTGTGGGATCTGCGCGGGCGCCTTCTCGGTCTGCCGGTCTGCGACCTGCTCGGCGGCGCGACCCGAGCCCGGATCCCTGCCTACGCCAGCACGCTGGGCTACCTGCACGACGAGGAGGAGCTGGTGGCCCGCAGCCGGGAGCTCGCGGAGGAGTTTGGTGCCCAGAAGTGGTTCTTTCGGCTGGGACCGGCCAACCGGGTCGAGGCGCTGACCTCTGCCGTCACGCTGGCCGAGACGCTGCGGGCGACGGTGGGTGCGGGGTACCCCTTGATGTTCGACGCCGTCATGGGCTGGGATCTCGCGCTCGCCGAGTCGTGGTGCCGCCGGGTCGCTCCGGTGGAGCCGACCTGGTTGGAGGAGCCGTTCCCCGCCTACGACCTCGCGAGCTATCGCAAGCTCTCGTCAGCCGTCTCGGTACCGCTGGCGGCCGGTGAGCACGTCTACGGCCGCTGGGAAGCGAGCGCCTGGTTGGGCAGCGGCGTGCTGCGCTATCTGCAGTGCGATCCCGAATGGTGTGGGGGCACCAGCGAGTTGGTGCGCATCGCGACGCTCTGCTCCACCTCCGGCACCGTCCTTGTGCCACACGGTGCGAACATCCACGCCGCGTTGCACGTCGTGGCGAGCCTGCCGCCTTGGCTTGCGCCGTATGTCGAGTTCCTCATCGACCTGGCCGACGAACGCGCGCTGTTCGAGCGCGCACCGGTCCGACCGGAGGGCGGCTTCTTCGCGGTCCCGACCGCGCCTGGGTTCGGCATCGAACTGGACCTGAACCGGGCCGACGAGGTGGAGGTCTGGTCCTCCGCGAACGCGTGAGCAACTCTCTGGCTGTGCGACGCCGGCGGGTCTCTACTCGACGCTCTCGGTCACCTGCTCCTGTGTCTCCTCCTGCTCCCCGTAGTGCGGTCGCAGCGCAGGGAAGACGCGCCCAAGCACGAACGTAAGCGCAATCATCAGGATGGCCAACACCCAGGCGGCGATGACCCCGAAGTCGGCGACGAACCCGAGCAGGATGCCGAACCAGCCGAAGTCGGAGTCGCCGAACGTGGTGTTGGCCAGGCCGAGGTCACCGAGGTAGCCGAACAGGAGCGCCGGCAGGAAGGTGATGACGAGCCCGTTGAAGAAGGCGCCCACGATGGCGCCGCGCCGGCCTCCGGTCGCGTTGCCGAAGACCCCCGCGCCGCCACCGACGATGAAGCGGGGGACCATGCCGGGCAGGATGAGCGCGAGCCCGATCGGACCGAGCAGCGGCAGGGCGGCCAGGCCGCCGAGGACGCTCATGCCGAACCCGATCACCACAGCGGTAGGCGAATAGGGGAAGGTGATCGGGATGTCGAGTGCCGGCATGGCGTCGGGGATCAGCTTCTGAGAAATGCCTTCGAAGGCGGGCACGATCTCGCCCAAGATCATCCGCACGCCGACCAGGATGACCCACACGCCCGCCGCGAAGGTGAGCGCCTGCGTGAAGGCGAAGACGTAGCTGTTCGTGTCTCCGCTCAGTTCCCCCATGACGCTCGGACCCGCGATGACCGCAAAAATGAAGTAGACGATCAACATGGCCACGGCGGTGGAGACCAGGCTGTCGCGGAAGAAGGACAGGCTCTTGGGCACCTGCAGTTCCTCGGTCGAGCGCTTGGGGTTGCCGATCGCCTGACCGACGAGGCCGCTGGTGATATAGCCGAGCGTGCCGAAGTGCCCGAGCGCGACGGGGTCGCCGTCGGCACCTGGGCGTCTCGGGCGCAGCGGTCCTGCGAGATTCCCGCGCCGACTTGCCGTGACGCTCGTCGTCGATGCGTCGGCCGTCATCGATCTGCTGGTGCGCAGCGTCCGCGGCGACCAGGTGCGCGCGTTCCTCGCGGGTCACACTGAAGAGGGCCTGGCCACGGTCGCACACCTTGACGCCGAGGTGTTCTCCGGTCTGGCGCGCCTGCGTCGCGCCGGCGAACTCAAGGCCGGTCAGGTGGCGGTGCTGCTGGGTCGGCTCGGCGAGCTGGCGGTGACCCGGTTGCCGATCACGACCGCTCTGCTGAAGGCGCGTGGGGGCTTCGTGACAACGTCGCCGCTCGGGACGGCTTGTACGTGGCGGCCGCCCGCGCGTTGTCCGCCGGCCTGGTCACCACCGACGACCGACTGGCGCGAGCTGTCCCGACGCCGCCGTTAGTCTCGACGCTGACCGATCGTAGGTGCGCGCGCCAAGTCCGCAGGAGCAACGCCGGGCCGCGTTGATCACGGGCCGGTTGCAGCAGCGCACGCGTGCACCGGCCGACTTCCGGGTATTTCACGGCTCTCCGAGCGAAAGGGACCGATTGTGAGTGACTCCGAAGACATGAAGGGGCGGATCAAGGAAGCCGCAGGCGACCTCACGGGCAACGAGGATATGAAGTCAGAAGGGCAGGCTCAGCAGAGCAAGGTTGAAGCGGAGGAGGAGGCCCACCAGAAGAAGCAGGAGGCCCGCGAGGCCGAAGCGGAGGCCGAGAAGGAGGAGGCCCGCGAGCAGCGTCAAGGCTAGCTGCAGATCACGGCCGCAAAAACGGATCTGGGCCACGGCGATGATCAGGATGCACGTGGTCCGGGCCGCACCGGCGGTCCCGTCGTCGACCACCTCGACCGTCAGACCTGCGGCCTCGTTCCTCGCCAAGACGTGGCTGAGGCGCCGCTACCGGGCCGGCCGGCCGCCTTCCCGATGACCTACGATGGATTACCTCGAGGTCAAGGGCGGCAGTCTCGGTGCCTCCCTGGGGAGCGGGGCTGGCCCACTGCGAGCTCCTCGACGACGCGGTCGAACAAGCGGTGCGCGCCTGCGCGCGCCTCAGGCACGCGTGCTCTGGTTTCAGCCGCGAGCGCGGCGACGTCGATGTCCCGTTCGGTCAGCCTGGCGCCCGATGATGAGATCCATGCCTCAACGATGGCTGGCGTCACCTCGGGGTGGAACTGGACGCCGATCTGACGCCGCAGCCGGTAGGCCTGGACGCCGACCGTCGTCCGGGCCAATCTCACCGCTCCCGGAGGGGGTGTCAGGGTGTCGAAGTGCCATTGCAGCCATGGACCGGCTTCGATGAGCTGCGGCGCGGTCGTGTCGATCTCATACCAGCCGATCTCCGGTTCGCGAGCCGGACGGACCTGGCCCCCCACCGCGCGTGCCAGTGCCTGCGCCCCGAAGCAGACACCGAAGAGCGGGACGCCGGCCTGGTCCGCGCGACGCAAGAAGGCGAGCTCGTCGGCAAGCCAGGGGACCGCGTCGTCGTAGGCAGCCTCGGCTGACCCCAAGGGCACGACGAGGGCATACTGCGTCGGGTCAGGCAGCGCCTCACCGGCCCATAGGTCGCACACCTCCACACTGAGGCCATGACGCGTCGCGGCGTCGCCCAGGTAGCCGGGCTCGACATCGCGCTCGTGGGAGACAAACAGCACCCGCATGGCAACTCGATCAGCGTGCGCGTCCGCGGTCACGGCGCAGCGAGCGCGCCGTCAAGACCACGAAACCGGTGACCAGCAGCACCCGCCATGCCGCGGGTCGCAAGTCGATCAACTCGACCGTAAACAGCGTCGAGAGACCGGCCGCGAGGCTTGCCATGATCGATGTGCCCACCATCGACCGGCGGCTGGTCAAGAAGAAGACGCCACCGGCGGCGAGGAGGACGAGCAGGACGACACCGGGACCGGCGACGTCGGTCGAGCGGCCGACCCAGTCGTTTGGAGTCCCCCATGCAAAGAGACTCACGCGGGGGTCACATACGCCGAGGTGATGCCGCCGTCAACGAGCAACGACGCGCCGGTCATGTACGACGAGTCATCCGACGCGAGAAACAGGGCCGCCTTGGCCATCTCCTCCGGCCGGCCGAACCGGCCCAAGGGGATGTGCACAAGACGACGCTCGCGCCGCTCTTCGTCTGCGAGCAGCTCCTTGAGCAGTGGCGTCTCAACAGGACCCGGGCAGAGGGCGTTCGCACGGATGCCCTGGCGCGCGAACTCGACGGCGATCTCCCTCGTCATTGAGAGCACCCCACCTTTCGCCGACGTGTAGGCGATCTGCGGCGTCGCCGCGCCCATCCAGGAGACGAACGAGGCGACGTTGATGATGACGCCGCCGCCGGCCCGCATGAGCGCCGGCACGCCGTACTTGCAGCACAAGAAGACGCCCTTCAGGTCGACGTCGATGACCTGCTCCCAGATCGCCTCCTCAGTGTCCGTCACAGAGGCGTCGTCGACGTGGAAGATTCCCGCGTTGTTGTAGAGCACGTCGACCTTGCCGAAGGCCTCCTCACCCTCGGCGTACAGGCGCTGGACGTCGTCGGCACGCGTGACGTCGACCTGGACGAAGTGCGCTACGCCCCTTGGTCGCGTATCGACTCGACCGTCGTCTCGCCGGCCGCGACGTCGACATCGGACACGAGGAGGCGGGCGCCTTCCGCCGCGAAGAGCAGCGCTGCCTCACGTCCCATGCCGCTGCCCGCACCGGTGATCGACGCCACACGGTTCTCAAGGCGCACGGTTGGACCTTCCCCAGTTGGTCGTCCGGGAGAGTGCTATAGGAACAGTCCTTTGGAGGACGTCGCCCCGGGCCGGCGCGTGAGCGAACTCAATCGAGAAAGCCGTGCAATAGCGCTGCGGTCGCCTCGACGTGGTCACGCATCCGCTCCCGGGCTGTGTCTGGCCGTCCGGCGAGAATCGCCTCGACCACGGCCGCGTGCTGCTCATGGGAGTGCGCGATGTTCACCGGCAGCACTGGGACGGCCGCCAGCAGGTCGGCCAAGGACATCTGTACGTCGGCGACGGCCGTCACCAGCTGGTGGGACCCCGTGACCTCCGCGATGGCCAGGTGCAGTCGGGCGTCGGCCAGACGGTGAGCCTGTCGCGTCCGTGTCCGCGACACGTCGGCCAGGCGACCCTCCAGATGCCGCCTGCCGGAGGATTCGAGCGGGCCGTGCGCGGCCAACTCGGCGGTGCCCGGCTCGATCACCGCACGCAGGAGCAGCGCGTCGTCGACTCCTCCGCCGTGTCCAGCCGCGACGTTTTCGAGCTCACCAGGCTCGTGCTCATCGGGACAGTAGATGACGAAGGTGCCGCCGCTGCGTCCACGGCGGGACTCGACATACCCCGCATCGATCAGTGCCCGCAACGCTTCGCGCAACGTCACCCTGCTGACGCGCAGACGCCTGGCCAACTCCCGCTCCGGTGGCAGCCGATCGCCCTCGGTGACGGCGCCCAACTTGATGGCCTGCAGGATCCGCTGCACCGCCTCCTCGAACGTGTTGCCGGAGCGCACCGGTCGGAGCACGGCCTCCAACGAGGTGAGCGGGATGGAAGGCGCACATGGGACGGATCTGCGGGCTCCACCAGGCGTGGCGGGTGCTGGCATCCGATATCCCTTGGCATTGCGGCCGACGCCCTCAACATTATGGTCTTTCATCAGACCATGAAGCTCAAAGGCCGCTGCCGGGCGAAGCATCCTGCGTTCGGAGCGACTCGTATTCCCTGCGAGCACGGCTATTACGCCAGGAGGAGCGGAGATGAGCCAGACAGAGCGGAACAAGGGCAGCTCGACGAGCGAGGAGTACCTCGCCGAACGGAACTGCAACGGGTGGCGGGCCCGGTGTTGCTGTGGGGTCTGGGCGTCGGTTCTGTCATCTCCGGAGAGTTCTTCGGCTGGAACTTCGGACTCAATGCTGGCGGCTGGGGCGGTCTGCTGATCGCTACCGCCATCATGGCGACGCTGTACGCGACGATGATGATGTCGATCGCGGAGATGTCTACGGCGATGCCCGTCGCCGGCGGCCCCTACGCATTCGCGCGTCGCGCCATGGGCAAGACCGGCGGTTACATCACCGGACTGGCGGTCGTCATCGAATACGTGCTGGCGCCGGCGGTGATCGCCGTGGGCATCGGCGGGTACGTCGCCGACATCTCGCCGATCTTCCAGCCGGACCTCGTGGCGCTGGTCGCGTACGCCGTCTTCGTGGGCATCAACCTGCTCGGCGTGAAGGAGTCGTTGCGCACCCTCTTGGTCATCACGGTGATCTCGGTGATCGTGCTGATCATCTGGGGCTTGGCGATGGCGCCAAACTTCAGCGTCGACAACCTGCTTGACATCCAGCCGCAGAGCGGCGGCAGCCGCTTCCTGCCGTTCGGCGTCGGTGGGATCATCGCCGCGCTCCCCGCGGCTGGGTGGTTCTACCTCGCGATCGAGGACGTGCCTTTGGCCGCTGAGGAGACCTCCGACCCGGCGAACGACCTGCCCAAGGGCATGCTGCTGGCCATGGGCTCGTTGATAGCGTTCAGCATGATCTCCCTCTTCATCGGTCCTGGCGCAGCGGGCTCCGAGGCGCTCGCCACCTCCGGCAACCCGCTCCCCGCCGCCGCCGACGAGGTCTACGGCCGAGGATGGGTCTACTGGGTGACCACCCTCGTCGGATTGACCGGTCTGATCGCCAGCTTCTTCTCCATCATCTACGCCTACTCCCGGCAGATCTTCTCGCTCTCGCGAGCCGGCTACCTGCCGACCTGGCTGTCGAAGACCAATAAGCGCCATGCGCCGCACTGGGCGCTGATCGTCCCAGGCATCACCGAATTCCTGACCATCCAGTTGGTCGACTTCTTCAACACGCTCGGGGTGCCGGCCGGCGAGGATCCGAAGATCGCCACCGGTGACCTGCTCATCCAGATCGCGGTCTTCGCCGCGCTCATCAGCTACGTGATGATGATGGCCAGCCACTTCATCCTGCGCCGCGACGAGCCTGACATGGAGCGTCCCTACAAGACGCCCGGCTACCCGCTCACGCCGGGCATCGCGCTCGGCCTGAGCCTTCTCGCGATGATCTCGGGCCTCTTCTACGAGCCGCAAGTGGCCTTCATGGTCGCTGGTCTCATCGTGATCTACCTGCTCGGGCTGGCCTACTACTGGTTCTACAGCCGGCACCACCTCGTGGCGGACGCGCCCGAGGAGGAGTTCGCGCTGATCACCGAGGCCGAGAAGGAGGTCGGTTGACCATGTCTGAGAGAACAGAGACCGAGCTGCGCGGTGCGGTCGACGTGGCGGCTCTGCGCGGCGAGATCGAGGCCGGACGCGTCGACACCGTCTTGCTGTGTCTCGCCGACATGCAAGGCCGTCTGCAGGGCAAGCGGCTCTCTGCCCGTCACTTCGTGGACGAGGTGGTCGAGCATGCCGCCGAGGGCTGCAACTACCTGCTGGCCGTCGATGTCGACATGAACACCGTCGCCGGCTACGAGATGTCCAGCTGGAGCACCGGCTACGGCGATTTCATGTTCGTCCCCGACATGAAGACGCTGCGGATCACGCCGTGGCTGCCGGGCACAGCCCTGGTGATGGCAGACCTGCAGTGGGAGGACGGCTCCCCGGTGGTGGCCTCACCGCGGCAGATCCTGCGCCGCCAGCTCGAGCGCCTGGCGGAGCGTGACCTCATGGCCTACGCCGGTTCGGAGCTCGAGTTCATCGTCTTCCGGGACACGTACGAGGAGGCATGGCGCAAGGCCTTTCGGGGCTTGGAACCCGCCAACTACTACAACGTGGACTACTCCATGCTCGGCACGGCCCGCGTCGAGCCGTTGCTGCGGCGCATCCGCAACGCCATGGAGGGCATGGGCATGCCCGTCGAGTCCGCCAAGGGCGAATGCAACTACGGCCAGCATGAGATCAACTTCCGCTACAGCGAAGCGCTGCGGATGGCCGACAACCACACCATCTACAAGAACGCGGCCAAGGAGATCGCCTCGCAGGAGGGCTGCTCGCTCACGTTCATGGCGAAGTTCAATGAGCTCGAGGGCAACTCCTGCCATCTGCACTTCAGCGTCCGCGGTGCAGACGGCAGCGCGGTCTTCTCCGACGGTCACGACATGTCGCCGATGTTCCAGCACTTCGTGGCGGGCCAGATCGCGGCACTGCGGGAGCTGACGCTGTGGCTGGCACCGAACGTCAACAGCTACAAGCGTTACGTCGAGGGCAGCTTCGCTCCGACGGTGGCCGCCTGGGGCTATGACAACCGCACCTGTGCCTTCCGTGTCGTCGGTCACGGCCAGGGGATGCGCGTCGAGAACCGCGTCCCCGGCGGCGACGTCAACCCGTATCTGGCACTGGCCGCGATGATCGCCGCGGGACTGGAAGGCATCGAGCGGGAGCTGCCGCTGGAGGACGCCTTCGAGGGCAACGCCTACGAGAGCGACAAGGAGCGGGTGCCCTCGACCCTGCGCGAGGCCGCCGAGCTGTTCTCGCACAGCAAGCTCGCGCACGCGGCGTTCGGCAGTGAGGTCGTCGAGCACTACCGCAACATGGCCGACGTCGAGCTGGCCGCCTTCGACAGCGCGGTGACGGACTGGGAGCGCTATCGGGGCTTCGAGCGGCTCTAGTCCGGTCCGGCGGCCGCAGGAGGAAGCCATGAAATCCGCAGGGCTCTTCGTGGATGGCGGGCGGCGGGGCGCCGCGTCCGGCGCCACCCACCAGGTCATCGATCCCGCGACGGGTGAGCCCTGGATGGAGGTTGCGCTCGGCGGCGCCGAGGATGTGCGCGCCGCGGTCCATGCCGCAGCCCGAGCGCTCGGCGACTGGTCGAGGCGGCCCGCGCCGGAGCGGGCGGGGGTGCTGCGCGCGGCCGCGTCGCTCGCGCGCGAGCGGCACGAAGAGCTGGCGCAGATCGAGTGCCGGGACGTCGGCAAGCCGATCGCCGACGCGCGGGTCGAGATGGCCTCGGTGGCCGACGTCCTTGATTTCTACGCCGGCGTCGTCTGCGGCTTCGGTGGCGAGACCCTCTCGGTGCCGGCTGGCGGGTTCGACTACACCCTGCGCCAGCCGGTCGGCGTGGTGGGCCTCATCACCCCGTGGAACTTTCCGGGGCTGATCGCCACCTGGAAGCTGGCACCCGCTCTGGCCGCGGGCAACACCGTCGTGCTGAAGCCGGCGCTGCTCACGCCCGCGTCGGCGCTGGAGATCGCCGACATCCTGCACGCGGCCGGCGTCCCGGCCGGGGTCGTCAACGTGGTGCCGGGTCGTGGCAGCGAGGCGGGCGAGGCGATCGTCCGCGCCGCGCAGGTTCGCAAGATCGCCTTCACCGGCTCGACGGAGGTCGGCATCGGCATACAGCAGCGCGCCGCTGAGTCGCTCAAGCGCGTGACCCTGGAGTTGGGCGGGAAATCGCCCAACGTCGTGTTCGCCGACGCGGATCTGCCGGCGGCGGCGGTCGCGGGGGCACGGGCGGTGTTCGGCAACGCCGGGCAGGACTGCTGCGCACGCAGCCGCATCATCGTCGAGAAGCGTGTGCACGACGAGTTCGTTGACGCGCTGGTCACCGCGACCGAGGACCCACGCGTCGGGGCGCCGACCGACGACGATACCGAGATGGGACCGCTGATCAGTGCCAACCAGCGGCAGACGGCGTTGGACTATCTGACCTCGGCGCGCAGCGAGGGCGCGACGGTCGCCTGCGGGGGAGCGGTATTGGATCGCCCTGGCTTCTTCATGCGCCCCGCCGTGGTGGACGAGGCCACGCCAGAGATGACGGCCGTGCGCGAGGAGATCTTTGGTCCGGTCGTCACGGTGCTCACGTTCACCGACGACGCCGAGGCCGTGTCCATGGCGAACGACACGCCCTATGGGCTGTCCGCGTCGGTCTGGACCCGGGATCTCGGTCGCGCGCACCGGATGGCGCGCGACATCGAGGCCGGCGTGGTCTCGGTCAACAGCAACTCCAGCGTCCACACCGGGGCGCCGTTCGGCGGGTGGAAGCACTCCGGCTACGGCCGCGAGCTCGGCGCCGAGGCGCTGCGCGCGTACACCGAACTGAAGAACGTCTACGTCGACATCACCGACTGAAGCCGGCGCGGCAGGCCGCTCTCCTCTGGCTGGCACAGCCGGTGTGGCTCCCTGCTGAAAACCACCCCAGCCTCCTCGCAGTACCGGCAGAAGATGCTCACCGTGCGGGCAGGATTGGCGATACCGTCAGTTCGCGCACGAAGAGACGGGTGCCGTTTGTCCTCGAGAGGCTGATGTGTGGCGGGTCTGGGTCACAGGAGTCGGCGAAGGCGAGCATCTCGGCTCGCATTCGGTGGCGCGTGGCCGCCCGGGCTGGCGCGGCGCGGAATGGCTCGGCCATGGCGAACCTAACCAGCGACGTTCACCACACGGCCTAGACCACGGACGTTGACCGCCCGCTGGAGACGTTGTGCGGAAGCACATCGAGTTCCTTGACGCTCTGTTCGGTGTCTCCGGCGACATCAGCGGCTGACGGGGCGATTGAACGCCCACTTCAGCGCGGTGATCGTGCTAGCTTGCCGCCGCTTGTACGGTGCTCGTGGCATACCGAGGAGAGAGGCGGGGGAGTGAGCGACGGCACCGGGATGTCCACGCGGTCTGTACACCTAACCGAGGAGGTCGATCCGCAGACGCGGGCGGTGGTGCCGCCGATCGTGGCCAACGCCGCGTTCGCTTACCCCGACCTGGAGACGTGGCGCGCGGCGGCGCAGGGCCGGGTCGACGGCCACATCTACAGCCGCAACTCCAATCCCACGACCGACCGGCTCGAAGCCAAGGTCGCGGCGCTCGAAGGCGCCGCGGCCGCCACCAGCTTCACGACCGGGATGGCCGCGATCAGCTCGACGCTGTTCGGTCTGCTGAACGCCGGTGGGCGGGCGGTGACCGTGAAGGACGCCTACGGCGGCACTTATCTGCTGTTCACCGATGTCCTCCCGCGATTCGGCGTCGAGTGCGTCGTGGTCGAGACCGACGACGCGGACGGGCTCGACACGGCGATAGCCGACGGCTGTGATCTCCTTTATATGGAGTCCCCCACCAATCCGACGCTGAAGGTGCTCGATCTGGCACGTCACGCGCGCGCCGCCCAGGCGGTCGGCGCGACCGTCGTCGTGGACAACACCTTCGCCACGCCGGTCAACCAGACGCCGTTGGAGCTCGGCGCCGACCTGGTGATGCACAGCGCGACGAAGTTCCTCGGCGGCCACGGCGACGTGCTCGGCGGCGTCGTGTGCGGCGCGGCCGAGCTGGTCGAACGGATCTACCGGTTCCGCGAGATCGTCGGCACCGGCCTGGACGCCGGCGCGGCCGGGCTGCTGCTGCGCAGCCTGAAGACGCTGGGACTGCGCGTAGAACGTCAGAACGCCAATGCGCTGGCGGTCGCGCGGTGGCTGCAGGAGCACGACGCGGTGACGGTCGTGCACTACGCCGGCCTCGAGAGCCACCCCCGCCACGATGTGGCCGCCGCCCAGATGCGCGGCTTCGGTGGCGTGCTGGCCTTCGAGCTGGCCGGAGGCTACGAGACCGTGGAGGCGGTGCTGCCGCGGCTGCGCTACGCCTACCTCGCCGCCAACCTCGGCCAGGTCGAGACGATCGTCGGTCCGCCCGCGACCACCAGCCACGTCGAGCTGACCGACGCCGAGCGCGCCGCGGCGGGCATCCCCGAAGGCCTGGTGCGCTACGCGGTCGGCATCGAGGACGTCGAGGATCTCATCGCGGATCTGGCCCAAGCCCTGGAGGCGGTGGTGTGAACGCCGACGACCTGAGCCCGGCCGAGCAGGCCGTCGTCGACGCCGTCTCCGAGGACGCGCTGGTCGAGCTCGTCGGCGAGCTGGTGGAGATCCCGAGCCTCTCCGGGGAGGAGACCGCCGGTCAGCGGGTGGTCGCCGACCGGCTGGCCGCGGTCGGCATGGACGTCGACACCTGGGAGATCGACGTCGCCGAGCTGGCGGACCACCCGTGGTACAGCGCCGAGGTCGACCGCGACGTCGCGCTCGGCGTCGTCGGCCACATCGGTGACGGCGACGGACCGACTCTCCTGCTCGACGGCCACATCGATGTCGTGCCGACCGGCGATCCCAACGACTGGACGTCGCCGCCGTTCACCGCGAGCGTCCGCGGCGGGCGCGTGTACGGACGCGGCACCTGCGACATGAAGGGCGGGCTGGCGGCCGCGATCCACGCCGCCGAGGTGCTGGTGGCCAGCGGCGTCGAGCTGGCCGGGCGGCTCTCGATTGCGTCGGTGGTCGGCGAGGAGGACGGTGGCTGTGGCACCCTCGCGCTCTTGGAGCACGGCGTGACCGCCGACGCGTGCGTGATCACCGAGCCGACCGAGCTGAGCGTCGTGCCGACGGTGGCCGGCGCGCTGTCGTGGCGCATCACCGTGCGCGGCCGCTCGGCGCACGGCTGCCTGCGCGAGGAGGGCGTCAGCGCGATCGAGGCATTCCTGCCCGTGCACGCCGCGGTGCTGGAGCTGGAGCGCGAACGCAACTGCCGGCTCGGCGGTGAGCTGTTCGCGTGGCTGGACCGGCCGTTCGCGATCTGTGGCGGGCGCATCGCCGGCGGCGACTGGCCCTCCTCGGAGGCCGACTGGCTGACCTGGGAGGGGCGCTACGGCGTGGCGCCGGGGGAGGACCTCGCCGCCGCCCGCCGCGAGTTCGAGGCCGCCGTGGGCGCGGCCGCCGAGCGTGATCTGTGGTTGGCCGACCATCCGCCGACCGTGCAGTGGTGGGGCGGGCAGTTCTACCCCGGCCACACCGATGTCGAAGATCCGATCGTGACCACGGTCACCGGCGCCTCCGGGGCAGTGACCGGCCAGGCCCCCGCTGTGTGCGGTATGCCCTACGGCTGCGACCTCGGGCTGACCGTCAACGTCGGGGCGATCCCCACGGTGGTGTTCGGTCCCGGCGACGTCCGCGACGCTCACCGCCCCGACGAGTCGGTGCCCATCGCCGAGCTCGTCACGGCTGCCCGCGCCCTGGCCGTCGCCGCGCTGCGCTTCTGTGGTGACTGATCCGTGAATCACCGTACGTCGTGCTCGGTTGTCCTCCGTATACCGAGGATGGCTCTGCGCAGCAGCGCCACGAGCTGCCGAGATGGCCTCGGACGGGGCGTGGGGGAGAGGGGCGGCGTCGAGCCCCTCCAGCCGGCACGTGGGCGACGTTCTGGCGTGCGATCAGCGCATCGACGCTCAGCACGTTCAACGTCCCGGTGGAACCGGCTGCTGACCATCGAGCTGCGGGGCCGCACGCAACGCGTCGCGGTTCTCCGTCCTCGGCCTAGACCTCAACCCGACGAGGCTGCACGTCACATCATCAGGTCCTTGATCTGCCCGGCAGAACAGGGTTAGCTGTTGTCAATCTGCCCTTGCGTTGAGGAAGGACTGCCGGATGGCCAACGAGAACGAGAAGCCGACGTTGATGGCCGAATGTCTGGCCGAGGACACCGGCACGTTCATCTCATGCTTTTCGGCGACGGCGCGGTCGCGGTCAGCGTGATCGCTGGCGCCTATGACCTCTGGGCCGTCTCCCTGATGTGGTTCCTCGGGGTGGCGCTGGGGGTCTATGCCGCCGGGGCGGTCTCGGGAGGGCATATCAATCCTGCGGTCACGGTGACCATGGCCGCCTTCACGGACTTCCCGTGGAGAAAGGTGGGGCCGTACGTGATCGCCCAGATCCTCGGGGCGGACACTAGCCGCAGTCGCGATCTTCGCGGCCTTCAGCGGTCTGATCAACGCCTTCGAGGCGGCCGAGGGACTGACGCGCGGGGCTGCGGGCAGCCAGCTCAGTGGGATGATCTTCACCACGTACGCTCCGAACCCGGTCATCGTCGGCACCGGAGCGGATGCCTTCGCCCAGGTGCCCCACACCCAGTGGTTCCTCTCCGAGGTCATCATCACCGCCGTCTTGCTCTTCGGGATCATGTTCATCATCGAGGAGAGCAACGAGGGCCGTCCCCTGGCGAACACGGGCCCCGCCATGATCGGCCTCTTGGTGGCAGCTCTCGTGGCCTACGAGGCGCCGGTCTCGATGGCCGCGCTCAACCCGGCGCGCGACCTGGGACCCCGCCTCTTCATGCTGCTCAGCGGATGGGGGGAGATCGCGATCCCCGGTCCGAGAGGGGGATTTTGGATTCCGACCGTTTCAACGCTCGTCGGCGGGCTCCTGGGAGGAGCGTTCTTCACCTACGCGTATCGATGGGTCTTTCCAAGACCGGCGTCGACCGGCCGCGAACCGGCTGAAGCGCGCGGAGAGTAGAGCTTCGGCTTATCATCGGCGGACTCGTTGAACGTTTCGTCCGGGCAGACCGCCAGCGGGCGGCCGCCACCAGGCCGAGAGCGTTGATCGCCCAGTGCGCGAGCCAGTTGGCGAGCAGATGCCCGCTGGCGATGCGCAGGCCGCAGAAACCGACGCCGCCCACCGTCGTCGCCGCCACCGCCGAGACACACGCACGCAGGCGGCCACCCCGCACGTCGTTGCGCCGCAGCCCCGCGAGCGCCGCCGCGGCCACCGCGTTGCGGGCGAGATAGCCGCTCGTGGAGACATCGACATGACCGTGATGACCGCGCGCCACGCTCGCGAAGGGGACTCCCCAAGACATCCCTGGGTGCGGGTCGACCGGGGGCTGTCGCCTAGCATGGACTGATGGTGCGCGACGAGTACGCCGATGATCCCACCGAGTCGCAGCGGAGGCTGCACGAGCTCGCCTCCGCTGCCACGCCCCACGAACTGCGCGACGCATTGGAGCAGCTGTTGGGGTTCGGGGCGAGCAGAGTCGATGACCTGCTGAACGCGCCCCCGCCATCTCGCCGACGGCCCCGGCGATCCGAGGTGGTCACCTATCGGGTGAGGGTTGACCTGCAAGGGACGAAACCGCCGGTGTGGCGCCGGCTCGAGCTCGCGTCGGACCTGTTCCTCGACGAGCTCCACGAGATCCTCCAGGTGGCGTTCGGGTGGACCGACAGCCATCTGCACCGGTTCGGCTCGGGGCCGCAGTACTACGGCCGCGACACGGAGTACTACCTGTGCCCGTGGGAGGTCGACGAGGGCGAGGTCGGCGTGGGAGAGCACGAGGTGCGCCTCGACGAGGTGCTGGTCGATGGGGGCGACCGGCTGTTCTACAACTACGACTTCGGCGACGACTGGCAGCACACGGTGAAGCTCGAAGCCGTCGGAGACCGCGAGGGCGGCGCGCCGCGCGCGGTCTGCACCGCGGGAAGGCGCGCCGGTCCGCCGGAGGACTGCGGTGGCGTGTACGCCTTCGAGCTCATCGTCGCGGCCACCGACCCGACGCATCGTGACCATGCTGAGGGCGTCATCGACTTCGCCCGCCACTACGGCGAGGAAGTCGACCCCGCGATGTTCGACCTCACCCCGTTCGATGCGGCGGAGGTCAACGAGGAGCTGGCGGACCTCGGCATCGACGCGCCACGGTCCGACACGGTCCTGCCAGAGCGGCTGGACGAGCTCCTCGCAGCGCTTCGGACCACGCCAGCCAGAGGACGGTTGCTGCGGCTGTTCGACGAGGCGAGTCTCGACGAGCCGGTGGACGTTCTCCCGGAGACCGCAGCCCGCATGGTCGCCGCCTACACCTGGTTGTTGGAGCGCGTCGGCGACGAGGGCATCCAGTTGACCGGCGCCGGCTACCTGCCGCCCGTCCACGTGGCCGCCGCGATGGACGAGCTGGACCTGCGGGACGAGTGGATCGGCGAGGGCAACCGCGAGCATCTCACGCCGCAGGTGCTGAATCTGCGCGTATCGGCGCAGAAGCTGGGGCTGCTGCGCAAACACCGTGGGCGGCTGCTGCTCACGGCTCGCGGGCGCGCCGTGCGGACCGACCCCGTCGCGTTGTGGTGGCAGCTGGCCGAGAGGATGCCGCCAAGATCGACGGACGAGGCCGAGGCGCAGGCCGGGCTCGTCCTGCTCGTTGCGGTGGCCGGGCGGAACGCCCGCGACTTAGATCGCGTCGTCGCGGACGTGCTCGAGGCGATCGGTTGGGTGTCCGGCGACGGCGCGCGCTTGCAGGAATGGGCGGCGGCCCGTGCCGCCTGGGAGACGAAGACCGTGCTGCGACGATTGGGCGCTGTCGCCCGTGAGGACGGCAGCCGTCCGCGTGATCACCCGACCACGGATGGGGTGGCCTTCGCGAGGGCTGCGCTGCAGACCTGGCCCGACTGACGGTTGCGTCCACCGCCTGCCGAGCGGACCGTGAGCGTGCTAGCCTCTCGGCCCTTCCCCCACAGATTCGACCTCAAGGGAAGAAGCGGCGATGACCACCTCGGAGACGGTGCGAGCGGTGCTGGCACCCCCCGAAATGATGCGGGATCCGGAGCTTCACGGGCTCGACCTGGACGACGAGAACGACCGCGGCCTGCTCATCCGCGCCCAGCATCCTGACCACGTCAGCGCGATAGAGCAGGGTGAGAACGAGCTCAAGGTCGAGGGCGAGGTCGTCAATCCGCGCCTGCATCTGGCCATGCACGAGATCGTGGCGACGCAGCTGTGGACCGGCGACCCACCCGCAGCCCGCCGCGCCATGGAGCGTCTGCTCGAAGCGGCCTACGAGCCCCACGAGGCGCTGCACATGATCGGCGCCGCGGTCGCCACTGAGCTCTTCTCCGCGTTGAGTTCCGGAGCGCCTGCGGACCCTGACGCCTACGCCGCCGCACTCGACGCACTGCCCGACCACGACGACTTCGATGAGCTCCTCGATCCGGACGATCTGGACCTCACCACCGACGAGATCGAGGAA
The DNA here is from genome assembly GCA_038233095.1 of Euzebyales bacterium. Lineage (GTDB taxonomy): Bacteria > Actinomycetota > Nitriliruptoria > Euzebyales > Egibacteraceae > JBBSMR01. Next base: position 19,962 of record JBBSMR010000015.1, read on the forward strand.
GAAGACGAGGAGGAGTTCGAGCAGACCCGCGCGTGGCTCCTCGAAGGGCACCGCGACTGGCTCGTCGAGCACGGCCTGGACGGCGAGGACTGGGTCGCCCACCAACTGCTGCACTACAAGTGGGCCTATCTCGACGGCCACCTCGGATTCTGGGGGGTCGCTGAGCTTCAGGAGATCCTGCTCGGACTCTTCCCGCGCAAAGTCGTCGTCGAGCCGGAGGATGTGCCGCTGGTGGTGCCCGCGGCGGCCAACTTCCTGCGCTACCTCGACGACACTGGGTTGCTCGCCCCAGGCAGCGACCCCCTTCCGCGCCTGCTCGACGCGCTGCGTCGGATGGAGGTGCCGTTCCGCGGCGAGATCGCTGATCCCGCCAACTTCGACGTCGGCAAGATGCTGTTCTCGGGCATGGCCGCCGACGGCGTGGACCTGAACGACGAAGCCGCCGTCGGGGCCTGGATCGAGGCCTACAACGCCCTGCCCGAGGAAGAGCGGAAACGCCGCCTGCCGAGGCGGACCCTGCCCCCCATGGTGCTGCCCGACGACGAGACGCTCGCCGCGCAGGCGCTGGCCGCCCCCGCGATGCGCCAGCTCGCCGCTTTCCTCGACTGGGTTGGCGACGGTCGCGGGCTGACTCAGAAGGGCAACCTCAAGCTCGCCGACGGCAAGGCGCTCGTGGCGTTGCTCGACACCAGCGACCGGTTCGACGAGATCATCGGCGAGGAGGCGTTCAAGACTGTCAGCACGACCGACCTGCCGGGGGTCGACCTCGTCTATCGGCTCGCGCTCAAGGCTCGGCTCGCCCGCAAGCAGCACGGTCGCGTCCAACGGACCAAGCGCGGCAGCCGGCTGGCAGGCGAGGCGCTGGATGCGTGGCGGGAGGTCGTCACCGCCATGCTCGACATCGGCATGATCCGCGCCGGGCGGGAAGATCACTACGGGTTGCGCTGGTGGGAGGAGCACCTGGAGGAGGGCGTCGCCGAACTGCTCGCCGTACTGGCTCAGGGAGGCGCTCCGCCGCCCGTCGAGGCGGTGCGCGAAGCCGCGTATCAGGGCTTCGCCGACGACTACGACCTCGATGCGCTGCCGGCCACGCACCGTGACCGCCTGCCCGACGGGATCGGATCCAGCGTCGATCGGCTCATCGCACGCTTGGTGTGGCTGGGGGCGGCGACGCGCGAGGGTGCCGACGTCGAGCTGAGCCCCTGGGGCTCTGAGCGGTGGGTCGGTGGCGAGCTCGCGTTGACCGACCTTGGCCGATGGTTCGCTCGCCCTCTGCTGCTCGCGGAGGGCTATGAGGTGTCGACGACCGGGGCTCTGGCCGACGCGTCGGCCGACACGCTGCTCTCGGAGATCGGCGAGTGGCCGCCGGAGGCGGTGAACGCCGAAGTGCGGGCCTGGGCCACGGCCCGGGACGCGCCCGCCGACGAGCTGGCCGCCGCCGCGCGGCGCGCGTCCGCCCCCGACGTCCGCGCGCTGGTGTTCGAGGCGCTCGACATGTTGGGGGAGGAGGCCGTGCCGGTTGTCCGACAGCTCGTGGATGACTCAGATCTGCGGCCTTGGGCGTCGTTCTGGCTGGTGCAGCGGGGAGAGGACGAGCCGGGCTCGTTCGACCCCGCCGACGCGCCGGCGGCGCTCGTGCAGGCCTTCGCGGTCGCGCTGCTCGCCGGCGGTCCGGAGGCGGTTGTCGAGATGCTCTCCCACGACACGCCGGTGAACGAGCAGCTCGGCATGCTCGACGTGCTGTGGCGCGCGGATGATCCCTACACGACGCCGGTGTTGGAGGCGCTGGCCTCGGGTGCGGACAAGAAGGTCGCGAAGACCGCCCGCAAGGCACTCTTCAAGCGCCGCAGCGCGGGATCAGGTCCGTGACCGTGAGTGGGCATCGCCGCAGCAGGCTCACGCAGCCCGGCGGAAGCTAGCCGGGCATGAGGGAGGGATCACGGCGCAGAGTCCAAGAACGGGTGCGGCTCGCTCAGGTTGGCGGGCATGGAACCGGTGATCGTTTCGGGCCGATCGCCGAGGCGTGGAGGCTCGACGGGCCGCTCTCCGAGCTGGTCGCGTTGCACCGAGCGGACACTCCCGAGGCGCTGCAGAGGGTCCTCGTCATCCCTGGCAGGCGCACCGACACAATGCCCGACCAGGCCGTCGCCGCTTTCCGCAGCGGCCATGGGGACGACGACACCGGTCTGGTCGAGAGCGTGGTGCTGGCCGCCACGAACCATCGCTGGTCGGTGATCGCTCGACCGCTCTTGGAAGCCCTGACGGCAGGCGGCCTGCTCGGCGAACGCCACATCGGCCGGCTGGCCCTCTACTGGTTGCAGACCGACACGGTCACCATCTCCGTACCCGGTGCCTGGCTCGTGGATTTCTATCTGCAGCGACGCGGTGATGATCTGCTGCGACTCGATCCGGCCAAGACCTACACGCTCTCGCGCCGGCCGAGCCCACAGCTGCGCCGGTGGGCGGCCGCCCGCCTTGCCGATCTGGAAGGCGTCGCCATGGTGATGCGTCAGGCCGAGGGGATGGCGAGCAGGGACGCCGCTGCGGTGGTGATGGGGCTGGTCGATGCCGCCGAGGCTCTCGACGAAGCGGCCCTCGCCCAGGTGCTCGAGCTCGCGATGGACTGGCCTGCGTCGGCGGTGCGGCTGGCGGCGCTCCGGCGGCTGGCCGCATCCGGCCGGAAGGCCGAAGCGCTCGACCGTGCGTCAGTCGATCGAGCCGCCACCGTGCGCCGTTGGGCCGCACGGCACCGGCGGGCCGAGGCACGCACCGCGCAGCCGACACTGTTCGGCTGAGCCCTCGTCAGTTCTCGTTGCAAGCCCGACATGCGACTGAGCTGGCGTGGATGGGTGAGCAGTCAGCCGCTGCGTTCGATCTGGCGCCGCATCGCGTCGGAGACCTCGATGGTCTCGGGCATGCGGATCGGCGTCACCGACACGGCGTGATTGTCGAACGCCCCGATGTCGGTGCCGTCGAGATCGTCGTCGATGATGAGATCGGAGAACGCGTGCCGGTAGCGGTGCGGTGCGACCGGCTCGAACAGCCGGCCGTAGCGCACGCGGGCGATGCGCGTCACGCGCCGGGGCGTCTCGGGCGTCGCGTCGAAGGGCAGGTTGACGCTGACCACGTCCGCGACCTGAAGCAGACCGGACCGCCACAGGTCGCTCAGGGTCCCGGCGCAGGTGGCCGCCAAGGACTCCCATTCCTGCGCGGCTGCGGCCGTGTGAATGTACTCGCGCCACGTGGCATAGGCGTCCACGTGCACGCCCGTGGAGAACGCGATGGCGGGCAGACCGGCGATCCAACCCTCCATCGCCGCGCCGACCGTGCCAGACGAGAGCATGAAGGCGGTGCCGTGGTTGATCCCGAGATTGATGCCCGAGACCACCAGCTCGGGCATGGCGTCGGCGACGGCGTGCACGCCGATCTGCGTGGCATCGGCCGGGTAGCCGGTGCAGGTGGTGACCGGCACCCCGTCGCGGTGGATGTGCGCAGTCTCAACCTCACCGATGCGGGAGATGGCCTTGCCGATCCACGAGCGCTCCCGGTCGGGCACGACGACGGTCACGTCGCCGAGGCTGCCCAGGGCCCTCGCGAACGGCACCAGCGCGGGGGAGTCCACACCGTCGTCGTTGGTCAGCAGGATGCGGTCCAAATGGGCCTCCCGACAGGGCTGCACAGCGGGTGGGTGGTCGGTTCGTTCGTCTTCTCGGTGCGCGACAGGTCACGACACCGTATCGACGCCTTGGCTTCCCGGCGCATGTGTGATTGCGACAACGCCGGGATAGGGATGGAGACCGAAACTTCCAGTGTGCCCTGCACACTGTCATCGACAAATCAAGGTGGCAGCCAATGTCCTCAGTCCCAACCATCACGCTCAACAACGGGGTCGAGATCCCCCAGCTCGGCTTCGGGGTCTTCCAGATCGATCCCGAGGAGACGAAGGAGGCGACGCTCACGGCGCTCCGGACTGGGTACCGCCACATCGACACCGCGCAGATGTACGGCAACGAACAGCAGGTCGGCGAGGCCGTCCACGAGTTCGGCGACCGCGACGGGATCTTCGTCACCAGCAAGCTGAACAACAACTACCACGCCTACGACGACGCCCTCGGCGCGTTCGACACGACGCTGAAGGACCTGGGGTTCGACGAGCTCGACCTGTTCCTCATCCACTGGCCGCTGCCCGACGTCGGCGACTTCGTCGAGACATGGCGGGCGATGGAGGAGATCCACCGCTCCGGGCGGGCGAAGGCGATCGGTGTGTCGAACTTCCAACCGCACCACCTGCAGCGGCTGTTCGACGAGACCGAGACGGTGCCCGCGATCAATCAGATCGAGATCCACCCGTACTTCACCCAGGACGACGTGCGGTCGTTCGATGCCGAGCACGGCATCGCGACCGAGGCGTGGTCTCCGATCGCTCAGGGCGAAGTGCTCGATGACGAGACCCTGAGCCGCATCGGCGAGCAACACGACAAGACGGCGGCGCAGGTCACGTTGCGCTGGCACATCCAGCGTGGGGACATCATCTTCCCGAAGTCGGTGACACCGAGCCGGGTCGAGGAGAACTTCGACATCTTCGACTTCGAGCTCAGCGGCGAGGAGATGGACGAGATCTCGGGGCTGAACCGGGACCAGCGGAACGGTCCGAACCCCGACGAGTTCAACATGGTGCCGTAGCGGGCGTGGCTCGGCGCGGGCTGGCTCGCGGCGTCACGGTCCTACGGCGCGTTCGTTGGAGGGTAGACCGCCCTCAGAGGCCATCGACCCTCCAACGAACGGCTCGTAGCAGCGCCAGCGCACGCTGTAGGAGGCCCTCAGCGCACGGAGGAGGACTCAAGCTCGGATATTCGGGTCACCAGCCCTCGTCGGCATCGCCGACGTCGCCGCAGAGGAGTTCGATGTCGGCGCGGTCCCGCAATGCCTTGCTCTGCCGACGCGAGGGATCTTCGGCCGCCCGCTGTTTCATCCGAATCAAGTCGTCCTTGCGAACGACGGGGACGTGCAGCTCTCCGACGCGCACACGCTCGGCCCGCGCGATCGCGGCGTCGAAGTCTGGGTCGAACGCGACCTGGACCGGCTCGCCGCTCCCGGCACGAAAGTTCAGGCTGTGGGGGAACTCACCCCGCAGATGAAAGCCGGCCGCTTGCAGGACCTCGGCGACGTGCTCGCGACCGACCGAGGTCGGCACGGCGAGGTCGACGTCCATGGTGGCGCGGGGCACCTCGGCGCGAATGCCGACAGCGAGCCCGCCGATCAGGGCATAGGCGATGTCGGCCGCGGCGAGGGCGCCAGCCGCCTCGACCAACGCACCGATCTGATCGGACGCCTCCATGATCTCCCCCCGGCTCGCCGCGATCAGCTTTCGCTCACGCCTGGTCAACGCGGCAGTCACCGCCAGGATGTCCTGCGGCGAGCCGCTCACGAGCCTGCCCTCTTCCGGCATACGACAGACGAGCCTACGGCACGCTCGGATTCCCGGTCGCCCCCGGCACTGCACTGGCCGGGCTCTTCCTTGGCCACCGCTCGCGATGGCTCGTGCGCCGAGCAAATCGATCAAAACCGCAGGCGGAGCGCCAGCTCATCCCGGAACTTCGCCAAACGCGAGCAACGACCGCACGTCATGCCTTTCAACGCAGGCGGTCGATCTCCCGCTGGGTCTGGTCCTCCGACGGCTCGGTGCGGACGTAGGCCTCCCAAGCGTGGAGAGCCAAGCCGACCCCCCAGCCCAGCATGGGAAAAATCGGCCAGAAGGAGCCCGCCGACGTCACCGCCCAGATCACGATCAACATCGCGTTCACCAAGACGTAGACGGCGAGATGGGTTCTGAACTCCCCCCTTCTTCTTGAGTCGGGACATCGCTTGCTGGCGCAACTCCTCATCGCTCATGGCTGTCACGCTCCTCGTCTGTCATGCAGCCGGCAGGTCGACGTCCCGAGGGCCATAGGTCCGGCTGCTCATGGATCCTATTGTGGCGCACGCCTGCTGCGTTACCCGCCCAGAAAGCAGGATGGGACCCTATCATTCCGCACGGAAGGGGACGCATGGACGACCGAGCCATCGCACAGTGGCGGGCGCACACACAGCGGCTGTCGGGACAGAGCTATGCCACCCCGGGGGCGGTGGTGGCCGGGCTGCTCGCCGTGCAGTCGGAGAACCACGCTCAAGCCTCCTGGGCAGTCGCAACACGGACGATGGGCGTGACGGAGAAGGAGTTCGCGCGGCTCTTCGACGACGGCGCCATCCTGCGCACGCACGTGCTGCGCCCGACCTGGCACTACGTGCGGCCGGATGACATCCGCTGGCTGCTCGCGCTCACCGCGCCGAGGGTCAGCCGGCTCACCGTCCGGCTTCGCCGAGAGCTCGACCTCGGAGAGGTTGAGATGGAGCGCGCCCAGGACACGATCGTCGAGGCGTTGTCAGGCGGCCACCACCTCACCCGTGGCGCGATCGGAGAGCGCCTCCGCGACGCGGGTCTCCCGGCCGATTCCCGGCGCGTGGGCGTCATCATGATGCAGGCGGAGCTCTCCGCCCTCGTCAGCGGGGCGCTGGACGTCGGTGAGCACACCTATGCGCTGCTCGACGAACGTGCGTCGGGGTCGCGACGCCTCGACCGGGAGGAGGCACTCGCCGAGTTGGTGCTGCGCTATTTCACCGGTCACGGGCCGGCGACCGAGCGCGACCTGGCCTACTGGGCCACGCTCACGTTGACCGACGTGCGGGCGGGGCTGGCCGCCGTCGGCGATCAACTCGATCACTGCGTGCACGAAGGTCGCACGTACTGGTTTGCGGAGCCGCCGCCAGAGGACATCGACCTCGATCCCCGAGCCCATCTGCTGCAGATTCTCGACGAGTACCACCACGGGTATCAGGACTCCCGCTTCGCCCTGGACGCCGACGGGCTCGTGCCGCAGGGCCGCGCCGCAACCATGGGCGCGGCCCTGGTGGACGGCCAGATGCTCGGGGACATGCGGCGCACGGTGAGAACAGACGACGTCGCCTTCGAGGTCGGGCTGTACCGCGACCTTCGCGCCGATGAACGCGACGCCCTGCAGGCGGCCGCGGAGCGCTACGCCGCCTTTCTCGGGCGCGAGGCCACGCTCACCCTGCACCGATGGGGCTCGGGGGGACGGCCGAAGATGCGGTAGTCCCTGGGGTCTCAGGGCGCGGGCGCTTACGATGGCGCCGATGGACACGGTGTACGACTGGCTGCGGCGGCACGGTTCCGCCGTGCCTACCGAGTGGGAACCCTGCACCGGTTCGCACAGGCCGTACGACAAAGCGAGGACTTCCACTTCGTCCTGCGTGAGTTCCTCGACGACGTGAATCTCGTGTCTGCGACGCGCCCAACCGACCTGTAGCCGAACACCTTGTCATGCGCTTCGACCTCGAGCGGCCGCCGTGGAGCATAAGACCGGACCGCTTCCTGAAGGCATGGTGGTTCGTTGCGGACAACTCGGCCTACGACGCGGTCGCCATCCGGGAGTCCCCGCCCGCGTTCCGGCGGCGGGGCATCTTCCTGCCCGAGTCGATGCTCGAACGCGTCTGATGGCCGGTCACGGTTTCGACCGGCGCACGATCCAACGCGCCCTGTCTGCGCTGGGGCGCCGCCTCGGCGCGCGTGGGTTGCAGGGAGACCTGTTCGTGGTCGGGGGCGCCGCCATGGCGCTGGCCTACAACGTCGCAGAGGATCCCGACGAAGGGCCCGTCTTCCAGTTCGCGAGTCTGCGCCGTCCAAGCCGCTTTGGCGACGCTCATGCTGGCCCTGAAGGTGCTCGATCACACGGTCGCGGTCGTGGGGGAACGCCACCTCACGCCACGGAGTCAGTTCTTCGTGCGACAGGTCTTCCCGGAGCCCGAGCCGCAGCCCTGAATGAGGGGCCCCATGGGATCCGGAGCCCTCACGGGAGCCCATGCGACCCGCTCGGCCGCCAGGCGATCACGTGGCCGGTGCTGCGGAGATCAGCTCGATCGGACACCTCGGGCCCGGTGCGGCTCGCAATCGCGCGTCGCTGGTGAGCAGGGGACATCCGATGAGCTCGGCGAGCGCGACGTACAGACCGTCGTAGAAAGTCAGGTTGTCAGCCAGCTCCCAGGCCCGCTGCCCGAGCCGGCCGGTATGGGGATGGCGCCGCGTGACGGCAAGCGCCGAGAACGTTCGCGCTTCGTCAGCCGCCTTCTGGCCAAGCACGCCGCGGATCCTCAATCGGCGCAGGACGTTGCCCACCTCGGCGTCGATGAGGTGCGGGGCGTGGCGGACGTGATCCCGCATTCTGGCTCGCCCGCGGGAGCCCGCCTCGGTCCCGTCGGTGAAGGCGAGCACCAGCGCCGAGGCGTCCACGACGATCGCGTCGATCGTCACCGTCGGTCGTCGCGCAGGTCAGCGAGCAGGTCGTCGACATCGACTCTTGGGCCGCTGGATCGCAGGCGCTCGTCGGTTGCCGCGAAGAGCTCGTCATCGGTGGGACGCGCGGCCATGGCGAGGACCTGTTCGAGCATGTAGGCCTGCAGCGACTTCCCGGCTGCGCGCGCCCGCCGATGGATGATCTCGTAGGCAGATTCTGGAATGTCTCGCACTTGTATCGTCGCCATAGCGCTATCGTAGCGCAGGAGCGCTGTTTCCGAGCAGCTCGGCGGTGAGCAAGAAGGCGGGACGCCCGACCTCGACGCGCCGCCCAAGGCAGCGAGTGCTGACATGAGCCGCGGTCCGGGTCGTCCTGCCGCTACATGACTGTGACGCCGAGCGCGAGCCCGGCTTCGGCCTGGCGCTCATCGCGGGTCACCAGGCTGAAGGGGACGCCAGCGGCGAGCGGCCACGCGACGTGGACGGCCACGGAGAGGTGGATCGCGTCCAAGGTGCGCAGCTTGTGGTCGACCAACATTCGCCGCGCTGCGGGAAGATCGGCGTCGGGGCGCAGTTGCAGCAGCGTGATCGCGCCATCCTCCTGACAGTCGGCGTCGAATCGCGCCAAGATCGCCCCGGGTTCGTCAATGCGGGCTGTTCGAGCGGCGGCATGCACAGCACTGGCGAACTCAACCCTCGCCAGTTCCGAGGTGACGACCACATCGTCACCCTCCAGCAACAGGGCACTGAGCCTCTCGTGGTCGTTCTCGTCGGCGAAATAGGCGCTGACGATGGCGCTTGTGTCAGCGTAGAGAAGGCTCACCGGGTGGCTCGGTCGGCGGAGAGAGCGTCGCTCGCGGCTTTGCCAACGCCCCGCGTCTGACGCAGCACGGCGTCCCTGGACGGTGGAGTCGCGACCGCGTCGGGACGCAAGACCAAGCCCGAACGCGCCACTCTGCCGCGCAAGGCCTGTTGGTCGCCGTCGCGGTCTACCGCGCTTCCCAGGGCCTCGCGCACCAGCGACGCCATCGAGCGACCTTCGGCTCGGGCGCGAGCACGGAGGCGGTCGTGCAAGTCGTCGTCAATACGCGTGATGAGTTGGCGCATAGCGCGAATGATAGCACATCACACTCACAGCTATCACTTCTACGACTAATACTCAGGGGCTCTGAAGCTTTCGGCGCCGCGTCGGATGGGGCCGTGACTGCTGGGGGTTTCCGGGGTAGACGAGGATGGGTCGATGTCCGTGTTCGAGGAATGGGCCGGTCGCATGGAGTATGAGCGCCAGAGTGACGTGCGCTGGGCCGTCCCCGCGAGCGGGACGATGCGGGTTCCGGGGGTCGTCTTCGCGTCAGAGGAGTTGCTGCCCGACAACATCGACGAAGTGCTGCAGCAGGTCGCGAACGTCGCGGAGCTGCCCGGCATCGTCCGTGCGTCGTTTGCGATGCCCGATCTGCACCTCGGCTACGGGTTCTGCATCGGCGGGGTCGCCGCCACCGACGTTGATGCCGGAGGGGTCATCTCACCGGGGGGCGTGGGCTTCGACATCTCCTGCGGTGTGCGGGTGCTGCTTTCCTCGCTCAACCGCCACGAGGTCGACGACGCCTTCCCCACCTTGATGGAGCGCCTGGACCGGCGCATCCCACGCGGCGCGGGGCCGGGAAGCCTGTGGGACGTGGACGACGCCGACGAGATGCGACGGCTGCTCGTCGATGGTTCCGCCTCCGCTGTTGCCGCTGGCTACGGCAGCGAAGAAGACCTGGCGCGCACCGAGGATGAGGGCCGCCTGGACGACGCAGACCCGGACCAGGTCAGCGAGAAGGCGCTGCGCCGGGGCCAGGACCAGGTGGGAAGCCTCGGCGGCGGCAACCACTTCCTGGAGGTGCAGGCCGTGGAGCAAATCCTCGACGAGGCCGCCGCGGCGGCGTTCGGCCTGTTCGAAGGGCAGGTCGCCGTGACGATCCACTGCGGCTCGCGGGGGCTCGGTCACCAGGTCTGCTCCGACCACGTGCGTTCGATGCAGCAGGCCATGTCGCGCTACGGCATCGAGGTCAGCGACAAGCAGCTCGCGTGCGCGCCGATCGACTCCCCTGAGGGCGAGGCCTACATGGGGGCGATGGCCGCCGCGGCGAACTACGGCCGCGCGAACCGGCAAGTGCTCGCCGAGGCCGCCAGGGACGCCTTCGGACATGCCTTCGGAACGCGTGACCTCCGGCTGCTCTACGACGTCTCGCACAACATGGCCAAGCTGGAGCGTCACCCGCTCGGCGACGGCGAGGGCGGCGCCCCGGAAGAGGACGAACGCCTGCTGTGCGTGCACCGCAAAGGCGCGACCCTGGCGTTCCCACCCGGACATGATCAGCTCCACTCCGACTTCGCTGACGTTGGCCAGCCGGTGATCGTGCCGGGGTCGATGGGCACCTCCTCATGGATTCTCGCCGGTGGTGCGGGGCCAGACGCCGCCGAGTCGGCGGGCGCCGAGGCCTTCCACTCCACTTGTCACGGGGCCGGGCGCGCCAAGAGCCGTGCCGGCGCGAAGCGAGCGTTCCACGGTGCCACCCTCCGAGAGGAGTTGGGCGGGCAGGGGATCGACGTCCGGTCGCTCGACGATCCTGGGCTCGCCGAGGAGGCGCCCGGCGCCTACAAGGACGTCGATGAGGTCGTGCGGGTGTGCGAGGTTGCGGGTCTCTCGCGGCGCGTCGCGCGGTTGCGGCCACTCGGCGTCGTCAAGGGCTGAACCTCATCGGGAGGGATGTCAGACAACCCCAGAAGTCCGTTCCGTCACCGTTGTACCCGTGCCGTTTCTCACGGCACCGTGAGAACGTGCCCACCAGCCGAACGTTTCTCCCGGCACCGTGAGTTCGTGCGCACCAGAAGTATCCGTTATGGGCGAGAAAGATGGTTCGCTGTAGATATGCGAGAGCGACTCACAACTGCGTGCGGACGCGCTGCGGCAGATGGATCGCTTCGACGGCCTTGCCCTGAGCTACGCCGACGCGGTGGGTGCTGCCGTTGCACGACGGGCACGCGCCCAGGCGGTGTTCGGTCTCGACGGTCATTTTCGCGTGATGGGGTTCACGGTCGAACCGTGAGCGGGCTGGAGCAGCCTCAGGATGGATGAGCGGCGCGTGAAGGTTTCGAAGTACCTCTCGAAGCACCTGCGTCACCAGCCTCAGCGGCTCGGCCTCACCCTTGAGCCCGGTGGCTGGGTGCCTATCGACAGGCTGCTGCAGGCGTGCCGCGAGCGCGGCATGACGATCAGCCGCGCCGAGCTCGACGAGGTGGTCGCGACCAGTGACAAGCGCCGCTTCGGCATCGACGAGGCTGGTCTCCGCATCCGCGCGAACCAGGGTCACAGCGTGTCGGTCGAGCTCGGCTACGAGCCGAGCGTCCCGCCGCCGGTCCTCTACCACGGAACGCACGCGGCGGCCGTTGAGGCGATCCTCTCCGAAGGGCTGCAACGGCAGGGCCGCCATCACGTGCACCTCTCGGTCGACGTCGAGACCGCTCGCCGCGTCGGCGCACGACGCGGACGCCCTGTCGTCTTCGAGGTCGACGCGGCCAAGCTGCACCGCGATGGAGCAACCTTCCGGGTCTCGGCCAACGACGTCTGGCTCGTCGACGAGGTCCCGCCTGCCTCTCTGCGCGTCCTGCGTTGACCGCCACAGACGCTGCAGCATCGACGGCGCGTGAGTTCCCGGCGTCGCTTCTATGAAGTACGCCCGGTATGCGAGACATGCTAGCATTGCTCCATAGCCGCTCCAGCCCTCGGCGGCATCTGCATCACTAGGCGTGGATGAAGGGAGCCGTGGTGACGCGTTCTCCCTTGGAGACGGCTTTGGCGGAGTTCGCCCAGCTCTTGCTCGGCGAGTTTGTGGTCGTCGATGTGCTGCAGCGGCTGTGCGAGCACGTGATCACCGCGCTACCGGTCATGGGCGCCGGGGTCTCACTGCCTGGTGACAATGGTCTGCATGTGGGGTGGGCGGCCGGCCCTCGGGTGCGAGAGCTCGAGGAGCTGCGCGTCGGGTGGAAAGGGGTCCACGCCTCGAGGTCTTGGACGAGGGCAAAGAAGTGCGCGTGCACCTGTCCGCAACTGGGAAGCGGTGGCCGGATTACACCACTGAGGCGCTGCGGATGGGTGTGCGCACCCTGATGGCGCTCCCGTTGGAGGCGCGGGACCGTGTCTGGGGTGTGCTCGACATCTACTCCTCGGAGGATGCCGAGTTCACCGACGAGTAGCTCGGCACGGCCCGCGTGCTCGCCAACGCCGCCACCCCGGCTCCGTCGGCGTGCTGTTTCTGGACCTCGACCGGGTCAAGCAAGTGAACGACGCGTTCGGGCACGAGGCAGGCGACCGGCTGCTCATGAGGGTCGCCACCCGGCTGCAGTCCGCGCTGCGTCCCGTGGACACCCTCGCCCGGTTCGGCGGTGACGAGTTCGTCATCCTGTGCGAGGACCTGCAACTCTCCGCCGACGACCTGCAGGTCATCGGGCGGCGGCCTTTTGAGCACCTTGGCGGAGCCAATCAGGCTTGCGGAAGCAACGGTGGTTGTCCGAGGCAGCATCGGGATGGTGCAACCCACCGGCGACGACACCGCCCAGGACGTCCTGCGTGACGCGGACACCGCGATGTTCGCAGTCAAACGCCGAGGTGGAGGGGTCATGCTCTCGGACCGACGCACTGTCCCCGGTGCGGCCGCTGGGATCCGCACCGAGACCGAGCTGTGGCGCGCCATGGAGAACGGGAGCTGCGACTGGCCTCCCAGCCAATCGTCTCCTTGGACGAGCCGGATGCACCGCGCACGACTACCGCGCGCGGCCTCGAGGCTCTGCTGCGCTGGCAGAACCCCACGCGCGGGCTGATACCTGCCGCGCAATTCCTCCCCGCGATCGAGCGCGGTGGGCTGATCGGACCGTCGGGCGCTGGGTGCTAAACCAGGTCTGTGCTGAGTTGGATACGCTGGTGCCGGCGGATGCGCCGGAGGACTGGTTCGTGTCGGTCAACGTCTCCGCACACCAGTTGCGCGACGGCGACTTTCCTGGTCATGTTCGCCAGCTCTTGCGCGAGTTCGCGATCGACCCTCACCGGCTCATGCTCGAGGTCACCGAGACCGCGCTCGTCACCCAAGGCGACGAGCCCTTGGACGCGCTGCGAGAGCTTTCCGCGGCGGGCCTGCGGGTGGCGATCGACGACTTCGGGACCGGGTACTCCTCGCTGGCTTACTTGAAGCACCTTCCCGCCGACGTCCTGAAGATCGACCGGCTCTTCATCGAGGGTCTCGGGACGGACGCCAGGGACCACGCCATGGTGCGGGGAACCGTGCAGCTCGGCCACGAGCTGGGGCTAGAGATCATCGCCGAGGGCATCGAGGAACCCCGTCAGCATGAGCTGCTCGTCGCCGCGGGCTGCGACTACGGCCAGGGCTACCTCTACGGGCGCCCGGTCCCGCGCGAGATCCGCCTCTGACTCGACTCGCGGTCCTCACCCGCTGGCGGCCCCACGTTGGGGCCGGGGACGCACGGGGATGCCCGGTCGGCTGCGCACCACCGCGACCCCGGGCAGGCGCCCCGCCACCTGGGGTCGCCAGTAGGTGTAGCGCCAAGAGAGCGTCCAGCGCAGCGACCACGCGGACTCGTCTCCTTCGCCGGGCAGGAGGATGGGATCGAAGCGCACCGTCTGGTTGCCGCCGGGCGCCAGCACGCGCCCGCCGCCGAGGTCGTCGTCGAAGCGCCCGAGCACCGTCCGGCCGGCAGACGGTCGCGAGACGAGCGTCAGCCGGTCCAGCCGCACGACGTTGATGCCAACGTTGCGCAGCCGCACCGAGGCGCGCAGCTCGCAGCGCCCGTCCGGTCCGCTGAAGACGGGGCGGACCGTGATCTCGGGCCAGACCCGTGCGGCGGCGAGCAGCGCGCGGTAGGCGTTCACCCGGCCGTGCCCGGTCTGCTCGTTGCCGGCCGGTCGGCCGAGCCGGGTCGCCGTCAGCCGGATGATGTCCTTGACCTCCCAGGCGCGCAGGTCGGGATCGATGGAGAGGATGAGCGCGGCCAGCCCGGCGACGTGGGGCGTGGCCGACGAAGTGCCGTTGAAGTCACGGATGTACGAGCCGGGTCCGTAGCCGGCGCGGGCGCTCATGTCGGTGGTGTGGACGTGGACTCCGGGCGCGATGACGTCGACCTCGGGGCCGTAGTTGGAGCCCCACCACGACTCGCCGTCTCTGCTGGTCATGCTCTTGCGCTCGTCCCACTCGTTGCTCGCGCCGACGGCCAGCAGCCCAGGGATCCGGGTGGACATGTGAGCGGGGAAGTTCACCCACCGCACGTCGTCGTTGCCGGTCGCCGCGGCCATCGGGCAGCCCTTGCCCCCGCGGCCGGCCTGCGCGGCGTGCCGCAGCGCCCGGGTGACCACCGTGCTGGGTGGTGTCTGGTAGCTGTGCGACAGGACGTCGGCGCCCCGATCGACGGCGGTGCGGATGCCGTCGGCGACGATCGCGTCGCTGGTATCCCACCATCCACCGCCCGTACCGCGTGCGATGCGCACGGCCATGATCCGGCACTTCGGGGCGACACCCGCTCCCCCCTTGGCGTTGTCGGCTCTGGCGGCGGCGATGCCCGCGCAGGCCGTGCCGTGCGCGTCGGAGCGGGCTGCCTGAGGGCGATCGTCGCCGTCGTAGGCGTCGTATCCGGATCTCACATAGGACAGGTCCTCGTGGCGCAGGTCGTTGCCCTCGTCGACGACCGCGATGATCACGTCGCGCTTGCCCATCGAGAGCGTCCACGCCTCCGGGGCCGAGATCGCTTTGAGGTTCCACTGTCGCCGCAAGGCCGGGTCGTTCGTTCGCACTTTCGCGGCTGCTGTCGCACGTCGCCGCGGAGGCGCTGTGGGCGCCAGTCGTGGCACCAGGTGGACGAAGTTGGGTTGGGCGTAGGTGATGTCGTCGCGCTCCTGCCAGGTGTTGGCGGTCGTGACGGGATCGTGGCCGGGCTCCACCTCGACCAGCCACGCGTTCGGCTCGGGATAGTCCTCGCGGACGACGCGCAGCCGCTCGAGTTCGATGCGCCGCCGCGCCTCGCCGGGGCCCAGCTCGGCCCGGAACATGATGATGAGCTCGCCGGTGGGCACGAGCACCTGCTCGGCCGGCAGGTCATCCGTCGTTTCGTAGACCGGCGGGACGCCGCTCCGGCGCGCCTCGCCGGCCGCCGTCAGGGGCTTGGAGGACCCGGCGTCTTCGGAGGTCTCGTCCGCGGGAACGATCGCGATGCCCAGCCGGGGGACCGTCAGCGGCTGACCGTGGCGCTGCGGGTCAGCGGCAGTCGCCGCGATCCGACCGGGTTGCCGGTCGTCGACCCCCAGTTCCTCGCGCGCCGCGGTCCGAGCGACGAATCGGCGCGAGCGCCGCAGCGGGATGCGCTGTCCGTCGGCGTAGTAGTAGAGCTCTTCGACCATCGCGCTCACCGCTCCTTCGCTTCGGGAAGTGCGTCGTCCACGTCAGCCGAAGCCGCCGCGTCTCGAGCGTGCGCCTTTGGCGGGGGTCTCGCCAGGTTCATCCGGCCAGGTGCGCGGCCCGCCAGCGCGACGAACGGTTGTCGGCTGGGTCCTCACAACGCGGGTGGCGCCGCTGATGGCGATGCCGCTTCTAGAGTCTGGGGATGCCACCCACACCGACTCGCGTCTACCGGGCGCTGCGGGCCGCCCGCGACGGGCAGGCTTCGTGACGGAGACCCTGATCATCGTGGCGGCGATCGCCGTCGGGGCGTTCGTCAAGGGGGTGACCGGCAGCGGATTGCCGCAGATCGCGATCCCGGTGATGGCGTCGTTCCTCGGCGTGGAGCGCTCGGTGGTGATCATGGCCATCCCCGGGGTCGTGTCGAACCTGTGGCTGATCTGGACGTTCCGGCACGCGTTCGGGGGCAGCAGGGATCTGCCCGTGCTCCTCACCGTGGGGATCGGGGGCGTGGTGCTCGGAACCTGGCTGCTGCAGGCGCTCGACCCTCGGATCCTGGCGCTCACCCTGGCGGTCCTGGTCGTGGTGTACGTCGTGCTCTTCCTCTCGCCGGTCGAGGTGAGCCTCTCCCCGCGCGTGACGCGCTGGACCGCCCCACCGGTCGGCCTGGCCGCGGGCGCGCTGCAGGGCGCCACGGGCATCTCCGGCCCGCTGGTGCAGAGCTATCTGCACGCCTACCGCTTCGACAAGCAGGTCTACGTCGTCTCCATCGTCACGATCTACGGCGTCTTCTCGGTGGTGCAGACGCTCTCCGTCGCCGGGCTCGGCCTGTACACGTCGGGCCGGCTCATGGAGAGCGCGCTCGCGCTGGTGCCGATGGCGATCATGCTCCCGTTCGGCGCGCGCGTGTCGCGCCACATCTCCCAGCGGGTGTTCGATTACAGCGTCCTCGCCCTGCTGATCGCCAGCGCCGCGAAGCTCGTCTACGACGCCGCGGTCGGCGTCTAGACCCGGGCGCTCACGCGATCAGGTCGGCGAAGCGGTCACGCAGCTCGCGCACCACCTCCTCGCCGGGCCGATCCCAGATCGCCCGGTTGAAGATCTTCACCCCGACGGGCTCGGTGCAGCCGGCGCGCTCGACGGCCGCGCGCAGCGGCCGGAAGTCGATGACGCGGTCGCCCATCATGCCCCTCCCCAGCAGCAGGTCGGGCAGCGGGTCCAGCCAGTCGCCGACCTGCAAGCTCAGGATGCGCTCGCCGGCGCGGGCGATGTCCGCCTCGACCGTCGGATCCCACCAGACGTGGAAGGTGTCGACGACCACGCCGACCTGATCGGCGGGGAAGCGCTCCGCGAGGTCGAGCGCCTGCGCGAGCGTGACGATGACCGAGCGGTCGGCGCAGAACAGCGGGTGCAACGGTTCGATCGCGAGCTTGACGCTGCGCTCGCCCGCGTAGGGGGCGAGCTCGGCGATGCCCTCGGCGACCATCTCGCGCGAGCGTGTCACGTCGCCGTCAGCGAGCCCGCCGCAGACCAGCACCAGGACGTCGGTGCCCAGAGCGGCCGCTTCATCGACGGCGCGGCGATTGTCGGCGCGGACGCGACGGCGCTCGTCGGCCGACTCCGCCGGGAAGAAGCCGCCACGGCAGAGGCTGGAGACACCGACGCCGGCGTCGCGCAGCAGCCTGACCGACTCTTCCAGGCCGGTCTCGGCGACCTTGTCGCGCCAGAGTCCGATCCAGCCGATGCCCGCCTGCACGCAGCCGTCGACGGCTTCGGGCAGCGACCAGCCGCGGGTCGTGATCTGGTTCAGGCTGAGCTGCGCGGCGTCCACGATGAGTCAGCGCTCGACGCCGGCGAGCGCGGGGTCGAACATCTCCCCGAGCCAGTGCAGGATCACCGGCTCGCCGACCTGGTCGAGCAGCTCGCCGTACAGCTTCAGGTAGTCGTCGCCCGATCCGGCGGTGGCGGCCAGCGCCCGGCTGGCCATGAGCACCGCCCGGCCGCCGGCGCTCTCGACCGCCTCGAGCTGTTCCTCGTAGGCGGCGCGCAGGTTCTCCAGGCTGGCTGGGCGGTCGGTGGGCAGCTGATCGGTGCCCACGCCACACACGATCTCCCCGCCCACACTGGCGGCCTCCGCGGCGCTGCGCTGGATCAGCTCGCGCGCCTCGGTCCAGCCCAGCCCCATGCCGCGCTGGGCGGTGTCCATCGCCTCGGCGACACCGAGACCCGTCGACCACAGGTGTCGGCGGAAGGCGAGCGTGGCGTCCCAGTCGATGTGCGTCTCTGCGGTCGGGTCGGCCTCCGCCCACGGATCCGCCACGACGTGGGCGGCGGCGTACGCTCTGCGGCTGCGCGTGCCGTGCGGGTCGGTGGGCGCCACGGGCTGGCGGGCGCCGACGCGGTAGGGCTCCACCCGGCCGCCGGAGACCGGCAGCAGGAGCTCAGCACTCATGCGGACGGCTCCGTGACGTCCTGCCAGCGGCGCTCGCGCCAGGAACGCAGCGCGGTCTCGGCCAGCGCCGTGCCGCGCGCTCCCGCTGCGCGCTCGCCGGGCTTGTCATGGTGCTCGCCGGCGGCATGAGTCTGGCAACCCTGTGGATCGCGTGAGGTCTCGGTGGGCTGTTCCTCTCGATGGCCCTCAGCACCACGCTCATCCGCCGAACGGGTGAGGAGCTCAACGCAGCACACCATGAACCGAACGGCGACCAGGCGCGCGTGCCGGGACTGCAGCGACGCCTGCGCGCGCTGAGTGGCGTGAACCTGCTCATCCTGTTCTCCGCGGTGGCCGCCATGGTGTTCAAGCCGGCGCTGTAGGTCGGCGGGTCGCCGATCGGCCTGGGTAGACTGCCCTTCCCGCAAGCCGTTGGAGCCTTCATCACTCTCCTCGGCTGAACGACGCGAGCCTCGAGACAGGACTGCCATGGCCGAGCAACAGGCGAAGCAGCAGGAGGGGGACGCGCCGCGGAAGCTGTACGGCACGTTCGAGGGTGTCTTCGTCCCGACGCTGCTCACGATTCTGGGCGTCATCATGTACCTGCGCCTGGGCTGGGTGGTCGGCAATGCCGGCATGATCGGGGGAGCGCTCATCATCCTCGGCGCGTTCGCGATCACGGGCGCGACCGGACTCTCGTTGGCGGCGATCACCACGAACATCCGCATCGGGGCCGGCGGCGCCTTCTCGGTCATCTCGCACTCGCTGGGCCTGGAGGCGGGGGGCAGCATCGGCATGCCGCTGTACCTCTCACAAGCGCTCGCCACCACCATCTACATCTTCGGCTTCAGGACCGGTTGGCTCTTCATCTTCCCGGAGCATCCGGCGCTCATCGTCGACCTGGTCGTCTTCGGCGTGCTGTTCTTCATCTCCTGGGTGGGTCCGGGGCTGGCTTTCAGGGTGCAGTACTTCATCCTCGCCGCCGTGGTCTTCTCCTTGGTGATGGTGGCGGTGGCCGCGTTCACCGGCTCCATGGACGAACCCGTGACCTGGTTCGGCAACTACGCCGGCGCTCCGGAGAACGACTTTCAGGGCACGAGCTTCTGGCCCGTCTTCGCGGTCTTCTTCCCAGCCACCACCGGGATCATGGCGGGGGCCAACCTCTCGGGTGACCTGCGCGAGCCGGGTCGCAGCATCCCCATCGGTACGCTCTCGGCGATCGTCGTCAGCGTGTTCGTGTATCTCACTCTGGCATACTGGCTGGCGCGCTCGGCGACCCCACAGGAGCTGGTCAGCGACTACACCATCATGGTCGAGCGCGCCGCCTGGGGACCGGCCGTCCTGGCGGGCTTGCTCGGCGCGACGTTCTCCTCGGCCATGGCGTCCATGGTCGGCGCGCCGAGAATCCTGCAGGCGCTCGCATCGTTCGGCGTGGTGCCCGGCAGCAAATGGCTGGCGCGCCACCCGGAAGGGTCAGATCAGCCCCGCTACGCGATCGTGCTGTCGGGGATCATCATCCTCGGCGGGTTGATGCTGCGCAACCTCAACGCCGTGGCGCCGCTCATCACGATGTTCTTCCTCATCACCTACATGACCATCAACGTCGTGGTCTGGGTGGAGCAGCAACTCAGGCTCGTGAGCTTCCGGCCCGCCCTCAACGTCCCCAACTTCGTCGCGCCGCTGGGGACAGTCGGCTGCCTGCTCGCCATGTTCATCATCAACCCTGTGTACGGGCTGGCGGCTGTGGCGTTTGTGGTGGGCTCCTACCTGGTGCTGAGCCGCCGCGAGATCGAGGCGCCGTTCCCCGACATCCGATCAGGGATGTTCACCGCTTTGGCCGAGTGGGCCGCCAAGCGGGCAAGCAGTGCGCCTGGCTCGGACGTCCGCGTCTGGAAGCCGAACCTGCTCGTGCCGGTCGAGCGCATCGACGATGTCGAGCGCATTCACCGATTGATCCATGCTCTCGTCGTGCCAGAAGGCTCTATCAAGCTGCTCGGCTTCTCCAACGACGGTCATGACAGCGCCATGGCCGGGCGGTTGGCCAACTACGCGGAGCACTTCCACGACGCGAACGTCGTGACCACGTGGAACGTCGTCTCCGCTGAATCGATGGAGGAGGGCGTGCTCTCGACCGTGCAAGCGTTGCGCGGCACGATCCTGCCTCCGAACAGTGTGCTGTTGCCGATCACGGAGGACCACGAGCATGACGCGTCACTGGTCCGGCTCATCCAGGACTGCCGTGAGGAGGGGCTCGGGGTGCTGCTGTTCGCCGAACGGGATCCCACGCCCTTCAAGAACGTCCAGTCGTTGAACCTGTGGGTCCGTGGACCGCACCCCGACTGGGAGACCGATGAGCACCTCGAGCATGTCGACCTCGCGGTGCTGATCGCCTACAAGCTGCGGCGCTCCTGGGACGCCAACCTGGAACTCGTCACCGCGGTGGACAACGGCGACATGGAGACCGCGCGCGACTACATGCAGGCGCTCATCGAAGCTGCCCGGCTGCCAGCCAAGCCGGAGAAGCAGGTCGTGAACAAGCCCTTCGAGGCCGCCCTGCGCGAGGTGTCCGCGGCGGACGTCAACCTGTTCGGTTTGAAGACAGAGCCCGACCTCACACGGATGCGCCGGCTCGCCGATCTCGTGGACGGCGACTGCCTGTTCATGCTGGACTCCGGCGAGGAGAGCGCCCAAGCATAGCGGCGCGCACCCTTGACCCTGTCCGGTCTGCACGTTAGGTTCGCTGGGCTTTGCGATACCGAGGGGGTGCGCTGCGGAGCCAGAACCTCGCATCACCGCCGATGCGCTCGGGTCTGCCGCGCCGCCAGGGCTGCAGCGCCGAGCACTGCTCAAAGCGATGGCGGCGGGGGCCGGAGCGCTGCTCGCCGGACCGCTGCTCGCCGCGTGCGACGACGAGGGCGAACAGTCGAGCGCGAGTTCGTCGGCCAGCGCCTCCTCGGGGGGCGGCGGGACGGCGACCGGTGGGGGAGGAGCAGGCGGAGGCGGGGGCGGTCAGGTCGTGTTTCTCTCCACCCAGCTCGCTCCCGCGGCGGAGGCCGCCACCGTGCGCAATCAGATTCTGCCCGGCTACTCCGGCTCGGCGAGCTTCGTGCCGACGGACGAGACGGGCTTCCTCACGCGCGTGCGGGCGCAGGCCCAAACGGGCTCGGGCTCCATCAGCCTGCTGGGAGCGCTGCACGGGTCGATGTCGACGCTGCGCGCCGAGGACGCGTTGATGGACCTGAGCGACCGGTTCTCCGAGATCGAACAGCGCGGCTACATCGAGAACTATCTGCAGCTCGCCCGCTTCGACGGCCAGGGCCTGTTCTACATTCCGTGGCTGCAGGCGACGTATCTCATGGCCGCCCGGCGTGACGCCGTGGAGCACCTCCCCTCGGGCGCGGACGTCAACGCGCTGACCTACGAGCAGCTCACCGCGTGGGCGCAGCGGCTGGTCGAGGTCAACGGAGAACGCGTCGTGGGCTTCCCCGCCGGCGGGAACGGGCTCTTCCACCGCTTCCTCCAGGGTTATCTGCTGCCGAGCTTCACCGGGGCGCTCAACACCGAGTTCGCGAGCGACGAGGCCGTGGCTGCTTGGGACTGGCTGGCCCGGACCTGGGACTCCGTGCACGCCGAGTCGGTGCTGTACGGGTTCATGCAGGAGCCGCTGAGGCTGGGGGAGGTGCAGGTCGCCTGGGACCACACCGCGCGACTCAAGGAGGCGCTCCAGGCCACCCCGGAGGAGTACGTGGTCTTCCCCTCGCCCACGGGCCCTGAGGGGCTGGGCTTCATGCCGGTCGTCGCGGGTCTCGGCATCCCCAAGTCGGCGAGCAACCCCGACGGAGCGTGGGAGCTCATCAAGCATCTCACCTCGCAGCAGGCGCTCGCGACGACGTTGCAGGAGACGGGCTTCCTCCCGCCCCTGAGCCAGGAGCTCGACGTCAACCTCGACCCAGGTCTGGCCAAGCTCACCGGCGGGGTCGCCCGCCAGACCAGCTCGAACAACGCGGTGCTCTCCCTGCTGCCCACGGGGCTGGGATCCTTCGAGGGGTTGTACACCAAGGTCTTCTACGACATCTTCAGACGGACCGTGCTGGAGAAGGGTGATATCCGCGCCGCGCTCGACGTCGAGGCGGGGCAGTTGCAGGCGGTGTTGCAGCAGGCCGGGGCGTCGTGCTGGCAGCCCGATCCGACCGGGCAGGGTGTCTGCCAGGTCTCGTAGGCGTGTCGAGAGAGGGGCAAGCGTGAGGGGTACGGACCGATGAGAGGGGCCCGCTCGAAGTGGGCGCCGTACGCGCTGCTCGTCCCGTCGTTGCTGTGGCTGCTGCTCTTCTTCGCCTATCCCATGGTGCAGGCGTTCCAGCTCGCCTTTCAGGGCTTCGGCGGGGGTTGGAGCCTTGAGCCCGTTCGGACGATGCTGAGCGACGCGCTCTTCGTCGAGGCGCTGCTGACGACGCTTGGGCTGCTCGCGTTGATCATCCCGCTGCAGTTCGTGCTGGCCATGGCCATGGCGATGGTGGTGAACGACAAGGCGCTGCGCGGTCGGACGATCTGGCTGTACATCTACGCCCTGCCGCTGGCGATCAGCGAGCTCGCCGCGGGACTCGTGTGGTTCTCCATCTTCACCGACAACGGCTGGTTGAACAGCTTCCTCAACGCATTCGGCGTCGACGGCGTCGTCTGGCTGGACTACGAGAAGCCGTTCGTGCTGGTGCTCGCGCTGGTGCTCGCCGAGGCGTGGCGCGCAACCGCGATCATCATGGTCATCCTCGTCGCCGGGCTGCAGTCGATACCCGACGATCTCATCGAGGCCGCCGACGTCTACGGCGCAGGGTGGTGGCAGCGGTTCCGGCACGTCACGCTGCCGCTGTTGCGCCCGAGCATCCGGGTAGCGCTCATCTTGAGGACGGTGCTGGCGTTCCAGGTCTTCGCCATTGTGATCACGCTTGCCGGACGCGGTCTCACCGTGCTCTCGGCCGAGTCCTACCGCTGGTACGCCGTCTACCAGGAGGAGAACGTGGCTGCCGCCTACGCCGCGCTCATCCTCGTGCTCTCGCTCGTCGCCGCGGGCTTCTTCTTCGCCATCGTCCCCGTCAAAGAGGAGCAGCAGCCACAATGAGCCGCACCGCAGAACGGACAGCGACTGGCGAGGAGCAGCGCCGGGACGCGGGTGAGTCCGAGCGGCAGGAGCGCCCCGGTCAGCGGCGCCGCCGCCGTCGCCGGAGCCTGATCCTGTACGGCACGGCGACCCTGCTCGCGTTGTGGGTCCTCATCCCCGTCTACCTCATCACCATCTTCGCCTTCACCACGCGCAACGAGGTGTATGAGTACCCGCACGCGTTCTTCCCGAAGAACCTGTCGCTGGACACCATGACCTTCTTCACCACGTTCGCAGGCGTGCTACCCGCGCTCGGGCGCAGCGTGGCGGTCGCCTTCCTCACGCTGGTCGTCACCCTGGCGATCGGGGCACCAGCCGGCTACGCCCTGGCCCGGTTCATCTTCCCGGGCCGCAACGTCTACCGCCTGGTCGTGCTCTCGACCCGCGCCTTCCCAATCGTCATTCTCTCCATCCCGCTGGCCGTCACCTTCCTAAGCATCGGCCTGAACGACACGATCTGGGCCGTCGCCTCGGTCCACACCGCCCTGGCGCTGCCGTTCGCCGTGCTGATCACCTCCAGCGTCTTCGTCGGCGTGCCCGGCGAGCTGGAGGAGGCCGCCCTCGTGTACGGCTGCACGCCGTTCCAGGCCTTCCGCAAGATCGTCCTGCCGATGGCACTGCCGGGCCTGGCCGCCGCCGCCGTCTTCACCTTCGTGGTCTCGTGGAACGAGGTCTTCGCCGCGACCATCCTCACGGTGCAGAGCCCCACCTTGCCGGCTCTGGTGCTGAGCAACCTCACGGCCTCGCCGCTGCCGTTCCGCTTCGCGGCGGGCTGGTTCTTGCTGGCCCCCTCGCTGGTCTTCATCTTCTTCGTTCGCAAGCGCCTGCTCGGTTTGTGGGGCGCGCAGTGAGGCAAAGGAGGGCGCATGGGTGATATCCGGTTCGAGGGCCTGACGAAGCGGTTCGAGGACATCACCGCCGTCGATGACGTCACGCTCGACGTGCACGACGGCGAGTTCTTCGTGCTGCTCGGTCCGAGCGGCTCCGGCAAGACGACGTTGCTGCGGTGTCTTGCCGGCCTGGAGGATCCCGAGCGCGGCACGATCACGATCGAGGACCGCGACGTCACCGATGACCCGCCGCGCAAGCGCAACCTGGCCATGGTCTTCCAGAGCTACGCCGTCTTCCCGCACATGACGGTCTACGAGAACATCGCGTTCGGGCGGCGCATGAAAGGCGAGTCCGACGACGACAAGCTGAAGCAGCGCGTGCGTGACGCGGCTGAGATGCTGGAGATCTCTGACCTTCTCGACCGCTATCCGGCGGCGATGTCCGGGGGGCAACGCCAGCGTGTCGCGGTCGCGCGTGCCGTCGTGATGGAGCCCACGGTGCTGCTCATGGACGAGCCGCTCTCCAACCTTGACGCCCTGCTGCGCCTGAACTTCCGCGCCGAGCTGAAGAAGCTGGTCAAAGACCTGAACACGACGACCGTGTACGTGACGCACGACCAGGTGGAGGCGCTCAGCCTCGGTGACCGCGTCGCCGTCATGCGCAAGGGCCACATCGAGCAGGTCGACTCGCCGATCGATCTGTACGACGACCCGGTGAACCGCTTCGTTGGTGGCTTCATGGGGACGCCGCCGATGAACTTCCTGCGTGGGCAGGCACAGACGAACGGCGACGGCGCGCGGGTTCGCATCGGGGAGCACGACCTGCAGGCGCCCGGTCTCGACGACGTGGGCGAGCGCGAGATCCTGCTGGGCATCCGCGGTGAGTACGTGGACACCGTCGAGGGCTCCTCCGACGATGCGCTACCGGTCACCATCGAAGTCGTTGAGCCGGTCGGCTCCGAGTTGCTGCTCACCGCGTCGCTGGGCGACGACCAAGAGCTGAAGATGCTGGTGGACAGCGACGAGAAGCTCTCGGCAGGTGACGAGGTCTGGGTCCGCCCGCAGCCGGAGCGCATCCGCTGGTTCGACCCCGAGGACGGGGCGCGCCTCGCCTGAACTTCTGCGTCCCGAGGGGCGGAGGATCGACCGGATGCGGTTGATCTTTCGGTGGGGCGTGGGCTTGCGCGTCGAGGAGCCGAGGATTGACCGGATGCGGTTGATCTTTCGGGCGGCTAAGCGCCTTCTATCGGGGGGCCGCATCCCCATCCACGGAGCCTCGGACGCACTTCCCCTTCATTGGCCGAGGCAGACGTAGGCAAGAGCCGCGCCAGGCCAGGCGAACCAATGCCGGGAGTGGATGTCGCCGGTCTGGACGTCGCGGGCTTCCGGAAGTGCGCCGTCCCAGGCGGCGGTGGCGGCCAGCCGCTCGATGACCCGCTGCTCGCCTACGGTGTCGCCGACCGCGCGGCGGTAGACGAGTTCCTGCACGTCGCCCAGAGGCCAGGCGCCGGGGGTGTGATCCGAGCCCAGCCCGCCGAACGGACCGGGCGCCCAACCGTCGTTCTCGCGGCTGAACGCGAACGCCATCGTGGCCCGCCAGACAGCGTCGTCGCTCCGACAGAAGCCCCACGCCGGAGCGAACGCCGTCGGCAGGTCGTTGGCGTCGTGGTACAGCCGAGCCTCGCCGGACAGGTCGATGGCGTAGGCGAACAGGCGCTCACCGTCGCGTCGGACGGTGAACTGCGCGCGGGTCGCGTCAGCCACCTCGTCGGCCGTGCGTCCGACCTTGGCGTCGTCGAGCGCCGACGCCAGTCGCCGAAGTGTGTGCCACAGCAGCACATGACTGGAGAAGTGGTAGGGCAGGCCGATCACGTCGTCTGCGGGGGTCTCCTCGGTTGCGTACAGCGCCGCCGAGGGCGCGCGCCGGGCTGTGATGGCCTCCAACACCTTGGGCACCTGCGCGGCGAGCTGCCAGAGCCAGGCGTCATCCGGCCGGTGGCGCAGCGCCTCGGCGAGCTCGAGCAGCGGATAGCACTGCTGGTCGAGCTGGTAGGCGGGATCCTTCACTTTGCCGTTGGGCAGATACGCCCTGGCCCAGGCACCGTCCGGTCGCTCACAGGAGAAGAGCCACTCCAGGTGAGCGCACAACAGGGTGTCGGCGTCGGGATCGCCGGCGGCGCGCAGCGCGGCGAGCGCATAGTAGGCGTCCCGCGTCCACGAGAGCGGCAGGATCCGGTGGTCAGTGAGCACCACGGTGCCCCGCGTGGCCGGCAGCGCGCAGCAGGCGGGCACATAGCTGAGCCCGCGGTGCAGGAGTGGCAGCAGCGGGGCCGGGACACGTCGGTCGAGATCAGGCCATCGCTGCTGCCAGCGGGCGCGATCAGCTCCTGGCTCGAAATCAGCGGCGCGGCGCAGCGCGCGAGCCCGTTCCGCGGCGGCCGACGCCTCTGGGCCGAGCGCCCATGCCAGGATGAGCTCGGTCTCAGCGCCTGGCCGCAACGGGAGCTCCGCGTCGACGGAGACGTCGAGTGGCCCTTCGCCCCGCCGCACCCAGGAACCTTCAGGCACCCCGACGATCGCTACGGCAACACCGACCGCCGGGTTCGTGACGGTCAGAGCGTCACCGTCGAGGCGGACGACGATCTCGGCGGAGGGTTGCGCCACGATGCCGCCTTCGGTCAGCTCCGTCATCGCCGAGCGGCCGGCCCACAGCGTCCCGGCGAGACGGTACGTCCACCGCTCCGCCTGCTCGCCGTCGGTGCGCAACCGCCACCGCTGCACGATCCCCTCGGCGCGCGCCGGCGCGGTCGTGCTCACGCTGGCCCGCACCGAGGATGATCGCAGCGACGCCACCGGCGCGACACCGGCGGTCGAGCTCACCGTGACGTCCTGCCAGGGCTCATCCGGGAGCAGACCGAAACCGGCGGCTTCGCGCCCGCCCATCTCCGCCCGGTAGGCACGCACGGCCGGCGCCTCGCCACGCCGGGCGTCGGGGAAGGGCTCCTGAGCGAAGAAGCCGGCATAGCCGTGCGTCGGGTGGTACCCGGCGAGTGCGAGCACCTTGCCGTCGGGAGAGACCGAGGCGGCGACACGCCCGTTGCCGCAGTCCAGCGGCTTGTACGCCGCGTCCGTAGGCAGGGGGGTGTCGTCACGCGTGCTCACTGGGAGCAGAGCGTGCCCGGATACGGCTCGATGTACCGCTCCCAAATGTCGCTCGGCGCCGTGGGTGCAGGGCACGCAATGCGGTTCGCAGGGCCGTGGCCGCGGCCGCCATCGTCGCGCCCTATCGGGGGACAGGCCGCAGGACCAGGCGGAGGTGGGCTGGTCGGACGAGGCGACGAGGCAGATGATCAGCGAAGAGGAAGGCCTGGCGCAAGAGAGCGCGGCCAGCTTCGACAATCTGCAGCCGTCCGCCGCAGCTTGCTGACCGAGCGCGTCGGATCCCTCGACGTCGCTCAGCGGAGATCTGTCAGGCGCTCTCTGCTCTCGCCGACTGCTGACCCGCGCAGCCAGCGGCAGCCGTACGGCTCGAGTCGAATCTCCTTTTCCGTCATGGCGTCACCGTCGAACGCGCTCCATGCCTGATCGAGTGGATCGTCCATGACGACGGTCTCGGCGGAGACATTGACATAGACACGCGCGCGCTCGCCGTTCGCGGCCGTGCGCTCCAGAGCGAAGACCCGACGGTCTGCCGGCAGCACCCGTTGCCCGCTCGCCGGGTGGAACGCGGGGGTCGCCGCTCGCCAGGCGAGCATGGTGCGCAATCCCTGCCACGTTCGCCCGGCCCGTGACGTCGGATCGTCCAGCCGTCGTTGCAGGTCCGCGACGTCGTCGAACCGCCGCCGGTTGAGTGAGCGGGCTTGGCCGGTGCGTGCGAACGCTTCCCGGTCGTTGGCGGTGGCGAACAGGCTGTGGACGTAGAGCAACGGTATGCCCTGCAGGGCGAGCATGATGGCGTGGGACGCCAGGTGGCGGGCGAGCGCGACATCCTCGTCCCGCTGCGCGCCAAGCAGGGAGTACCAGGTCGCGTTCAGCTCGTAGGGCGACGAGGTGCCGTCGGGGAGCTCGCGCATGCTCACCTCGCCGCCGCTGGAGCGCGTGGCCGCGACCAGCAACTCGACCGCGTCGTCGTCGAGCAGACCCTCGGCCGGTCGCAGCCCGACCCCGTCGTGGGATGCGAGGAAGTTCAGGAAGGTAGTGTCGGCGCGCGGCGGCGCAAGATCCGCCGCCCAGTCCCGCAGCAGGCGGGCATCCCCGCTCAAGAGGGCGTGCAAAGTGAGCGGGGCCAGCGGGAACTGATAGACGGCGTGCGCCTGCGGCACCGAGGCCGAGCCGAAGTACGCGAAGTTCTCCTCGTGAGGGACATTGGTCTCGGTGATGACGACCAGGTTCGGATACACGGCGGTGAGGGCGTCACGGAGGAACGCGACGATGGCGTGGGTCTCGGGCAGGTGGATGCAAGACGTGCCCTCCTGCTTCCACAGATAGGCGATCGCGTCCAGCCGCAACGCCTGCGCTCCCCGGTCCGCGTAGGCCAGCAGCACGTCGAGCACGGCCAGCAGCACGCGCGGGTTGGCGTAGTCCAGGTCGACCTGGTCGGGCGAGAAGGTGGTCCAGACCCAGCGCGGCTCTTCGGCCGCATCAAAGCGCGTGAGCAGAGGCGATGTCCTGGGACGCGCGACCGCCGACAGGTCAGCCTTCGGATCCGCTGTCCGAAAGAATCCGCGGTCGCGCTCGTCGCCTTCGAGAAAGCCGCGGAACCACCGGCTCTGTGCGGAGAGGTGGTTGATGACCGCATCGAGCATCAGCCGGTGACGCCTGGCCAACGCCTCGACGTCCGCCCACGTCCCGTAGCGCTCGTCGACCTGAAGGTAGTCGACGATGCTGTAGCCCTCGTCGGAGGTCCAGGGAGCGAACGGCGTGACGTGCAAGCCGTTCAGCCACGGCGCCAGGCGCCCGCTGAAGAAAGCCTCGAGCGTGCGCAGCGGCGGCTCACCGTCGCGACCGAACTGGTCCGGATAGGTGATGAGCCAGGCGTCGCGCTCATCCCAGCGCGTGGGAGCAACCGCGCGTTCCCCAGGCCGGTCGAGGCGACGCTCCACCTCCTCCGCCAGCGCGTCCGCCACGTCGTGCGGATACACCGAGCGCAGCGCTGCCCGTCGCGTCGAGGCTGCGTCCCTCCGCATCAGGAGCCAGAGCGTCGACCACGATTGCGGCGCCGCGCCGCCGGGCTGCCCGTCCAGCGGATGCCAGTACTCGGCGTGGCCGGTCATGGCCGCTGCCTCGGTCGTCTGCCGTGCGAGCTTCTCGGCCTCCTCGTGCCGTCCCTGCCGAGTGGCGGCCACCCAGAAGAGGTAGTTGAGCTGGGGCCACGCGGCGCCCCGCCAGTAGGCGCCGGGGTCGAACGACGGCTCGCCGCGGTGGACGCCGCACGGTCCGAAATCCGCGCCGTAGGCCCGCTCGTCGAAGAGCTGCCGCCACACGGACTCCCTGGCGTCGTCGCGGCGGGTGACGAGCACCCCGAGGAGCGCGTCCAGTGTGCGCACTGTTGTCGACGCGGGAGGGTTGTCGGCCGCGTCGGTCCACGTCTCCCGGCGGGGGTCCCAGCGTTCGTCAAGCGCGTCGACGAGCTCATCGGAGCGCCGCCGCCACTGTGGGTCGTCGGTCAGGGCGGCCAACTCGGCGAAGTTGAAGGTGCAGAGCGCGTTGAACCCGGCCGGCTGCACGACGAACGCGTCGCTGCCCACGGCAGTTCCACCAGGCGTGAGGCGGAGCGCTTGCACCAGCTCGAGCTTGCGCTCACGCCAGCGACCGAAGCGGTCGAACGGACCCTCGCACCAGCCGTCCCAACGGGGGGAGTCGTCGGTGCCGCCCTCCCAGGGATGCACGACACTGATGAGCCCGTTCTCGGCGCGCCGCCGCTCCCACAGGAACGCGCAAGCCTCGCGGACCGCCGCGATCAGCTCGTCGGACAGACGGAAGCCCCGTCGCGTCAGCTCGCGGGCGGTGTGGCCGTACATTGGCGGCTGGGTGATGACCGATGCACCCTGGCGACCCCAGAGCTCCCCGGCGGCCTCGGGTTCAGGCGCGTAGCCCATGTGGGGGACGAAGCCGTCCTCGGCCTGGTACGCGAACACGCTGCTCAGCTCCTGCACGCAGCGCGCGTCGCCAACCTCGGCCCAGACGAGCGCGTGGAAGCAGGAGTCCCACAGCCACAGCCACGGATACGTCTCGGCGTTCGGCGACGTGTAGCGCTCGCGGCTGCGCCAGTGGCGCTCCAGCACAGCCAGCGCGTCGGAGCGGTTCGGCTGCTCAGTCACGAGGGACCGTCCGTGCGGTTCGGGCCCGACTCCGGCAGCAGCGGCTGCAGCGGCTCGACCTGCCACGGGTCGCCAGGATGCTCGCGCAGCCACCGCCGGGCATCGCGTCGGCCGAGACGGACCAGCTCGGCGATGAAGTCTGCGTCGAAGAGCAGGAAGCTCAACAGCTCGCCCTGCAGGGGGCTGTCGCTGCCGAGCAGGCGGTGCATGAGCTGGAAGTCGGGGTCGAGCAGACCACGCAGGTTGTGATAGTTGGCGTGGTAGACGTCCATCGCCAGGCGGGAGATCTCGTCGGGATCCGGCGGAGCGACGACCATGAACGGCACCCGCCGGTATGCCGGCTTGCCGAGCGCCGCGCGGTAGCGCCGTGACGCCGAGGCTTCTTGCTGCTCGTCGGCGAAGAAGCTGTTGACCTCGCCGAGCTGGCGCACGTCGCGACGCAGGCAGTCCTCCAACATCGCGTTGAGAAGGGTGACGGCACCGTCACCGAGATCGACGTTGTCGAGATCCGCGTCCTGGGGGGCGGGCGCGCGCGGGGCGAGGCCGGTCGTGCCGAGGACGACCAACCGCTCCGCGCCCAGATCCAACGCCGGCTTCAACGGCGCGTGCAGACGGGTGGAGCCGTCCACGTACCAGCCGGCGGCCGTGCGCGGTTCGTCGATGCGGATGGCGGGGAAGAGCATCGGAATCGCCGCGGAGGCGCGCACGTGGGGGACGTCGAGCTGCGCGGCGACGTAGTCGATGGTCGCCGACGGCGGAGGGCGAACGGTTCCCGGCGCCGCCTCGACGAAAGCCACGACCCGTCCGCTGCGCACCACCGTCGCCATGGCGGCTACGGCGCTGACGGCGCCATCCGCGACGTTGCGGTGGAACTGCTGCCAGTCGATGAGACGCCTCAGGCTCTTCGCCAGCGGCTCGGTGCCGAGCAGGCCCTGCAGCCGCAGCACGTGGATGGCGAGCGTCTCGGCGCCGTAGCGCAGCGCGACGAGCGGCAGCTGCTGCCACAGCGGCCGCAGCACGTTCGGCTTCGTCGCGCGCTCCCAGCGCCACAGCAGATCGTCCGCCTGCTCCGCTGCGGATCGGTGCGCCGAAGCCGCCAGTCCCACGGCGTTGAGCGCTCCGACGCTCGCGCCGACGAAGAGCGACGGACGCTCACCGCGGGCCTCCAGCACCGGGAGGAGCACGTCCAGGGCACCGGCCTGGTACGCCCCGCGCGCCCCGCCCGCCGCGAGCACAACCGCGATCTTCACGTGGACTCGTCCGCGCGGCGGCGCAGCAGTGCCGCGTTGAGCTCTCCGCCGAGCAGGATGGCGAGGCTCAAGAGGAAGACCCAGAGCGCCGTGGCGATGACGGCTCCGACCGCATGGCCGACGATGGCGACGGCTTCAGGCGTCGACCCGCTCGCCGGGACGTCGGTCCGGCCACTGATCGTGAGATAGACCCGGAAACCGCCGGCGACGGCAAGCCAGAGCGTCGTCGCCAGGACTGTGCCGGGCAACACATCGTGCCAGGAAAGCCTGACGCTGGGTCCGAAGCGATAGACACAGGCCAGGAATCCGACGAGGCAGGCCAGCAGAATCGGCCAGCGTCCGATCGCCCAGGAGATTTCGAACAGCCGACCGGCGGAGAGCTGAGTCGCGAACCGGCGTGCGTTGCCGAGCAACGGGCCGAGGACGAGGACCGCGATCATGAGCCCGGTGGCGAAGAAGGATCCGAAGCCCAGCGCCATCCCGAGCAGCCGCTGGACGAGCAGCGAACGACGATCTGCGACCCGGTGTGCGTGATCGAGGCCGTAGATGACCGGCACGAAGATGCGCCCGCCGACCACCAGGCTGACGAGCAGACCGCCCAAGGCCACACCGCCTTCCCGCACGCCCAGCAACTGACGGACAAAGGGGGCGAGGTCGTCAGCCAGCTCTCCTCCGAGCACGATGCGCAGCACGTCGATCACGAGCTCTCTGGCCGTGATGACGGTGGTCACGTCCGCGACCTCCCAAAGCAGACCCAGGGCGGCCCCGAAGGTCACCGTGAGCGGCACCAGGCCGAGCAGGGCGAAGAACGACATCTCCGCGGCGAGCCCGGTGAAGCGGTCGTCGAGCGCCGAGCGGAGCGTCGCCCAGGCGATCGCGAGCCACGTGCGCCATTCCAGGTGTCTCCGCAAGCGGGTGAGCTGACGGCGCAGCCAGCTCTGACCGTCACCGCCGGACGCGTCCTCCGCCTCGGCGGCCGTCTCGTCTGTGCGTTTGGCGATAGCGGTGCCTCCTCCGGTCTGTGCCGCCCGTGTCTACCTGGCGGCTCACCGTAACAGTTGGCGGATATCGGCGAGGTGTCTCAGGCGGCGCCGGCGGCATGCTGATCAAGGTGTTCCTCGGCCTGCGCGGCGGCCGCCGCGCGTCCGAGCAGTAGCCCTGGATCAGGTCGCAACCGCTTGCTTGCAGGACGTGCAGCTGCTCGCTGCGCTCGACGCCTTCGCGACGACCTGGAGTCCAAGGCCGTGGGCCATCCCCAGGATCGCGCGGACGAGCTCCGCCGCCTTTGGGGAACGGTCACAGTCATT
This sequence comes from Euzebyales bacterium, assembly GCA_038233095.1. Taxonomy (GTDB): domain Bacteria; phylum Actinomycetota; class Nitriliruptoria; order Euzebyales; family Egibacteraceae; genus JBBSMR01. Next base: position 53,044 of record JBBSMR010000015.1, read on the forward strand.
CACGAACGTCCGATCGACCTTCACGATGTCGACCGGCAACGCGCGCAGCTGCGCCAGCGACGAGCCGGTGCGAAGTCGTCCATCGCCAGCCCGACGCCGAGCAGCTTCAGACGAGAGAGCTGGTCGCGCCACAGACTCGCGTTCACGGCCAAGACGCTCTCGGTCACCTCAAGCACGAGACACGAGGCCGGCAACCCGGATGCGGCTAGGGCGTGGGCGAGAAAGAAGATATCCCGACGACCGGCCCAGACGCTCATCCCGGGCATCCAGGCACCTGGCAAATGAAGAAACTCGCGGATACGCGAGCTTTCGCCGTAGCCGACGGTTCGGAACTATCCCAGTCCGGGCGCCCCGGCGTAGGCGGGGAGCGCCGGTTGTCCTCCGAGATGGGCGTACAGCACGCAGGCGCCGTAAAGGATCTCACCTGAGCGGATCATGCCGGTGAGGCCGGACATCGACTTCCCCTCGTAGACAGGATCGGTCAGCATGCCCTCTGTTCGTGCGGCGAGATGGATGGCGTCGATGGTCTGTGTGTCCGGGACCCCGTAAGCCGGCCCTTCGTAGCCGCTGACGACGGTGATCTCGTTGGGGCGGAGCGCTCGCTCGAGCCCGATCTTCTCGGCGGTGTCCGAGGCGATCCGCCGGACTTGGCCCGGGGGGCTCGATCACGCTGAAGGGACCTTCGTCCCGGGATCTCCGTGCCGTTCCGCCCGGCTTGTCTCCATGACTCAACCGAGCGTGTGGTGCACGACAGGCGGCGATTGAGTGGAGTGCGGATGACCACGGCAGACCAGCGCATCGGGACGATGGGTGGCGACCCCGATGAGGCGATCAACCTATCGGCCGCGGCGGCGAGGCTGCTCGAGTCCGCACGCGCAGCCCATGCCGGCCGCGCAGGTCACACGCTGACGCCCGGCGCGGGTGCACCGCTGAAGCAGACCCTGCTCGGCCTCGTGAAGGGGCAGTCACTGGCCGACCACGACAGCCCTGGCGCGGCGACGTTGCAGGTCGTCACCGGCGTCGTGCGCCTGACAACGCCAAACCACGAAGGGCGGGAGCTGCGCACTGGCGATCTCGCCGCCATTCCGCCGGCACGCCACGGTCTGCAGGCCCTGGAGGACGCCGTCGTCCTCGTCAGCGTCGCGCAGGAGTCCCGTCCATAGATGCCACGATCGGCGCACCCCTCATCGGGTCAACCCAGGCTGACGCCGGAGGCGTCGGGGACGCGGCCATCTGTGACTGCCCACAGCATGGGCCGGACCGTGGCATGAGGGTCCAGGCTCAGCCGAGCTTGGCGTGACTCCGTCTTTCCCTGTTGTGGGCGTCGCGTTGTCTACTCTCACGGTCGAGAACGTCAACAGAGTCGGCCGCTCAGGCCAGCGTCGCGCCCCAGAGCCGCGGTCGGGTCGCGGCGTCGCTCAGGAAGGAGCCGTCGTGACGAACGCTTGGATCGTGCTGGTGACTGCCGGTCTGCTCGAGGTCGTGTGGGCCAGCCTGCTGAACGGGCCGACGGCTTCACTCACAAGGGCCCCTTGGCGGCGGGCTTGGTCATCGAGCTCGTGAGCGTCGCCATGCTGGCATGGACTATGCAGGACATCACGCTGGGTGCCGGCTACGCCGCTTGGGCGGGTGTCGGCACTTTCGGCGCTGTCGTGGAAGGATCGCCGTGTACCGAGAGTCTCTGGCGCCTGCACGGCTCGCGTTCCTCACCCTGCTCATCGGCGGGATCGTAGGTCTGCAGTTCCTGGGGGCATGACATGACCAGGAAGACGTGGTCCTGGATCGCCCTCTTCGTTGGGGAATTGCTCGAGATCGCGTGGGCGTCGTTGCTTCGGCAGGCTCAGTGGCTGGAACGTCCCCTGTTGCTCACAGGCGGATTGGCACTGTCCCTGGTCAGCGTGGCGCTTCTCGGGTGGGCCGTGCGGGTTCTGCCACTCGGAACCGGTTACGCGGCATGGATCGGCCTGGGAGCCGGAGGCTCGGTCGTCGCGGGCTTGCTGTTCTTCGGCGAGCCAGCGGAGCCCCCGCGGCTCCTGCTCCTCGCCGCGATCGTCGTGGGGTTGGTGGGTTTGCAACTCACCGAACCGAACGTGGATGAACCACCGCGGCGTTCCTCAGCCAGGTGACCGCGCCGTTGTCGGGCGCCGCCCCGCGTGGATGGTTCGAGCACGAGTGCGGGCCGGCGCGCACGGGCAGTCCACAGAGGCCATAACCGGCGTGCCCTCGCAGACAGATCAGAGAGGAGCACCGCCTCATGAACGTGATGACCGATGACAACGACCGTGACGACTCTGGGCAGGTGCCGGGCCCGCCTCGTCTCCGGCCGCCAGCTGCGCGAGCTGGTCGCGGATGACCTGTGGCTTGATGAGCTGATCGACCGCGCTGATGAGGGCGGGGTGGCGTTGACCGGCCCCGGGGGTTCCCTGCCGGAGAATGATCAAGGCCGGGTGGAGCGTGGCCTGGCCGCCGAGCTGACCGACCACTTGGGCTATGAGCCCGGCGACCCCAGTTGGGTGGGGCTCGCCGAACAGCCGCAACGGCTCGACCCCCCAAGACGGTGCAGACCGCGCTCGGCGCGGTGCCGTTGGATGCCCGCGGGACCGTGACAGCAGCTTCGAGCCGCGTCTGGTGCCCAAGGGCCAGCGGCGCCTGGGCGGGCTGGATGAGATGATCATCTCGTTGTACGCCGGCGGGATGACCGTGCGCGACATTCAACACCATCTGGCCCGCACCGTGGGCAGCGAGCTGTTGCATGACACGATCAGCACGATCACCGACGCGGTTAGGAAGGCCAGACTGAAGTGGTCCCCCGCCTACGGACTCGTCATCGAAGGTGAGTCCTACCGGCCGCCAGAAACCCGCCCTCATCACAAGGAGAAAACTCCGCGAGCATTGCTTGGATGTCGCGTTCGGGAAGGAGGTCGAACACGTAGGTGGCGACGAACCGATCAAAGCTGGATGGCGGTTGGTCGAAGGGTGGCCGACCATCGATGCGTGTGACCGAGGCGCGATCGGCCCACCGCCCCATACGGCCGGACGCGATGGCCACCATGCGCGGGCTGACATCGACGCCCACGTAGTCCACATCCGCAGGCAGGTGATGGTCGAGCAGATCAGCGGCCAGCTCGCCGGTGCCACAGCCGAGCTCGAACACGGCGTGAGCGGATCCGAAGCGACCAGCGGCCTTCATCGCCGCAATCGGTGCCCCCTCATAGAACGACTGAGTGGACTGGAGACGACCGATCCGGTCGTACACCTTCCGGGCGTCCGCGGGTTCGAGTGGCATCACGCTCAGCCGCTGCGGCGGGCGGCCGTCGCGGTGGCGGCGAGCAGCTGCTCGGCGTGGGCGGTATGGAACACCAGTGGCGGGCGGATCTTGACGACGGTTCCGCCGGGTCCGGTGCGGCCGACCAGCACACCGTCGTCGCGCAACTCCTCAATAAGGGCACGGGCGCGCGTTGCGCTGTGCAGCTCCACGCCGATGAAGGCGCCGCGGCCGCGTATGCGGTGCTCGCCGTCGAGCGGCGCGAGCGCGGAGGGCAGCTCGGCCCGCAGGAGCGCACCGACGTCGTCGGCTCGTCCGGGCAGGTCGAGCTCGTCGGTGATGCGCAAGACCATGCGTGCGGCCGCTGTCGAGACGGGGTTGCCGCCGAAGGTGGAGAAGAAGTAGCCCCGCTGCGCGAACTCCTCGGCAATGGCTCGAGTCGTGATCACGGCGCCGATGGGGTAGCCGTTGCCGAGCGGCTTGCCGAGGGTGACGATGTCGGGCACGGCGCCGTCGACGGCGAACGACCAGTAGCCGCGCCCAACCCGACCGAGGCCTCCCTGCACCTCGTCGGCGATGAACAGGCCGCCGTGATCGCGGACCAGCGTCGCGGCCGCCCGCAGATATCCCGGCTCGGGCACGCGGATGCCATCGCTGGAGAAGGTGGCGTCGAACCATACGGCGGCCGGGACGTGCCCGCGAGCGGCGAGCCGCTCGATCGCTTCGGCGATCTGCGGCCCGTCGACACCTGGCGCGGCGATGGTCGCGACCGTATCGGTCGCCTCGTGGGAGGGCCGCTCCTCCGGTGAGAGCGCGTAGATGGCGTCGGTCCAGCCGTGGTAGGCGTGCTGGGTGACAATCGCGCCGCGATTGCCGGTCACCGCTCGGGCCATCCGCCACGCCAGGTCGTTCGCCTCGGTTCCGGAGTTGACCAGCAGGCACACCTCCAGCGGCGCCGGCAGCTTGGCGGTGAGCTCCTCGGCGAGCAGGACGGCCGGCTCGGTGAGGTAGCGGGTGTTGGTGTTGAGCCGTCGCGCCTGCGCCGACGCGGCCCCGGTCACGCGCCCGTTGCCGTGGCCGACCTGCACCACGTTGTTGTAGGCGTCAAGGTAGCGGCGGCCGTGCGCGTCGACGAGCCAGACGCCATCGCCGGCCACGAGGTGCAGCGGCGTGTCGTACATCAGACGCAGCCCGGACCACATCGACGCGCGCCGGCGGTCGGCCAGCGCCGATGACGAGAGGTTCTCTGCAGGTGTGCCGGCCACCGTGTGCAGCGCAGCGGCACTCTCCGTCTCGTCGAGTTGGGCCCCCTGCATCAGGGCGGCCGTCACGTCGGGGATGTCCGCCGTGATGTAGTCAGCGTTCTCCGGATGCAGCGCTGCCCGATAGCTGCCGATGGCGATGGACTGCGCGAGCCGGATGCCGACGAGTGGCATCAGCACGTCGACCTCGGCGGACTCGAGTTGAGTGACCTCACTGAACCCGGCGACGACCGTGGCCACGGCACGCAGCGGTTCGGTGTGATCGAGGGCGGCGTACGTCGCCGCGACGGCCAGATCCTGGATGCGCGTGCCGTGGATCATGTCCCCGAAGTCGATGATGCCGGCGATCACCTCCGGCTCCGCCGGGTCGATCAGCAGGTTACCCCGGTGGAAGTCGTGGTGGATGACCTGGCTGGGCAGCGACGCCAACGTGGGTATGAGTGCGGCGGCGCCAGCGAGCGTGTCGCCGACGAGCTGGCGCGTCGTGGGATCCTCGATCGCCCCGGTCCACTCGGCGAGCCCACCCGCGTGCCGCGCATCCCAGACGAGCCGACGGCCGGCGGCCGGGTGGAAGAAGCCGCGCAACGCCTGCTGCAGTCTCGCGAGCGTCCGCCCCACGCCCCGGGCCGCCGCCGGCGGCAGCTTCCCGCCGGTGAGCGGCTGGCCGTCGAGGTAGGTGACAGCCCACATCCGGTACGGGACGCCGTCGAAGTCGACGGTCGCGACGGGCCGTCCGGACACCACGCGCGGCACCGAGAGGGCGGGGTCGGATGTCGCGAGGTGCTCCAGCGCGGCCACCTGCAGCGCCAGGACATCATCGGGCTCGCCAGGATTGACAATCTTCAGGACGAACCGGCCCTCCGGGGTGGTGACCAGCACGTTCTGGTCGCGCTCGCCGCCGAGGAGTGACACCGCGCCGTGCAGCCCGAATCGCTCACGGGCGACCGTGGCGATGGCGTCCGGCGGCACAGCCGGGATCGCATGGGTCAGCACGTCGGTCATCGCGGAGTGAGAATAGCGAGCGAGAGTCAGGTCATCGCTGCGGTGATCACCGCGTCGAGCGCGGCGCCGACATCGGGCCCGTCGACATGACGGCTCTCGTCGACGACGACGCGGCCGCCGACGATCACGGTCGACACATCGGCAGCGGTCGCGGCGAACACGGTCTGTGCCAACGCGTCGCCGGCGCGGGCGCCGGCCGTGCGGGGGGTGTCGAGCCGGACGGTGGCGAGGTCAGCCAGGGCGCCCGGCGCGATCCGGCCGGCGTTCCATCCGAGCGACGCCGCGCCTGAGGCGGTCGCCGCCGTGAGCAGCTCGGCCGCGCGCAGATGGCCCCGGGTGCCGCTGACGAGGCGCTCGTCGAGCTCGATCGCGCGGGCCTCCTCCCACCGGTCGATCATCATGTGGGCGTCGCTGCCGCCGCACAGCGGTGACCCCGCGCGCGTCAGGCGCACGGCG